>WVZH01000046.1:21485-26961 GCA_011772595.1 Anaerolineales bacterium
GTTGTGCTTGAGACCAGGGAGACGGCGGGGCAAACTGAATCTTTATCGGCCCCTACGCAACTTCAAATGTGGATGCAGGGAAAAAAGCCGCGTCCAATGCGTCTCGACGGATGTACCTATCAGATCCAAACACCACTGGGAAAAGCCTTTGTAACGATCAATCAGAATGGCAGTGGACAACCATTTGAGGTCTTCATTACAACTGCCAAGGCCGGATCGGCGACTGCGGCTGTGTCG
This sequence comes from Anaerolineales bacterium, assembly GCA_011772595.1. The sequence goes on from WVZH01000046.1 coordinate 21,723, forward strand.
GAGGCGATCGGCCGGCTGATCTCCTACATCCTGCGTGTCGCCTCACCCGTTTCCCCGCGAGATCGGATGGCGGAGGTGGTGCGCCAGTTAGCGGGCATTGGTGGAGGGCGTCCACTTGGATTTGGACCTAGCCGCGTGCTCTCACTCCCGGACGGATTAGCGCAAGCGTTGGCCGCCTTCTTGGCAGACAATCCGCATGCGGGCGTCATGGAGTTAGCACCTGAAGCCTTGGATGCGCCAGAACGGCAACCTTTCCGCTTCGGTGACCTTTGTCCTGAATGCGGCGCCGCTGCAGTAGTTCGGGAGGAGGGTTGTCGAAAGTGTTACGCCTGCGGGTTTAGTGAGTGTTGAGGTAGGTGAGAAGGTCTGTACAACCCGCAAGAATGTTCCCATACGTTGAATTTCTTCACACGAATAACCTGCAGCACGGTCGCCCGCGTTTTATGGCGCCTATTATCCAGTAGGGTCGCCCACAAAGCATGCGGTAGACATGGGAATCGTTCTGCCCATCCCCAGTGAGCGAGAGTGCGAAGGTACAACCCACTGGAGAAGCTCTCCCCTGTCATTTGCCAGAATTATCTGAAATACACCGGACAGCGACCTGAGAGCTACCAGACAATTGCCATAAAAGGTGAGCAACGAAACTTTCTCGACGTATACTTTAGGCACATTGATTTCGAATCCTTATTCAAGAGGGTTAATTCTTATCGTACAGGTGTAAGGGTAGTGATTCTCAAGAATTTGCTAAGACGTAAGGGGCGCACGATTCTGGCGGTGCTTGGAATTAGCATTGGCGTATCAGCGATCATCGCGCTTGGAGCTCTTGCAGATGGGTTGGAGGGCGGTTATAACGCCATGCTGACCGGCTCCAAAGCGGATCTGATCCTCAGCCAACCGAATTCTTTTGATATCAGTTTCAGTTCTGTGGACGAGGAGATCGGGGATGAACTGGCGGCGATGTCCGAGGTAGCTCAAGTCAGTGGTATGCTTCAGGGGTTCGTGCAAACAGAAAGTTTGCCGATCTTCTTTGTCTTCGGATATCCGCAGGACAGCTTTATCCTCACGCGCTTTAAAATCATCGATGGGTTGTCTCTGAACGACCGTGAAGTATCCAAGGTGCGCGGGAAGCCGCTTCTCCTCGGCAACTCGGCAGCGGAGGCACTCAATAAGCAGGTTGGCGATTCGCTGAGAGTGACCGATACCGTCTATCGGGTGGTTGGGACCTACGAGACGGGGGACGGTTTTGAAGACTCCGGCGCTGTTCTTCTCCTACCAGAGGCTCAAGATCTTCTTGGTAAACCTCGCCAGGTCAGCATCTTCTATATTCAACTAAAAGATGTTGACTTGCACGACCGCCTCGAACGCCGGGTTGCTCGGCGATGGCCTGATTTATCACTGAGCACTTCCGATGATTATGCAGACAAACAACTCATGGGCGATATGCTCAAGGCTTACGTGTGGGTGATCGCTGGGTTGGCTATTGTGCTTGGAGGCATCGGCATGATGAACAGCCAGCTCATGTCCGTCTTCGAGAGAACACGCGAGATCGGGGTCCTTCGAGCGGTGGGATGGAGCAGCAAGCGAGTGTTGTTCATGATCCTCGCTGAGTCGATGATTGTCGGATTGGCTGGTGGGGTTCTGGGGATAGGATTGGGTTGGTTGATGCTTTATGGTTTGGCGGAGGGTGCAAACTTATTTGGTGTTTCAGTCGCCAACATCCGGCCCGGCCTGCTGGGCCAGGCATTTGTGGTTGTCATGACGCTCGGATTGTTCGGTGGCTTGTATCCTGCATGGCGGGCTTCGCGGTTACAGCCGGTTGAAGCTCTGCGTTACGAGGGTGGGAGCACGGGCGAGAGATCGCGACGGCTACCCTTTGGAGGGATGGCGCTACAGAGCCTGTGGCAGCGTACAGCCCGCACGTTCCTGACCTTGGGAGCAATAAGTATTACGGTGGGATCGATCATGGCTCTCGAGGGGGTGGTTCAGGGTGCAGCTTCGGATCTCACCAATGTAGCTATCGGCGCGGATGTTGAAATCATGATCCGTCAGGCGGACATCGCAGATACAAGCTTGAGTGCCTTGGACGAACGGATTGGCGACAAAATCGCAGCCATGCCGGAAGTGGAAAGCGTGAGCGGCATGATCATGACGGCGGTCCTCATGCCTGAAGAGGGAACCTTCTTCCTGCTATTTGGACTTGCGCCCAATGAATTCGCTATTCAAAAATATCGCGTCGTCGAGGGGACTACCCTAACCAGCAACCATCAGATCATGCTCGGGAGCGTGATGGCGGAAGCCTTAAATAAATCACCTGGGGAGACGATCGACCTGGGCGGCACTCGCTTCCGAATCGTCGGTATCTATGAGAGTGGTGTCGGTTGGGAGGAATTGGGTGGGATCATTAGCTTGCGAGATGCTCAGAGCTACGCCGGTCGTCCACGAAAAGTGACCCTTTATGGCGTGAAACTTAACGACCCTGCACAAGCCCGGTCGACTGTTGAGAAGATCAATACCCAAATCCCAGAAGCGCACGCTACGCTTACCGGAGAGTTTGCCGAGCAAATGCCGGATATGGAAAATGTTGACCAGATGATGAACGGTATCTCTTTCTTGGCGATTTTCGTGGGGGGCGTAGGAGTACTGAACACTATGCTCATGGCGGTCTATGAGCGTACCCGTGAGATTGGGGTGATGCGAGCGTTGGGTTGGCAGCGGCGCCGCATCCTGGCGATGATCATGAATGAGGCGTTACTGCTCGGCATCTTGGGCGGCGTGCTGGGGATCGCGGTCGCGCTGGGCCTGGTCGAACTACTCAGTTACGTACCCATGGTCGGTGGGGCTGTATCGCCCGGGTGGAGTCTGGAGGTGTTTGCTCGTGCCATGGCGGTTGCGCTATTTCTGGGTCTTCTCGGAGGTCTTTATCCTGCTTACCGCGCCACTCGACTTCAACCTGTCGAGGCGATACGTTATGAGTGAGGGGCATATTTAGACAACAATTGCGTGGCTGTTTCACCAGGATTTTGTGATGCGGTGCACGCTTGGAGGTTCGATCATGATGCTTCGGTCCAATCGTATGAAATTTCTGAGTTTGATGTTTGTTGCCGGATTACTCCTTTCGGCTTGTGGTGGTAATAATTCACCGACTCCGGATGTCGAAACCGATGTTGAAGCGGTGTTCGTCCCGATCGTCAGTGCCACGGGGGTAGTCGTGCCACGAAAGTGGGCGATGCTTAGCTTACCGATCGCTGGGATTGTGGAGGAGACACTCGTCTCGGAAGGCGATTGGGTTGAAGAAGGTCAGGAGTTAATCCGCTTGAAAGGTCGTGAGCAAGTGGAAGCCAATCTGGCTGCAGCACGCCTGGAGCAGATCGGTGCCCAACAAGCGTTGGATATCCTCATTGAGGAGGCAGATATGGTCAGCGCTCAGACGGGTATGCTCCTGGCGCAGTCGCGTGATGCTTTGGAAGATGCCATCTACAACCATTCGGTTCGTCAGGAGGGAAACCGTGCAAGCCAGGCCACCCTGGACGCTGCGAGTGCAAATCTGGTCTTAGCGGAGAATGAAGTTGATCGCGCAGAGGCGGCATTTGAACGCGTGGAGAACCGATCGAAGGACAGCCCAGCTAGAGCGTTGGCGCTCTCGCAACTGGCAGCTGCGCAGTCGAAACGCGATTCTATCCTTCGCAATCTCAATTGGTACACCGGCCATCCAACCGAGGTCGAGCAAGGCTTGCTGGACGCCGAGGTGGCGCTCGCCGAGGCACAAGTGCAACAAGCAGAAATGGATTGGGAGCGGGTTAAGGACGGTCCGGATTCCCGAGCCCTTGAGTTGGCCAAGGCTCGTCTGGCGAACGCTGAAGCGCTAGTCGCTGCGGCTGAAGCGGCGCTCGAACAGTTGATCGTTACCGCACCGTTTTCCGGCTTTATCACGGAGCTACACGTGCGTGCTAATGAGTGGGTTGCCCCTGGTCAACCGGTTTTGTTGCTCGCGCAGTTGCAGGATTTACGCATCGAAACGACGGATCTCAATGAAATAGACGTCACGCAGGTGAATGTAGGGGATAAAGCCATCATCACCTTTGATGCGTTACCGGATGTTGTCACTACCGGTACCGTGAATAGTATAGGTTTGAAGGCCGCCGAGGGGTCGGGCGTCAACTATCCAGTGGTGATCGAATTGGACGCCTTGCCCGAGGAGATCCGTTGGGGTATGACGGCGTTTGTCGATGTGGAGATCGGATCATGAGTGGCGATGGATTGTGGGCTTCGTGGCATAGGATAGTCATCGGATAGAACGTGGTGAATACGATGTCAGAAAAGTGGCTTATTGAGACAATCAATCTAACGAAGATTTATGGCGATGGGGAAGAAATACGTGCGCTGGACGACGTGAATCTGCGCATCAAAGCAGGGGAGTTAGTAACCGTGATGGGTCCGAGCGGAAGCGGCAAAAGCACCCTGCTCAATATCATCGGCGCGTTGGATCTACCCACCAGCGGTGAGGTCTTTGTTAACGGATTTGATCTGACGGAAATTAGAGACAAGGACGGTTTTCGGGCGAGTACAGTAGGATTCATGTTTCAGCTGCACAATTTGCTCCCGACCCTAACCGCAGTTGAGAACGTTGAGGTGCCGATGATCGGCTATCGGGAGTCACAAAGTAGACGGGAGCGTGCGGAAGAACTCTTGTACCTTGTTAGTCTTAAGGATCGTATGAATCACCTGCCAAATCAACTTTCTGGTGGGGAGCGTCAACGAGTGGCAGTTGCGCGGTCCCTGGCCAACAATCCTCCACTCGTACTCGCCGACGAGCCCACGGGAAGCCTGGACACCAAGGCGGGGGCAGGATTGATGGACTTGCTGCGTGAATTGAATGCCAGCCAAGGGACCACTTTCCTGGTGGTAACACATGATCCCTCCGTGGCTCGGAAGACGAATCGGGTGTTGTTGATGGAAGATGGGAAGATTGTTCGCCGTGATACGGTGGGGTCGCCCATGGAGGAGGACCTCAAGATGTGGCGTCACTCCGGGCTAGGAGAAAGCATCCTTTCGAAAGATGGCGAACTCCTGGAGGGTCTTAATCTCACCGAGGAACAGAAAGCAGCCATACGAGATTTACTTCTTGAGTAGGCCAGAGCTGTTAGACATGGCGCATCAATCATAGTCGACGGTCCCTGCGTGAATCAGATGTAGGGATCGTTTGATTCTCACCGGCTCCAGTTCTCAGAAGCAAGAAGTG
>WVZH01000046.1:27039-40981 GCA_011772595.1 Anaerolineales bacterium
CAACCGTTCATGGTTAGGCTCAGCCCTAAAAGCCCTGCGGACTCTAAGAAAGGGTGCTTCAGCACCCTTGAGCTATGAGCCTGGTGGTTTACCATCGTGCGTTCCCGGAAAGTCGGCGATACCACCGGAATTACAGAGCGGGCTCCCATGCCCGACCGATCATTAACCTATTGATCTCGGGCATCTTTACGGACTTCTCCTGGCTGACGGGCTTGGGTGTCACGGGTGCAGGTGAGATGAATTTATGCAATCATGAATTCGTATCGTGTCACCCAAGCAGTTCTATCGAGGATTCATGCACGAAAATGATTGCAGATCTTGCTTGGGTTCTTGGTTTAAGCGTCTGCAATTCCTGTGCTAGAATGATCGTCGTTGATCGTAGTCGCGACGGTGTCCAGAATCGAAGTCGGTGTGGATGCGATTGGTTCCCGCTTTTTCTCCTGACTCTGATATCAAGAAATGGAGGGCAAATATCCGATGGCAAAACACTTCGTGCTCGTCGCCGGAAACATCAGCTGTGGAAAGACGTCTCTCACGGAGCGGTTGGGAAAACGTTTGGGTTGGCAGACGGCTTACGAATCAGTCGTGGACAATCCCTATCTTTCGGATTTCTATGCAGAGATGGGAGCATGGGCTTTTCATTTGCAGATCTTTTTTCTTGGCCATCGGGCCGAGCAACACCGTACGCTGGCAAATTCCTCGCAGTCTGCGATCATCGATCGTTCCATCTATGAGGATGCGGAGATCTTCGCACGTGCATTGCTCAACATGGGGACACTCAGTGAAAGAGATTTTAGGACCTATCGCAGAGTGTTCGACCTGGTAGTTGGGGAACTGCCCTCGCCCGACTTGCTCATCTACCTGAGAGCACCCGTATCTGTTCTGTTGGATCGTATCCGTAGCCGGGGTCGCGAGATGGAGAAAGGGATCACGGCAGAGTACCTGGAATTGCTGGAGTTATATTATCAAGAGTGGTTAGTGGGTTTCGATCTCTGTCCAGTGCTGACTTTACGCACGGACGATCTCGATTATGTCCACAAACCCAAACATCTGGAAATCGTGGTGGAACGTATTCATGACAAGTTGCTTGGAAGAGAGGAGATCGAGTTTCCAACAGAATGAGGGCACTTCGGCGCTACGACACCACAGCAGAGTAACAGAAAGAAAGTAGTTGTTTCGCGTACCTTCTAGACTCCAGGATCTTTTTATCAAGTTTTCGATTTAAACTCCCAGATACTGCAATTTTCACATCTTGGCTTTACAGAGAATTTACATTGCTTACATTCCCATTTTGCCTCCAGCGAGCACAATTCGGTCAGGACGAATTCGAAACTTGGAGGTGTGTGATGAAAGGTAATGTATCGAAGATCGTTTTGTTGCTCCTGGCTCTCTCCCTGACACCGCTTTCGGTTGCCAATGCGGAAGAGGAAAGACCGACTGACCGGCTGCGAGTTTTTGGGGAGATCACAGAAGTTGATCTTGGTGCAAACGCGTTTGTCATCCATACCAAGGCTGGGGAGGAGCTTCGATTTCTTGTCGATGAAGAGACGAGATTTCGTAGTCCGGATGGTTCTGTGAAGGGCCTAGAAGATCTCGATGAAGGCAAACTGGCGATCGTGATTGGAATTAAGCAGGACGACGGAACGCTGCTGGCGAAGGTGGTCGGTTCGGGGCGGTTTCGTGGAGAAAGTGAAGTTGTGCGAGCCGTCGGAGAGATCACGGAAGTAAATTCGACTGGTGGAAGCTTTTCGCTCGAGAAGCAAGATGGCCAGGTGTTGGTCTTCGAGACCGATGAGCACACGAGATTCCGCAGCCGCGATGGATCCATTCAAGGGGTAAAGGATCTCGAGCCCGGAATGGTCGCTGCAGTGGTCGCTGTGGAACAAGAGGACGGGTCTCTACTGGCGCTCCTCGTGGCCGCAGCACACAAGGAAGATTTGCCGAAGCTCAAGCGCTTCAAAGGCGAAATCACCAATGTGGTTCCTGGTCAGGACACCTTCACCATTTCAACCAAAGATGGTATGGCGGTCAGCTTTATAACCAATGAGCGGACGCGTTTTGTGAGTCGCGGTGGATCGATCGAGGACATCCATGATCTCAAGAAGGGGATGATTGCCATCGTCGGCGCCCGCGAGCAGGAAGATGGCACATTGGTTGCCGTCGTCGTAGCAGCCGGCTATCCGAGTGACCTCCCCGGAACCGGGGTGGACGTTCGCGCCGCTGGGCGTATTGTCGATCTTGGAGTTCGCTCTTTCACGATAGAAAAACGAAATGGTGACCGGATGACCTTTGATGTGGATGATGAGACGATCTATCGGTCAAGGGATGGGAGCGTGAACGACTTCGGAGATCTTAAGATTGGCATGATTGCAATGGTGGGCGCCAATCGGTTGGAAGATGGCCATTTGAAAGCCGTGTGGGTGGGTGCGGCAAAACCGATGAAGGATCGGCCAGATGCGGATGAGACAAGACCTTATCGGCAGCCGAGTGAGCAGAATGAGATCATGACACCTGCCTCTTCCTATGAGCTTTGAACTCCCCAGGGATCATCAGGGAATCCCAGATAGCCTAGTAAGGCGAAGCAATCTCCCACTTGCATCCGGGAGATTGCTTCGATTCGGCATACCACGAGGCAGGTGTTGACTTTCGGATCCGGCGTTGACAAAACCGTCACGTCGAGTGCAGCGCATGTCTGAATTTAACCAGTGTATGCCAGACAGCCTGCCCTGGGAGTTCTGGGGGGTGGCTAGGAATAGGCGAAAGACCACGAGGGGAGGTCGTCTCACTCCATACTACGCAGAATGCGAAGCCGTATCCTTAGGTGCCGATCCCGCTGATGCGTTCCCAGACGGACTTGATCACGAGTGCATCCTTGTCCATGTCCTCCGGGCTCTCGCACAATATCCTGCCTGAACATGCGAAGTCTTCGAGTGCTCGAAGCAAGCCGTCTAGATCGAAGTCGGAATCGGCGAGCATGAGGTGATTACGTTCCCCTTTTGGACCATACTGAATACCTGACAGATGGCAATGTAACCGCTTTAGAGCGCCAGCACCCAGGGCTTTCTTGTAGGTGCGAAGGACATCGCACCATGCTTCGTAGGTGTTAAGGCTGCCATCCCCTGCCCTGGCGTGAAGATGTGCAAAGTCGAGGCAAGGTTCGACGCCTTCGATCTCTTGTGACATGGCAAGCGTGTCTTCCAAGGAACCTAGCAAGGCGCCCTTTCCCATCGTCTCAGGGCGGAGGGTGACTGGATTACCGGCTGCTCTCAATTCATCGGCGCATCCACGTAAACGAGGGATGGCCACATCGAGCACTTCTTGCGCTGATTGTCCGAAGTAGGATCCGGGATGAAAGACAATATCGGAGGCACCGGCTAGGTGACCGAAGTAGGCTGCATCCATGAGGCGCTTGCGGCTTTTCGGCCATTCCTCCTCGTCCGCATTGAGATTGATGAAGTAGGGTGCGTGTACACTTACCAGGACACCCTCTTGATCCGCGGTCAACTTGATCTCCGCACATTTCTTCTCAGATACGCGAACCGATCGCACCCAACCCAGTTCAACAGCTTTAAGACCTTGTTGTGAAAGATGCAATACCGTTCCGATAGAACCACCGGGTTTTTTAGGCGTCGATCGCGGCGAACCTACCGTACCAAAGTGGAATCTCACCTTTGACAAAGAATGCTCCTCCTTTTACCTACCATTGGTCACCCGCATAAATAACATGGTGATTCCTATGAATCTTATCATGTCCGATTGGGGGCATATGAGAAGCTTGGGAATCTCTAAATGAACTATGTGATTAGGCGTGCAATTAGGGATTAGGCTTGAAGCGAACCTGTCTTTGAGGTAGGTTCTCTCGGAAGCGAACATACAAAAGTGCTGCCGTCCCCTTCAGAGCTCTCGACCCAGACGCGTCCACCATGTTGTTCAACAATAGTTTTTGTGAGCGCTAGACCAAGGCCTGTTCCTTCGATGGGATTATCGGGATCTTCAACCGTGATCCTGCCGCGGAAGAGATGATCGAAGATTCTGGGAATTTCTTCTTCCGGAATTCCCGGGCCGTTGTCCTTGACACTGATGACAACGTTATCAACGTCCCACGTGACACCAATGTCGATTTCCCCGTTGGTTTGGGTAAACTTAACGGCGTTGCTCATTAGATTGCTCATAACTGAGTTTAACCGACTCGGGTCTCCCAAGATGAGCAGAGGCTCCTCAGGAGGATGGTAACGAATAGTCTGCTTTTTGGCTTCGGCAAGGGGACGCAGGTCTTCGATCGCATGACGGATGAGATCGTTGATCTGGCATGGTTCGTAGACGATATTGGCTGTGGACTCGACGCGGATTGTCTCCAAGAGGGCGGTGATTAGGTTGGTCATGCTCTCCGTAGCGCGCTGCATCATGTTAAGCGCTTTATGCTGCTGTTCGTTGAGGTCAGCATCCATGAGCAGATCCGCACCCAAACGAATAGCGTTCAGAGGGTTTTTCAGGTCGTGAGCTGCAGTGCCCAAGAGCTGTGATCGCATGCGGTCGATCTGTTTCAAGGCGGTGATGTCTTGCATGACGGCGACGCGGCCGACATCCGTTATCTCGCTTATTGTGGCATACAGTGTTCGATCGGCGGGTGTGGTGACCTCTTGACTGATGGGTAGCGTGATAGTCTGATCCAAAAACAAATCGCCCAATGGGTGACCTGGGAATACCTCGTTCGCCATACGACCGATTGCGCGTTCTGGGTTGATTCGGAAAGCCTGGCTAGCCGCTTTATTGACGAGTGAGATTCGACCTGCGATATCGGTCATCACGACAGCGTCGGCCGTTTCCACCAGCGTGGCTTCGAGTCGACTACGCTCATCGGCTACGCGTTGGAATAGGTTGGCGTTATCCACTGCAACGGCGGCCCAGGCAGCTACGGAGGAGAGTAATTGTTGATCGCCTTCACTGAAAGCGCCGTTGGGGTGATTGATGGCTTCGATCACACCCAAGACCTCATTGCGTTGTGCTAAAGGAACACATAAGATCGAGGTGGTCAGCAGACCGGTTTGTCCATCGATGGCACTATGGTATAGGGGATTGGATCGTACGTCATTAACGATCAAAGGCTTCTGGTTGCGTGTTACCCAACCGGCGATCCCTTCTTCGAGTCGGATGGCGACATTTCGGATGCGTACTTTTCCCCCACCGCTGGCTTTGAGGACCAATTTATCGCCCAACTCGTCGAGTAAAAAGAGAACGCATGCCTCGACGTCGAACAAGCGCTGGGTATTCAACATTGCGTTCTCAAGCGCTGTCTCCAAATTGAGCGAGGAGGTCATCTCGCGGCCAATCTCACTCAAAACCTGAAGTTGGCTGGCTCTCGCTTCAGACGTCTCCAGATGAATAGCGTCTTGGATACCCACAGCGCCGATGTTGGCGATTGCTTGAGCAAGCTCCATTTCTTGATCGTCGGACTGTTTTCCCGGTTGGTTGTAGAGTACCCGAGCAATCCCCAAGGCTTCGCTACCGGTGGCGAGGGGGAAGATCGCAGATGCGTGGATGCCCTCTGTCTGTAACATTGCGATGTCCGTTGAGGATCCGATGGGCGGTGAGAGGCTAAGAAAGTCTGGTTGAAGACTGCGAATGGCCTTCTCGTGGGCGGGATATTCGGGCATGGGTTCGTCACCCAACAGGGTGACGGTAGCTTGCATAGGCTTACCCAACTGTTGGCGGAAGCGGGTTGTCTGGCTGCTGCCGCCATCATCGTAAACCATAATCTCGCAGACATCACCGGCCGTCGCTTTCAGCAGGTGCGTGGCGGTTTGTCGAATCGCTTCTTGTCGATCCTTCGTGCCGCTGATGGCATGACTGGCTTGGTAGAGAAGGGAAAGCTTGTGGAAGAGAAAGCTTTGGCTTTCTGTCTGTTTGGCTTGCGTTAGGATTTCCGCGGCGCGGGTCGCCAAGACCTCGAGAATGGTGAGCTCTTCGGCTTCAAAGATCTTCTTTGTGTCCGATGCCACAAAGATCAAGCCGGCAGTAACACCTGATGTGATACATGGTGCGCAGGCGACAGTCCCAGGTCCGAGAGGGAGTGCGAAAGACCCTTGGCCTTCGTCGGTCGATGCGGCACGACGTTTTGATAGCGCGTCACGCAGAACTGGGTGATCAACGTATGAGGCCACATGTCCGAGATCTGAGACCGAGATACCAAAGGCGAAACGTGGAATGAAATTCGAAGCGCTCTCATCGTACTCGTAGAGGGCTATGCGGTCGGATTGAAGCAGTTCCTCCGCCAGTTGGAGCAATTCACTTAACGCAAGGGGAGGGTTGAGAAAATCAAACGTCGCTGTTGCCGCTCGATATAGTTTACCCATATGCATTTGCGCTACCATATGTGAAACCCTTGGCAGAATTCAAACATCGGAATATCACTTTTGGATTATGGCACAGAACATCTTGGCTCGCAATCAATCTTAAGCGGGAGGTTTTCCCTGCGTGATGATCACGATTGCGAGTGCAACATAAACCACTCATGGGGTGCCTAGTTTCGCCAAGAGAGGAGGTCCTAGGACCAAGAGCCCGATGAGTACCGCAGTGATAGCGGAGATCAACACCGCCGCGGCACCGACATCTTTACCGACCCGAGCGAGTTGATGAACTTGGGGACTGGCAAGGTCGACAACGGCCTCCAGGGCAGTATTCAGGAACTCTGCCAGCCAGACCAAACCGATCGCCAGTAGAAGAGCGACCCATTCAAGTCGGTTTATACGTAGCCAGATTCCCATCCCAATCACCAATATCGTTGCCAGTGCATGGATCCAGGCGTTACGTTGGGTGCGGAGAACGTACCACCAACCGGCGAACGCAGCGCGAAAAGCCGCCGTACGGGACCGAGCTCGATGTGGTGAGCTCATTTCCAATCCCCCCAAGCTCTAACTTCATACCCCATTCGCTTCAGGATAGCTTCCTGAGAGCTCCACATCTTTTGGCGATGTTCCTGTTCGTCGTGAACATGCCCGAGAAGGTGGAGGACGCCATGGACGGTCAGTAATGCCAGCTCAGTTTGAATGGAATGGGAGGCGCGTTGTGCTTGAATTTTCGCCACTGGCAGGGCGATCACCACGTCACCAAAATAGAGGTTCCCACTTTCGGGATCTACACTCCCATCAGGAAAAGAGAGCACATCCGTTGTCTCGTCAATATCCGCGAAGCGTCGGTTCAGATCGCGCACGTGTTCTTCACTCGTGAGCACGAGGGTGAGTCCCCCCGGTGGTGCATTTTCATGTGTTAGCGCTGCTTCCGCAACATCCGCTAGATGATGGAAGGTCTCTTGCGTGGAATGATCAATTTGCACGTGAATCTGATAATTCATTCTTCTGAGGAGCTTGGCAGCTTGGGCTGCCTTATTTTGGCGAGATCATGGGATTCGCCTTCAACTTCCGTTTCCGGGTATCGTAAACGTGGGTGATATATATTCTTGAGCGTACTTACGAACGAGCGCCGTATTGTATCCAAATCCCGTAAGGTCAGGTCTGTCCGATCAAGTTGCCGTTTGGCCAGGCGGTCCTCGATCACCCAACGTACGAGCTTGTCGATTTCATCTTCGTTGTCGGGAGTATCTGCGCGCGCTTTGGCTTCAACGCCATCGGCCAGCATGAGAAGTGCAGTTTCACGGGACCTCGGCTTGGGTCCAGGATATACAAAATCAGTTGGGTCGATGCGGTTTTCATCGCCGTCGGCTGCCTTAAGGGCAGCGCGGTACTGGTAGCTTGTTTGCAGTGTTCCGTGATGCTCCGAGATGAAATCTTGAATACGCTGTGGAATACGATGTTTGCGAGCCAAGTCGAGACCATCTCGAACGTGTCCAATGATGAGGGACGCGCTTGTCTTCGGGTCAAGCTGTTCGTGTACGTTTTGGCCCGGAACTTGGTTTTCGATGAAAAATTGAGGGCGTAGGGCTTTGCCGGCGTCGTGGTAGAGAGAGCCAACCCTTGACAAAAGTGCGTTGGCGTCGATCGCTCGTGCCGCCTGTTCGACGAGATTGGCGACCTGTAGGCTGTGCTGGTATGTGCCGGGTGCATTGCGAAGGACCATTTGCAGGAGAGGGTGATCAGGACGGGAAAGCTCGATAAGCTGCAAGCTGGTTGTCATGCCGAGCAAGTTACCAACCAGGAGTAGCAGGCCGAAAGCGAGACTTGCGGAGAGCAACCCGCTCAGTGCGGCGGCTCCTAGGAGGGTGACTTTTCCGAGCAGATCTGTAGCTGGATCGGGAAATCGAAAGATGATGATAATCGTGGCTGCAGAAAGTGCAGCAGCCAGACCGGACCAGAAGAACGAGCTAAGTCGTTCTGCACGCTCGATGACCAGCGCTGCCATCGTCGCGCTGACCATTGTATAGATTCCTAGCTCGAGACCACGGGGCGCCATAAATCCGGCGAGCGCACCGATGACCATCGCACTCATGATTCCCATCCCCGGACTAAACAGCACTGAAAGCAACATGGGTACCGTTGCCGCTGGGAAAACGTATGGAAGCACCGCTTGGTTAGGGATCATGAGTTGCATTGCCAATGCGAGAGTGATAAAGAGCAGGCTCAGAACAGTCGCCAGACGAACGCTTCTGATCTGTGTTTTGTGCACACGATTGGCGTAAACAGTGAGGACGCTTCCTAGGAGGACAACCAACATGGCACGAATGGCTATCGTCTGCCAGCGACCGGGTGGTTTGAGCAATCCAAAGGCTTGCAGTCCCTCGATGTGGAGCGCCGTGACGAGATCGCCCCGGCTGATGATCGTTTCGCCATCAGCATACGACTTGCTAACGGGATCGATCTGGCGTGCTAACGCCTTTGCCGCTTCTGTGGCTTCGTGGTTAAGGAGTGCGTTCGGAGCCACGAAGGCAGCTGCCAGGTGACTCACGAGAGAAGATTGGCTTTGTGGTAGGGAAATGCTGACCAATGCTGGCACGCGGCGACGGGCTTCTTCAACGCGACCCTCGCGGATCTCGCTGCGCATTACCTGCTCCAAAACAGAAGTCGTCTCAAGTTTGACAGCTTCCCAGCGTGAATCGGAGAGGTTCAAGAGGGAGAGCGCTTCTTCCTCACTCAGCTCGATGTCCAACATGGACGTTAGATCAGTCACCTTTTGTTCCATACTTGCGTTTTGATCAGCGCGGATGGTGTCGATAAAGTCGAGCGCAGCACGCAGGCGTTCGATCTGTTGGCGGGCAACATTGCTGTCCGGTGGATCGTAAATGTCGCTCACCTCATTAGCCGCTTTTTGGCGTGCAGCTTCAGTTAGTACTGTACTGGAGTAGGACAGAGCATAGGGGGCGCGTATATCCTGGGGCGCCACGTCACCGACCTCAAGAACGAACGTTGAATCACCCTGCGATTGTGGGAGGGAAATGACGACTACTATTCCAACGAGGCCGAAAATGAAGATCAGCCATAGTCTGGCGGAGTGCCAGGCTCGGCGAAGACGTTCGCCGGCGGACGGTCGAATGCTCTCAGGGGAATCCATGGGACGAGGTCAAATCTCGCTGAGTAAATTGCGTACGAGTTCGCTGACGACTTTGCCGTCTGCACGGCCCTGTACGTGCGGCATGATCGATTTCATCACCTTGCCCATGTCGGACGGGCCCGAGGCGTCGACTTCTTCGATTGCCGCTTGGGCTAACTCCTTCAGCTCAGCGTGTGTCAAGGGTTGGGGAAGGTAGGCTTGAAGAACGTCGATTTCGGCGTTTAATGCACTGATGAGATCATCACGTTTCGCGCGCTCGGCTTCCTCGATGGATTCCTTGCGCGATTTAACTTCCTTCAGGATCAAGCTCAACAGGGTAGGTTCGTCGAGTTGACCACGTCGCTCGACTTCCGCGAATTTAACACTGGTGAGCACCATGCGGAGTGTACGCTTCCGGACCTCGTCACGCGCCAACATTGCGTCTTTGAGATCTTCTTCGATTTTCTGTTTTGTCAACATACGATCATTATACCGGTGAGTAGCATGCACCGAAAGATGTTTTTTGATCAGGTCCTGTTACGTTCGACGGTAAGACCTTTGGGCGCCATTGACCCCATTTTGACCTTGATTCAGGAAGTGGTTGAATCTGTGGTCGGTCAGACGACCATTTCTCCAAGCATTTCATCGCCATCGACCGACAAGAGGCGGACAGGTGTGAGTTGATTCGAGCGCTCCTTGTCGCTTTGGGCTCGAACTCGAATGTAATTGTCCGTCAGGCCTTTGATCTCCCAGTTCCTCGTATCCTTGAGATGACTCGACTCCCACAATACGTCCAACACATGGTTGACGAATTGCGATTTGAACGCCTTCGCGGAGTGTTCCGCTAGCAGGCGAACCTGCTGACTGCGTTCACGCACGATCGGTGTCGGGACGCGGTTTGGTAGCCGAGAAGCGGGCGTTTCAGGACGAGGTGAGTATGAGAAGACGTGAATCCTGCTGAAAGCCATTTCCTCGATGAAGGCAAGGCTCTCTTTAAAATCTAGATCACTCTCCCCCGGGAATCCGACGATGACATCCGTGGTAATCGCCAGGCCAGGGATGGATTTGCGTGCCTTTTTGAGAAGACGAGCATAGACCGTCGATCGGATAGGACGACCCATATTCCGCAAGGTGCGTTCACAACCTGATTGCAGGGGGAAATGCAACTGCCGGCATAAGCGAGGATTTTCCCATAAGGAAAAGAGATCCTTGGGCAGCCCCCACGGTTCGAGTGCCGAAAGCCGAATACGCGGGATGCTCGTTTCGGCAAGAATGGATGCGACCAGGGTGCCAATATGCGTACCATCATTGAGATCTCGGCCATATGCGCTGAGTTGAACGCCGGTCAGCACGATCTCTTTCGCGCCGCCCGCGATTGCGGCATGGACATCCGACATCACACGAATCACCGGTTCACTACGGCTGTGTCCCCTTGCCACGGTCGTGATGCAAAAAGCACAACGATTGTTGCACCCGTCCTGGACCTTGATAAAAGCGCGCGTTCGTCTGCGGGTTCCCGGAACTGGTGTCCTAATCGTGGATGGCGTGTCGATTAAGGAGATCGGTAGATCGAGGACCGCTGATACAAGGTGTTCTTTGTCTTTATTGGGTATCAGTGCGGATATACCGGGTAATGCTTGCGCGGATTCTGGTTCCATGCTCACCCAGCAACCGGTCAGTACAATCTTGGATTTTGGGTTTCGACGGTGAGCTTTTCGGGCCATGCTTCGAGAATCTGCGGCTGCGGCATGGGTTACGGTGCATGTGTTGATCACGGTGATGTCGCAATCCTGCGGAGAGGCGACCAGAGTATGTCCGGCGCGCCGAAATTGCCTCGCCATGCGCTCAATTTCACTCTGATTTAATCGGCATCCGACACTGTCGAGATAGATCTTCATAGTTCACCCAACGATGTAACAAGAGACTCACGGTTTTTGTACAGAAAAATTGTCGAATACGATCTCCACTGCGGGCTGAGAATAGGTTCCAACGATTAAACCCACATCCCCTTCGTTCCAAGTTGACGCCTGGACACTCGCGACCAGGGTATCGTTGACGTGCAGGCTCAACTCTTCGTCGATACAGGAAGCTCGAATGAGGTTGTTTGAATTCCCGCGCTGAATGACATGTGCTGGCTGCATGGTGTCGGAACTGAGCAGGGTTTCTTCTCCGTGCTTATGCATCCCGATGCCGGCGTAGCCATCGCTCGAGATGACGAAAAAATAAAAGTTCCCTGCATCCTGATAGCGACAAATAACCCCGTATAGATTGTCGTCGGGGCCGCTCACTTTTGTTGTAATCACCTCGATGCGGACGTTCGACAGACTCAAGTGTGGCCGTGACCATACCTCTGTATCGGGCCTAAAAACGGCGATGCGATACGCATCTCCCACGTAATCTGCGTCGTAAACCTCGTCACGATAACGGTCCCACCCGCTCGTCAGGCGTGAAAAATCGTCCTGGAAGAGCACCGATCCGGAGTCCACATTGGGCTCAAGCCACCCACAACCCTGCGTAAGTGAGACGAGCAAAATGGAAGCGACAAGGACCCCACGTTGAAGGATAATCTCTTGAGACAATTATTCGCTCCTAGGTGAGGGCATTCTAGCACATAAACAATCTGCCCTAGACAATCGAGATCTGATTGCGTAGATCTTTATCAACCTCAATCCTCGAACAACGGCTGAAGTTAGCGATTTTACCTGACGGATAAGACTTCAAGGTGTGATGGGCAGATTTTCCAGTGCGCGCGCAGATAGCTCACCGGCCGTGCTGGATGGGTCGAGCTGGACGGCCAGCTCCCACGCAGCCCGAGCGCGAGATAGGTCACCCTGCATATGACGCAGGAGTCCTAGGTGAAACTGTGTCATCGGTCGATCGGGTTGCAGGTTTGCAGCACGCCAGAGCAGGCGTTCCGCGAGCTCAAGATTTCCGAGCAACAGATGCGCATAGCCAAGTAGATCAAAAGTGGCAGGGTTGTGACCTGCCAAGATAGTCGCATTACGTGCGGCCGGTAACCCTAAGACTTGCACCTCGATCTCGTTCGCAAGTGAGAATTCCGCAAGCAGCTGCCAGAATTCTGCATTTCGCGGTGCTATGTCGGTGGCCATTATAAAAGCTGCTTTCGCGGCTTCCACATCTCCAAGTGCGGCGTAAGCTGCGCCGAGCTCGGCACTTATCGCCGGGTTGGTGGGATCTAAACGAGCCGCGATTTCCAATTCGCGCCTAGCACTATCGGGTTCTCCGACATTCAGCCAGTGATAGGACATGAAGATGCGGGGCAAGGCAGCCGTAGGTCGTTGGGCAACGGCCGATCGAAGTTCTCGATAACCGTCTTGCCCCGTTCGCTCGAGCGCCAAACCAAGATAGGCGCGAGCCAGCGAGTAATCCGGATCGAGCGTTAGTGTCTGGCGAAAAGCCCAAATCGCCGGTGTCCATTCGTGTTGTCGTGCCAGGGTCTGGCCGATACCGGCAAGTGTCATAGCCCGACTCTCGTTGGGGCCTGTGTCTTCGATGACTTGGATGAGGGCAGAGGCGAGGGGATTGGCGTCGGTAGAAAGCAGCTGTGCAGAATATAGATGTGGAAGCGCCTCCTCCGGTTGGTTCGTTGCAATGATGAGGCCGAGGCGAAGGTGAAGCTGCTCATTAGCGGGTTGAATAGCGATCAGTTCTTCAAGTATCGCCTGCGCAGTAACGAGATTTTCGTTTGTCCAATGATCCTCCAGAAGAGCCTGAAGAAAATTAACCTCATGAGGACAAATCTCTTTCACCGCCCGCCACTCGCGTTCAGCGCCGGCGGCATCGTTTTGACCCAGCAACACCCAGGCGCTTAGACACCGTTGGCTCGGATCGTCAGGGAAGAGTTCAGCATAACGGTCGAGGTGGATCTGCGCTCGTTCATAGTCTCCTATTGACAGTGCGAACGATGCAGCCTGGTGATGAGAAGCACCCAATGCAGGCTCGAGAGCTAGTGCGGTTTCGAGTGAGTCAAGTGCCGCGTCGGGTCGCCCTGAGGAAAGGGCGATGCGAGATGCGCGTAGCGATTGGACCAGAGGCCTGTGCACCCCAGAAGGATTCAGGCCGAGAAGTAGGGCAATCGCCAACGCCAGTTGTGGCCAACGGGGGCGAAGGGACTCGATCAAGGATGTCCTTTCTAGAAAGGTAATATTTCCATTATATTCGTGAGGCTAATCGACCGAAATTGGAATTTACCCATGTGAGTGAAAGACTTTGTGAGTGATTGTTGCTTTGTCGAACATGTTTGCATTCGTGTCGAGACACATTTCCTGCATAGGCACACCTGGAGTAATCTCGGTAATTCGGTGGGAGAGATTCGGGTCAGGAGCGAGGTATCCTATCGTGGATTCGTGCTTGGAGGTTAAATAATGGTAACCCAGGGATGTCATAATCGCGCAGGAAACGACCCAGGAGTTTTTTGACCTCTCGAGGCAAGATGTGAAAA
>WVZH01000046.1:40995-43660 GCA_011772595.1 Anaerolineales bacterium
AAGATAGGCAAGGGATGATTTCATCGATAATTCCGGTGGAGAGGACTCCGTTCGTCGGTTTGTTGCCAGATGAACTGACTGCTACCGCATATCTGACGCCTACTCCTCCGCCCCTGCCGGATCTCGTCGTTGAATCAATCGAGTTCGATTGGGAGACGACAGAACCGTGTTTCAGCCCTGACACTGCTGCGGTGCGGATGCAATTCGAAGTCACCAACATGGGCAAGGCAAATTCCGGACGATTTGTTGTCATGTTCAACGACTTAGGATTCGAAGACATAGATTCAGGATTGCAACCAGGGCAATCGATCGAGTTCGAGTATACAGATCTAACCTACTCCTGGGGCGTAGACGCTGGTGAACCTGTGACTTTGTGGGTGGACTATGAAGACGAAGTCCTCGAAGAAAATGAGGGAAACAATTCCATCACCTCCCAACTTAGAGAGCCGGGGGCACCTCCGCCATGTAATCAAGTCCAGGATCCCGCTCCTACACGAGAACCCGATATGTTTCAACTGTTGCCATCCAATCAACCGGTACTCTTCCGCGAATTACACATGCTGACGCCTGCGAGTGGTTGGGCAATTCACGGTCCGTGGGTAGGAGAAGACCAGCATATCCTGCACACCTTTGATGGTGGCAGAACCTGGCTAGACGTCACACCGCCGGGACAAGACCCAGCAGGCGACGAAATTTCTCAGGAAGTTGCCACTTATTTCTTGGATTCAAGGACAGCTTGGGCCATTTACCACAACTTTTTAAGGATTACCGTTAATCCCGTTTGGCATACTAAGGATGGCGGTAGGACGTGGGAAGCACAATCAGTGCCGGAGCCCAGGGTCGACCGCAGCAGACTTGCCTATGCACCGTTGATCGAGTTTAGCGATGCTGAGCACGGCTGGATCTTGGTCGAAGTCTCCATTTGGCCAGATCCCAATGAGGCCGAGCTCTATCGAACCATTGACGGTGGAGAGACGTGGGAATTGCTGGAGGACCGGTCTCTTACGAGAGCGAGGGGGTTAGACTTCTTCGATGCGGAGCATGGTTGGGTTTTTCTAGGTTCCCGTGATTCTCTCCGACTCGCATATACGGATGACGGTGGGCTTACGTGGCAGGATTATGATGTGCCCACACCAACTGAACTGCTCGACCAGCCGTTTGGAAGATTTGCTGATTATCATTGCGATATTTCTACTCCGAAATTGCATTCCGCTCGAGCG
Organism: Anaerolineales bacterium; assembly: GCA_011772595.1. The sequence goes on from WVZH01000046.1 coordinate 42,216, forward strand.
GGGAGATTCTTTTGGGATTGTGTTTCCTTCTATCCAACATACAAATTCTATTCCTACATCCTCGAAACCGAAGACGCAGGTCAATCATGGGAAATTACTTCAGTTCCTTGTCATACGTTGGAGTTCGCGGATCTTGAAAATGGTTGGGGAAAAGCCATGCCAATTTCCGATGATGGGGAGCAAGGAGAGGTCGAGGAATGGTATCTATTCCGAACCCAGGATGGCGGTCAGAGCTGGGAGAGACTCGCAAGAGTGGAACGGTTTTCCATGTCGGACTTTGTAAGCGAGAGGGTGGGCTGGAATTGGGCATATCGTGATCCAGAGGTGATATTGAAACACACAATGGACGGCGGCCGAACGTGGGAGCAGCTAGAGCCCTTGACGCGCGCCTCGAAAGATGATCAGCGCTTGCCTTCGGAACTCCAGTCGCTTGGGAAGGACAATGTTCAGGCCATGCAAGTCTTGATTGAGTTTCCCTCCGAAGATGCAACAGAACTAGAATTTCACCCCGATGGCGATGCGCTGTATGTTGCCCACGCCGATGGTAAAGTCTCCCTGCAGACCGTGAAGGGGGGAGATTACTTGAAAGTGACGTGGGTCCACATAGACTGGATCTACGCCGTCGATATCTCCACAGATGGTGAGCTCATTGCTACAGCTTCTAAGGACGGAAGATTCGATCTTCGTATTCTGCACGGCTATGGCATCGAAGGGTATGGGACCTTTAAAGGTCACGAAGGGGCAGAGGTGACGTCTATCGCTTTGTCACCTGATGGTAGAACCCTGGCAACGGGTTCTGAAGATTCGACGGTGAAAACTTGGGATTTCCCTTCCATCGATCCTGGGATGACGCAATTGGGGTACTTTCGCACCATGGAAGGACACGCGGGCTGGGTGTGGGATGTCGCCTTCTCTCCCAATGGGCGGACGCTGGCCTCGGCTTCGGACGATCGCACAGTGAGGTTGTGGGATGTCATGAGCGGTGAGGAACTGCATATTCTGGACGGGCACACTTCCGTCGTGTGGCGTGTGGCTTTCTCGCCGGATGGAACAACACTTGCTTCCGGGTCGTGGGATGGCACAGTCAAACTATGGGATGTCTCGAATGGGAAGGAAATCCGGACGTTGCGTGGCCATGCTGGCTATGTCAACGATATAGCTTTGTCGCCTGACGGTGATTTGTTGGCCTCAGCATCGACCGACGGCACCGTGATCCTCTGGGACCAGGCTAGCGGGGAGCCGCTGCACACATTGCATGAACATTCAGCCGCCGTGCGTGCCCTGGCCTTCTCTCCCGACGGGGAACTCTTGGCGACGATATCAAATGATGGCCGGCTCCTCATTTGGGGAGTCCCATGAAGAATCCATACGCTCGACTCGTGTACCAATTTCAACTGCGGGCATAACGCGTACTAAAATTGGATAGGGTTCGCGCGCCGTTGTGG
>WVZH01000046.1:43752-44114 GCA_011772595.1 Anaerolineales bacterium
CTGGTTCTTAATCCCTGGGACGAGTTTGCAGTCGAAGAGGCGCTACGGATCAAGGAAGCCCATGGTGGTCAGGTGACGGCGATCAGCCTCGGCCGTGAAGATGCCAAGGAAGCGCTCAAGCAGGCGTTAGCAATGGGCTGCGACCAAGCCTATCTCGTCAGTGACCCTGCGCTAGCAGGCGCAGATTCCACCGCGGTATCCAGAGTGCTCGCAGCTGCGGTGAACAAGATGGATGCTGTGGATCTGGTCTTCTTCGGTCGGGCTTCTGTCGATAGCGACACAGGTGTCACCGGGGCGCAAGTCGCGCGAACTCTGGGCTGGCCCTCCCTGGGTCTGGTCGCGGAAATCAGTTCGCTCAACCC
>WVZH01000046.1:44119-106767 GCA_011772595.1 Anaerolineales bacterium
CGCAGCTCAATGCCTGCAGTTGTCAGCGTGGTTAAGGAGATCAATGAACCACGGTATCCATCTTTCATGGGCATCCGGAAAGCCTCGAGAGCGGAGATCCCGATCTGGTCTACCTCTGAACTTGGATTAGACGATGTCCCCGCCCCAGCGATCTCTTGGCCTGAGATCTTCGCTCCACCAATGGTTGAAACTGAAGTCGAGATGATCGAGGGTGAGACACCAGATGAGAAAGCGACAAAGTTGGCTGAACGACTTCTTGAGGAGAAGGTGATCTAATGTCAAACAAAGTCTATGTATACATCGATCACTTTGCCGGGGAAGCGGTGCCTGCCTCCTGGGAGGCGCTTGGTGTTGCTCGATCTCTTGCCGATTCCTTTGGTGGTGGGGTAAGTGCTGTGGTCTTGGGTGAGGGGGTCGACAACATTGCCAAGCAGGCCGTGGCATATGGTGCAGACGAGGTGACCAAGGCGGATGATAGTGTGTTGAAGGACTTTCGAGCCGAAGCATTCGCCACGCTTGTTTCTGAGATCGTGAAATCAGCGGAGGTTTTCGTGCTTCCAACCACAAGCCGGACACGTGAACTAGCCGGTATGGTCGCCATCGATCTCGATACAGGCGTGATGCCCGATGTCGTTGCTTTTGAAGTTCAGGACGGCACTGTGTTGGCCACACGACCGATCTACGCCGGTAAACTGATGACCAAGGTGGTTTGTCGTGAGAAGCGACCACAGATACTCACCCTTCGAGGACGGTCCTTCCCCAAACCGGAGCCGGATCCCACGCGAAGCGGCGAGATTGTGGATGTGGTTGCTGAGGTCGGTGACTTGGCAACGGAGGTCACGGGTTACTCTGACGCAGAAGCCGGTGTGAGTCTTTCGGACGCTGCGGTAATCATCTCCGGTGGTCGCGGGGTTTCTAATAATCCATCCCTCACACCGCCGGAAGGGATTACTGATGAAGGGGAACAAGAAATTTGGCGAGCGCAAAAGGGATTCGAACTCATTCGCGAGCTGGCGGAGGTTCTTGGTGCTGCCGTCGGCGCCAGCCGTGCGGCTGTAGATGCGGGGTACGTCCCTTATGCCTATCAGGTGGGGCAGACGGGAAAAGTGGTTTCACCGGATCTTTATATCGCGGCAGGAATCTCAGGCGCTATCCAGCATTTGGCGGGAATGCGTACGGCAAAGACCATCGTGGCCATCAACAAAGATACGGAAGCCCCGATTTTCAAGTTGGCGCGTTTCGGGGTTGTGGGTGATCTCTTCGAAGTCCTGCCTCCCCTTACGCAGGCGCTGAAGGAACGACTCGGGAAGTGATCTTCGTGGCAGCTGGCGACGATCTCTCGAGAATGCGAATCACTTATAGGGCGCACGCAAGTGCGCCTTGTGATTTCATGGGTGCCTGCGCTCTCGCGCGTTTTATCTGGCCCGGATCCCGCGTCGAATGTCATGCGGAGTTGACCGTGTGAGCGAGAAGCCGTATACCTGATTCAATAACAAGATGGGAACATCAAAGGTACTTTTCTCACCGACAATACAATGGCTGGGAGCTGGTTTGGGTTGCGGCTTCTTGACCTTAGCCTGCGTGGCTGTAGGTCTTTTCCTCTTAATGTCAAGAATGCCTATGTCAAGGACGCCGGAAGTGGTATTCGACGTAACGCCGCATCCAACGGAAGGCTTGGATCGCCAACCGACACAAACTTCCACTAGCGAAACTTTGCCCCCGCTCCCAACGGACAATAGCCAACCCGGGAAGGATTCGCCTGTTGGCCACATCGTCTTTACGTGCTTTATCAATGGCTTCGATGAGATCTGCCTTATGAACGCGGATGGAAGCGATCAGCGGCGTCTTACGAAGGTACAGGCCACCGATTTTTACGCCTCGCTGGCACCAGACGGATCGGCGATCGTCTTTTCTTCGCGGAGGAAAGACGGCTTCCAGATTTACTCCATGGATCTTGACGGAAACAATGTGCAGCGACTTTCCGAACGGATTGGAAGCCTCTTCGCGCCGGATATCTCGCCAGACGGGGAACTGATTGTTTTTGCCAACGTGCGTCAGGGACACCAGGCGATTTGGGTGATGAACCGCGACGGCAGCGATGCGCACAGCTTGACAGAAGGAACCTGGGATGACCTCGACCCTGTCTGGTCTCCAGATGGTCGACAAATCTCATTCGCCTCTACACGTGGGGGCACTCGTCAGCTGTATGTCATGGATGCAGATGGTTCCAACGTGCGAAAGGTTACGCCCGACTTGCCGGATATGGGCGGTCGGAATGATTGGTCGCCTGACGGAAAAAGCTTGGCTTTTTATGCCGGCCCCCAGTTGAACCACAATATCTACCTGATCGATTTGGATGGGACGAACTTGCGTCAATTAACGGATGGTGGTGATAACTTGGCGCCGTCGTTTTCGTCTGATGGGCAGTGGGTTGCATTTACATCTTATCGTGATGGAAACAATGAGATCTACATTATGCGCGTGGACGGAAGTGAGATCAGACGTATAACTTCAAACACTCGTGCCGATTGGCAACCTCGTTGGGGGCCGTAACGAATATAAGCTAACACACTACCCTTGAGACTAGCAATGCTTCTGCTACAATCAAGTATCCGACACCTGTTGGAGAAGCGATGGCAAAACTCGGTGCTTTTACATTCGTGTTGCATTCGCATATGCCGTATGCACGACAAGCAGGACGCTGGCCGCATGGTGAGGAATGGCTCCATGAGGCAACGGCGGAAACATATATCCCACTCCTAAATGCACTCAACGAGCTCGTTGAAGATCATGTGCCCGCACATCTCACTCTTAGTCTAACCCCAATCCTCCTCGAGCAGCTCGCCGACGAAGATGTACGCACGAACTTTGAGTTCTACCTGAATGAGAAGATAAAAGCCGCGTCCCAGGACATCGTACGATTCGAAGAGGTTGGCGAATCACATTTTATAAAACTGGCAACCTTCTATCGAGACTGGTATGAGGACATCCGCAGAAGTTTCTCGGACAAGTATGACCATGACTTGGTAGGTGCTTTTCGCAACTTGCAAAAAAGTGGGATGATCGAGATCATCACCAGCGCTGCCACCCACGGTTATCTGCCGCTGCTCAATCGGGATGAATCGATCAACTTGCAACTTCGTACCGCAGTTGAGGGCTATAAGCGTTACTTCGGTCGTTCACCACGTGCAATCTGGCTTCCAGAAAGTGCCTACCGACCAGGCTACATCGACGATGAGGGGCGTGAGCGACCCGGGCTCGAACAATTCCTCTCTAAACGTAAAATCAAATTGTTTTTCACAGAGACTCACATGATTGAAGGCGGACGTCCTGTTGGCGTTGCTGCCGGTGAGGCCATCGGTCCGTATGGGGCTGTGATGCGACGCTACCTGGTGCCCTTTGCTGAGGTTCAGCCAAGTGAGCCTGCCACTACCTTTCGACCTTATTATGTGTCGGAACCAAATGTCGCCGTGATCGGACGCAACAATCGTACTGGCTTGCAGGTTTGGAGCTCGGAGTGGGGATATCCGGGAGAACACGATTATCGGGAGTTTCACAAGAAGGATGGCATCTCTGGTATGCAATACTGGCGGGTCACTGGGGCTGAAGTCGATCTGGCGGAAAAAGATGCCTATCACCCTGAGTGGGCTGCCTATAAAGTTGGTCAACACGCCGACCATTTTGCCCATCTTGTGGAAACACTGATCTCAGAGTATCAGGCTCAGAGTGGAGAATTTGGCATAATCTCAGCCAACTATGATACAGAGCTGTTTGGGCATTGGTGGTTTGAGGGTGTCGAGTGGATCAAACAGGTCTTGCTTAGGCTAGCAACTTCCGAGATCGTCGAACTGACAACAGCGTCTTCCTACCTCAGATCTCATCCCCCCGATACGGTACTCCATCTCCCTGAGGGATCCTGGGGAGCTGGTGGAACTCATTTTGTTTGGGATAACACCGACAACCGATGGATGTGGCCCATCATCCACGGTGCGGAAAAGCGTATGTTGAAGGCTGTCCAAGCACGTCGGTCCGCGCGCGGCGCGGCGAGGAAGGTTCTCGATCAAGCTGCACGAGAATTGCTCTTGCTCCAATCTTCCGACTGGCCCTTCTTGGTTACGACGGGTCAGGCGCGTGAATATGCGATCCAGCGCTTCCGTCAGCACGCGGAGCGCTTCGATCTGCTCTTGGATTCCCTCGAGCGGAACGAGCCTGATGCAGATCTGGCAGAGAAGCTGTGGGAGAGGGACAAGGTCTTCCCGGAAATTAATTATCGTTGGTTCGAAGAATAGTGTTTGATGGATGATCTGGGAGAGGCGGGTTTGTGGAAATGGCGATCCGAAAACACGCCCGTAGCGGTGGGATTTTGCTCCATCCGACGTCATTGCCGACAGAGTACGGTATCGGAGATTTAGGCCCAGCCGCGCATCATTGGATTGAATGGTTGAATGAGTCGGGCTGTAAACTCTGGCAAGTACTCCCCTTGGGCCCAACAGGCTATGGTGATTCCCCGTATCAGAGTTTTTCATCATTCGCAGGCAATCCGATGTTGATCAGCATCGATGTGCTGATGCGAGAAGGGCTATTATCATCTGCGGATCTCGAACCACTCCCCGAGTTTCCTGCTGACAGAGTTTCATATCGCGACGTGATCCCTCTCAAACGACGTCTGTTAGGTGTAGCCTTTCAGAGATTTGCTGATGGCGAGACGGTGAAACTCATCGACGAATTTCACGCTTTCCGCAAGGAGAACGAATCTTGGCTAATGGACTACGCGCTTTTCATGGCACTCAAAGGCGCGCATGGTGGTGCCGCTTGGACATCGTGGGAACCTGCTCTGGTAAAGCGCCGGCCCAAAGCTTTGAGAGAAGCGGAAAGACGACTGGATTCAGAGATCGAGCGTGTTTGCTTCCAACAATTCATCTTCTTTCGCCAGTGGGCGAGAGTGCGCGCCAAAGCAAATGAATTGGGAATTAAACTGATTGGTGACGTCCCCATCTTCGTCGCCCACGATAGCGCCGATGTGTGGGTGAACCCGCACCTTTTTATTCTGGACGAAGCGGGGATACCGACCGTCGTCTCCGGCGTGCCACCCGATTATTTTTCTGCCACCGGCCAGCGTTGGGGGAATCCGATTTACCGCTGGGATCATATGGAGGCGGATGGCTTTAAGTGGTGGGTCCAACGATTTCGTGCCGTCTTGTCTTTGGTGGATTTCGTTCGTCTGGACCATTTTCGTGGTTTCGAGGCTTATTGGGAGATACCGGCAGAATACCCCACGGCCGAAAAAGGTAGGTGGGTTCCAGCACCTGGCGAGAAATTGCTTGAGCTCCTACGGAAAGAGCTTGGCGAGTTGCCCATCATCGCCGAAGACTTAGGCGTAATCACCCCAGAAGTAGAGTCGCTCCGAGACGGATTCGATTTACCGGGGATGAGAATCCTCCAGTTCGCTTTCGAGGGAAAACCCGACGACGAATTTCTTCCGCACAACTACCCTCGTCGTACTGTCGTGTATACCGGCACACATGATAACGATACATCCAAAGGTTGGTACGAAGCGGCTCCCGAGACGGTACAGGATTTTTGTCGACGTTATCTGGCTAGTGATGGCAACCATATCGCCTGGGATATGATCCGTGCAATTTGGGGGTCGGTAGCCGAACTCGCTGTCGCACCAATGCAGGATTTCCTCGAACTGGGAAGTGAGGCGCGGATGAACTTCCCGGGCCGGGCGGAAGGAAATTGGAATTGGAGGATGCAGGAAGCTCACCTCACACCTGAACTTGCTGCTAGCGTCAGAGAATTGAATTTTCTATATGATCGTCTACCAAAAAATGACTTCAAATCGCAATGAAGGATGATTGGATCTCCCGGCACCAGGGCACTTCGGAATCAGAATTCATTAGGATCGTGGGCATGTTAACCCGAGGTGCCCAGGTGCCTAGGCGCCCAGGTGCCCATTTAGGTTAAGGAGGTATTGCACGATGAAAATCGCTGTGATCAGCGACAGCCATGACAATATATGGAAACTTGGCGACGCGATCCCCCATCTTCAAAAAGCAGATGCAGTTATTCATTGTGGAGACCTGTGCGCACCGTTTATGGTGAAACGCATGGGGGAAGGATTGGGGGAGATCCCGATCCATATCGTATGGGGGAATAACGATGGCGATACCTTTCTGATAGCGAAGGTGGCGAGCCGATTCCCGAACGTTAAGCTTCATGGACCAATGGCTCAGATTGAATTAAACAGCCTAACTGTAGGGGTAAACCATTACCCCGCGATTGCCAGGGGGTTGGCACTTTCTGGGGAATACGACGTGGTTTGTTACGGCCACGATCACAGCGCCCATGAGGAGAAAATCGGACAATGCTTGCTCCTCAATCCTGGAGAGTTGATGGGGATGAACGGTCGCAGCACGATCGCGTTTGTTGATTCAGAACGCCGGGATGTGGAATTCGTAGAGCTGTAGAAAAAAAAGACCGCCCTGGTGTATGCCAAAGCGGTTGATGCCCCTGCGGCGACTCGAACGCCGGCCGCTGGCTCCGGAGGCCAGTGCTCTATCCAACTGAGCTACAGGGGCTCATTCAATCCGATTGTATCCCAAGCGCGCTGAGGCTTCAAGCGAGTGTAGAATCGACTTCCTCTCCCCTTTGGAGAGAATGAGCCGATTTCTAGTTGCTACTCCACCCGACTTTGGGCGTCCATCACGGCCACGGCCGCGATGCGAACAATATCCGCCACATCGTCGCCCGTTTGCAGGACATGGACGGGCGCACCGATCCCAAGCAAGATAGGACCTATCGCCTGTACGCCTCCGAGGCGAGCGAGCAGCTTGTATGCAATGTTCGCTGCTTCGAGCGAGGGAAAAACCAAGACGTTGGCATCTTTGACCTTGCTAAAGGGGTAGCGTTCTTCGATGATCTCTGGGACGACGGCGGTATCAGCTTGCATCTCACCATCGATGACTAAATCTGGACGTTTGGCGCGCACGAGTTCGATAGCATGACGCACCTTTGCAGATAAACGATGCTTGGTACTTCCGAAGTTGGAGAAGGATAACATGGCCACGCGCGGTTCAATCTCCAGCTGCTCAGCAAAATCCGCGGCCAAGCATGCGATCTCAGCCAGGTCTTCAGCGGTTGGATCGATGTTGACGGTCGCATCCGTGAAGATGTACACGCGATCATCAGCGATCATGAGGTAGAGGCCGGCAGCGCGTGAAGCGCCCTCGCGTGTGTGAAAGATCTCCAATGCCGGGCGGATCACTTCGGGGTATTCGTACGTCAAGCCCGAGACAAACGCATCAGCGTCCCCTGCGGCAACCATCATTGGACCGAAGATGTTGGGCTGCTGCACTCGACGACGAGCCCTGCTGAGAGTCATCCCTTTACGTTGGCGGAGATGGTAATATGCTTGAGCATATTCTTCCGCACGGTCGAAATTGATCGGATCGATGATCGGGGCGTCGCAGACCAGACCGAGCGTTCTCAACTTTTCCTTGATGACCTCGGGTCTACCCAGCAGGATTGGGGTGGCGATCTCCTCCTCAGCGATTTGGACTGCTGCGCGAATAATCTTGGTTTCTTCACCCTCACCGAAGACTACGCGCTTTGGTGCCTGGCGAGCTTTGTTCATGATGAAATGGCGTACACGGGCGCCTCTACCTTGGCGTAGGGAAAGCTCTTCACGGTAGGCGTCCAGATCGATATTCTGGCGTGCAACGCCGGTGTCCATGGCGGCTTTTGCCACGGCGGGCGCCTCCCAGAGTAAGACACGCGGATCGAAAGGTTTGGGGATGATGTAATCTGGTCCAAAACGAAGGCTTTCCAAGCCATATGCGTGCAAAACACTATCCGGGACGTCCTGTTTGGCCAGATTGGCAAGGGCATAGGAGGCCGCAATTTTCATCTCTTCGTTGATTGCACGTGCGCGCACGTCAAGTGCGCCGCGGAAGATGAAAGGAAATCCGAGAACATTGTTGATCTGATTAGGGTAATCGCTGCGCCCTGTCGCAACGATGGCGTCCGGGCGAACCTCCTTGGCGAGATCGTACCGTATTTCAGGGTCAGGGTTTGCCATGGCAAATATCAATGGACGAGCCGCCATGGTCTGCACCATCTGAGGGGACAAGATATTGGCAACGGATAGACCATAAAAAATATCAGCCTCTCGGATTGCGTCCTCGAGTGTGCGCGCATCTGTTTGGGCGGCAAATCGAGCCTTGTACTGGTTTATCCCCTCCTTCCGATCCTGATGAATGACTCCGCGGCTATCGAGCATGAGAATGTTCTCGCGCGGTACGCCCAATCGTACAGCGAGTTCGCTGCAGGAGATCGCCGAAGCGCCTGCTCCAGAGACGACGATCTTCACCTCACGAATGTCCTTATCCACCAGTTCAAGACCATTCAGCAGCGCTGCGCCCGAGATGATAGCGGTGCCGTGTTGATCGTCGTGGAACACTGGGATGTCGAGTTGTTGTTTGAGTGTTTCTTCGATGTAGAAGCATTCCGGAGCTTTAATGTCTTCTAGGTTGATGCCACCGAAGGTCGGGGCAATGAGGGAAACGACTTGAATGAGTGTATCTGCATCTCTGGTGTCAACTTCGATATCGAAAACGTCGATGTCGGCAAAGATTTTGAACAATACCCCTTTCCCCTCCATAACCGGCTTGGAGGCGAGTGCGCCACGGTCACCCAATCCCAATATCGCAGTCCCATTGGAAATAACGGCTACAAGGTTACTCTTGGCGGTATATTCGAACGCCGTGGATGGATTCCTTTCAATTTCCAGGACGGGTTGAGCCACGCCAGGTGTGTATGCTAAAGACAGATCACGCTGTGTGACAAGAGGTTTGGTCGGGGTGACCGAAATTTTTCCTGGTCGGCCACGGCGGTGGTACTCCAAAACTTCATCTCGAGTTACGCTCATCCGAATACTCCTCCGGCAACAAGAATCGTTTGAAGAGTTCCTTGATGTGAAAATCCCTCACATGGTTAACCCAGATCTTCACATCTAATCCATTCTGAGCTTGCCATTTCTCACCATCTGCCCTGGCAAGCTGGAGGGCGGCCTCTACTTTAAGAAAACACAATAATGTTAACCGCAAATGTGTAAGATGGATGCGTAATTAGTTTATGGGGTTGGTGTGGGGAGGTTAGGTGCCGTCTTCCACGTTCCGATTCGGGTACCAGTCTTACATTTTCGAGAGCTTTGCTTCCGGCCCCATCGGGTTCGCGGAGGACTGAAAACGCTTCACGCTTCAGTATCCGTGATGTTAATTCTAGTCGATGTATCTGAATTCAAGGCTGAACCTCAAAGCACAGCTTGACCTTCGATGAAAAGATATGCTATAGTGAAACTACCGACCGGTCGGTAGGGTGCGTAGATGCAAAGATCCGACATCCTCCAAGCGGCTGCCCAGATCTTTCGCCAGAAAGGCTATCACGCCGCTACGATGAGAGATATTGCTGACGCCGTGCATCTGCAAAAACCAAGCCTCTATCACCACATCGACAGCAAGCAGGATATCTTACTTGCCATCCTTGATAAAGCCCTTGATTTGTTGATCGAGGATTTGCTGCAGGTCGTCGATTCTGAGATTCCGACTGAGGACAAACTGCGCCAAGCGATGCGCGTCTATACTGGCAGGCTGGCAGAAGACGCCGATCTCGCGGCAGTCCTGCTACTCGAGTACCGCAATCTGGAACCCGAATTACGCACTCGGCATATCGCCCGACGCGACCGCTACGAAGCTCTTTGGAGGCAACTCGTCCGTGAAGGTATCGAGTCAGGCGAGTTTCGCGAGGTGGATGAAGCCATTACAACTTTTGCCCTCCTTGGCGTTCAGAATTGGATGATCATTTGGTATCGCGAGGGGGGACGTTTGAGTGCCAAGGCATTAGCAGAGCAGTTTTGCGATTTGTTTCTAGAAGGACTTGCGAAGAATGAGGAGGCGGAGGAGGGATGAGCTCACCGATTGAGTTTTACAGATCGAGCGGTGGCGCCAGAATCTACCGCTTCCCACTCGAACTCTTTCCCATTCTCAAAGGCTTCGCTTACCTCGTCATCGCGGGCGAGATTGTAGCCTTGATCGATGTCGGTTCTGGGTTTGGCGACTCAAACGGTCAATTGGATGCTGGTATTACGGCACTCAGAACTCAGTTCGACGAAAAGATCGGATGGGAGGATCTGACCCACATTCTGATTACTCACGGTCATATAGATCATTTTGGTGGCTTACATTTCGTTCGCGAGCGTTCGAATGCAAAGATAGGCATTCATGAACTCGATTTTAAAGTTCTCGCCAGATACGAAGAACGCGTCGCCGTCACAGCGAAAAGCTTAAGGGAGTATTTGATTGAAGCCGGGGTGGATCAAGAGAGACGGGAAGGGATCATGAACATGTATTTGTTCAACAAGGTCTTCTTTTCGTCGTTGACACCGGATTTTACGTTTGAATCGGTGGGCATGTCCTTGGGTCCTTTGCGGATGTTCCACGTGCCAGGTCACTGTCCAGGCCATGTGGTCATTCAGGTGGACGATGTCTTGTTTTCTGGTGATCATATCTTGCTGGATACCAGTCCACATCAGGCACCAGAGCGATTGACGTTGAACACCGGATTGGAACACTACATTGCATCCCTCAACCGAACGCATGACTTGGGCGCGGAATGCTCACAGACCTTTGGCGGTCATGGGGGTGTGATGAACGACTTGCGAGGGCGGATCGACGAGATTCTCGAGGTCCATCAAGAAAGGTTGGAGCAAGTCTCTGATCTCTTGGATGAGCCGAAAACCGTGGTTGAAGTCGCGGATGCGTTGTTTCCAGATGTCGAAGGCTACGATCAACTTCTTGCGCTGGAGGAAACAGGAGCGCACATCGAATACCTGGAGCAACGTGGCTACCTAGAGATCGCGAACGAAGAAGATCTGGAACGAGATTCCGTAGTGAGTATTCGCTATCGTCGCACAACAGGGTTGGAAGGCGTTTCACTGCCGATCAGGTTTCGATCTGAGGAGAGGAATCGGCGTTTGTGACTTTGTTTGCCTTTGTTAAAAGAAGGTGCGACGGACGGTATGGGAGGAGGTAACCCTCCGAAGGAGTGTCCCATGTACTCATTTGAACCAACAGAAGAGCAACGCATGCTCATCGATGCCGTACATCGGTACGCGGAGAATGATTTGCGACCTGCAGCGCGCGACGCGGAGGAATCGGGAGATCTGCCACCAGCTTTGATCAAGAAGGGTTGGGAGCTAGGCGTGCTGCAAGCCAGCATCCCCGAAAAATATACGGGCTTTGGCGAACGCTCCGCAGTGACCGGTGTGCTGGCGGCTGAGGAGATGGCTTATGGAGATCTAGCAGCCACACTAGCGGTGATGACGCCGTCATCATTTGTGATACCCATTCTCATTGGGGGCACCGAGGAACAGAAAGGTCAATGGCTGCCTCCTGTCATTGAGGCCGAGTGGAAACCCTACGTGGCTGCCTTCATAGAGCCTGCATACGATTTTTACAGCAAGGAGATGAGCACGATTGCGAAGAAGGAGAAGAAGGATTATGTCCTTGAAGGACTAAAAGCCTATGTTCCTTTCGCGGATCAGGCGGAGGCTTTCCTAGTTTTTGCCCAATTGGATAGTCAGACGAACGCCTTTATCGTCCCAGCGACCACCGAAGGAATTAACGTCGGGGAGAGGGAAAAGCTATTAGGGATTCATGCGCTGCCAACCTTTTCGCTGGAATTGAAAGGTGTCCGAGTTTCTGAAGACGCGCGGGTTGGGGGCGCGCAAGGGTTCGACGCTACGCTTGCCATTGCGAGCACGCAGGTCGCCATTGCGGCGATGGCCGTAGGCATGAGTAAAGCTGCACTAGACTATGCGATTCCCTACGCCAAAGAGCGTGAGGTTTGGGGTACACCCATCGCCCAGAAACAAGCTATCGCCTTCATGCTGGCTGAGATGGCGATTGAGATTGAATCTATCCGTATGTTGGTGTGGGAAGCTGCCTGGATGTTGGATCATGGCAAGGAAGAAGCTGAAAAAACGGCATATCTTGCGCTAACAGGCGCTTCCGACATGGCTATGATGGTGACCGACCGGGCCGTCCAGGTTCTTGGAGGTCATGGCTATATCCGTGAACATCCTGTGGAATTGTGGATGCGTAATGGCCGCGGCATCCCCGTGTTTGCCGGACTAGCGATGGTATAGCTGGCCAAGGGCAATGGAAGGGAGAAGGTGAAATGATAAGCTTCGAGATGCCGGAAAAGATTGAACAAGCGATTGTGCTGGCCGAGACGACCGCTGAGAACATGATGCGCCCAGTTTCGCGCTACTTCGACGACCATGAGCACGAGATCCCATGGGATTACATTGAATTCATGCACAATTCGTTAAAGGCCATGGGAGGGGGTGCGATTTTACCTACATCCGAGGCGAAGGAGAAGAAAGGTCCTCGTATTGGCTATCAACGTTTAGCGTTTCAGGTTGAGATACTCTCTTGGGGTGATGTGGGTATCTACCTGTGCACACCCGACGGTGGGCTTGGTGCTGCTGCCGTCATTACAGCCGGCACACCGGAGCAGAAGGAGCGCTTTTTAGCCCAGCATGGTGCAGATGAACCCGCATTCGATGCTTTTGCGCTGACGGAGCCGCACGCCGGTTCGGCTATGCCGGCAGAAGTACGCACCACCGCCGTCCGTGAGGGGGACGATTGGGTTCTTAATGGGGAGAAGATCTTCATCACCGCTGGTCATAAAGCGCTGGTCGATTCGCAGGGTTTTGTGGTTGTCTGGGCGACGATAGACCCCAGCGCTGGCCGAGCCGGCGTGCGACCTTTTGTTGTGCAAGCTGGAACCCCGGGTTGCAAAGTGACCAAGCTCGAACACAAACTGGGAATACGTGCAAGTGATACAGTCTCGATCGTGCTTGATAATTGCCGCATCCCTTTCGAGAATATCCTGGGAAGCCCAGAGGTGGCTAAACCGGAGAGCGAGAAGGGTTTTAAGGGTGCCATGGCGACTTTCGACGCCACACGGCCCATCGTCGCTGCTTCCGCGTTGGGCACTGCCCGCGCTGCGCTTGAGCTTGTTAAAGAGCTTCTCGCCGAAAAAGGTGTGGAAGTCCGCTATGGTTTGCCTCGTTGCCGATTGACCAACATCGAGCGTGAGATCATCGACATGGAGGTCATGCTGCGCTCAACTTGGCTTCTGACGTTGAAATCCATGTGGATGATGGACGAGCGTAAGCCCAATACTTTGGAAGCTTCAATGTGTAAGGTGCGGGCGGGTGACGCGGTGGTTACGATCACCCAACGAGCGCTAGAATTGTTGGGTCCGCTGGGTTATACGCGCGAATACCTGCTTGAGAAGTGGTTCCGTGACGCGAAGATCAACGACCTCTACGAAGGTACGGGCCAGATCAATCGGTTGATCGTTGCCCGTCAAATCTTGAACTACACACGCCACGAGCTAAGCTGAATGACTCGATTTCTGTAACCTGTTAATTGAGGTTCAACGCTCCGCAAACTTCAAAACATAGATCTTTCTTCGAGGATCTATTCTGTGGATAAGATGAGAGGAGACGGCCCTATGGGTTACCAAGTTAAGAAGGCGGCCGTGATTGGATCCGGGACGATGGGAGGTGGCATTGCCGCGCTCTTGGCCGGGCTTGGCATTCCTACACTGTTGCTCGACATCGTTCCGAAAGAGCCAACGCCGGCCGAGGAGGCCTTAGGCCTCACATTAGACGATAAGCAAGTCCGTAATCGGATCATCGAGGGTGGCTGGAAGGCGGTGACGAAGAGCCGACCTCCTGCAATCATGAGTGAGGCATCCAAACTATTAGTCACACTCGGAAACTTGGAGGACGACTTCGATAAACTGGCAGAGGTCGACCTGATCATCGAGGCGATCGTTGAGGATCTCAAGATCAAACAAGATCTCTTCAAGCGCATCGATAAAATCCGAAAAGATACATGTATCGTTGCGACGAACACCTCGGGTTTGCCGATCCACGCGTTGGTGGAGGGACGGAGTAAGAGTTTTCAGGGGCATTTCTTGGGAATGCATTTTTTCAATCCACCGCGCTGGCTTAAATTGTTGGAAGTCATTGCCCACGACAAAACGCTCCCGGAGGTTCTCGATTTCGTTGTGCACTTCGGTGAGGAAGTACTTGGCAAAGGGGTCGTACTATGCAAGGACACACCAAACTTCATCGCCAACCGAATGTTTTCGATCGTGAGCACCTATGAGTTTGCGTACGCACTGGACAATGATTACGGCTTTGAGGAGATCGATGCCATTGCAGGTGAGCTCATCGGCCGCCCGAAAACGGCGATCTTCCGTCTGTTCGATCTCATAGGTCATGATGTCGCCGCGCACGTCTCGACCAACCTTTATGATCTAATCTCCGACGATGAGACGCGTGAGATCCTAAAGCACGAATCCACAGCCAAGTTGATGAGGGAGATGATCGATCGTCGCTGGCTCGGGAACAAGACGAAGGTCGGCTTTTACAAGCGGGTAGATACCGAGGATGGCAAACGCGAGTTCTGGGTGCTCAACCCAAAAACGATGGAGCATCAGCCGCCGCAAAAGCCACGCTTGGAGATCTTCAGTCAAGGGAAAGAGATCGAAGATCTCGGTGAACGCTATCGCTGGATCGTTTCACAAGTAGAGAACGAAGAAGCATCGGACGAGATTCGCAGGATGGCAGGTTTTATTTGGGAGACGGCAGCCAACGCCCTGGGATATGCCTCTCGAAGGATACCTGAAATCGCCGATCGATTTGTGGATATTGATCAAGCGATCAAATGGGGATTCGCCAATGAGATCGGTCCTTTTGAAATCTGGGACTCTTTGGGCGTGGAAGATACACTACAGCTTCTAGAGGAGAAGGAAATTACCATCGGACCATGGGTGAAGGAGATGCTCAAGGCGGGTTGCAAGACTTTCTATCAGCATGACAACGGTGAAGTTGTGGGCTATTACGACATCAAGAAGAAAGACTATGTTCCACTGGAGCGCGATGCGCGCATTTTACCTATCTCCACACTCAAAGCGAGGGACGACGCGATACTCAAGCGCAATGCGTCGGCCAGCCTAATTGATATGGGAGATAACGTGGGCCTCGTGGAGTTCCACAGCACAGCTAACGCCCTCGATCAAGACATATTTGATATGGTGGCTCATGCATTGGACCTGACCGAAGACGGTCGCTTCGATGCGTTGGTCATCGGCAATGAAGGACGACACTTCTCCGCGGGCGCCAACATCATGTTGATCTGGATGGCTGCCCTGCAGGAAGCTTTTGATCAAATTGAAACCTCTATTAAAAACTTGCAAGATGGTTTGACGCGCATTCGTTACTTCCCAAAACCAATCGTCGCCGCACCGCACGGAATGGTTTTGGGGGGCGGCGCCGAACTGGTCATGGCCTGCTCGAAACGTGTGGCTGCAGCTGAGACCTTCATCGGTCTGGTGGAGATGGGTGTTGGGGTGATCCCCGCAGGCACGGGTACAAAGGAGATGATCCGTAGGGTCATCAACCCGGTCATGCGTATCCAGAACGCAGATCCGAACTCGGTGATGATGAAAGTGTTTCAGCAGATCGCCTTAGCGAAAGTGGCTACCGGCGCATTCGAAGCATTTGAGATGGGTTTCTTCCAACTTGGCGATCGCGTGATCATGAAAAAGGAGCATTTACTTGCAGAGGCCAAACGCTCTGCGCTGGCTATGTTGCGCGAAGGATACAAACCGCCCATGCCTGAGAAAATATACGCCGCGGGGCGTGATGTGTTGGCCTATTTAAAAACTGCTGTATGGGACTTGCGGGAAAAGGGTTGGGCGACAGAACACGATGCGGTGATCGCTAATAAGCTCGCGCGCGTACTCTGTGGTGGCGAGTTGTCTGAGCCCACCTGGGTTCCGGAACAGTACATCCTCGATTTAGAGAGGCAGATATTTCTGGAACTGTGCCACGAACAGAAGACGCTCGATCGGTTGGCGCATATGATTGAGCATAATAAACCGTTAAGGAATTGACTATAAGGGTAAATGATATCTAAGATAGGGATTAGGAATCANNNGAAATGCCGAGAGAAGCAGTCATCGTTTCTGGAGCACGGACGGCAGTAGGACGAGCGAGGCGAGGGACGTTGCGAAACTACCGCGCCGAGGACATGGCCAAGGCGGTCGTCGAGATTGCCTGGCAGAGAGCAGGTGACCTGGATAAGGCTATGGTCGACGATATCGTCATCGGTTGTGCTTTTCCGGAGGGTAGGCAAGGGCTCAATATGGCGCGCCCTGTGGCACTTCACGCAGGCTTCCCGGATTCAGTCCCGGCGATGATGGTCAACCGGTTCTGCTCGTCCGGATTGCAGACCATCGCGCAGTCTTGTGAGCGCATCATTGCCGGCGGCGCAGACATTATCATCGCCGGCGGCGTGGAGAGCATGAGCATGGTTCCGATGACTGGTCTCCGCCTCAGCCCGCATCCCGGTATGATGGACTACATACCGGAGGTGTACATCGACATGGGCCTGACGGCGGAATATGTGGCGGAACAGTATGACGTCAGTAGGGAAGACATGGACGAGTTCGCCTACCATAGTCATATGAAAGCAGCAGGGGCTCAGGATGCAGACCGGTTCGTGGAGGAAATCGTACCGCTTGAAGTGACGACGTTGACATTGGAAGGGAAGGAAATAGTCACCTTCGACACAGACGAGCTCATCCGGCGCGACACGTCGATGGAAGCCTTGGCGAAACTGCGCCCTGCGTATACCCCAGACGGTGCTATCACGGCCGGTAATTCGTGTCCGCTTTCGGATGGCGCGGCTGCCGTGGTGGTGATGAGTGGAGAGAAGGCACAGGAACTCGGCCTCACACCATGGATGCGTTTTGTTGGTTATGCCGTGGCTGGCGTCCCACCGGAAATCATGGGTATCGGTCCGCTCAAGGCGGTGCCGAAAGTCTTGGAGCGTTACGATATGAAACTTGACGCTCTGGACTTGATCGAGCTCAATGAAGCGTACGCTTCGCAAAGCTTGGCTGTCATACGATCGTTGGAGCTCAATCCCGAGATTGTGAACGTAAACGGCGGTGCCATCGCCTTGGGTCACCCGCTGGGCGCGACGGGGGCAAAACTGACAGTTCAAATCATGCACGAGGCGAAAAGGCGCAAGTCGAAGCACGTGATGGTGACCATGTGCATCGGTGGTGGTATGGGTGCGGCCGGAATCTTTGAGAATCTGCTGAATTAACTGGGTTTCTCGACAGCGAGTACACTGCGGTAACCCTATTAATGCCGAGCGAAGTAGAGAGGAGTTCGAAATGCCCCTAACCGTTGAGGACCTCATGGAGCGCATGCCCGCGGCTTTCATTCCGGAAAAAGCCGAAGGGGTCGATGCTGTGATCCAATTTCATTTGGGTGATGAAGGTGGTGATTGGGCGTGCACCATTCGTGATAAAACCTGCCAAGTTGAACGAGGCGTCACAGAGGATCCCAATCTAAGTGTGACGGCGGAGGCTGCCGATTACATCGATATGATCACAGGTAGGTTAAACCCGATGACGGCCATCGCGACGAAGAAAGTCGTGCTCAAGGGTGACTTAAACTTGGCAATGAAGTATATGAGCCTTTTCAAGATGTCGTAGTACGTTCTGAGATCCTTAGTGTCAGGGTGCAGCGAGGACAAGCTCTGTTCTATGGATTCTACTTTCAGTAGGTTGAATTCCTAGAGCCAGGAGCACTTCCTCCGGTCTTCCCGTCGCCGCTTCGCGTGCCGAGAGGGTCATGTGAAGAATGGGCGAGCCTCCTTCACTGATCTCCAAATTCAGTTCTTCTATGAGAGGTCGCAGATCGTAGGCTTTGCCATGCCGCGTGCGAGGTATCGAATCTGTTGACTGGAGCATTTCGATGTTGGAACGCAATTCAGCAACTTCAGTTTCAATGTGAAGTTGAACGACGTAGGCTGCAGAGAGCATGCGTGTTTGTAAGGCGCGCTCCCTCGTCTCAATGGATTCGATGTGTTGAACATACAACCCTGGGGGAACTGCAACTCTCAACCTGGATAAAATCTCGTTTGTCGAAAGGGATTCTTCAAGCCATACGTCCATAATCTCGCCCTCACTGGTGTAGCCAAGCGGGAGTGCGCAGGCGAGATTGAGCCTTGGACGCGGGTTGTATCCCTGGCTATAAGCAAGCGGAAGCCGTGCACGCCGAAAGGTGCGTTCCCACGTGCGGTGCAAGTCGAGGTGACTGGTGAAACGCATCACCTCTTTCTTCTCGAAAGTGAGTCGATATCGATAGCGGATCTGATTCATCCGTATCCTAAAGCGACGTGACGGGAACGACCTCACGGAGTGACTTGCGGCTGGGTGAACGCACTTCAGGACATTCCCATGCTTGTCCAGGGTTTGCCCGACGTAGATCCGCGAATTTCGGGAGAATTCCACAGGCGAAACATCGCTCGCGACAATCTACTCTCGTCCGTCCTTGCAGGCTCCAAAGGTAATCCTCGGTCAGGAACTGCTTCTTAACACCGGCATCAATATGATCCCAGGGCAATGTCTCGTCGATAGGTCTTTCGCGATGGGTATAAAACATGGGGTCTATATCGGCGTCCTCGAACGCTTGCATCCAAGCTTCGTACTTGAAGGACTCCTGCCAGGCGTCGAACTTGGCACCGTTTCGCCACGCACGGAGGATCACTTCTCCGAGTCGCCGATCACCGCGCGAAAGCCAAGCTTCGAGCAAGGTTTCTTCGGGTTGATTCCAATTCAATTTCAAGCCCGGCCCACGTAGTTGGCGTCTGAGAAGTGCTTGTTTGGCTTCGATCTGTTCTTGTGTTTCGCATGGAGCCCATTGAAAGGGCGTGTGTGGCTTGGGCACGAACGTGCTTACCCCTGCGTGGACTTTAGCACGCTTGCCGATGATCGCACGGCCTTGTTTGAGTACGGCCTTACAGAGATCGGCGATCGCTTGGACGTCGTCAAGTGTTTCGGAAGGATGACCGATCATGAAGTAGAGTTTGATCGTATGCCAGCCGCGTTGATAGATTTGGCGCGCAGTTTCTAGGAGTTGTTCAGTCTGAACGGGCTTGTTGATGATCTCGCGCATGCGCTCGGAGGCCGCTTCGGGGGCGAGTGTGAATCCCCGTCGACTAGAAGTGCCCATGAGTAATTCCATGAGCTCAACAGAAAAAGTCTCAATCCGTAAAGACGGAAGGGAGATGTTTAGATGATCGTCCCCAAATCGTTCGCGGACTGCACGAACGAGTTCGAGAATGTCATCATAGTCTGAGGAAGAAAGGGAGAGCAACCCGACTTCCTCGTAACCTGTTTGCGCGATAGAGGTTTCGATCGCGTCCAAGATCTCGTGAACGCTGCGTTCGCGCACGGGTCGTGTGATCATGCCGGCCTGACAGAATCGACAGCCGCGTGTGCAACCGCGCATGATCTCGATCGGGATGCGATTGTGGGTTACATCGATGAAGGGAACGATAAAGTTCGTGATCGGCGGAGGGAGTCGGGGGACGATACGTTTGAGAAGCGGGAGCCGGGCTTCTTCGGCGAGCGGTTCGACGTGAGAGATCGTTCCGTCGTCGAGATAATGCACTTGGTAGAGCGAAGGTACATAAACTCCCCAGATTTTGGCCAGTTCACGATGAAGTTCAAGGCGTGGTTTTCCACTTGATTTCCAAGTTTGATAACAACGCACGATCTCTAGGATGACGTCCTCACCTTCACCAATCACGAAGGCATCGATGAATTCCGCCATCGGCTCGGGATTGTGCGTGGCATGCCCTCCCGCGATGACCAATGGATCGTCGTATCGACGTTCATCCGTCCGCAGAGGTATTCCTGCAAGATCGAGCATATTGATTGTGTTCGTATAGAGTGTTTCGTAGGGTAAGGAGAAGCCTAAAATGTCGAATTCGTTGAGCGGATGTTTGGTTTCGAGCGAGTGAAGCGGAATGCTTGCCTCCCGCATGGCCTTCTCCATGTCCGTCCATGGGGCGTAAACTCGCTCAGCGAGGACGTCCGGCTGTCGGTTGAGGATGTCGTATAGAATTGCTAGCCCCAGATTAGACATGCCCAAGTCGTAGATGTCTGGGAAGGCTAAAGCCACACGTACAGGCGTCGTCGACCAATCTTTAACAACCTGATTCAGCTCACCGCCAGTGTAACGACCGGGTTTCTGAACACCCGGAAGTAGGCGATCAAGTGCGCGCTCAACTTCGGAGGACTTCATCAATTATTCGATCCTGCACAAAGAATTTGGACGAACATGGTTTGATTTATTATAGCATGGGGACCGGGAACGAATTCTTGTTTGTAGGAGCGAAGCATTCCGCCGAAAGAATCATTGTGATCATATGACCTCGCCAGGAATGCATCGCCTCTACCATAGATGTTTCTGTTGACGGTAAAAATACGCGCATGGTAGAATCAACGCCGCTGCCCCCATCGTCTAGTGGACCAGGACGCGGCCCTCTCAAGGCCGAAACCGGGGTTCGAACCCCCGTGGGGGCACAATATAGCGCAAAGCTCCTGCTTATCAAAGGGGCTTTATGTTTTAAAGCCATACCCAACATGGGTATCCAAACAAAGCATGGGTGTTTCTGTACCCGGGCGGTTTTTACGTTTTGGCATGGGCCTATCTGATAAAATGGGTCCTGTTTCACGAAATCGTGGATCGGGTATGCAAACAAAGCGCGTGTGCAACCTCAACCCTTTTTCAGGAGTTAACATGAAGCAAACAGCTATCCTCGTTTTATGTCTCGTAGCGGCCGTCACTGCGTGCAGTCGGAATCCTGATGTCACACCAGATGCGCCTCTGGCACCAACCCACACGCCGGGTGAGCCGGAGTTCATGGAGACACCGACACCCACAACGAGCCGCCCATCCGATCCTTTGGCTGGATTGGTCTACAGCACACTTGAAGGTCTCTGGATAATAGATTACGAAGGTCAAGCGCAGTTTTTGTTGGATCAACCGGATGGCGTCCTTTCTCCGGATGGCTCTCAAGTGGTCTATGAATCTGATTATTGTCCTGATTCGGATCTCTGGATCTATGATGTGCAAACGGGCGAACACCGAAATCTAACCAACACTCCCGAGCGCTCGGAGCACATGCCGCAATGGTGGTCAGCCCGAGATAGCGTGATCGTCTTTTTATCTACACGTGTAGGTGGTGAGTGCTTTGGTTACGGATATCCCGGGACCGTAAACCTCAATGGTAGTGAATATCGAATACTAGATGAGAGCAAAGGCGGACCCTTTGCGCTCTCGCCGGACGGAGAGACGATCGCCTTCGGTTGCTGCGACGGACCGGGAGTGCTCTATCATTGGTCTGAAGGGGCAAAGATCTTTGACCCGCTAGATTACGGCGCTAACATTCCGAAATTGTTCAAGCCAGTATGGTCGCCGGACGGTCGTCAACTTGCCTGGGACGTTGGAGGAGAGATGTTCCCTGATCAAGGCTGGCAGGTAAGTATCGCAGTCTTCGATCTAGAGGCCCGCGAGGTTCGGTACTTGCACACCTACACTCCAATTGGAGGGAGCGAAAAGATCTCCCAGCTTGCATGGAGTCCAGATGGAAATTGGCTGGCCTATGTCACCCAAGCAGAAGTCCAAGAAGCTGGAAGGAATCTGACCTTGTGGGTCGTTCGAGCGGATGGGTTGGAGGAGCATTATCTAGGTTTCGGATCTGGACCTGTTTGGAGCCCGGATGGGCAGACGTTGGCGTTTACTCGAGTAGCGGATACCACGCCGCCGGAGTATTCGATCTGGCTAGCCCACTCGGATGATTGGGAATCACCCCAACAGCTTTTTGCTGGAACTGTTGAAGGCTGGATCGAGAAATAGACGTAGCGCAATCTTCTCTGTGGCATTGGGGAATTGGGTTAGGGGGATCTAGCGCAGAGAATGATCTCATATTGTACCGGGCAGGCCCGAGGCCTGCCCGGTCTCCGCGTCAGCAAATGTCACTCCTGGAGTCAGCCATGCTCATCGAATTCGGTTTGGATGTCGGCGTGGGGGCGGGAGGGGGCTACAGGATGCTCACAACAGCGCAATTCCGTTTGGGCACGCTTCAGAGGAGCACATGCACTGCTCCCAGCGTGTTATCGTGGGAAAGCGATATGGTTTAAAATACGGGGGACGATCTGAACAACAAAGGGGATGATTGATCATGTCGTTCTTTAGGAATGAGGAGGAGATGACCGCCAACATCGAGAGGAAGATACTCATAATCATCTTACTGATAGGTGCACTACTTCTGTCGTGCACCGTGAGCGATGTGATTGGCGGTGGACCAAGCTCGACACCAACAGGCGTCGAGGTGGCGGAAGGGAGTAGCGCCATCGCAGGCAGAGTTTGGCACGATCTGTGTGCCGCACCTGAGGAGGACCAGCCTGTTCCGGAAGTGGTCCCCTCTGGCTGCATCGAATACCAGGCGCCGGAAGGATGGCGAGCCAATGGCGTCCTGGAGGGTGATGAGCCCGGGATCTCAGGCGTGGAGGTATTCTTGGGTGAGGGTTCCTGCCCGGCTGTTCGTTTCCGAACTTCCACAACGGGTGCGGATGGATTCTACTTCTTTGCTGGCTTACCTGCGGGTACCTACTGCGTGAGTGTTGATCCCTCGTCGGGATCTAATGCTACACTTCTGCTTCCGGGAAACTGGACCTACCCGATCCTGGCAGAGACATCTGGAATCGCATCCACCGTGGTTACGTTGGGGGATAACGACGTTCGCTCGGACGTCTATTTTGCCTGGGATTATCTCTTCCTGCCTCCATATCAACCTCCCGCGGAGCCCGAACTAACGCAGCTACCCGCCCCGACGGAAACGCCCTCTATTGAACCGACGAGCACACAGGAAATCACACCGAGCCCTGAATTTACCCCAACCTCAACATATACTCCTACTGCCACACTTCCGCCCGGGGATCCTAGAGCGGGTTTGGGTGCACCAGCGTTTCGGGATCGTTTTGAGGACGGTAGCAATTGGCCGCTCTACGAGGATGAACATTCTCGTTTTGAAATCGAGGAAAACAAGCTGGTCATGACGGCATTCAACCCCGATTTTTGGAATGGATGGATGCTGACCTGGCCGGTGATCGCAGATTTTTACCTCGAGGTCAAAGGGACGATAGGCGCCTGTAGTGGCCGCGATGCCTACGGGGTGATGGTCCGTGCAAAGGAGACAGAATTTGGTCACGCTGGTTACCTCTTCGGCATCTCATGCGATGGGCGCTACTCCCTGCGTATCTGGGATGGGGAACGCTATACAAAACTGAAGGATTGGACAGCCAACGAGAATATCATTAAGGGCTCAGAGCAAACCCATCGCATCGGATTTTTAGCTGATGGAAGCACGCTCAAGCTATATGTAAACGGTAAGCTGGTTACACAGCTTACAAACCCGGATTACATCATTGGACTGTTTGGGGTGTTTATTGGCGCGGCCGAGACAGCGAATCTTACGGTTCACCTGGAAGAAGTGGCCTATTGGAACCTGCCATGAGTCGGATGAGTGTGGGTGGAATCTGAGACGCTTGCCAGTAAAATCAGACGGAGCCATCGATGACCACTGAAATATCCACCAAGCAACGTGAGCAGCACCAGCAGGCATTTCTTCGCAGCTTTCTGATAGGTGCTTTGCTAGCCGTCTCGGTATTTTTCGTGGAAGCCGGAGTATCTGAGATCCTTCTGGCGCGTGATGCTCAATGTCGGGCAAACTTACGCAGGATGCGGCTAGCTCCTAATCCTGAGGAGCTCTGTCAACCTGAATGGCAAAGTTTGATGTTGAGGGCGGCTTCTAGGGGGGTCGTGGGATTGTTCTTCCCCAGCGCGGGGCCGGGTTTGGCTTGGGTTGGGATGGCGTTGATTTATGCTATGGTGGGGGGATTTTGTGCCCGATTTTCCGGTCGCGCCGGGGTGATTCTCTTCCTGACCATCAATCTTGCGCTTACGGCGTTCCTGGCCGGGTTAGGCTACTTATCTCAGTTTGTATTGTTGCCTTGGATCTAGAGTCCTTTGCGAATGATTGCCTCAGGAAATACCTGATTTCCCCCAATCTGATTGCGTGACGCACTGGTGAAATGAATCAGGAGGACTTACGATTCTCCTGCCAGGGTTCCATGGACGGTTGCGAATCGTCCTTAGTTTCTTGTAGAAGAATGCCTGGGCCGAGATCGGTGATCGTCTTCTTCGAAGAGACTGGCGATTGCGTCACGAGCAGGTCTGTGGAGAGGGACAATCTCCCCCGCTTTGCGCATAGCCACCCCGATATCTTCTGTTACTTGACCGATCTCAGACACCATGACCCCGATCGATTCAATCTTTTGTCGGACTGTCTGAATTGCTTCGGGTGTCACGGTGAGAAGGAGCGCGCCAGAGGCGATAGCCTCGATGGGATTTATTTGCATTGCCTCGCAAACTTCTCTCGATTCTTTCGGGATGAGGATGGCCTCAAAATCGAGAAGGATGCCCACACTTGCAGCCTCTACCAGCTCCCACACGCCGGAAGCCAGGCCACCCTCCGTGGGATCATGCATAGCCGTGACACCGCCAACCTCAGCGGCCGCGAGAGCCTCAGGGACGATGCTGATTCCCGGATGGTGTAAAAAGTTGCGTGCCCGGTTTAGGATTTCAACATCCAAGTCCTCGAGGTGCGAAGCGAAGTCTCTCGCCAAGATACTCGTAGCTTCGATTGGGATTCCTTTGGTGAGCAAAAGTCGATCGCCAGGGCGCGCTCCCTGAGGTGTGATGAGTTGGGAGCGCTGGATCTCCCCCAACATCGTCCCCGCCAGGATTGGACGTGGGATTCCTGCAGTGATTTCGGTGTGGCCGCCAACGAGACTGGCACCTAAGGTTTGACAGGCCTCGTCGATCTGCTGAAATATATCGGCGACCAGCGTCTTGTCGCTCCTACTCTCTGGTAGTAACAGCGTTGCGAAAAACCACCTAGGGCGGGCGCCTGTTGTCGCCACGTCATTCGCGTTGACATGAACGGCATACCATCCTATTTGATCTGCAGTGAACGTGATTGGATCCGACTTAACCACGAGGGTTTGGTCTTCAAACTCAATCACCGCACAGTCCAAACCTATTCCGGGGCCCAGGATGACCCTTGGGTCTGAGGTGGCATGTTTTTCGAGAAGTGAAGCAAGTATGTCTGATGGCAGTTTGCCGATCGGGAATACGTCCATCACCTGGTTTCCTTAGGAGAGCAAGAGCCGCCCATATGGACGGCTCTTGCTGTGGCTGCGGCATCCTTATCCATTCAAGAGGAGGGATGCCGCAGCGCGAAGTTTACCACTAGTACTCATGGGCACCACCTCCTCTTTGTAGAGATAGCGAAGAGGAGATCGTTCTGGCAGAACAATAACGAGAGTATCCCACATGTATAAGTGAAAGTCAATCACAGGATGAGCATGGCGTCGCCGAATGAATAAAAACGATAGCCTTCATCAATCGCTACCTCGTAGGCTTGACGTAGCGGCTCCAGGCCTGCAAAGGCGCTGACCATCATGAGTAAGGAGGAGCGGGGGAGGTGAAAGTTCGTAATCATGCCATCGATGGCGTTGAATTGAAAATCTGGCAAGATGAACAAGTCTGTGGTCCCTTCGGAGGATGCGATTCGAGACCCTTGCTTGGCGGCGCGGGCCGCAGTCTCCAAGGCGCGCACGGTCGTCGTTCCCACGGCGAGGACACGACCGTTTCGGGAGCGTGCACCATTTACGGCTTCCACCACCTCCTGATTAACTCTGTACCACTCGGAGTGAATAGGGTGTTCGTTCGGATTCTCCACAGTGA
Source organism: Anaerolineales bacterium (assembly GCA_011772595.1). The sequence continues at coordinate 69,942 of WVZH01000046.1, forward strand.
CGGGCGCAAAAGTATCCAAACCGATATGCAAGGTAATCCTGACCAGGTTTATGCCTAGGTTCTCGATTTTTTCTAATAACTCCGCTGTGAAATGCAACCCGGCCGTGGGTGCAGCCACGGAGCCGGGAGTGCGGGCGAAAATAGTCTGGTACTCTCCCGGGTGTTTCAAGGGCGTGTGAATATAAGGCGGAAGCGGCATCTCTCCGATCTCTGCCAGCTCAGGCGTGATCGGTTCTGAAAAGCGCACCTTTCGGCGAGCGCCGCCGAGATTTTCTTGAATCTCTGCTTCGAGCCCCTCTCGCAGAAAAATTCGGCGACCTGGTTGCAGTCCTCGCCCACCGACGAGTGTCTCCCAGGTCTGGTGCGCAAGCCGCTTGATAAGCAATATTTCTACTCGCCCGCCCGTCGGGATTTTCCTGCCGAATATACGTGCCGGGATTACGCGCGTCTCGTTGAGGACGAGAACATCAGCTGGCGTAAGAAACTCTGGAAGGTCACGGAACACATGATGGCTCAACTCCCCGTTCTGCCGATTCATAACGAGCAGTCGTGAGGAGTCGCGTGGATGAGCAGGTCGTTGTGCGATGCGTTCGGGAGGAAGATCGTAATCGAACTCGGCAGTTCGCACAGACGCCTACCTAAGTAATCGCACAATCAGATTCAGGACGAGGGTCAACAAGATGCTGAGAAGAAGCGAACTCACCAGTGGGATCAGGCAAGTCGTTCCACCCACCTGAAACCGAAGGTCGCCGGGTAGACGCCCTAATGGTAGACCTGAGCGCCCAACCACCCAAACCAGGCAGCCAAGACCGACGAGAATCAGTCCAGCGATTACAAACCATCGGGCGATCGAAGTTATTTCGGGCATGGACGCACTTTATAGTTCGGGAAGACGTGCCTGCCCTCCCTCGGGAGGATGGAAACCAAGGTGTTCATATGCTCTTGGGGTCGCTATTCGACCCTGAGGCGTACGATCAATGAAGCCCAACTGGAGCAGATAAGGTTCAACGACGTCCATCACGGTATCGGGCTCCTCACTGATCGAAGCAGCTATGGTTTGCAGCCCAACAGGTCCACCGCTGAATTTATCAATGATCGTCGCAAGGACGCGTCGATCGGCGTCATCTAGGCCTAGCGCGTCGATCTCCATGAGCGCAAGGGCGTCTTTGGCGATCGTGCGTGTGATACGACCATCACCACGCACTTCGGCGAAGTCGCGAACTCGGCGAAGTAATCGAAGGGCGACGCGCGGTGTGCCACGAGCACGGCAAGCGATCTCAGCAGTCCCTGCTTTGTCTATATCCACCTGAAGGAGCCCTGCGCCTCGAGACACGATGGCTTCCATAGCGGGTGTTTCGTAGAAGTCAAGACGGTGGATGGCGCCGAACCTTGTCCGTAATGGCGCAGTCATGAGTGCCAGGCGTGTGGTTGCTCCAACAACAGTGAAACGTGGAAGCTTCAGCCGGATGGATCGGGCACTGGGTCCCTTCCCGATCGTGATGTCGAGCGCATAATCTTCCATGGCCGGGTAGAGTACTTCCTCGACAACGCGTCCCAAGCGATGGATTTCGTCGATGAAGAGGATGTCACTCGTCTGGAGATTGGTGAGGATAGCCGCCAAGTCACCGGCACGCTCGATGGCTGGTCCGGAGGTGACCTTGAGATTGACGCCCATCTCGTTGGAAAGGACATGGGCAAGGGTTGTTTTTCCCAGTCCTGGGGGACCGTAAAAGAGTACGTGATCGAGCGCCTCACCGCGTCCTTTGGCAGCTTGGATGAGGATAGAAAGGTTTTCCACCACGCGCTCCTGATCGATGATCTCTTTCAGGAAGCGAGGTCTTAGCGAGCGACTGTCAGTGTCCTCCCCGCGGCGCTGTGGTGAGATGATGCGATCTTCGCTTTCAGCCACGAGATGGATTATACCGGAAGCTCGGTGATGAGGAAACGAGTGCGCGCGGGAGAACCGCCATGCAATTTGGGTTCATATAGAGAGTGGTAAGTGTGGGGTATGGAGTGGGGGATACATCCCGTGCGGGGTGAACAAATCTCACCTCTCCTGCCGGTCTGACCGATCACATTAACCGTGAAGCAGAATAACATTCGAAGGGTCGGGGAGATCGAGATCCAAAACGCTCTATCCATCTCAACGAGTTGGGCGGTTTCATTTCCTTCTCTTTATCCTATGGCCGCCAAATTGATTCCTTTGTGCAGCGAGGACACGGTCGGCGAAGTTTTCCAGTCGTCGGGATCGGAATCGGGCATAGAGCGACTCGGTGATTACCGGCGTCGGCACAGCGAGGTCGACTGATTCCTGGACCGTCCATCGTCCCTCACCAGAGTCCTCCACCCACGGTTCAACGTCAGAGAGCGAGGGATCCTCGGCAAGTGCACGAGCGGTGAGGTCTAGTAGCCAGGATCGAATGACGGTGCCAAAACGCCACGACTCGGCAACCGTATGGAGATCGAGATCAAAATCTTCCTTTGCCCGCATCAGGGCGAAGCCCTCCGCATAAGCCTGCATGAGACCGTACTCGATACCATTATGGACCATTTTGACAAAGTGTCCCGCTCCATTTNNAATCGATCCACCACGGTTTCGGGACCGCCAACCATCATGCCGTACCCCTGTGATAATCCCCATACACCCCCACTGACACCGACGTCGAGAAAATGAATCCCCTTTTTCCCCAGGATTCCTGCTCGCCGCATGGAATCTTTGTAGAATGCGTTTCCTCCATCGATGATCGTATCCCCGGTATCGAGAATGTCTTTCAGCTGTAGAATGGTTTGCTCTGTTGGCTCACCGGCAGGGACCATTGCCCAAATAGCTCGAGGTGGGCTTAGCTTACCGGCGAGTTCCTCAAGTGCGTGCACTCCTTCCGCACCTGACTTCTCTGCATCGCGCACGGCTTTAGAGTCAAGGTCGAAGGCCACCACTCGATGTCCGGCTTTCACCAGGCGAGTCGTCATGTTGCCGCCCATCTTACCCAGTCCGACCATTCCTAGTTCCATCGAAGGTCCTCCCATATTTCTAAGCTACAATCCATAACGTCGGGATTTTTGCGTCTCTACCCGGGACCCCGTTCAAATTTCTAATACAGAAGTTTCAGCCAGTAGCGATCACCGAAAAATGGCTCGAATTCTATTCCTAAAGGCCGATAAACTTCCGGTGGTATACCAATGTCAGCCAAATAGAGATCTCCTTCGTAGCGGGTGAGCCCCGATTTTGGAAGGGCTAAAGTTAACGTACGTGCTGCGTGGACGACAACGCCCGGGGTCTCACCTGATGTAGCATCCATCCCCGAAGGTAAATCCAACGACAGCACGTGCGAGGCATCACGATTACAAAATTCGATCAGTTCCTTCGTTCGCCCGCGGGGCGCACCTTGTAGGCTATATCCAAGAAGAGCGTCCACGACGATTGCCGCATCTCCAATCGCCTCAGGTGCACGCGCAGGCGCAATCGGTAGGAGCTCGGTCTTGAGGAGAACTTCGAGTTGTGCGCGCGCTGCACCTTCGAGCGCATCAGGATCTCTGCTGAGCACTAGGTTTACAGAGATGCCGCGGTTATGTAGGTGTCGAGCGCAACAGATCCCTCCGCCGCCGTTACCGCCAGAGCCAGCGAGCACTGTGACTGGGCCTTCAGATTCATCTAGCATCGCCAGGGTGCATTGGGCTAGATTTCTTCCTGCGTTCTCCATCATTTGAAGAATGCTGAGGTTGAAATCTTCGACGGTAATGTGGTCTACCATACGCATCTCATCTTCGGTTACTGCAGGGACGAGGAGGCCGTGTTCTGTTCTGAAGCTTTTGCGTGTCATCCTTATTTTCTCTGATCGTCTGCTTTCTCTCCCGCTTTGTGAAGTCTGCTACAACCTTGTAGCCATGAATGCCCATTCTTTTCAATGAGCGCCTCCGCTTCGGCGGGTCCCCAGCTACCGGGTTCGTAAAATGCGAGAGGTGGCGCGTGGGTTGTCACTGAGCCTGCGATAATCTTGTCGATCAGGCCCCAGGCCATCTCGATCTCGTCACTGCGGGTGAAGAGCGAAGCATCTCCGTGAATTGCATCCAATAGCAAGCGTTCATAAGCGTCTGGTATCGCAAATTCACCAAAGCTTTCTGCGTAATGGAACTCCATATCGACGGGCCGCATCTCGGCAGGGGTGTCGGGGACTTTGGCATCGAATCGCAAGCGAATCCCTTCATCCGGCTGAATGCACAGCGCGAGGATATTGGCTGTGATCTCATAGTCTGGCGGGAGAGGGAACATCACATGCGGAGGAGATTTGAAGTGGATCATCACTTCGGTGCTTTTGGCGGCCAAACTCTTCCCCGAGCGCAGATAGAACGGAACACCTTGCCAGCGCCAGTTGTCGATGTATAGGCGTAATGCAGCGTAGGTAGGTGTTTCCGAGTTCGAAGCGACGCCCGGCTCTTCTCGATATCCGTGGTACTGTGCGCGCACCAAACTTTGGGCGATTTGATTGGTTGGGATGGGACGTATGGCACTCAATACCTTCGTCTTTTCGTTACGCAACGCGTCAGCTTGGAAAGTCGCTGGAGGCTCCATGGCCACAAGAGTCAGGAGTTGAAGAAGATGGTTCTGGAACATGTCTTTCAGTACACCAACACCGTCGTAGTAATCCGCGCGATGTCCTACCCCAATATCTTCAGCGACAGTAATTTGAACGTGATCTATGTAATTTCGATTCCACACAGGCTCGAATATCGTGTTGGCGAAACGAAAGACCAATACATTCTGGACAGTTTCCTTTCCCAAGTAATGGTCTATTCTATAGATCTGGGTTTCATCGAGAACAGCGTGAATTGCTCGATTTAGTTTTTCCGCCGATGGTAAATCAGACCCGAAGGGTTTTTCGACAACAATTCTGCGCCAGCCTTCGTCTTCTTTCGTCATTCCCAATTGCGCCAAACCCGTAATGATATCGGTAAAGAAACGTGGCGGAACGGCCAAGTAATACAGGCGGTTTGAATTCCCTTGTTCCAGCCTCGCGAGAATAGTCGACAGGTTGCGATAATCGTTCTCGTTATTAAATCCACCTTGGACATGGATAAGCTTGGTGACAAATGACGACCACTCGGCCTCGGAGTATTCATAATTCGCAAAGCGTTCAACGCCGTCGCGCGTTACACTTCGAAAGTCGTCATCGCTCCATTCCCGTCGTGAGTAGCCGATAATCTTTACTTGCTCGGGGAGACGTCCTTTGCGAAATGAATTAAATAATGCGGGGAGCAGCTTTCGCTTACTCAAATCGCCTGAGGCGCCAAAGATGATAATCGTTGTGGGCTTGCTTTCCTGCGACCCCATTCTTCCCTCTTCCTATCCATTCACAAAATGGCATGTTTTCCAAAAGGTTAAGATATGACAGATTGGTACGATCTTACTTTCTAGATCGTTGCACAATCCCCCAAAGACCAATCCGTTTTGAGTGTAAGCTTGTGTTTTGGCATCGGAGATGAAAAATTAGCCACGTCTAGTGACGCGGCAATGCGAAGTCCATAGCCCTCACCCTGATCAGCTAGAAATCTCCACCTGATTCGTCGTGATGTAGGCAAGAAGTAGTTCTTAATNNAATGAGGGCTTACGTCTAACCAATCGCTTTTCGGCGTTGACCGTAATCATCGACTTATATAGGTTTTCCGGGATTCGATTTCTAAGCTCCTTGACCGTGTCTACACCAGCTTCCTCCAGGAGGTCGCTGTATTCCTCCCCGATCCCCTTGATTCTCATTAGATCTGCCAGATTCACCCATTCGAGTAAAAGTTTCTCAGAGATACCCGTCTGTTCTGCCAAATCCACTCGACCTTGTTTATGTGCGGCGACCATGAGCAAACTGCGAGTAGTTCTGATGCCTATCGATATGAGCTTTTGAGCATACACCGAGCCGATCCCCTCGATGTCGATAATACGTGCCATAATCTCATCCTCCTCGGGTCTTTTTTCCTGTCAAATTCTAAAGGCATCCGGTATAGGCGTCAATTGCTCCTGTTGAAGGCGTCTGATTTTCGAGCACGAAAGATCCTGATGATCTGGTGAGTCACATTCTCTTTAAGCGGGGGGTTATGAGATTTTTCGACGATTGACGATAATCCCATCCTTCACTATACTGAACCATAAGCTAGAAGGGTATCGTCCGAAGTTGCTTAGACTCTGTAACTGTTGATGTCTGGCCAATAGAGATGCGTTCGGGAGTTGCAATCTCTTGAGTTCATCCATAACATAAGGCCGCCTCATTGATCTTTGGGCAGACATCAGGTAGCAGGGAGGACGTCAGTCGTGTTTGGCCTTGGGCTTCGCCCGTTGCAAGAGGCGCTTGATCGTAAGGCAGATCAAGTACAGCGGGAGTTCATTGAGATTGGGGATCGCATTGAGGATCTCGGAAAGAAGCTGCTCGAAGCTGAGGGCGAAGAGCGGAAGCAGATACGTGAGCAACAACAGGCACTGCGAGAAAACCAACAAGATATTGCACAGCAGGTGAATCTTTGGCGTGAACGAGCCCGCGCTGTGACACAACAACCAGGTCAGGAAAGTTTGAGAGCGTATCTGAATGAGTTGTTGGCCCTCGAGGATAAAACGATCCAACCTGCTGTCGAACAAGCATTGCGTGTCCTCGACCTGCCGCCTGAGGAATTAGCTCAATTCGAGGAAAAGCCCCGTCCGGACCAGCAGACACCAGCAGCTCGCCTAATCCAACGTGCACGCAGTGAGTACGATCTGCGTGGCAGTGACAGGGCGGTGCGACAGAGAGAAGCCGTTGACTTTGCGAATCGTCCCGGCATGTGGCAAGATGATGCCGCCATGGAGGAGATTGCCTCCGCGATGGAGGACTCGGACCCCATCGTACAGGAACTTGCGATCCTTACCACGATCCAACTTCATCGCTTCCGTGCGCTAAGGATTGCCGATCTCGATGTGGCACATAATTCCGTTCAGTACTTGGCGCGTCTCAACCATATGGCGGTCGTCCCAACACTCATTGAGGTGTTGGAGAACCCTCGCTCGGGGTTCTTACAGCGAGACATGGAATCGGAAGAGAGCGACAACAGTCGCTCGAGAATGGTGGCCCTGCTGAGATTGGTGGAATGGCACACCGCCGAGGCACAAGCAGCGATTCAGACCAGACGGTTTGATCGAGACGAAGCCATCGTAAAAGCTGCCGAGAGAGCCCTACAGCTATTCCCGGACCCTTGGACCGGCCCCTTGAAGGGCGAATGATGAGGGCTCTAAACCTTTGGTGAAAGTTTCGGTTCTTAGGCTTCCGGTGTTTGACTTTCAATAGCCGCTCCTGCTCCAGGAGGTGCTTGTACCGGGGTATTTACCCACGATGCGCTCCCAAACTCACGTACTTAACCTAAGTCCCCTTGACAGAATCAATTTCTTTTGTATAATGGAGAGTCGTCAAAATCAGGCGGGAGGTCGGCGCCAATAAGCGCTTGAGGAAAGACACGCCTCACGCGCTTGTTTTCGTATGCCCACCCATTAGCACGTTTGTTCCAATAACGAGTTGCAGAGAGATAGCAGCGAGATATTTTCAGCGAAGTCCGTGTTACGCAACGGAGGGATTTTAGTGGAAGCGAAAGGTTTTCGAGCGTTACGGATCAGTTTGGCATCACCAGAAACGATCTCAAGTTGGTCCTATGGTGAAGTTTTGAAGCCGGAGACAATTAATTATCGTAGGTTAAGACCGGAGAAGGATGGTTTGTTCTGCGAAGCCATCTTCGGACCGACAAAGGATTGGCAGTGCTATTGCGGTAAGTATAAGAATATTCGTTTCAAAGGTATTACCTGCGAGAAGTGTGGTGTGGAAGTCACACGCTCCTCGGTGCGGCGTGAACGAATGGGGCATATTACGCTAGCAGCGCCAGTCGCCCATGTTTGGTACACACGTCGTGTTCCCTCCTATCTTGGTTTGTTGCTAGACGTATCCCGGCGAAACCTGGACCGGGTGCTTTACTTCGCCCAGTATGTGGTTACGCATGTCGATGAGGAAGCGAAGCGCAGGGCACTAAAGCGCATTGAAGATGAGATCGCACAGTTGGAGAAGGGACAGGCGGAGGCCTATAAACAACGAGTGGCAGACGTCAAGGCTGATCGTAAGGCTCAACTCGAGGAGCTGGATCAGCGGAAACGCGAGCTGCAGGAGGCGTACGAGGAAGAGGTCGCGAAGCAGATTGATCCGGTAATTCGGGAGGGTCAGCGCCTTGAGAAGAACTTGAGTGGAAGACTGGGCAAGACGATCCGTGCACCCATTCGTTTCGAGGCCTTTGATACGCTCATTGCTGACAAGGGTGCGACAATCTCAAAGGATCATATCAAACTCGTCCAAGAAGCTGTGAAGGAGAAACTGAACAGTGTAGAAGCTGCGCTCCAAGAGAAACGCGATTCCGAGATTGAGCAGATCAAATTGCAGATCGAGGAGACTAAAGCCGAATCGGATTTGGCGCTGGCGGCATTGAGTGACACCCCCGATGATGAGGCGGCCGAGGCGCGTGAACAGTTGAAAAGTGATCAGGAGGAGTTGCTCAGTATCCATCCTATGATCTTTTTAGGGGAGAGTCGTTATAGAGAGTTGAAGACCAAATGGGGACAGGTATTCCGCGCAGACATGGGCGCTGAGGCTTTTTACGATATTCTGCAACGAATGGATTTAGAAAAGCTAGCGCAAGATCTCTGGAATGAGGTACGCACCACCCGCAGCAAGCAACGTCGCAAGAAGGCTACCAAACGTCTGAAGGTCGTCGAGGCTTTCCGTCGGTCGGAGAACTTACCAGAATGGATGGTGCTCACGATACTCCCAGTGATTCCGCCCGACCTGCGACCGATGGTTCAATTGGATGGAGGTCGCTTTGCGACATCCGACTTGAACGATTTGTATCGTCGCGTAATCAATCGCAACAACCGCTTGAAGCGCCTCGTTGAGCTCGGTGCCCCCGACGTGATCGTGCGTAATGAGAAGCGAATGCTGCAAGAAGCAGTCGATTCCCTGATCGACAATGCACAGCGAGGCAAGGCGCTTTCTCGTCGAGGCCGTCGTGAGCTCAAATCTCTCAGCGACATGTTGAAGGGGAAGAAGGGACGCTTCCGACGAAATCTACTTGGCAAGCGCGTGGACTATTCGGGGCGTTCGGTCATTGTGATCGGTCCCCATCTGAAGCTTTACCAGTGTGGATTGCCCAAGACCATGGCGCTCGAGCTCTACCGACCTTTTGTGATCTCAAAATTAGTAGCTTACAACTTTGCAGCCAACGTCAAAGGTGCCAAACGTATAATCGAACGTGAGCGTCCTGAGGTTTGGGAAGTGCTCGAAGAGGTGATTAAAGATCGCCCAGTTCTACTCAATCGTGCACCCACCTTGCATCGTCTCGGTATCCAAGCCTTTGAGCCGGTCTTGGTGGAGGGCAAGGCCATCCAACTTCACCCTCTGGTATGTGCAGCCTTCAATGCCGACTTCGATGGCGACCAAATGTCCGTTCACTTACCTCTCTCACAAGAGGCCGTGCGAGAGGCGCGCGAACTTATGCTCTCCAGTCGAAACTTGTTAAAACCTGCCGATGGAGAACCCATCGTCGGACCCACTAAAGACATGGTATTGGGTGTGTATTATCTGACCATGACCGATGAAGGTAAGGAGCATCGCGGCCAGGGCAAGGCGTTTGGTGATATGGACGAGGTCGAGATGGGGTATTCACTCGGCCAGGTCGATATTCATGCTCCAATCAAGCTGTTAACTTTAACCTGGTATGACGATGACGGCGTGCGCCTTGCAGAACCGGAGACGCGTTTGCTTGAGACAACCGTCGGGCGGGTGATCTTCAACATGGTGTTGCCCGATGAGCTGCGTTTTGTCAATCAGGTGCTCGATAAGGGCTCGATCCAGGATCTGATCAGCGACATATATCATCTTCTGCGCGAAGAGGGGACGCCGGCAGTTGTCGACGCGATCAAAGACATCGGCTTCAAGTACGCCACCCGCTCGGGTACGACGATCGCCGTGTCGGACATCACGGTTCCCGAGCAGAGAGATGATATCATCACCCGCACTTTGGATGAAACCGAAGCTGTGCGATTCGATTATCAGCGTGGCCTGCTGACCGAACAGGAACAAAACGAACGCATCATTGAGCTTTGGCAAGAAACCACCAATGAGGTAGCAGACGCAGTACGTGAAACGATGGACCCAACCGGCAACTTGACGACCATGGCACTCTCAGGCGCCACGAAGGGTGGCTTTGGTCCAATCTCCCAGCTTGCCGGAATGCGCGGTTTGATGGCCGACCCGGCTGGTCGGATTATCCCGCTGCCAATTCGGTCCAACTTCCGTGATGGCTTGACGACCCTCGAATACTTCATCTCCACACACGGTGCCCGCAAGGGGCTCACCGACACCGCCCTGCGAACTGCGGACGCCGGATACCTAACACGACGCTTGGTTGACGTTGCACAGGATGTGATCATCAATGATGAAGATTGCGAAACCGAGTATGGTATCTGGATACGTAGAAGTGATGATGTCGCTGGCCAGGATTTCAGCGCGCGTCTTATGGGACGAGTGACAGCGCGGCGGGTGGCCGATCCGGAGAGCGGGGAAGTCTTGCTGAAGCGTGGGAGCATCATTACGCTCGAGAAGGCACGTAGAATTGGCGAATCCGGTGTCGAAGAGATTTTCGTTCGCTCTCCCCTGACCTGTGAGCTGCAATTCGGTTTATGTCGAACATGTTACGGGATGGACCTCGGACGGGGCAACATGGTTTCACATGGGGCGGCCGTTGGGATTGTGGCGGCACAATCCATTGGCGAACCTGGCACGCAGCTAACCCTGCGTACTTTCCATACAGGTGGGGTGGCTGCCGGCGGCGACATCACGACGGGTTTACCAAGAGTTGAGGAGCTTTTCGAGGCGCGCAAGAAACCGAAGGGCGAGGCAGTAATCTCCGAGATCTCCGGGACCGTGCAGATCATCGAACCGGAGATACCCGATGGACCTCGCAAGGTTCAGGTCAAGCTCAGCGAACTGCTGCACGATGAGTACTCTGTGCCAGGGAATTGGTCGTTGCGTGTAGAAGATGGGACCGATATCACAGCCGGAGATCTCATCGCCAAACGTGGGGAGTCAACCATCGTCGCCAGCCATGACGGTCGTGTACGTGTGGAAGACGGCAAGGTTGTAGTCTCATACGACCGGATCGACGAGGTCGAGTATGAGATCCCGGCCAGCGCCAGACTGCTGGTGAAGAATGGGAGTAAAATTGAAGCCGGTTATCAGATTACCGAGGGTTCCTTGAATCCGCATCGCATTCTCCGCATCCTGGGTCGCGAGGCTTGCGAGATATACTTGCTGACGGAAGTTCAGAAGGTCTATCGCTCCCAAGGTCAGAATATCAACGACAAGCATTTTGAGGTCATCATCCGCAAGATGCTCTCGAAGGTCCAGGTGACGCAACCCGGTGATACCGACTTACTTCCAGGTGATTTGATCGACCGTCGCTTCTTGAAGCGTCTTAATGAGACGGTGCTTGAGGAAAACAAGCAACCGGCACGCGCCATGCAGGTTTTGCTTGGTGTGACCAAGGCTTCGCTCAGCACTGAATCCTTCCTCTCGGCATCATCGTTCCAGCACACCATCAAGGTGCTTGCTGGTGCGGCGATTGAAGGGAAGGTGGACTATCTGCGCGGTCTTAAAGAGAACGTCATTATCGGCAAATTGATTCCTGCAGGCACGGGTTTCCCAGGTGCCGAGGTGGCTTTACATGACGAGCGCCTCGATGGCGAACTCGAACTTCCGGAAGAAGTTGAGCCTGAACCGGAGATGGCAGTAAAGGAAGCGGAATCCGTAGCTGCTGATTAACCTGCGGATCATTTAGAGTGGAATCCGTGTTCGCGGTTCGATTGCTGGATCTCAAGAAACGTGGAGAGCAGAGAGATTAGCAGCGAGTTGTGATGGCTGGTTTGGTAGAATAAATTGGTAGGCACCTTAGAAGCCAGTCGGTCGTAATTATTGACAGGCTCGTGGCGGCTGATTATAATCCCGCCGCCTGCCCCGCCGGTTTGGCTGGGGCGATTGTATGAATCCCCAACTTCCCCGTCGCTCTGCATATCTCTGTTACTTATTGCAGAGGCGATGGCGAAGCGAAGCTGGAGGACATGAAAGATGAAGTACGCTGTACTAGAGACGGGCGGGAAGCAGTATATTGCCCGTGAAGGCGAGACGATTGAGATCGATCGACTTCCGACGGAGGTCGGTAAACCTGTCGCATTCAAGGAAGTCTTACTTGTCGTCGATGACGGTGAAGTGAAGGTGGGGGCACCTTACGTCAAAGGAGCCCAGATCAAGGGAACTGTTGTTGCAGAAGTCAAAGCGCCTAAAGTCATCGTTTTCAAGTTCATCCCTAAGGAACGCTATCGGCGAAAGCAGGGTCATCGACAACGCTACACGCGCATCGCGATAAATTCGATTTCGGTCAGGGCGCCGCGCGCGAAGGCTAAAGCCGTTGAAGCGGAAAAGGAACCCAAGAAGGCAAAGCCTCCAACCAAGGCGAAACCCAAGAAAACCACGACACCGAAATCAAAGACGACGACTGCAAAACCTAAAACGACGACGACGAAACCTAAAACGACGACAGCAAAGCCAAAAACAACAACGACGAAATCTAAGACCACGACAAAGACATCGAGGACTACGAAGTCTTCTCCGTCTAGAACGTCAAAAACATCGACATCAAAAAGAAAGTCTAGCAGCAGCGGGTCGGGCAAAGGATCGCGCTCGAAAAAGAGTGAAGAGTAAGGTACTGAGAGGACAAAATGGCTCATAAGAAAGGCGGCGGCTCAAGCCGCAACGGTCGTGATAGTCACTCGAAGCGCCTAGGTGTTAAAAAGTTCGGTGGTGAGTATGTTCGCTGTGGTAACATTCTCGTCCGTCAGCGAGGAACGAAGATACACCCAGGGCTAAACGTGAAGCGTGGTGGTGATGATACACTTTTCGCGATCACCGACGGTGTGGTTTATTTCGACTACCTGCGTAAGGGACGCAAACGTATTAACGTCGTTCCCAAGTGATTCCATATTCTACGTGTGGCTGTTGCCCAGTATGCTGAGTCCTTCCCCGGGGATCAGCTTTTCAGGGACAGCCGACGTTCGGCCGGGGAGGTCAGAAAGATTATGAAAGAAGGTATCCATCCAAAATTCTTTCCCAAAGCCAAGGTTGTCTGCGCTTGCGGAAATACCTGGGAAACGGGCTCTACCGTGGAGACGATTTATACCGACGTCTGTTCTCATTGTCATCCGTTCTACACGGGAGAGCAGCGTATTGTAGACACTGAAGGGCAGGTTGATCGCTTCTACAAGCGTTTGCAGGCACGTCAAGAATATATCGATGATCAGGTCGAGCGCCAGGCCGCCCGAACATCGCCCGATTTAGAGATCTCTGAACTCGAACTCGGGAAGCGTGTGGAAGGTACGCTTGCCAAAGCTGGGATTGAGAAGGTTGGTCAGGCTCTTGAGTTGATGGAACAAGGCGATGCGGTGATCCTGGCCATCGACGGTGTGGGTCGCAAAAGCCTGGCAGATCTGAAGCGTGCGCTCAAGCGGCGTGGTTTCAAATTACCGTAAGTTGAATCTGAAGAATAAACGGATTTAAGTGGTCGATCAGGCTTGTTGCGATTATAGGCTTGTATGAACTTTGGGCAGGTGTTTACCACCTGCCCACAACTTTTTCAGAATACAATGAGGGACACATGAAACATATGGATGGCAGGGTTGAAGTCATTGCTGGGTCTATGTTCAGCGGAAAGACGGATGAACTCATCCGCAGATTGCGGAGAGCAAAGATAGCGCGTCAGAAACTCCAGGTGTTCAAACCAAGACTTGATACTCGATACGGCGAAGGCAAGCTGGCGTCACATGCCGGCGCTGAGTTCGACGCTTCGGCGATCGATGGTGCCAGTATCATCCTGGATTCAGTCGATGCCGAAACAACGGTAGTTGCGATCGACGAGGCCCAATTCTTTGATGATGAAATCATAGACGTTGTCCAGGCTTTGGCCGAGAGGGGTATCCGCGTTCTTGTTGCCGGCCTCGATATGGATTTCCGTGGCGAGCCCTTCGGTCCGATGCCGACGTTGATGACCCAAGCAGAGCGTGTTGATAAGCTGCACGCAATATGTATGGTCTGCGGAAACGAAGCTTCCCGCACCCAGCGCTTGATCGATGGTCACCCTGCCCATTACAATGATCCTGTTGTCATCGTCGGCGCAAGTGAGCTTTACGAGGCTCGCTGTCGAGCCCATCATGAGGTGCCAAGGGATTGATGATCCAAGATTACCAAGATTATCTCGACGAGGTGCTCATTTCCAAGGACGCACTGCAGGCGAGAATAAGGGAATTGGGGGAAGAAATCAGTCGAGATTACAAGGAGCAGGATCTGCTCTTGATCTGCATCCTGCGGGGTGGGGTGATGTTCCTCACCGACTTGATGCGGGCGATCACCATCCCACATAACATCGACTTCATGGCCGTCTCTTCATACGGTGTTGGTGCTCGAAGATCGAAGGGAAACGTGCAGATCAAATTAGACCTCACGGCTCCCATCGAAGATCGCAACGTGCTTATCGTCGAAGACATCATCGACAGCGGTCATACGATCGCCTCGGTCATCAACTTTTTAATGACGAGACGTCCGAAAAGCCTGCGCGTTTGTACGTTGCTCGATAAAGCGGAGAGACGTGAGGCGGATGTACCGATAGACTATCGAGGTTTCACCATCCCCAACAAATTCGTTTTCGGCTACGGACTCGACCTGGACGAGTATTTCCGTGACCTTCCCTTCATCGGCGTCGTCCGCGCTGATAAGATAATCTCCGAAGATTAGACCGATCAGAGAGGATGTCAAGCCTTTCCGTACTTCCACGAGCGGTCATCGAACTCCTACCGCACATTCAAGCTGAGCCCCCTATCTGGCTGGTTGGTGGTGCAGTGCGTGACCATCTCCTGGCTCGCGAAACCCAGGATTACGATTTTGCGGTTGCTGGTGATGCGCTCAGCCTTGCACGACGGATAGCTGATGTTTTAAGGGGTTTCTATTACGATCTCGACCGTGAGCGAGGGATCGGTCGTGTAATCCTGGTCCCAGCAGACGGAGTTCGCCGTACGTTCGATTTTGCGCGCTTGCGCGGGGCCACGATCGAAGACGATCTTCGAGGCCGTGATTTCACCGCGAATGCGCTCGCGGTTGACCTGTCCACATCCTCCAAGTGGATCGATCCGTTAGGTGGAGCGGGGGACATCAAAAACAGGATTCTGCAACCTTGCAGCTCGCAGGCCATTCTCGATGACCCCGTGCGTGCACTGCGTGCCGTACGTCTTTCTGTGGAGCTCGGCTTCGCGATGTCGGACGAAACGAAATGCCAGGTCCGGCTCGCTAAGGAAGCGATCGATTCTATCTCCCCAGAGCGGGTGCGCGATGAGGTCATGCTGCTCTTGGATATGAATCAACCTGGTAGTGGCTTGAGGCTTCTTGACCACCTAGGCATAACACCCTTCGTTTTCATAGAGGTTGATAACCTGCGCGATACCAAGCTCCCGGCACCACATGAATACAGCGGTGTAGAGCATACCTTCGCTGTGGTCGATCGTCTTGGTGAACTTCTGAGCGTTCTTCGGCCGATCCACGATACAGAAGCGTCTGGCAATCTGATTATGGCACAGGCAAGCCTTCGCCTCGGTCGATTTCGGGAGCAGATTTCCGAACACTTGAATCGCGCGCTAAGTCAGGGACGACGGGCACAGCAATTGCTCTACCTGGCCGCGCTCTACCATGCCACAGGTGCCTCAGTCGTTGAGGGGCGCGCAAAGGAAATGAACCGGGATTCTGAGAAGCAAGATTCTTTTAGTGCTGATCTGGTAAAAGCGCGCGCGCAGGCACTACGCTTAAGCAATGCGGAGATCGAGTTGGCAGCACAGATTGTCCGTCATCGGCATCGGTTTGAGAGGATGGAACGAAATCAACCGGCCACTCCAAGGTCGATCTACCGCTTCTTCCGAGTTACCAGAAATGCCGGTGTAGAAATCGTGTTGCTTGCACTGGCCGACTTTCTGGGTACGTTTGCCACGCCGGCTCCACAAGACGCTTGGGAGTCACATGTTGAGCTGGGGAAGCTCCTGCTGAAGGCGGTTTTCACAGAAAAAGATTCTCTGCTAAATCCACCGACCTTGTTGAGCGGATCGGAATTGATGCAGGATCTAGGGCTCGATCCTGGTCCGGAGGTGGGAAAGTTGCTAGAAGCCATCCGCGAGGCTCAAGCGGCCGGGGAGGTGGTTTCGCGTGAGCAGGCCTTAGAATTTGCGCGCAAAGCTGCGACTGATAAACGGTCTGACCCAGCGTAATCGTTTTCCATGCACATTCGTCAGCTGATTTGAAAATAATGGGATCATCATGTCGGCGACAATTGTCCTTCTGACCCTATACGCATCATGCAAGTTAGACCTTTTGCATGCCTGGCGTTCTCATACCCAATCGTTCTCTTTCTTGTAGAAGATGATCAGACGCACGATTTTACATGTGGATCTTGACGCATTTTTTTGTTCTGTCGAGGAACTTCATCAACCGGACTTGAAGGGAACGCCGTTTGTTGTGGGCGGATCGCCTGCGGGGCGGGGGGTTGTATCGTCCGCGTCGTATGCGGCACGAACGTTTGGCATTCGCTCCGCAATGCCTACAGCTCAAGCATTACGTTTGTGCCCAGATTTAATCATCTTATCCGGTAGGCACAAGGTGTATGCTGAATACTCCAAGAGGGTCATGCGTTTCTTGCGCCAATCTGCACCCGTTGTCGAACAAATCTCGATTGACGAGGCCTTTCTGGATGTTAGTGACGACCCGAAACCGGGAGACATAGTCGCTGCCAATTTGCAGAAGGAGATTAGAGTTCGTTTCCAGTTGCCGACTTCGTGGGGCGTTGCCAGCAACAAGTTGGTTGCCAAAATCGCGACCGAGGTCGGCAAGCCGAACGGATTGATTGCGGTCCCGTCCGGTATGGAGGCCGAATTCCTGGCGCCCCTTCCAGTGGATATGCTCCCTGGAGTCGGACCAAAGACACGGGATCGCTTGGCCGTGGAAGGAATCCATCACATTGGGGAGCTCGCAGCGCAATCCGAGAATAGATTGCGCGAGGTATTGGGTGACCATGGCCCAGAACTTGCAGCAAGAGCACGAGGAAGGGATCAACGACAGGTCGTTGAGGAGCATGAGCCGCGTTCTATGTCTGCAGAAACTACCTTCGCGCAAGATGTATCGGATCGCGACCAACTCTGTCGGACCCTCCTTCGGCTCAGCGAACGTGTTGGGTCTCGTTTGCGCAAGTCGGACTTAGCTGGGAAGACGATACGCATTAAGTTGCGTTGGCATGATTTTAAGACCATCACAAGGCAAACTCGGCTTCCGCAGCCCTCCGACCAGGATCGAGAAATTTATCAAGCTGCACTTGAGTTGTTCGAACGGGCGTGGCGTAAGAATCGACCCGTCAGGTTAGTAGGTGTAGGCGTATCGGATTTAGGCCCACCCCTTCGTCAGCTTTCTCTCTTCGACCGGGCATGGGAGCAGGACGAGAGATTGTTAAGGGCCATCGATTCAATCCGTACACGCTATGGATCGAAGGCCTTGAGAAGGGCAGGTTCCCTGCGTCCTAAAAAATCGAAAAGTGAGATCGAGCACACGAGGGAGGATGAGGGCTTAAACAAAGGAGATGGGGAGTAGGCATTAATGTCGTTGCGAGGTGAGGGAACGTGATATTAACCAGGTTGTAGGTATAGTGATCGGGGTTCGTTAAGCTTAGGTTGAGTAATGTTGGGTGTTTAGGATGTTTCGTACCGTCGGGCAGTTTGATTTTCTGGAGATTTGAATTCGGATGCCACGGATACAAGACGTGGAGAATTGATAATGACCCTTTACGGCAAGGGATATTTTATCTGGCAAGTTCCTAGATGCGATGGCGGGGATCCCAAAGCGATCGTCGCCAGTGCCCGTGAGGCCGGGCTTACACACGTATTGATAAAAATCGCCGATGGTCCCAACTGGCAGTACAACGTGGATAAGGAGACAGGGGAAGACTGGGTGCCTCCGATTGTAGCTGAACTACGAAATGCCGGTATCCAGCCATGGGGGTGGCACTACATCATGGGTTACGACCCTGTTGGAGAAGCCCGTTTGGCGGTTTCGCGAACTCGAGCGTTAGGCTTGGACGGTTATGTAATCGATGCCGAAGTTGAGTTCAAAAAGCGGGGAAAAGATGTGGCTGCCCGTCGATTCATGGAGTTGCTAAGATCTGGTTTGGAAGATTTGCCAATAGCATTGAGTACATATCGCTTCCCCAACTTACATCGTGAATTTCCATATGATGAGTTCATGGAATTATGCGACTACGCAATGCCTCAAGTCTACTTTGAGAGGGCAAATAATCCCGAAGAACAGCTTGATCGCTGCGTGGAGCAGTATCTCTCGCTCCCTCATGCCCGGCCGGTGATTCCTACCGCACCGACGTATACGCATGGGAAATGGCGCCCCAGTGCGGATGAAATCCTAAGACTTCTGCAGCGAGCGAAGGACATCGGTCTCTCGGCCGTCAACGCATGGAGTTGGGATTACGCCAGGCGGCCAGAACATATGGACATGTGGGAGGCGGTGGCGAATTTTGATTGGGAAGTTGGTGAGTGGGTAGCGGATGTCCCCGAGCGTCTCGTCGGTTATATGAATAAGCACGATCCTGCAGGTATAGCCGATTTGTACGCGCAGCGCGCCGCTCACGTGACTGGCGCCAGGACGGTTTTAGGGAGTAGTGCGATCCGAGAATGGTATACCTTCCTCTTCAAGCAACTACTTCCCAATGCCAATTTCAGATTAACCGGTAAAAGCGGAACCCGAAATTCCCGCCATTTCACCTGGACTGCGACGAGCGATAAGGGCGAAGTTCGTAACGGGAATGATATTCTCGGTATTTTGGACGACAGAATTCAGTACCACTATACGTACTTCACGCTCTCAACCGCATAATCCCGGCCCAAACCTCGAGATTTTTCCTTATCTGACCAAGAGCGTATGAGGAGTGAGACTTGGGTTCATTATGATGAACGGAAATCCTCTCGAACCGGGTGAAATATGTCGAGGAGACGACAGTCCGAGACCGCCAACCCCGAGTGAGTTGCGTTCGGTGGAATTGCGACCACCATGCCAGGACGGAGTTGATGAGCTTGCCCATTCAGAGTAAGTTCAAATTCACCTTCCAGGACGTTAGAAAATTGTTCATGGGGGTGGGAATGCTCTGGCATCGCAGCCCCAGATCTGATCTGCCAGAATGCGAGGGTCATATTGTCGCTGTGAAGAAAGCGAGCTTGGTAGCCGGGTATGACCTCTTTGGCCTCGATTTCCTCAAGTTTGTATATCGGCATCCGGATCTCCTTTCATGTAGCTTCCCCGCTTTGGTTGATAAGTCACCTGACTGAAATCTTGTTGGCGGGTATGTAGTCCGTTCGCATAGGTCTTTGAAAGCTCAAAAACAACATGATCCCCTAGTTCTTACTACTGAGCGTGTAGGATTCATTTCGCCTCGTGGATCACGTAGGATGATCGAATGGGCACCACTTTCCTGAACATGGCATGAGCCGGACAGTATTTGCTTTCCGATAATTCGATTGCTCGCTCGACCGCGGCTTCTTGGACGTTTTTTCCAGTGATGAGGTACTCGATTTCGATGTCGGTAAACGTCCGGGGGTGGTCCTCGGCTCTTTCAGCGTGAACGCGAACCTCGAAAGTAGTCACGTTTTGCCGTTTCTTGTGAAGAAGAGAAATCACGTCCATAGCCGTGCATCCTGCGAGGCCAACCGCAAGCAGCTCAAGCGGACGGAAGCCGTCATCCCCCCCTCCGACAGATGGATCGGCTCCAAGAGGAACTTCAAAACCCGTATCCGCCGTACCGGTAAACGTCAGGTCTTTACTCCAGATGGCTTTTGCGTTCATTTTCAATATCTCCTGGATATTGTTTCTCCCAAACCGTCAGAGGACTTTTTCGGTGGGATCTCCGGAGTCGTGCACGAGGAAATCGTCCAATTACGGTGTATGTAAAGAACGATTACGAACATTCGTGTGGGGGCTTGCCTCCATTTCTAAGCTTATGTATATCCCGATTTCTCGGTTCATCATTTCGCCCAAACCGGCGGCATTGACACAAATCAGGTTGGCGCTCGATCTTGTCGTGGGGTGGGTCTATCACCTGTTCGTCGGAATTCTCAGGGGCGAATTCATGCGGATTTTCTAAATTGAGGGCGGTTGAGTAGGACGAAGTCTCTCTAATCATGGGATGTAAAAACAGAAGGATATTTGCTTCCCGACATGGGCTGAGATACAGTATACCCTATGGAAAGCAACCTTTCTGGTGTCCTGAGCGGCTTGCAGCAAGCCTGGTTCGAGCTCACGGGTGGCGGTTTCGTTGCGGTGGGTGAGGGTGAGGAGCTAGTCCGCTCTGTGACGAAAAAGAAAACACCCGCGGCTGTGCGACGTGCGCTCGAAGAGGGTGTCACTCTGGAGGCGTTTCAAGTACGTCGTGGAACTTGGTGGGTATCTCAACCTTCATTCTCACTACCCAAACGCTTTCAGTTGGTCGCCTGGGCAGCGAAGGGTGAACCGGAAATGCAGAAGGCGTTACTGCAGGGATGCACAGATGCCCTGGCATTCGCAATGCATGAGCATGCCGTCGCGAACAGGTTTACAGAAGTCCTGGCAGGTGCTTGGGATCGATTGACCTTTTTTTATGAACTTGCTCAAATTGCAGGAGGGGTGACGGATCTCGTCGAGATGTTGCAATCAATCGTCGATCTGTTGTCACAAGTGGTAACGGTCGATGAGGTGTTCCTTGCCGTCGTCGAAGGGGAGGTGTGGAAAACATTTACCACTTCCAATCATATCCTTATGCAACCGGAATTGCTGGCCCCCTTGGTTCAAGACACCGGCCGTCCAATGGGCTTGGGAGAGTTGCGGAATGCGTTGGTAAGAGTGGGTTCCCCGCTCGCAGATAGTGGTGACCTTCTGATTGCACCCCTACCTGTCGAAGGGGAGCCAACGGGTGTGATCGGCTTCATCGACAGTCAAACGGGCGCCTTTAGTGCCAATGACGTTCAACTTTTAGCTTCGGTGGCCGAGAGAGTCTGTGCATTAATTGCAGCCGTGCGTGCGCGGGCTGTGCGTGAGGATCAACAGAAATTAGAACGAGAGCTGGAGATCGCTGCGAATATTCAGGCATCTCTGCTCCCTAAGCGATTACCGCAAATCCCACGNNATGGAAGGTGATCCTCTCGTTATGCTTGCGGATGTGGCCGGAAAAGGTTCACCAGCGGCGATTCTGACCGCCGCAGTCCATGCAACCTTCCGAGGGCAAGCTCCATTCTGTACACATCCAGCTGAGTTACTGATACGCATGGGACGCCTTTTGTACCAG
This sequence comes from Anaerolineales bacterium, assembly GCA_011772595.1. The sequence goes on from WVZH01000046.1 coordinate 91,440, forward strand.
GATCTGGATACAGCCGACACTTTCGTCACCGCAACCATTGTGCGGCTACTTCAAGAGCCACTAGCGTTTGAGTTCGCTTCGGCAGGGCATGTAGATGCACTTCTCTGGAGTCAACGGAAAGCGCAAATAGAGTACTTACCTGCAACCGGAATTCCGTTGGGGATCGAGATGGAGAGCGACTATCAATCTAAACACATCCTTCTGGATCCGGGAGATCTACTGCTCATTTGTTCAGATGGTGTCACGGAGGCGGAAGATCCCAATGGAAAAGTGCTTGGTTTGCAAGGACTATCAGATATAATCTACGCCACAAATCCGGCTAGCGCTGAAATTCAAATCGAAACACTACAAGCCGGCCTGGAGGTCCATAGAAGTGGATCGCCATCTCGGGACGATGTGGTGCTGCTGATCGTACGAGCGCAGCAAGAGGAGGAGGATTCCCGTCGGCGGGTTGTACCTTTTGTCATTCCGACTGAATTCACCGCGATTCGGAACATTGTAGACTGTATTCGCAATCTTGGAAGCGATGTCCAGATCGAGATTCCCGATCTTCGCCGTCAGGTCCTCGACGACTTCGCACTCGCTGTTTCGGAGATTATTGCCAATCAGATCATTCATGCATTCCGTGGTCATAGGGGAAGGATACAAGGTCGCATAGAGGTCGATTCGCATCGGTTGGTCGCCGATCTTTACGACCATGGAGTGCAATACAAACCGTCAAGCGAACACCCAACGAGCGTTGAAATTGATGCGCCTCCGGAAGAAGGTTTCGGTCTTATGCTTGCAAGAGGTCTGCTCGATTCTTGTGAATACAATCGGTTGGAGAGTATGCGCAACCATTGGCGCCTAATCAAGAATTTGCCCGGAGACAAAAGCCATGAACATTGAGATCGAACATCCACAAGAGGGGAAAATCGTCGTTCGACCGCAAGGGAGAGTCGATATCGAGACCGGACCAGTTTTGAAAGAGCGACTACAAGATCTCGTGAAGACTGACGGCTTGACGGTTGTCGTTGATCTCAAAGAGGTTGATTTTATCGACAGTTCGGGGCTTTCCGCGCTCGTCTCAGGCTTGAAGGCTCTGCGCGAGCGTGAGGGCACGATGCATCTTGTTCAACCTCAACCTCAGGCGCGTACCGCTCTAAGGCTCACCCTTTTGGATCGTGTGTTCTCTATCTTTCTTACTATTGAACAAGCGTTGAACAATGGAGAACTTCTTGACACTTGAGAGGTGAGTCGTGAGGGCGCGCATCCTAGTGATTGATGATGAAGATTATATACGCCGGCTTGTGGGCTATGTTCTCGAGCAGGCCGGCTATGATGTCGTACTGGCGTCTTCCGCTCAAGAGGGACTGAAACTATTACGGGAGGCGCATCCGGATGCGGTCACGCTCGATTTGATGATGCCTGGTGAGAGCGGTCTCGAGCTATTGCACGCCAAGCATGTCGATCCGTCAATTCGTGATATACCCTCTCTCATACTAACTGCGGTGGGCATTCAGGCCGATTTAGATCAGGCACGCGAGCTGGGTGCCACGGCTATGCTCAATAAACCCTTCAGTCGCCAGCAACTAGTCGATTCCGTCCGAAGTGTGCTTGGGGGATGAACGTCCAGCTCCTCTCGGACTTCATGAGCTTTCACCAGCACCTGACTGATGGGCGATGGGATTTGCATTCCCTGTCCGCTACCGGACCCTCGCTCGATTCCGTCTCGATGTCAATATATTGGCGCCGCGGTGGTAAGCTCAAAACCTGGTCTGGTGATTTCGCTCAGGTGACTTGGCAAGCCAGTTCGCTTGAGGAGACACTCCATGGACGAATGCAATGTGCCTCAGTCGAAGTGCCCTCCGTGGACAGTAGTCCGGAGTTACGTTTGGAATTTATGTTGAGCCTGGATGTCCCGCTCTTTCTCTGGCGTCTTCAATTAAAAAACCTTACGCAACGACAAATTCAAATAGACAGGGTGGAACTACTGCGCGTTGGATCCGACAAGATACAAGGTCGGAGAGGTAGGCGGAGCTTCAACCCGCTTATTCAGCGTCGCCAGAGAGAACTAGGCGAAGGTTCAATATGTATTCACCCAAGCCCAGGGGATCTTGCATTCTATACAACCGGTTGGCAGAGTTGGAATTTTGCGGGCGTACTGGACGGAACGATGAAGATGCCCCGTTCCCGTCTGGGAATGCTGACCAAACCCTTGTACACCAGCCCGGGGATGCCGGGGTTGAAGGGTAAAGGCGCGTTCACTTCAGACATGTTCGGAGTGATTGGGGATCGCTGCTCTCGTAATGCTGTGCTAATAGGATTTCTTTCCCAACGCGAAGCCTTCGGAGGTGTGGAAGTTTTTCTCGATCCAAATGATCCATTTGTATGTCTGTGGGCAAACGGCGATGGCGTAATATTGGATGCAAATAGCAGTTACCAGACTGACTGGGCATGCCTGCAATGGGTGGATCTTGATGCTGATATGCCGCTTGAACCGTATGTGCTAGCGGTTGCACGTGAAAACGAAGCTCGAGGACGATGCTCCGCCCCAGTTGGCTGGTGCTCATGGTACCAGTTCTTTCAGTCGGTGACTCAAGACGACGTACTGGCTAATTTGGCTTGGGCGGAAGAACATCGAGAGGCCGTCCCCCTCGATGTTATTCAAATCGATGATGGTTTCCAAGCTGAGATCGGAGATTGGTTCGAAATCGACACGCACGCATTCCCAGGGGGAATGCCCCGGTTAAGTGCGAAAATCCGTCAGGCAGGCTTCCGACCGGGTCTTTGGCTGGCACCGTTCATTGTCAAACCAAATTCCCAACTCCTGAAGGAACATCCGGATTGGGTCTTACGCAATAGATTTGGTCGACCCGTAAACGCGGGTTTTGTTTGGGGCACGCTTACACGTGCCCTGGACATCAGCCATCCGAAGGTTATGGAGTTTATTCCTCGACTGATCGAGACATATGTCCGTGAATGGGGTTATGATTACCTGAAACTGGATTTTCTTTACGCTGGGGCGCTGTCGGGGATACGTCATGATCCGACGAAGACGCGGGCGCAGATCATACATCGGGCTCTTAGATCGATTCGAGAGGCGGCAGGTGAAGACGTGATACTGGTAGGATGTGGCTGTCCTTTGGGCTCCGGGATTGGAGTGTTCGATGTGATGCGCATCGGTCCCGATGTGGCGCCCTATTGGGCTCCTTCCTATCAAGGCCTGGACTTCTTTCTCAAGCACGAACCCAGCCTGCCTTCAACTAGAAATGCGGTGCAGAGCACATTGCAGCGGTCGTTCCTAAATCGTCGTTGGTGGATCAACGACGGTGATTGTCTCTTGGTGCGGGATGCGGACACTAGACTCACCGAAACCGAGGTACAGACATTATCAACAATAATTGCCATATCCGGTGGCGCCTTGATTGTCTCCGACCATTTACCCACACTCTCCGAGGAGCGTGCTGCCTGGTTGTCGCGTATGATCCCACCATTACAGAAGGAAGCGCGCGTGATAGATTGGTTTGACGCGCCACAGCCCTCAAAACTCGTCTTATCGATCGAAGGTGCAGTCGGCACATGGGATCTGATCGCCATCATGAATTGGGAGGATCGTAAAAGAGATCTGCTCGTTGATCTGACCGTAATGCGAATTGCAAAATCTCCTCCTTTTCATCTTTTTGATTTCTGGCGGCAGCAATACGAGAGGCTTGAGGACGAACGGTTCATTCTGGAAGCAGTACCGGCGCATGGGGTGAGGTTGATTTCCCTACGCTCAATAACGGATATGCCTCAATGGATTGGAGATACCATCCATATTTCTCAAGGTTTAGTCGTGCGTCGGTGGAAGATCTTCCCTGAGGGACTGGAGGCAGCTTTGGGTGTGGGACATCGCGTGGAAGGTGAGGCATGGTTGCAGCTTCCCGCTGAGCCAACGCACGTGGCTTTAAATCAGAAGCTTGTCAAGTGGCGTCAGGAGAACGAGGATATTTTCGTTTTCGAGCTTCCCCTCGAGAGTGAGAACCGATTGGAAGTTCGATGGGATTAAGTGCGTCGTGACGATTGATCAATCCGTTCAATGGATTACGCTGCTACTCCTTTTAGGATGGGGATTCTCGCTGATCATTGGGTGGCGACAAATCTCCTCCGCCAGGAGGCTGCCTTATTTTTTGCTGCGGCGCGAACGTTCCTCTCGTGGTTGGCGGTGGATTTTGGTTGGGCTATCCCTCGGTGTACTCGCATTTTTGTCTGCCCTCTTTGGTCGGCAAGTAGCTTACACCATTGTGCCGCCAACTCCCTCTCTCACACCTACAGCAACGATAACGCCAACTCCGAGCATCACAACCTCACCCACAATCACGCAAACTCCAACCATCACTAAGACTGCGACGATAACTTCTACACCAACAGAGACAGCTACGCCCTCCTTACCGGAAGCAATATCCGTGCTCATTCGGGAGATGATCACACCGTTGCCAGAAGCGGCTTTCAGCCCGATCGAAGTGGCAACACGTTTGGATCGGCTCAACCGCCCGACCAATCCCAGCGATCAATTCGAAAACCCTCTCGGCATGTTGTATGGTGCCTTCACCTACAATAATCTCACGGATGGTGTTCGCTGGACTGCGATTTGGTATCTCGGTGAGGAGGTGGTCTGTATCGAGACACAACCCTGGGATGGCGGAACCGGCGGTTACGGCTACACCGAGTGCGCTCCGGAGCAATGGTTCCCAGGAAATTATGAAATTCACATGTTTATCGGCGAGGATTGGAAGGTCTCGACAACATTTTCAGTTTCTGGATTCCCGCCGACCGCCACATTCACTCCCCCTCCCACAGCGACGGATTCGCCCACTCCGTCCTCTTCTCCTTCACCTTCACCCACATTCTCCCCCTCTCCTACTCCCTCACCGTCTGAGTCATCATAGGGATTTCAAATTCTATTCAAAGGGTATCTTGGGCGATGCGATGTTATTCAAAACAATCGCCAAGTGTGCGATCGATGTCGAATGCTTGCCGAAGGTGAATCACTTTACCCGTTCCAGATTGGAGATTGCTTCGCCTGCGGCTCGCAATGACAATATTCTGTTGGTTGACCGGAACTAAGGTGACCGGCACTTTTTAAAAGTGCCGGTCACCTTGGATTCCTGAATTACTTGCAAATCGTTTAACGAGGCTCGAATGGTGGCGTGGGGAGGTAACTTGGCAGATAGGCTAGCCGCGTTAAGCTTGTTCGAGGGCAGTTTGAATAAGTTGGAGCAGTGCCTGATAGCCACGCAGGATAGGTTCGATTTCGATATATTCGTCCATGCTATGAGCGCCTCCGCCGTGAGTGAGCCCGATACATATTGCCGGTAAACCCAGGCTGAGAGGGATATTGGCATCTGTGGAGCCACATTTGAGTTGGATCTCTTCCTCAGCTATCGTCTCGAGCGCGTGGCTGGCTGCCAGGATTAGTGGATGGTCCGAAGCCAACATACCGCCAGGACGTTCACCGATATGATCAATTCGGATCTCCATTGTATCCTGAGCGAAATGGTCAACGCGCGTGTAGATCTCTTTTTCTAGTTTGGTAATCTCTTGCTCGTCCTCTGAGCGAAGGTCGATTTCTAAAAAGGCTTCTGAGGCAATAGCGTTGATGCTGATACCACCTTCCATCCTGCCGATGTTTAGCGTAGTTCTTGGGGTTTCCGGTAGATCCAGGTTGACGAGTTCAGCCCCGAATTCAAGAAGTGTGTGTATCGCCGATGGTCGTCCAGCATGGATCCAGGAATGACCCCCTTGCGTCTGCATGGTCAATCGATAACGGCGAACCGGAAGGCCGCAATTATATATGTGCCCTAGTGCCATCCCTTCAAGAACGAGATATCCGCTGACTCGGTCCCCGAATCGCTTGACCACCTCCCGCATGCCGCGCAGATTTCCAAGTCCTTCCTCGCCAATGTTGGCGACGAGCCAGACATCGCCGGGTAGTTGCTTTGGCATGAGATCGAGTGCTAGCTCGATCAACATTGCTAATGAGAGCGCGTTGTCCCCGACGCCCGGACCGATGATACGTTCCCCTGTGCGTAAAACCTCTAAGGGCGTTTCGGCGGGGAAGACGGTATCCAGATGTGCGCTGATAATTAGAGGTGCCTTCTCACCTCCTGGTACACGTCCATAGAGGTTCCCTACCGGATCGATACGAACGTCAAGGAGGCCAGCGTGTTCAAACTCTCCCCGGAGGTAGGCTGCTCGAGCCGCCTCGTGGAAAGTCGGTGCGGGGATCGCTTGAATGGAGCAAGTGTGGTGAAGTAGTCGCTTTAGTTCCACTGCTCAGATCTTCCTGACCAATGATCTCAGTGCTTCCAGGCGGGCATGAACGAGCTCAGGCAACGTATTGAGCGCATACAATGCACCGGTGCCCTCTATCGTATGGGAGGCGGAGACACTTCCATAAAGGGCTGCTTCGACGGGGTCGTTGGTTCGGTCCAATCCGACGAGGAAACCTCCACAAAATGCGTCGCCTGCGCCTGTGGCATCTTTCAATTGTGCTGGATAAGCTGGAATTCGCCAGCGATCTTTGCTCTCGCTATCCCAGAGGACCTGTCCTCGTGCTCCACACTTGATCACTACAAAGCGGCAGCCCATGGTCCCAAAGGATTCACACATCTCCCAGATATCCATCCCCACTGGCTGGAAGAACGCCTTGGTCTCGGCCTCACTAGGGAGAAAAGCATCCAAGCCGTTCACGATAACCGGCAGTTCGGATTGGAAGCTCGGATCCATGTAACGTGTTGAGGGGTCCAATGAGATCAGAGGGACACCCAACTCTCGAAGCCGGTATGGGATGGAAGCATGCGTCAGATAATCGCCGGGCGCGAGATGAACGCCTCTGAGTCTACTGGTTTGTTCCGAGAGGTCCGAGGGTCGAATTGCGAGAGGTCCGAAAGTCTCACGATTATCTTGCCATTCGGTTGACGAGCGGTAACCAACGAGTTCTTTCGGCAAGGGTTGGTTAATTCGCAGGTAGTGTGCCGCAGGGTTTGTGTCTACGCGTTCTTCGGGGGAGATATAAGCGTAAAAAGTGCGTGTGTCGTGCGGTTCCGGCAAGATGACAATCCCGTCCGTTGCGAATCCGGCCTCTGAAAGTTGCTTGATCCATGCCTCGGGGAAGTTTGAGCCTACACGGCTGAAAATGCCAACTGAATCTGCCCACATCCGCGCGCCCACCGCCGCGTAGACAGCATTACCACCGAGAATGTCCTGGTAAGACCGACCATCATGGGTGATAAAATAATCCTGTCGCAGGCCCCCCAGGAACGCGTATTCATATTCATTCGAGGCCATGTTTGGACATTATACCCTTATGCGTTGGAGGGTTCCGTGCAAGACTCACTTACGCTTCAGTCGTCGATGGCTGCGGAATATCTTGCGCAGTCATGGCCCCTTGCAAGAGAGCAAGGATCGGATGCTCTAACCCAGGATTACGCCTCGGTCAAGGAGATTGTGTTGTGTGGCTGTGGAGATTCCCACCATGCTGCGGAGGGGCTCGGATTTGCTTTGCAAATCTGGACCGGCTGTCGAACTCGTGCAGTGCACTCTATGAAGGCTGCGCGCTATCTCATTCCTTGTATTAGAAGCCAGGATGGAGAGATCTTGGTGGTCGGCATTTCGGTCTCGGGTGAGGTCGCCCGCACCATCGAGGCGATCGAAGTGGCATCAGCTATGGGGATGCGCACTTTGGCGATCAGTGGCTCGGCAGAGAGCACACTGGCCGAAATTGCCGAGAAGGCACTCATACTATCAACTCCATCCTTGCAACATGGTCCCGGTTTGCTAAATTTCCTTGCCTCATTGTTAATGGGTTATTCGGTTGCCTTCGCCCTCTCGAAAGCGTCGATACGCGAGGAGATCGATCAAGTACTCAGGGCGTTCCCGAAAGTGCTCGCTGCATGGCAAGAAAGGCAAGAGGCACACGGTTTTGAATTCGCAGAGCAGCACACAGATGCACCAATTGTTTTTCTAGGGAGTGGTCCTGCGTACGGCGCAGCGCTCTTTTCTGCTGCAAAAGTAATCGAAGCTTCAGGTGGGGCAGCTTGGGGCCAAGATGTAGAGGAATGGGCGCATCTCGAGTACTTCTGTGAACCACCCCACATGCCGACCTGGCTATTAGGGGCACGAGGTCGCAGTACTTCGCGAGAGATCGAGGTGGAGGAAGCTGCAAGGCGAATCGGTCGGCATTTCACTCGGAGTGTCTGGGAAGGCTCAGAAGGATGGTCGGATTTTGTGTGCGAAGCGGTTGCGCCTTTGGGGCTCTGGGCGGGACCGGTCGCCTACGCAAGTCGCAGAGCTGAATTATTAGGAGAACGTCCCTTTCGAGGATTTGGTGGTGGACGGAGTCGTGAGGAGGGTGGCGGGGCGAGTCGTATCCGAAGTAGTCAGCGCATCACTCCTGAGGATGGGCTAGATGCTTGGTGAAGAAAAAGAAGGCAGAACTAAAGTCTCATTTGCGGCAATCTTAAATGTGTGTATAATGACGACCGGGTAACTCTCACAAGGGGGGGTTGCCTTAAATCATGTGCCAGAGGATCCCCTAGATGACAACGGCGAAAATTCTTCTGATCGAAAGTGGCCGAGCAAACGCGCCATCATTTGCTCCCGCATTAGAGAAGAAGGGATACGCCGTATCGGTATACCACAAATTGGACGACGCTCTGACAGCGGCCGAAAAACGAGCTCCTGATCTGATCGTGCTGGACGCCGCCTCAATGAAGACCAGTGGGACACGGCTTTCCCGCAAGACTCGGGTCATGCTCCCTAATCTACCTATTATCCTAGTAGCGCCCGAGAGCACACGACCAGATCCGGGGAGCGGTGCAAGCTTAACATTGGTTCATCCCTTCACACCTCGCAAATTACTCAACCGAGTCGCACGCCTCCTTCCTGGCGACGAGAGTTACACACTCGAGGTTGGGCCCATAAAATTGAATCTAGCGCAATGCAAGGTTCGGTGCTTCAAGAAGGAATCACGGCTCACACCCAAGCAAGCTCAATTACTTGAAGTATTCATGCACAATCCGGGTCGCCTGATGACTCGAAAGAGACTTATTCGCCAGGTTTGGCATACTGACTACACAGGGGATACGCGTACCCTAGATGTCCATATGAGCTGGTTGCGACATGCTATCGAGCCAGACCCTAAGAAACCTCGCTTTCTCAAGACAATCCGAGGGATGGGTTACCGCCTCGATCTCCTGTAGCTGTTTGAACACCTATGTAATACCATTTACGATCGGCACCGAAGGGACCGGCACTTTCTACAGTGCCGGTCCCTTCGGTGCCGATCATCTCGCTATTCTGGCTTTGAAAGGAACTCTCCGTTAAGTTCAGGTTAAACTCCGCGACGCATGACCTAAGTGGAATTTTGGTGTGAAGGACACATCAATCGTTGGGGATCTCAAGCTGAAAAGAGGTGACACCGACACGGCCTAGCAGATCAACGGCACGAATGCGGATCGAATACCTCCCGGGTGTATCATAGGAGTACGTTAAGACCAAATCGATATTTTTATCACGCCATCGTCGAAGGGCTTGGGATCGACTATGGAAGACTTGGCCATCGTATTTCCAATCGACCTCCCAGAGAATAACGTTATCCGGGAAGGGCTCCGTCTGGGACTTACCAAATTCAAGGGACTCAAGTTCAAGGGAGACCTCGACTCCCTGCGAGCGTACGCGACATTCAACCGATACATCTGTTTCAGTCGGTGATTCCTGGGTGCGCCAGAGAGAGAAAGAACTGGTCGATTGCTCGAGTAAAAGCCGTCGGTAGGTTGTCTGGATGGCAATGGGAGTGAGGTCGCATGCGATCCAACGTCTACCAAGCCGGGATGCAACGACTGGCGTCGTGCCAGATCCGCAAAAGAAGTCAGCCACGAGATCACCCGGATCGCTGGAAGCCACGATGATTCGTTCGAGTAAAGCCTCTGGTTTCTGGGTAGGATAGCCAGTACGCTCGCTATGCAACCTTGCCACGACCGGGAAATACCACCAATCCTCGGGCACCTTTCCTCGTTCGAGGTCCGGTTGTTTGCCGAAGCCTGCCTTGGGTGAGCTTTCGAAAGTCTTTACTGTCGAGGATGCATAGGGAACACGTACGGCGTCTGCGTTAAACGTATATTCGTCTGACTTCGTATAGACAAGGATCGTGTCGTGCTTGCGTTTAAACGCGGTCCGGATAGGCGACGGTCCGTGGTAGACCCAGACGATCTCGTTGAGCAACATATCGGGTCCAAAGATCTCATCAAGAAGTACCCGGGCATACGCTGAAGCATGCCAATCGAGGTGAAGATACAGAGTCCCCGTGGGTGCCAATAACTCATGTATCATGCATAACCGCGGGTAGATCATGTCCAAGTACGCCGCCCCATCGGACCAAGCATCCTGGTATCCTTCGGTGGTATGCCATGCTTCGGGTTTTCGCGAATCTTCTCCCCGACCGATGCGCGCCGCATAGACGTTTCCCGTGAGAAAAGGAGGATCTGCGTAGACAAGGTCGATGGAATCGCGAAACTCGGGCAATAAAGCTGCCATGATAGCGAAATTGTCGCCTTGGATTAATCTTCCCTGGAGATTCTGGTCCTTTTCCGGGGCGGATCCAACGACTTCTGTTTCCTGTTGAAGGGTGACCATCGCAGGGTTTTGTTCCTGACGACGTTCCCACTTGAGACGTGCAAATGGTTGGCGGCGTTTCTTTTTCTTCATCGCTTGCGGGTGTTATATTCGACCCATTTTATCTTCAAGTAGATCTGCCAAGGTTGGTTGACCGATCACCTGTAGTTCGTAGCGGACTCGTTGTGTAGGCTTCTTGAGCTTGAGCAAACGGTTCAAATCGATGGGAGTTCCGATTAAAACAAGGTCGGCATCGGTGCTGTTTATTGTTTCTTCCAATTCGCGCATTTGTTTTGAGCCGTATCCCATGGCGGGTAAGACATCGCCTGTGGTGGGGTAATGGGCGTATGTTTCAAGAATGCTACCCACCGCAAACGGTCGTGGATCGATGATCTCGGCGGCACCAAACCGTCTTGCCGCTATCCACGCTGCACCATAAGCCATCTCGCCGTGTGTGAGTGTGGGGCCGTCTTCGACTACCAAGACGCGCTTTCCACGGATGGCGGCAGGCTCGTCGACGAGTATCGGGGAAGCAGCTTCCAATATAACGGCTTTCGGGTTCAAATCCTGGACATTGTTGCGTACTTCAAGGATGGCATCATTAGATGCGGTGTCTACTTTATTGATCAGAACGACATCTGCTGCAATGACGTTCGTCTCTCCAGGATGATATCTACGCTCGTGCCCCGGTCGGTGGGGATCGACGACCACGATGTGCAGATCACTCTGGAAGAAGGGAAGATCGTTGTTCCCGCCGTCCCAGAGGATGACGTCCACTTCCTTTTCTGTCTGTCGAAGGATTTGCTCGTAGTCTACACCTGCATATACGATGGAGCCGTGCTGGAGGTGGGGCTCATATTCTTCGCGTTCTTCGATCGTGCATTGGTATTTATCCAGGTCTTCGTAGGACGCAAAACGCTGCACCGCTTGTTTCACGAGATCACCATACGGCATCGGATGACGTACGACCGCTACACGATATCCTAGATCACGCAGGATGGTTGCCACACGCCGGCTCGTCTGGCTTTTACCGCTACCTGTGCGTGCCGCGCAAACAGAGATCACAGGTGTATCGGATTTTAATTGCGTGCTGTTCAGACCCATCAAACGGAAATCTGCGCCAGTAGCTAACACGAGAGATGCTTTGTGCATCACAAGNNAGGATCAGTGCGACCAGTTCTTCTTCTGGATGGATGGGGATGCCTTCCGGGTAGCTGTCGCCGGCAAGCTTTGGGGGGTAATTGCGCCCTTCGATATTGGGGATTTGCGTCGCAGTGAAGGCCACAACCTCATAAGATGGATTGTCCCTGAAGTAAGTGTTGAAATTATGGAAATCGCGACCCGCGGCGCCCATGATGATAACGCGTTGTCGTTTCATGTTTTACGGTTTTCCCTTTTATTTTTGATGGTTTTCTGAATGAGAAGCGACCATCCTTAGGATGGTCGCCAATTTTACATCACCTCCGGCGCCTCAATACTCAGCAGGCGAAGGGCGTTGGCAAGCGTTTGACGAGCAGAGGCAGTGATACGTAAGCGAGCCTTCATGATGTCGTCACTCTCGGCTTGAAGCACCCGAACGGAGTGATAGAAAGTATGGAAAGATCTAGCCAGATCATATGTGTAGCTCGCCATATGCAATGGTTTGTATTCCGTGGCGGATTTCTCGACCAGCGCCGGGAATTGGGATATCAACTCGATCAATTCCACCTCGGCGGGATGCAAATCGTAGCTGAATGAGGCCTCAGAAGGCAACTGGTCGATTTTCCGAAGAATGCTGTTGGCGCGAACGTATGCGTTCTGAATGTAGGGAGCGGACTGCCCATCGAAGCTTAATGCGCTGTCCCAATCGAAAACTATATCCTTGATGTTGTCGACAGATAGCATGCTGTAGATCAGCGCGCCCAATCCTACCTGTCGAGCGACTTCATCTCGCTTCTTGACATCCAACCCCGGGTTCTTCTCAGCGATGACCTCGAGCACCCGCCGTTGTGCTTCTTCCAGGACATCCATAAAAAAGACCACGTTTCCTAGACGAGCCGACATGGCGCCCTCTGGTAGTGTTACGATACCGTGGGCCAAATGGTAGCAGTATTTGGCCTGCGGAAATCCCCAGAGCTCCAGTATCTTGAATACTTGTTGGAAATGTAAGCTTTGGCGTACATCGACGACGTAGATCGAGCGATCGACGTGATATTCTTCAAACTTTTTTTTCGCAAGCGCGAGATCATTCGTGGAATAGAGTGTCGTGCCATCGCTGCGGAGAATGACTGCGGTGCGATATTTTTCCTTCTTGAGCCCAAGCTTTTCGTCGATATTGACAAAAACCGGGCCATCAGGCCGCTCGTCTTCCGCGATACCGAACTGGATTAGCTCTTCAACAATGGCTTTCGCCGGTTCGGCAGCTTCGCTTTCAAAGAAATAGACGTCAATCTTAATCCCTAGCATCTGTAGTATATCTTCAAGCTCGTCGAGACTCCATTGGCGTGTTTCGAGCCATAATTCCCTAATCTCAGGGTCTTGAGAATCCCATCGTTGATACAATTCTCGGCGTTCCTCTTCGTATCCTTCTCGTTGTGCTCTCTCCTCGGGTGTCTCATCAGCTTTCGGTGTGACCAGTTGGGTCGCCTCGGTGTAGATCTTTGCCAGCCACTGGCCCCGTTCGTGAATCCCTTCCGGTTCTTGCCCTTTAAAGAATTTATCGTACGCCCAAATACAAGTAATGACTCCTAAACCCATATCCCCAGGATAGGAAGCCCTGACCGTTTCAAAGCCAGCGAATTCCACCAGCCTGGCAAGCGATTCGCCCAAGACGGCGTTTCGTGCGTGTCCGATGTGGAAAGAATGGTGCGTATTCGGTTGTGCGTATTCCACCATCACACGTTCGCCTTTCGGCGCTCCACGGCCGAATTCCTCCCCCTGCTCGATCACGGTGTCGGTGACGCGTTTGATGTACACGGACGGATCGATATAAATGTTTAGATATCCACGCTCGGCTTCGACTCGCTCAAAGCCTTGAGGTTTCTCGAAGCCTTCAGCCAAGGCCTCGGCGATCTCGTGCGCACGCGTCTGAACGTTGATCTTCTTCCCACTACGAGCCTCTGCCGCCGCCGCCTTGAAGCAGGCGTTGGTACCAAACCCCCAATGTCCTTTGATGGGAGTAGGAAACCATTCAATCTGCTCTGGGACGGCGATTTGCAGGTGTTGGAGCGTTTGTTGAACGCTACGTGAGGCTTGATCTAGTTCGCGGGTAAACATGGCACAATTCCTCGGGAGATTGCGATTATAGCATGGGAGCCATACGCGAACACGACGCACCACCTGGTGCGTCGTGAATGGAGATTATGTGTACAACGGATGTGTACTTCTATGAGGATTTCTCCAGCGCAGCCAAGCGTTTCATAAGACGGCTCTTGCGACGTGCCGCATTTTTGCGGTGAATCACGCCCTTACGAGCGGCTCGATCCAACTCGCTGACGGCCAACCGAACGTCTTCGGCGGTAGTTTCTACTTCGCCTGCTTCAATCGATTGGTGAGCTCTCTTTACAAACGTGCGGGCACGCGTGCGATATAACTTGTTTCGCATGCGGCGCTTTGCATTTTGACGAATGCGCTTCTTCGCCGAAGGTGTGTTAGCCAATGTGTCCTCCCAGGACGATGAATCTCACAAAATTGAATTTTAGCGCACACATTTGGTTCTGTCTAGGGTTCAAAAGGCTGCTTAGTGCAATCGATCAAAGTTCGTGAGTCATCGGTTGGAATGTGGAGTTGGGGTATGATAAGAGTGTTATGCTTGTGAATTCGTTGAGAAGTCCATTTGGTGCATCACGAATATAAGTATGTTTCCCTTTGAACTTTCCCCGCAGCAGTTGGAGTTAGTCGAGAAACCCGTTCAGGGGGCGATCTTTCTGCAAGGCATAGCGGGAACGGGCAAGACCACGACGGCTGTCGCGCGCATGCAAGAAATGCTCCGCAATGGAATCCGTGCTGATTCCATCCTCGTCCTGGTACCTCAACGCACGCTAGCTGGACCATACCTGGACGCGCTGCGTGATCCCACACGAGCTGCAGGAAGCGAGGTCACCGTCGTGACGCTCGGCGGGCTCGCACGTCGAATGATCGAACTCTTCTGGCCGCTCATCGCTGAAGAGGCTGGCTTCGAAAATCCCGAGCGGCCGCCTTTATTTCTTACCCTCGAGACAGCCCAATATTACATGGCTCAGATTGTGAGCCCCCTTCTTGAAAAAGAGCGTTATTTTGAAAGCATTTCGATTCAGCGGAATCGGTTGTATAGCCAGATCCTTGACAATCTGAACAAGGCCGCCGTTGTGGGTTTCTCCCACGAAGAGATCGGTGCCCGGTTGAAGGCAGCCTGGATAGGGGAAACGTCCCAGGCGGTGATCTATGATCAGGCACAAACTTGTGCCTCCTTATTTCGCCAGGCGTGCTTGTCTCGCAATCTGCTTGACTTCTCGCTCCAGATCGAAGTGTTTCAAGAGCATCTCTGGCCTATCCCGCTCTTCCAGGAGTATAGAGAAGACCGCTTCCGACATCTCGTCGTCGACAACTTGGAGGAGGACACGCCGGTTACCCATGATCTTCTCATCGAATGGCTCCCAGCCTTTGAGTCGGCGTTGTTGATTTACGATGACCACGGAGGATACCGTCGTTTTCTCGGAGCGGATCCGGTTCATGC
>WVZH01000046.1:106792-150239 GCA_011772595.1 Anaerolineales bacterium
CGCTCAGTGGTGAGTCTTGACTACCATCGCTATCAGCCGCAAATGCTTGCGTGGGCGGCGGTTGAGATCGCTAGTTTAATCCATGATCAAGATGTGCATGCGGGCGAGATTGTTGTTCTGGCCCCATTCCTGTCAGATGCGTTGCGTTTCACGCTTGAAGAACTATTTCACAGGGAAAATGTGCCCGTTCGTTCGCATCGACCTTCGCGTGCGCTGCGAGAAGAGCCGACAACTCAGTGTCTCCTCACATTCGCCGCACTCGCTTTTCCTGCATGGGGGGTCGTGCCCACGGTCCAGGATATCGCACACGCATTAACGCAGGCCATCAACGATCTCGATCTAGTGCGAGCGCATCTCGTGGCGAAGGTTCTCTACCGCAAGCGGGATGGGATTCCCACCCTTGAGCCATTCGAACAAGTACGCAGCGAAATGCAAGCACGGCTAACTTACACTGTAGGGGAGCGTTATGAGAGATTGCGTTTGTGGCTTGAAGCCTGTCGGATTGAGGATGATTTCGAATTGGACCATTTCTTGGGCAGGCTCTTCGGAGAGATCCTTTCTCAAGCGGGTTATGGTTTCCATGAGAGCTTCGATGCTGGAACGGTGACAGCGAACTTAATCGAATCGGTTCAGAAGTTCCGATGGGTCCTCGAGAGAGAATCTTCGTCTCGAGAGGTATCAATCGGCCGGGCTTACCTCCAAATGGTGAATGAAGGGGTGGTCGCTTCGCAGTATATCCGCAGTTGGGAGACTGGTTCGGGAGAAGAAGTGTTGTTAGCGCCTGCTTACACTTTCCTCATGACCAATAGGCCTGTGGATTACCAATTTTGGTTGGATATAGGCAGTCATGGGTGGTGGGAAAGACTCTATCAACCACTTACTCATCCTTATGTTCTCAGCCGTACTTGGAAGGACGATCGTAAATGGACTGACGAGGATGAATTCAAAACACGACAAGATGCGCTCGCAACGCTTGCCTTGGGGCTCGTCAACCGTTGCAGGAAGGGAATCTTCTTCGGTTTGAGTGAATTGGGGGAAGGGGGTTACGAGCAACGAGGCCCGCTTCTTCGCCTCATCCATCGCGTTTTTCTCACCTCTTCCCAGGTCTTTGGGGGATAAAATGTTCGATCCACGGCCGAAGCAGCGTGAGGTGTTGGAATACCGTGCCGGTAAGATGGGTGTTTCCGCCGTGCCGGGAAGCGGAAAGACTCACACGTTGTCCCTTCTGACTGCCGAAATAATCGCACGAGGTTTTTTGAAGGAAGATCAGGAAGTCTTGGTCGTTACTCTGGTTAATTCCGCCGTCGACCACTTCGCACACCGTGTGGCCAGCTTCGTGAAGGAGCGTGGTCTGATACCACAAATTGGTTATCGGGTGAGGACCCTCCATGGATTAGCGCATGATATTGTGCGTGAGAGACCCGAGCTTGCCGGCGTATCGGAAGGGTTTCAAATCGTGGATGAACGAGCGGCTGAGCAAATACTCCGCGGAGCAAGTGAAGCCTGGTTGCGCGGTAATCCTGANNCATTGGTTTCCGGACTCGCAGCGCACTTTATTCGTCAGGCAAAGGATCTACAGCTGTCACCGGATGATATTCGACAACGCTTGGAGGGGCATGAACGAATCTACCCACTCCTGGAGATGGGCTGCGCTATTTATGAAGACTACCAGCGCGCCCTTCTTTACCGAGGAAGTGTAGATTTTGACGACTTAATTGTGAAAGCGCTGCAAGCATTGCAGAGCGATCCTGCCTATCTGGAAAGACTACGAGTGCGTTGGCCTTATATCCTTGAGGACGAGGCACAGGATAGCAGCAAATTGCAGGAGGACATTCTCCGTCTGCTTGTCGGACCGGAGGGCAATTGGGTCCGGGTCGGGGATCCCAATCAGGCTATTTTTGAAACCTTCACCACAGCTAGTCCGCAATTCCTGCGCGACTTCCTTCTGGAACGAGATGTCGAGGCACGAGAACTTCCGAATTCGGGAAGATCCACTGCAAGTATCATCTCCCTCGCAAATCACCTAGTAGATTGGACCATGGAAGCGCATCCGAACGAACAGGTTCGATCTGCTCTATCACTTCCACATGTCGAGCCGACCCCGCCCGGCGACCCGCAACCAAACCCGCCGGATGATCCTGCAGGAGTTCACCTGGTCGGTCTGGCATATACCCCAGCGGAGGAGATCAATGCGGTCGGAGAATCGCTTGCGAATTGGCTAGCGGATCACCAGGATCGTACGGTTGCAATGCTTGTACCTACGAATCAGCGCGGATTCCAGGTTGTGGCCGAATTGAAGAGGCGGGGTTTACCATACGTAGAGATTCTCCGGAGCTCTCGCACGACGCGAGAGACGGCAGGGGCGCTTACGCTTGTACTCAAACACCTCAGCGATCCCACCTCACCCCGACATATGGAAAAAGCATTCTGGGTCTGGCATCGCCATGAGCGAGAGGATGAACAGAGCTTGAAACTCCTCGAGAGGGCTGCTGGTTTGCTACGCAAATGCCACCACACGGAAGCCTTCCTTTGGCCTCGACCGGATCGTGATTACCTTCGTGAGGTCGGTCTGACCAACGATTCACGTGCACTCCACGATCGCCTCGTAGCTTTTCGCGCAGTCCTTCAACGCTGGCATCGAGCCGCGCTATTGCCCATTGGTCAACTCGTCCTCACCCTGGCGCAGGATCTGTTTACGGAATCGGTGGATCTTGCCATCGCTTATAAATTGGCCATGGTCTTGCGGCGCATCAGTGATATGAACCCGGCATGGCAACTTCCGGAGCTATATCGTGAGCTGGAAGTGATTGCCATGAACGAGCGACGCTTTCTCGGCTTAAGTCAGGATGACATCGGATTTGATCCCGAACAGTATCGAGGGGTGGTCGTGGTGGCGACTGTCCATAAAGCAAAGGGTCTGGAATGGGATCGTGTCTATTTATTGTCGGTCAATAACTATGATTTCCCATCAGCACAAGCTCACGATAGCTACATCGCGGAGAAGTGGTTTGTGCGCGATCAACTCAACTTGGATGCCGAAGCGTTTGCTCAGTTGAAAGACCTAAGTGAAGGGAGCCCCTTACTCAGGGTAAACGAAGGCGAGGCCACCGAGCAGGCTCGCCTCGAGTACGCGGCCGAAAGATTACGGCTGCTCTATGTGGCCATCACCCGTGCAAAGGAGGATCTCATCCTAACCTGGAATACAGGTCGACAAGGTGATAAATTGCAGGCCACCCCCTTCATCGCATTACAATCTTTCTGGGACGAACGACACCATGAAACTGCCGGATGACTTTCAGTTTAATCAATCCAATCTTCAGGATTATGTCGATTGCCGACGTCGCTTCCAATACCGGCATGTCATGCGTTTAGCGTGGCCGGGAATTGAAGCGGAGCCTGTCATTGAACACGAACGCTTTCTCAAGTTAGGAGGCGAGCTGCACCGCATGATCCAACAGCATGTACTTGGGGTGTCGCAAGCGCGGTTGTCGTTGCTGGCACGTGATGAGGATCTCAAGCGCTGGTGGGAGAATTATCTCCACCATCCTATCAAGGATTTGCCTGGATTAAAACAGGCGGAAGAGTCCATGAGCACGCCGCTTGCTGGTCATCGATTGGTTGCAAAATACGATCTATTGGCAATCGAGCCGGGTGTCCGTGCCGTGATTGTTGATTGGAAAGCTACTCGCCGCCGGCCTTCTCGCACCTTTCTCGCACAGCGTTTACAGACGCGGGTCTACCCCTATGTGTTTTTTAGGGCTAGCCTGGATCAGCGTTTTTACATCCTCGAGGGAGCAGGACAGGTGGAAATGATTTACTGGTTTGCTGAGGATCCACACAATCCGGAGCGATTTTTGTATGATGATGATCAGTTCGAGGCAGACGAAGTGTATCTCTCAAGCCTTATCGAAGAGATCAAGGGTCTTGGGGAATCTGAATTTAACCGCACCGCCGAAGAGTTAAACTGCTTGTTCTGCCGGTACCGGTCACTCTGCCAACGGGGAATTCGTGCAGGATCCTTCCAAGATTGGACCCAGGAAATCGATGAAAGCGAAGAGCTCTCTTTTGATTTCGACTTCGATCAAGTTGCCGAGATAGAGTTTTAATCTCCATGGAAAACGTGTGGCTGGATCCGCTGCCGATCCGGGTGAGCAACCGATTGCAGAATGCAGTTGGAGGTCATCGATTGGTGGCGGCGACGTTAGCACGACGTGGTATTCGACGCAGCGAAGAGGCACTTGCATTTCTCATTCCAGAAAACTATGTTGCCGCACCTGCAGAAGCTCTTCCAAATATGATGCTCGCTGTCACCCGTCTTGAACATTCCATTCAGCAAGGCGAACAAATCTGTGTATGGGGTGATTTCGATGTTGACGGCCAGACCTCGACGACGTTGCTGGTTGAGGCGTTACGAGTACTGGGAGCTGACGTCACATATTACATCCCACTACGCGAAACAGAGTCGCATGGTGTTCATATCCCGTCCCTCGAGAAGCGAATCGCAGAAGGAGCCAAGCTGCTACTGACCTGTGACACCGGTGTAACAGCGCACGATGCGGTCGCTTATGCCCGGAACCACGGCGTAGAGATGATCATCACGGATCACCACGATCTGCCCGCGGATTTGCCTGATGCGCATGCAGTGGTTAATCCCAAAATGCTACCTACAGATCATCCCTTGTATGGGTTACCGGGTGTAGGTGTGGCGTACAAGCTTGTTGAGGCCTTGTTTGAAAGAGCGGATCGTCTCGGATGGGTGGATCGTTTGCTCGACCTCGTCGCCCTTGGTATCGTCGCCGATCTTGCAGAATTACGTAATGATGTTCGCTTTCAGCTCCAGCGCGGCCTCGAGGTTCTCAGACAAACCCCCAGGCTCGGTCTGAAAGTGATGATGGAACTGGCGCAAGTTCGGGCGGCTACGCTGACGGAAGAAGGAATTGCCTTTGCACTCGCACCACGCATGAACGCATTGGGTCGGCTTGCGGATGCTAATGCCAGCGTCGAATTCTTAACAACCGATGATGTGTCCAGGGCGAGGATTCTGGCAAACGAAATGGAAGGTTTGAACGCTCGCCGTAAACTACTGAGCGATCAAGTCACCCAAGCTGCGCAAGAACTTATCGAGGCGGAGCCTTCCCTGCTCGATCAGCCTGCTCTCGTGGTAGCTCGTCCAGGATGGCCAGTTGGCGTTGTCGGGATTGTGGCCAGTCGATTAGCGGAGAAGTATCGTCGTCCAACCGTGGTTCTCAGTATTTCCGAATCGGGACTCGCCCGTGGATCTG
This sequence comes from Anaerolineales bacterium, assembly GCA_011772595.1. Next base: position 112,075 of record WVZH01000046.1, read on the forward strand.
CACGCTCAATCGAAGGAGTCGATATATCAACAGCGATTGCCGAGCAGAGCGAGATGTTGACAGGTTTTGGGGGTCACCCGATGGCGGCCGGTTTGAGGATCGAGGCGGATCGAGTACCGGAATTTCAACGCGCCTTGTCCGCCGCTGTTTCGGCGATGCTTGACAAAGTCGATGCGCGTCCGCGTGTACAGATTGATGGCTATGTTCAATTCAGCGATCTATCCATGGAATTCGTTGCGGATCTGAATCGCTTGGCACCATTCGGACCCGGAAACCCTCGACTCACACTTGCGACGCGTGACGTCGCTGTGAAGAGTGTACGCGAGCTTGGCAGGGAAGGCGATCATCTCTTGCTCGTCGCTGAGGACATGGGCGGGGCGACACAAAAAGTTGTCTGGTGGCGAGGGGCTGAAAGATCGATTCCGGAGGGGCGATTTGACTTGGCTTTCCACGTCGATATCAGTGATTACGAAGGTCTGCATGAGCTGCGTCTGACGTGGGTGGATTCACGTACTCATGCTCTCGACACTCTCCCGCCAGCAATGAAGCGTCAGTCCCTGAGAATTATTGATTGGCGAGGGGAGGGGAATGTCCCTGATCGTATTTCACAGCTTATGCAGGAGAGCATCCAGGTCTGGGTTGAAGGTGAGAGAGGAAGTAGTTTTGAGGGTCGGGATCGTTATCAATTGGAGCCTTCAAAAACATTAGCGATCTTGACTGCACCACCAGGTCCAGAAGAACTGCGGATGGTCTTGCAACGGGTTTCACCGCAGGTTGTATATTTATTTGCTGAAGATCCGGGTTTTACCGAGCCTCAATCTTTTCTGAAACAGCTTACTGGGATGATCAAATATGCGCTTAGAGTGGAAGGTGGCAGAGTGCGTATCTCCACGCTAGCCGCTGCGACTGCACATAGGGAGATCACGGTTCGCATGGGCATCATGTTGTTGACCGCGCGAGGTGATGTTGAAATAGCTCATGAAGAGAACGATGAAATGGTGCTTTCTAGGGGATCAGGAGAGCGAGGGGAAGAAAGTGAGGCCGCACGCAAGTTGGAGGGAGTGCTTGAAGAGACCGGTTCGTATCGCGCTTTCTTTCGCCAGGCGAAAGCGGAGACATTGCTTGCTTACTGAGTTACCAATTCCGATTTAGGGAAGGACGTATTTCGTTGATCAGGAGTTTGGCAGGAATATGGATATTATATTCCCACCTTCCGGACTGTCTTCAACCCAAATTCTGCCGCCGTGTGCATTTACCGCCAGTCTTGAAAAGGCTAAGCCGAGTCCTGTCCCGCGGCGTCTTCCTGGCAGCCCAGGAACTTGCCCAAAGCGTTCGAAAATTCGGTCGCGGAATTCCGATGGTACACCCGGACCCGTATCGACAACGTGGATCAAGACGCCGTCATCCGTGCCTTCTGCTCTCACATCGACCCGGCCCCCAGCTGGTGTGAATTTCAAAGCATTATCAAGCAAGTTACCAATAACCCGCCGTAGTTTCTCCTCGTCGGCATTGATCTTAGACAATTTGGCTGAAGTAGAACAATCGAGGATGATGCCAAACTCGTTCGCCTCGTGAACATAGAGATTGACCGTCTGCTGGCAAAGTTCCTTCAAACATACCGGTTGAAGGGAAAGCTCTAATTCTCCGCTCTCCAGTTTCGCGATATCAAGAAGAGAATTAACCAGATCGAGCATCTGCTGGACGCTGCGTTTGGAGACGGAGAGAGCTTGAGAGACGATCGGTGAGGAAGAATCCCCATTGTTTGTGTCGTCCAGCAACTTCAAGCTACCGAGGATGGCAGTCAAGGGGCTGCGTAGATCGTGGACGATCATCTCGGTCAGTTGTTCACGTGTTTCATCCAGCTCGCGTTCCTCCGTTATGTCGCGTAAGACAATCAACCAACCGATCAACTGTCCACGAGCGTCCCGGACAGGAGCATCGGATCGCTGGAAGGTGCGGCGTGGCGGGCGAGGGCTATCATATGTGAACGTTTTACCTAGAAGCACCTGACCGCTACGCAAGTCAGAGATGAAATTAGCTAATTCTCCGGGTCGATATCCGATCGATTCTGTAAATTCAAGACCTTCCTCAGACAAGTTCCGACCGACGATTTGATCGACCGTGAGACCTGTTAGGGTCTCGATTTGGTCGTTTGCTAGCACAATCTTTCCGAGTGGGTCTACCAGCAACATACCCTCTCGTGTGGAGTTGAGAACTGCCGTGAGACGGTTATGGCTCTCGCTGATGCGACGGAAGAGCTCTGTGTTTTCAAGGGCGATAGCCGCTTGGCTAGCGATCGTTTGAGCAGTTCGAATGGCATTTTCATCGAAAAGACGCTCATGCTCGTTGAAGGCTTCGATCAAGCCCAAAGTCTGATCTCCAACAATGATAGGTACCACGAGAATGCTGCCTGCCTGGTGAAATGTCGATAGGTAGGTTTGATCTGGCTCACTCGGTGCATCTTGGAGGGTCCACTGTTGGGGTTGTCCTTGTCTTAAACACGTTTCGAGAGCTGGATTTTCGCTCACGGCAAAACTTCGGGTGGTATCCTTTTTCGGTTGCCCGTTTTTGACAGAAGCTTGTACTACGAGAGTTTGATCCTCGGTGTTCCAACGCAATACCCTTGCGCCGTCACTCGAGATGGCAACAGAAAGGCTGTCGGCGATCGCCAATGCAACCGCTTTACTCTCAAAGCTAGAAGCAATTTGGGTGCTTGCCTGGTAAAGCAAGGATTGTTCACGTAATCGCGCCTCAAGTTGTTGGTAAAGGGTCGCATTCGCAAGTGCCACGGCAGCCTGTGCCGCAAGTTGAGCCAGAAAATGTTCGTGTTCTTCGGTGAATGCTGAGATCGTGGGGTTTTCGACCGTGATGACCCCGAGGACATTCTCCTGGCGTAGTATCGGGACGCTGAGCAGGCTGCGTGTGAGTCCATTGGTCCAATCCAGGTGGCCATGTTCGAGGTGGACATCTTTGGCGTTACAAATCTCACCTGTCTGAAACACACGTGCGGGGATGCCCTGGTCGAGCGGGAGGGTTTTGGACGGGTCCTTGATCGGAGAATCGGTGGGATATGCGTGATGTGCCACGATGCGTAGAGCGTGTACCTCAGACTCGTATATAGCGAGATGCCCGATGGCTGCATTGGTCACGCGCAATGCGTGTTTGAGTATCGCCTTGAAAAGATCTGCGATGTCGAGGGTGGCATTCATTTCGCGCCCGATTGCTTCAAGGGTGGCAAGTTGTTCTACTCGACGCTGAAGAGCCAGATCGGTTGCGGCGTGGGCGCGTGCGTTTGCCACAGCGAGAGCGGCTTGGGCAGCAAATGTTTTCAACAGTTCGATCTGGTCGATCTGAAATCTTTGAGGTTCAGAAAAGTAGACAGAAACCTGGCCGATCGTGCCCGAGGGAGTGATGAGAGGAAAATCTGCAAAGGCTTGGATACCCTCCTTTTGCATCAGGGTGATGATGGGTTGAGATAAATGGGAGGTTGACATTTCAGCGACAAGTACGGGCGATTCGTTATGGAAGGCCTGGATTCTCTCCTGTTCTTCGATTGGAATGGTCATCCAGGCATGCATGAATTCGTCGGACAAATGAGTCCCGTGTGCCAGGAATAATTCGCCCAGGTCCCTTTCGTACAGGTAGATGGCAGACTTGTCCCCTCCACCGACACGAATCATCGAAAGGCAAACCAATTCGATCGCGCGCTCAGGATCCAAGGTAGAGCTCATGGAAGTGGTGATTTCATTGAGCGAGGCAAGCGCTGTTGCCCGGTTGTGGGTCTGTTCATAGAGGAGGGCATTCTCAATTGCGACGGCGGCCTGTCCTGCTAAGGTCGATAAGACATCGAGATCTCTGCTTGTGAAAACCTTGCCAGGCTCTGTGTGAAAGACGGCGAGACAACCGATTGCCCGCTCCGGATTGAGCAGAGGAACCCCTATCCATGCTTGAGGAGCATTCTCCAATTCGGGGAGTCCCATGTTATTCAAGGCCTCAGGCGCATCTCTTGGGATGAGAATAGGGGAGGCGCGTTGAATAACGCGATCCGTTAGCCGGTCGGTAAACGGACGGTCGGGCCACGCTTGACGTATTCCATGCTTCACTGCTAGAGGGTACGACAGTAGATTGTCTTCGGAATCGTGAAAGGCGATGTAAAAGTTCTTCACTTGCAGCAGGTGTGCAACCTGTAAGTAGATCGTTGTCAGGAGCGCATCCAAATCAAGACTGGTGCGCATGGCTTGGCTGATATGGCTGATCGTCGAGAGCTCCTGAAGTCGACGTTGCAGGTTTCTCCCGGCGATCACTAGATTACGAACGATTGGTGAGACAGTGGCGGCCATGGAACCGTAGATGAGCAGCGCGGGGATGCCCAGGAACACGTACGATGCTGCGCTGAGAAGGCCGAAGGGTATCGGTGCGAGGGATACCAACAACGGCGTGACGATCTCCCGCAACAAAGCCCTTGGTGAGTCGAAAATAAGGTGGTCGAGCCAATGAAGTGCGAAGAAGAGAAGGCCGAACGTGAGCCCTAGTCCTAAACTGGGGAGGGGTGCCGGAAGGCTTCTTGTTTCAATGAGCGGCCGACCTCCTAGTAGAAGGTAAACGGCCACACCCCCGGAGAGACTGAGTACCTGACGACTCAGAGTGAGTGCCCAGGATCTAATCGCGTGCAGCTTGTCCAACTTGAACTCTGCGCGGCGGCGATTCCAGAGCGTGCGAATCACTTCTCCTAACGAAAGACCGACGAGAAGCGCAAGTCCAGCAGCACCGGGGCCGAGGGCTACGCCAATCGTCAGACTCAGNNAGGAAGGCGATAAAACTTGCGGCGATGAGGATGATCTCCCATTGGGGGACAAACCCGGCCGCAGGTCGCAGCCACAGGCCGAGGGTGACCAGACTGGCAAATGTGAGGATCCACCAAACGTGTCGTGACCAACGTTGAGCCATTTCATTTACATTCTACAACGATTGGAGGCGCTGGATAAGGCCGAGCGATGACAAGATGAATGGCCGAACCTTGACATGCTTAGGGAGAGGAAGTTGAAGTCGGTAGCTCGATAGGTGTTTCCATGGCAACAGTCGGTGTGGATGAAGGCAGTGTCGTAGGTGTCCGGGTTGGGCCTTGACCGGTCAACTCCGCGAGATGGATTTCCGCTAGTGCACGGGTTTCCGGTCGCACGTTTTCAAGATCTAGAATCCAACGCCATCTCGTAATTGCGTCATCGATCCCTTCGGGATTGGTTTCAAATATGAGTGCCAATAAGGCATACGTTTCAGCAATCTTCTTCTGTTTGTTTGTGAATCTGAGATCGTCATCTGCAGCGCTGGTAGCCTCGTTCGTGTTGAATAGCGCGTCTTCATAATCGCCGTTGAGATAGTGGGCTTTTCCTGCCAAATAGAGAAGGTCGAAAGTTTCTGTGCTGTAACGGCGAGCGAGGGTTAGGTCGTCCAATGCCGCTTGAGAATCCCCACGTTCCATATGGACGACCGATCTCGCCAGGAAAGCCGGGCCGTAGCGTTCCTGAATTTCGAGCGCTTTATTGGCGGCATCGAATGCTTCATCGAGAAAGCCTAATCCGGCGAAGGCACGCGCGAGGGCAGCCCATCCACGATGATCTTCAGAGCGGTAGGCAAGATAGGTTTGGAGAGGCCACAGGGCAGATTCGTAATGCTTCTGATCAAAGCTGTTGATACCCCAAGCTACGTATGCTCGTCCAACGGCGAGGTAACCCTCCAACATGGACGGATCGTCTGCGCTTCCTTCCAGTGCACTCGCTAATGCCCCTTCGTAATTGCCTTGATAGAGTTGAGATTCGCTTAAGTAAATATAGATCCAGGGAGTGGAAACGCCAAGATCGAGTGCCTTGGTCATTTCGCTCTCGAGTTTATACCAAAGGCCTCGTGAAGCGTAGAATTTGCCAATCTCTACATGAATGCGTGTATTGAAAGGGTCGCGTCGGAGGGCGCGGTCGAAATCTGCGATCGCATCGTTGACTTGGTCCCTGGCGGCGAAGGCGAGTGCACGGCCGAGGTAGGCAGGGACGTAGTCCTCGTTGAGGTTGACAGCTTTGTCATAGGCAAGGATCGCTTCACCGCGGTTCCCCATCAGGCGTAGTGCCTCTCCGCGAAAGTAATGAGCGTCGGCGAGTCCCGGATCTGAGTCGATCACTTGATCGAAGTATAAGAGAGCGGTCTCGTAATCGTCTCGGGTTAGGGCATTGATGCCGGCGTTATACGCTTCAAATGAGTGTGGGGTGACACCGAAAACTGGCGTAGGTGTTGCCGTGATATCAACGAGAAACGCCAGCGGAGTCCTGGCTAGCTCCGTGGGGATCGGGGTACGCATTACCCGTGTAGCGGCCGGTAATGGTGTTGCAGTGGGTGAGCCTGGAAGGAGTGTGTTCGTTATCGTCGCGCTTGCCTGTGGAAGTTCTGCTGCGCGACCAAACGGTCGCGACCTCAGGAAAGCACTGATCTGAGGGATGAGTTTGGATAGAAGGAAAATCGAGCCCGCAACGGCGACCACCCCTATTGCAACGGTTCCTACTGTCCTCCAAGGGATAGTTTGTGAGGGTTGAAAAAGCGAGGGCGGCGCTGAGGGAAGGGTAGTGTCTTCCGGAGGCTCTTCAACTTCAACGGGTTTGCTTTTGAGTGTGAAATCGAATTTTCGGCGAGGCATACGTACCGCGGTTGCCAATTCAGCCTCGTCTGGTTTCCGTGCCCCGAGCACGACAAGACCACGTAAGGCGGCCCTATTGGTTGGATCTAGGCGTAGTGCAGATTCGAGGCAATAGATGCGTTCGCGCGGGGAATCTACCACAGCGCTCATCCATACCCAATACTCTGCGTTGGATGAGTCGGACCTCAACAAACGGGCGAGTAACTCCCGGGCACGTGTCGTCTCCCCGGCCCGGGCAGCTGCAATGGCTTCGGTTAGCATCGAGCTGGGTTGCGTCGCCACGAGCTACTCCCTCAAAATGCCTGTGAAGTCTAGCATAGCGTTCTTCTTCGCACAACGCCATCCTTCTTTTGGTATAGAGGACGTTCATTTAACTCAATACGCAGTCGGATGGGGGGAAACGTTATTTTGCGACGCAAGGATTGTTATGCACCTTGGTATAATCGCTCCGTTGTGACCCGCGTGATAAAGCTCTTGCCCTGGTTCTTTACACTGGCTCTGCTGTCTTCGTGTGCCGGAAATGGGGGTAGTGTACGTCCTGAACCGACGCAGACTCTGCAACCTTATCTTCGTCGGACAATGACGCCGACGGTCCGTGAATTACCCCCAACTCTATCCACCTCTCCTCCATTGGGTCCAACGCCGACCCCCCTCGTTCATGTCATTCAAAGTGGAGAGACGTTGCTATGGGTTGCAATCCGTTATGGCGTTGAGCTTGACGATCTGCTCCTGGCAAATCCGGGTATCGATCCTGAATTGATGTCTATAGGGACTGAGTTGATCATCCCTAGCAAAGGTGGGCAACCAGTCGAATCGTTGTTACCGACCCCTACACCCGTTGCTCTTGAACTCTCGCCGGTGCGTTGCTTCGCAACCCTCTCTGGGGGTATATGGTGCATAACGACGATTTCCAATCCCACCCAAGAGGATGTTGAAGGTGTGACCAGCTTGGTGACGCTTTACGATGCGGAAGGAACGATAATCGACCGCCAGGTAGCCTATAGCCCGCTGAACCGGGTTTCATCTGAGCAATGGATCCCAGTAGCCGTTTATTTTTCGACACCGCCACCAACCCAAATCACCGCAGTAGGGAGATTGCTGAGTGCAGTCCCCGTCAGCGAAGCCGATGCACGCTACCTGGACGTGGATGTGGTGATCGACTCTAGTGAAGCAGACATGGGCGGACTTAGCTGGCGATCGCGAGGCGAGATCGAACTGGCGCCGCAGGAGGCGATCTCTCCGGCCAACGTCCGCCTTTTACTCGTCGCCTTGGATGCTTCGGGAGAAGTCGTGGGGTTTCGTGTGTGGGAGGGTAAAACCACTCTGGACGCTGGGGAAACATTGCCGTTTGATGTGACCGTGTTCAGCCTCGACGGACCTATCATTCGAGTTGATCTCCGGGCGGAGGCTCTCCCAAGTCGGTGATCACGAAGATCAAAAGATCCCGAAGTCCAGACTGCGCGGCGAGAGTCGAACCGTTCTCCTTTTCAGGAGAGGGGACCGCATCATTCTGCCTCAGAGAAGATGTTGCTTCGCTAGGTGGTGTTCCTGCATCGAATTGTAGTTACCCCTCTCGACTGCCGATATTGAATGACACGATAGCGCACCCTCATCCGCCAGAGCACTCCGTGTCCCTGTATGTAGGACGGCCAATGCAGATTCGCTGCTTGGCTAGAATTTCACCCGAGGCTAAAATCGTCTGGTATGAATCCAGCGAATGGCATACATCGTGCATGTGTTACCGAGTGATCCATAGGGGAAAGGAGGAGGGTTGGTAAGCGCCATCCATTACTTTCCGAAGGGTTTTCTATGGGGAACAGCGACCTCTTCGCATCAAGTCGAAGGTGATAACACTAACAACGATTGGTGGGCGTGGGAGCAGGAACCAGGGCGTATCTTCCAAGACCATAAATCTGGAAAAGCGTGTGATTGGTGGGGAGGACGCTGGCAGGATGATTTCGATCGGGCTGCGGAAGGCGGTCAGAGAGCCCATCGATTATCGATCGAATGGAGCAGGATCGAACCGACTCAAGCACTCTGGGATGACGATGCTCTGGATCATTACCGTGAGATGATCCAAGGCGCCTTGAAGCGAGGCCTTACACCGATGGTCACATTACACCATTTCACGAACCCAATTTGGGTGGCTGAACGTGGCGGTTGGCTCAATCCAGAGATCGTTGCATACTTTGAGCGCTATGTGAGAAAGGTTGTGTCGGCCTTAGGTGATTTAGTCGAATTATGGGTAACGATCAATGAGCCGAATGTCTTGGCATGTCAAAGTTATTTTCAGGGCGAGTGGCCACCAGGGGAGAAGCGACTAAATTTGGTATCGAAAGTGAACAGACACTTGGTGAGAGCTCATGCCGCTGCATACCACGCGATCCATGAAATCCGTGCAGATAGCCTGGTTGGTCTCGCACATCACTATCGCGGATTCCGGCCGGCAAATCCCGCCAATCCACTACATCGAAGGGTGGCGAAGATGAAACACACGGCTTTCAATGACGTCTTTCCACGCGCTTGTCAGGAAGGTAGAATTCGGTTTCTGTTCTGGAGGGATCGAATTGATGAAGCACGTCGAACACAGGATTTCTTCGGTTTGAATTACTACACCGTGGAACGTTCCTCCTTCAATCTCTTCCGTCCCATGAGTGCGTTTGAAGCCGGCGCCTTTGCACCCGATGCCGATCTAAGTCCCTGTGGTTTCATCGCGAACGAGCCGAGTGGGCTTTGGGATGCAATACGATGGGCCATGGCTTATAAAATGCCGATTTTCATCACTGAGAACGGAGCCGAAGACGAGAACGATCAATTTCGAGCGCGATATTTAGCCACACATGTGTTTAAGGTATGGCGAGCAGTAAATTTGAATTGGCCAATTCGTGGCTACTTTCACTGGTCGCTGATCGATAATTTCGAATGGGAACATGGATGGTCGCAACGCTTCGGCCTATGGGGTGTGAACCCAGGTACACAAGAACGCACCAAACGACCGAGCGCAGAATTCTACGCAGAAATCTGCAAGCAAAACGGTTTGTCAACGGAAATGGTCGAGACTTATGCGCCTCAAGTGATGGATGAGATGTTTTCCCCACGCGGCCCTGCAGAGTTGAAGATTGAGGGGTAGTTTCATGCGCTTTATTATTTCGTTTTGGAGCAAGCTGGTACCGAGGTGGCGGAGCGTGGCTTTTACAGTCTTGGCCCTCGCGCTAGGGACCTCAACGTTTTTCGAGGCCCAGGGAGCGATGCTCATCGAAGTCCAGAAGACGGATTTTATCCTTCCATTTGCGGATCCTCCAGGACCCGACTCGTGGTATTTCCTTCAACCTTACGGAAATACCACCTTCGCCTATCAATTCCGGACGACGACGTATGGCAGCGGTCAGGGAATGCATTTCGGGATCGACCTGGCGGCACCCTGCGGGACGCCAATTCTGGCGATTGGAGACGGAACCGTATATAGCGTAGACAGTTGGCACGGCGCACGTCCCCACAATTTAATGATCAACCACGACAATGGTTATGCCTCGTTCTATGGACATCTTTTAATGAGATCGCCGATGAAGCGGGGCGAGAAAGTCATGCAGGGGCAGGTCGTGGGGCAAGTGGGAGACCCGGATCTTACCTGTTCATCGAGACCCCATCTACACTTAGAAATCCGCTCCGAAAACCATCGGGAGGCGTACAACCCTCTGACATTGATCGAGGCGGATTGGGAACACCTGGCCCTCATCGGCGGACATCCCCAGTCGTTCGAACAGGATATGGATATCCCGCGACGTTGGCAAGGTCTCTTGGATCAGCCCAATGTGAAATTCGGTTATCCGTTATTGAATGCCTATGACTCAGCCTATCCACCAGATTGGTAAGCGCACTCTCGCAACGACCTTAGTCGGAGTTGGTTTGCTAGCCATTTCGCTTAGCGCCTGTGCAACTGCGCTGGGGATGAATGTCCCTCTGAGCGGATTTCCACATCTGAGTGGCGAGGATCTTGGTGCAGCCGTTAACATTCCTGATAGGCCTACTGCGCTTTCACCTACTAAAACACCAACGGCGCTCATGCCTCCTACGGCGACAGCTACTGCAGTCGCTTCCCCGGAACCGGTGCGTCTTACGGAAGGTGGTTGCTGCTCCTATCCGATGTGGTCGCCAGATTCCCAATGGGTGCTATTCCTTGATAAACCGGGCAGATTGCAGCCTGCAGGATTGTATGGTGTTCCCGTAGACGGAGGAGAGAGGACGCTTATTCACGACCAGGTTGGCGTGTACTCCGAGTCGAGATCGCTTGTTGCGTATCCTCAAAGTGGCTGGATGTTTGTCGAACGCTGGGCTGATGGGACGAAGTGGTTTATCCCGAGTGAGGGACGTATGGTCCGCTTTTCGCCCAGTGGTCAGTATGTGACCTGGGAGGTATCCTCACCAAGCATCAAGTTCCCTGATCTTAGGCAACGCGCCATCTGGGTGGCAAATGCAGATGGAACCAACGCGCGCGAGGCTGTCACCGTGAATGGCGGTCAGTTTGTCGGCTGGGAGGCTGGCGAAGAAACATTGATTGTCACAGGTAGATTGGGACCTTCGATGCCGTCGGGGGTTTGGAGAATACGTGTTGAGGATGGTGCCGGGCGGTTATTGATGGAGGTGCAGCGTCCTCGCAGCCCACTCATCTCGCCTGAGGGTGGTTGGGTGGCGTTTTTCGTCGCCTTCGATACAGATCCGGATCGCAATGGTCTCTGGGTCCTGCAAACCGACGGGATGAGCGTGCGAAAGCTTGATTTATTCGGCGCCTACCGTTGGCGGTCGGAGGATGTTCTTCTCGTGATCCCTCTAAATCTGCAAGCTCAAGGTGCATCTCTCTGGCAAATTGACGTCGCAACAGGTGCGGCGATACGCCTGACAGATCCAAAGCATACCCCACTTCCGATCGCCAATAACGATTGGCGACCCTCTCCCGATGGAAGGCGGATAGTATTTCTATCTTCGGAAGATCGCAACTTATGGGCACTGCATCTTCCTAATCCATGAACGTTGCGTGATATAATCGCTTCCGCGAGGGGAAACCCTTGCGCATCCCCTCGGGGAGAGGTTGCGTAGTCTGGCCTAACGCGCGCGCCTGGAGAGCGCGTGAGCCGCAAGGCTCCGTGGGTTCGAATCCCACCCTCTCCGCCAGCCGACACCGCTCAGGCGGTGTCGCTTGATTTTCAAGCCCCCTATCATTGGTCATGATATTTTCTGAGTGAGATCGTGGGGGAGTGTTCTACCCTATTGAGATTGTGCCTTGCCGCCCCGCCCAGCGACGGATATGGATTTGCAAAGTGTCATTACTCGATAGCGTCGCTATTGACAGGTAGGGAAGAAGAGGAGTATCCTCGTGATGAGCGTCTGGGTAGGTCCGACGCGGCGGAGACCTTCAAACCCCGTCAGGTCCGAGAGGAAGCAGCGGTAAGGAGGACCCTCTGGGTGCCGTCGGAGTGCCGGTCCGGACGCTCTAGATTCCTCAAATTTCCTCGCCTTCAATGTTTCGTCTGTCCAAAAAAGGTGTGAAACGTATTGTCCAAGCTAGGCTCAGAACGCAATACTTCGTGCGTTCTGGCCGTGTACTCGTTGAATGTGTGAGGAAAGGGATAGGATTCCCTAGTGCTGACTGTCCTTGCTCGAGTGAAAAACTCGCAGATGGATTAGCAACGGGACCTTTTTGATAGCTGCGACTGATCTGCTAGGGGTTGGGCAAAAGAAAAGGCAGCCCCGCCGTCAGCCTCAGCCAGGCCGTTAGGTAACCTGACGTGGATAGGCCCGCTCTTTTATGGCCGCTCAACCAACCCTCCGTTCCGGGGAAGAGCGGTTGCTCACTGTCACGAACGGGGCAGCCATTTTCCCTTCAGGGAATATACATATTATAACATCTAGAAATATTGGATCGGAGAGTCTACTACGATCTCCTCTTCCGTAGAGATCTAGACAACTTGAATCGCGTGGATTAGAATGATCGTGGAAGTGGCTCTGCCACTTCTTGGAGGAGAGAAGAGGCGCCCGCAACGGGCGCCTCCACCTTTTGTGGGCCCGATTGTGGGTGAATGAACGAGGGAGTGTATCTTCTTAGCATTCCAAATGCGCAATCGAGAGGCCAAAGCTTAGAAAAATGACGAGCTCCCGACTGTTGTCCTGCTCCGGGAGCTCGCCGCGCCAAGGGGGGGTGGGGGGGGAATGGAGGTTAGATGGTGTTGCTTACAGACACTCCTTGTCTGATTATTCTGGAATATGCGTGATGCTTTCAATCATCATGCAATTCCAGATACGGAACGCTTATTCGTGAAGTGTGCGGATGTCGATTGATGCAGTGCCTATTTCCTTCATGGGTTTATTGGGTTGAATACCATTTGCTCTTCGACGTAGCTGCAAGAAACAGGCCAATCGTACACACTTCGATGGTTCAAACTTGATCAACCGACCGTCTTCTACGCTTGCCTTTCATCGCTCGTAGCACTTTTCATCTACCAACGGGCGATACCTGATCTGATGTTTTCTCAAACCCTGTCATCGATGCGTTTGGGTGACTTGCTGGCTGGCGAGTGGTCCGAACGAAGCTTTAGAAAGAATCACGCTCGCTTCGGCAGCTGGCAGTCTTAGCTGAGATTTCAGCTTTAGACCCTTTAGCTTTGCGTCGCCACCTTTCGGTGGTTTTGCCTTTTCGACGAGCACAGGCTCGAGATGATATAAATTGTGCAAATACAATAAACCGCGCAACTCAAAAGTACAATCCCACTTGGGTGCTATTCCTATCACGTCCAACTTTTCTACCTCTGGTATACTGCACCTCACGTATGGACTTCGTGAAGCAACTCGAGAAGATTCCTAGACATTATCTGTTCCTCTCAGCTGCCCTTCTTCTATTGACGGGATTCGTGTTGTTGTATTCTTCAACGGCAAAGGCTGTGACCATCTCGATCGATGGACAGGTGATCCGCGCGCGTAGTCATGCAAAGGATATCGCTGGCGTGCTCCAGGCTGTAGGTGTCCACCCTTCTGCTGGAGATCGAATCCTCCCGGCGCCGAATTCGAACGTACATGATGGAGACGCGATTCAAATCGTGCGGTCGGGCGCGGTGAAAATCGATCTCGATGGCAAATTGACATCGATCCGTACAGCCGAGACGTCACCGGCAAATATCCTGGCCGAAGCAGGACACCGTCTCTTCCCGGGAGACCGTGTTTGGGTCGATGGCATCTGGCTTCCCGATCCCGCCCAGGTCTTAGTACAACGACCAGCCCGGATACGTGTGACAAGGGCAATGATCCTGGCTCTTGATGTGGATGGTGCGCTGCAAGAGATCCGCTCCTCTGCACCTACATTGGGTGAGGCTCTCTGGGAAGCGGGAATCACAATTCGGGTAGGTGACACCCTGTCACCAGGTCCGGAGAGCGCGCTCCAGGATGTCTCGCACGCGGTGTTACGGCGTGGCCGGCCGATCGTGATCGAAGTTGACGGTGGTGAGATTGAAACGCTGGCTGCTGGTCCGTCGGTTGGCCAAGTATTGGCACAAGCCGGAGTGCCCTTGGTTGGTTTGGACTTTTCCCTACCGGATGTTCATGATCCAATTCCGGAAGATGGACGGATTCGAGTTGTCCGGGTGAGTGAGGAGGTCCTCGTCGAGATGGAGCCGCGGCCGTTTGATACCGTATATCAACCGGCACCTGATCTGGAGCTTGACACGCTCAGGGTTGTGGATTTAGGAACGTACGGGGTGAATGCGAGCCGTATTCGGATTCGAAAGGAGAACGGCGAGGAGGTAAATCGTATTGTCGAGGAGACGTGGGAAGCTGTCGATCCTTCCCCGCGCGTGGTTGGATATGGCACGAAGGTTGTCGTGCGAACGATGAGCACTCCTGATGGGCCGCTTGAATATTGGCGTGTGGTTCGCGTCTATCAAACGTCATATTCCCCATGCAATCAAGGCGTACCAGGTTGTGGGTCGATTACCGCGAGCGGTAAGCGCGTGAAACATGGCATGATCGCCGTGATTCGCAGTTGGTTCCTGATGATGAGAGGGTGGCCCGTATATGTTCCAAATTATGGCGTGGCCACCATTGAGGATGTCGGTGGGGGTATTTCCGGACGGCACTGGATCGACCTGGCTTATACGGACGAGGAATATGAAATTCGCTACGGATGGACTACGCTCTACTTTCTCACGCCCGTACCACCTATAGACCAAATCCCATGGATACTTCCCTAAGGATAATCGCCATGTCGTGGAGAAGATTCGTTTTTCTTTCCTTACTCAGCGGCTTACTGAGTGCGTGTGGACCCACAGGATTTCCTGAACGTGTGGTCGAGGATTATCTGCTAGCTGTTGTCTCCGGCGACGAGGTAAGGTCTGCCAATTTCTCCTGTGCTGACTGGGAAGCTCAAGCCCGCACGGACGCGCTTTCGTTTACAAACGTGGAGGCAGGGATCGAAGGGTTGAGCTGTCAAACTCAAGGGGAGAACGAAGGAACCGTCGTGATTGCATGCCAGGGGACGATCCTGGCCAATTACGAGGGTGAGGTTCAGGAAATTCAATTGAGCGATCGAAGATACCGTGTCGTCGTGGATGGTGGCGAATGGAGAGTGTGTGGGTACCCATAGCTGGAGGCTGCTAAAGTCATGCTACGTCGCATACTTTCTCGCGAAAACCTAATCGCACTCGTCCTCTGCCTAATCATCCTAACTGTAATCATTCTAACAGCTGATCCATCGCCTCCTTGGATCTATCAGGGTTTCTAATGACCCTGATCCACGTCTTCGTTTTTATCCTCCTAGCACTGATCGCTGGCAGCCAGGTTTCGCCAAATCGGCGGTTGGGTTTCTTATTCCTCGGCAGTGTCCTGGCCCTATACTGGATGCAACCTGCGACGCCATTGCGCAACTTCGATTTTTGGTTGCCTACGGCGACGATCGCAATCACTATGCTTGTGTGGTTCCGGCTACATACCAATTCAGACGGAATGGATCGTGAAGATCGTACGGCTCTTGCGCTTGTGGTTTTGATCACACTCGCCATCGCCGCAACCCGCTATCTGCCATCTGCATTTCGATTAACGAGCTCGCTCCCGCCCCAGGTTCACACCGTCATCTTAACCTTGATCTTGATCATTGGATTAATCGGCATCACCCGTTTCGTTGGGAGGGGTGGAGACAAGTTGCTCATCGTGCTGATTCTGATCCTGTTCATCGTAATGAAGACCGAACCTCTTGCGTTGTATTTCAATCGCATCCTGCGCACACTTAGCCGCCAAAATCCGATGCTGGCGAACAGGTTGGATTTACCCTGGTTGGGCTTTTCCTACCTTGCTTTCCGATTGCTTCATACTTTGCGCGATCGAGCTGGCAATCGCTTGCCCGCTATGACGCTGCGAGAGCATGTTGCTTACGTTCTGTTTTTCCCCACACTTTCAGCAGGACCGATCGATCGAGCGGAACGCTTCGTCAAGGATTTGCGCGAGCCTCCCGTGCTTGACGCGGAACGATTCTTCGCAGGGGGTGAACGTATTGCGATAGGGCTTTTAAAGAAATTTGTCTTGGCGGATAGCCTGGCAATCATTGCATTGAACGAAATAAACGCAGGCCAAGTCACCTCTTCACTTTGGCTCTGGTTGTTGCTATATGCCTTTGCCTTTCAAATCTATCTCGATTTCAGCGGCTATACGGATGTGGCCATTGGCATCGGAATCCTTGCCGGGATTAACCTCCCAGAAAATTTCGACCGCCCCTATCTGCAGAAGAGTATCAGCGATTTCTGGAATCGCTGGCACATGACGCTTGCACAGTGGTTTCGTTTTTACTTTTTCAACCCGTTAACCCGAGTGCTTCGAGGAGCGCAACGGGAGATACCAATTTGGTCACTAATCTTGGTTGGACAAGTAGGCACAATGGCGCTAATTGGTTTATGGCACGGAATCTCATTGAATTACCTGGTGTGGGGGGTTTGGCATGGGATTGGCTTGTTTATTCACAACCGCTGGGTGGCCTGGCTGCGTTCTCACCCATACGTCCTGGGCACTGTTAGGGAACACAAAGCACTTCGCGTTGCGAGCACTTTTCTGACCTTCCAATTCGTCGTCTTGGGTTGGGTCTGGTTCGCTCTACCCAATGTGGAGATCTCCTGGCGAGTGTTTCGATCGCTGTTTGGGTTGTGACGGGATGATAAAAACCGTATCGGGAAATAGATTCGATTGGTCAAAGATCCTCCGTATCATCATCAAAACGGTGGTACTGTTCTTAGTCTTTAATCTCCTATTCGCTTGGTTCGATCCCATCCATGTTCTGGGTGAACTCTCGGTTTACAACACGTTCATTCCAGGAAGAGTCCGACTACCGTATGGAGATGATCCGCAGCGGTCTTATAACCTGACGGTGACACAATTAGAGGCCATGATTGCCTCCCATGAGTTCAGGGGCGCACATGAATCCCCTGACGAGTTCCGTATTCTTATCTTGGGGGATTCCTCGGTGTGGGGCTTTTTACTCCCGCATGATGAAACTCTGGCAGCGAAAATTACCGCCGGTGACTATAGAACTGCCGATGGTGGTCGTGTGCGAGCCTACAACTTCGGATACCCGACCATGTCGCTATTAAAGGATTTGGTATTGCTAGAACGTGCCCTCGATTTCAATCCGGATTTCATCGTTTGGCTTTTCACGCTCGAATCTTTTCCTCGGGAGAAGCAAATTGAATCTCCGCTAGTTCAATATAATCCTGAGCAAGCCCGTGCTTTGATAGAACGCTACCACCTCGATCTAGATCCCCTGGATGCGCGATTTACGACGTCGAGTTTTTGGGAGCGTACAATCGTTGGTCGCAGGAAGATGCTGGCAGATTTATTCCGTCTACAGCTTTATGGTGTGTTATGGGCCTCATCGACCGTTGACCGGCACATTCCAGAAACATATAATCGACTTATGGAAGACCTGTCCGCAGATCAAACGTTCCATGGACACCTTCCAGGTGATCTCGCCAGAGAAGATCTTGCTTTTGATGTCCTTTCCGGAGGCATCCAAGCAGCAGGTGATATCCCGGTCTTGTTGGTTAACGAGCCGGTGTTCATCAGTGAGGGCGAGAATAGCGATATTCGCTACAATTTCTATTATCCTCGCTGGGCATATGATGCGTATCGGCGTTGGATGAAGGAGCTTTGTCTGGAGTTTGGTTGGGACTACATGGACCTATGGGATTTGCTATCAGCAAACTCATTCACAGATAGCGCCATACACTACGATAGCCAGGCGGCAGATACGTTGGCCCAAACGATTGCAACGGCTGTTCTGGAGCGTGTAGACGGTTCACCTGTGGAATGCGGTGACTGAGATTATCATCAGCATGCAGTGTGGCAAACCGCCTCTGGGTTTGTGCGGTGGAACGGCTTGCATTGTTGATCATGCCCGGACTATAACTTGCACCACTGGAAAAGCTATGGGTTGAGACATAAGATGATTTTGGAAGGCGAAGAAATGGGGTTGGCAGGGTCAGGCGAGTTGGAAGAGGTCTTCGGTCTAAGTCGTAGATTCCGAAGGCACGCTCTCGACGATAAAAATGTCCTGAGAATCGCCAGTCAGATGAAACGACGGATTCTGTTAGTCGTCATCCCATTGTTGGGATTGTTGCTTACGGGATGCGATGTCATTGTTGAAGCTGCGAATCCCGGATCGTACGACGACTTCTCGCATCGCCCAACGGGCGAATTGATGAATAACGAATCACTACCAGTCACAGGGTATGGGTCGTATTATTCCGGCTTAAGTCTCGTCAAAAATCAAGGATTCTACGGGGCGAACAGCGGACCTCTATCGATCGAATCGATCTCCTATCAACAACTCATCACTATGGGGATCCAGTATTCGGTCCAAAACAAGCCCATCCCGACTCCTCGTCCGGCACCAAGAGAGAATGAGTGGATGGAATTTCCGATCATCCCGGAGTTCACCAAGACGGCGCGTAAGATTTATGAACGTGGGATAAGTAGAGGTAACAACACGCGAGCGTTCTCAAAAGTGGGAGACTGTCAGAACGTTCCTTCACTGTTTTTAGGACCCTTTGACGATCCACTAGCCTATAACCTGGGAAATCAAAATATCTATCTTCGGTCGGCGATCGACTGGTTTGCTGGTTCCTTCTCCCGTGAGAGCTTAGCGGTCCGCGGGGGTCTCAACGCAGCATCGGTTCTATCGCCTTTCTGGGCCGATCCGGAGCTTTGTGAGCGAGATGAAACCCCGCTCGAATGTGAATATCGCATCCACAATCCCAGTTTTGCCATTATTAACTTTGAAACCTGGTGGGAGAAATCCGCCCATAGCTACGAAACTTACCTGCGTGAGATCATTGAAATCACGATCGACCATGACATCGTTCCCATTATCTCGACGAAGGCGGACAACCTTGAAGGAGATCACAGTATCAATGCAACGATTGTCCGCTTGGCAGTTGAGTACGACATTCCGATATGGAATTTCTGGTTGGCGGTTCAACCCTTACCCAATCATGGTTTACATGAAGATGAATTCCATCTCACCTACGCTCAAAACTTTTTTGATGACCCTCAGCGGATGACTGCCGCTTGGCCTTGGCGAAACTTGACGGCGCTTCAAGCTCTCGACAAGGTCTGGCGTGGTGTGTCGGCAGCCAATCCGTGATACGATGATTGTGTCTCCGCCCTCGTGTACACCGTGAGCTACGAGATACCTACCCCATCGAAGATTCAAGGATCGCTTCTTCGATACATTGCCGAAGAGATTCTCCTCGACCCAACGCGTGTCGTGCACGCAGAAGAGCCTTTGATCACGAGTGGATTAATCGATTCCTTCCACCTCGTAGACCTTGCGCTTTACGTTGAGGATTCATTTCGGGTGAGGATTGAAGACACGGAACTGGCTGCCTCGGTGTTCGATACGGTCAGCGAACTGACCACTTTGATCGTGGGACGGATCCCCGACAAATCACCGTGACTACGTTGAATGATGTGCTGCAACAGGATTATGAAGAATCGCCAGAACGGGTGGCGATCTATTGGTTATCGCAGGACATCGATGTTCCGATTACGGTCCATTCCTTAGTTCACAGTGCGGCGGGATTCGCTCGATCTTTAGCAGATGCGGGAATACAGGCAGGCGATCCCCTTGTAATCATTCTGCAACATGAGCGTGCACTTGCCGAAGCGTTTTTCGGTTGTGTTCTTCATGGCGCCATTCCCACCATCTTGCCCTTTCTAACGGAGAAACTCGCTCCCCATCGTTACCGTCAATCACTACAAGCCCTGTTGGAAATAACCCAACCTACAGCGATCATCTCCTATCCGGATTTCGAGAACGAAGTGGAACTAGCAATCCGTGAGAGTGGACTCCCGATCACGATCCTTCTTGCGGATGACGTTCGTCCAGCGAATTCCTTTCGCTTCCAGGATCTGGAGGGTGCCTCTCGCGACGTGGACGAGATTGTGCTTCTCCAGCATTCCTCGGGTACAACTGGATTGCAGAAAGGGGTGGCACTCTCGCATCGGTCGATCCTAAACCAGATCAGCCACTATGCGGATGCAATTCACATGACATCGCAAGATGTCGTCGTGAACTGGTTACCGCTTTACCACGACATGGGCTTGATCGCAGGATTTCTCATGCCCATTTTGCGAAGTGTTCCGACAGTGCTCATGTCGCCGTTCGATTGGGTCCGTGCGCCTCAGAGATTGCATCATGCAGTGTCACGCTATGGGGGCACGATCACCTGGTTGCCTAATTTTGCGTACAACTTCTGTGCTAAAAAAATTCGCGATCGCGATCTCGCCGGGGTAGATCTCTCCAATTGGCGGGCCGTCATCAACTGTTCTGAGCCGATGAGGCAAAAGAGTCACGAGATGTTTATGCAACGGTTTGAACGCTATGGGCTACGTAGGGATGCATTGGCGACCTGCTATGCCATGGCTGAGAACGTGTTTGCCATCACGCAGGGAGGTGTCGATACTCCCAGCCAAGTTGACGAAATCGATCGAGATGTATTCATGGAGCAGCATCTAGCTCGACCAGCACGGAGAGGCGAGGAGAAATTGGCGGTTTTATCAGCGGGAGTGCCTATCGCTGGTACTCGTGTGCGAGTGATAGATGAGCAGTATCAGGATCTCCCCGAAAGAAGTATCGGAGAGATCGCACTAAAGAGTGACTGCATGCTGACCGGCTACTTCAATCGTGACGATCTCACTGCGCAGGCTTTCCATGAGGGGTGGTTCCTTACCGGGGATCTTGGGTATTTAGTTGGTGGAGAACTCTATCTGACTGGCCGAAAAAAAGAGATCCTTATTGTGGGAGGGAGGAACATTTACCCGCAAGACCTTGAAGAGCTTGTGAGTGAGGTGCAGGGTATCCATCCTGGGAGGGTCGTTGCTTTCGGGGTCTTTAGCGATATCGCAGGCACGGAGGATGTAGGCATTGTTGCCGAGGCTGACACGAAGGACTCAGAGGCACGTCGCAAGCTTGAGGAGCGGATACGGCTTGAGGTGAATCGCGGTTCGGATATTGTCCTGCGTTACGTACGTGTGGTACCAAGAGGTTGGGTCATAAAGACGAGCAGCGGTAAGCTTGCTAGAGAGGCAAATCGTACGAAGTTTTTGGAGGAGCGATCATCATTGAATACACTTTCGTAATGTGTCGACGAGACCTTCCATTCTGCATTATGCATAATGTCATCTTGCGTGAGGATCAAAAAGATCAATGATGCGTGTAGCCATATTGGAAAAAAGAGTAAATCACTCTCCGAATATAAAGGATATCCAAGGTGGGCAGTGAAGATCCGGCCGCGGCGGTTCTCAAGCCACGAGTACTCCTGCGACAGTTCGGTCTCCGTCCAGATCGACGACTCGGACAAAACTTTCTCGCGGATCATGCAGCCAGGGAACGAATCATTAAGGTTGCGGATCTCGGTGGGGAGGAAACCGTGCTGGAAATCGGAGCAGGCCTGGGAGCACTGACTTGGCGTCTAGCACAGGAATGCACACATGTGATTGCGGTTGAATTTGATCGTCGTCTTATACCCATCTTGGATTTCACGCTTCAAAATCGTGAGAACGTAAAAATCCTACACGGCGATATACTCGAGCTTGAGTTTGAGCCTTATCTTGGAACAGATGTCTATCACGTTGTGGCTAATATCCCTTACAACATCACCTCCGCGGTGATTCGGCGGTTGATGGAAGCGCGGAAACAGGCAGAACGGGTGGTGTTGACTGTTCAGAAAGAAGTGGCCGAGAGAATTGTTGCGCACCCTGGAGGAATGAGCTTGTTGGCGCTGAGCGTTCAGATTTACGGAAATCCGACCATATCCGCTCGCCTTCCTTCAGGAGCGTTTTACCCTCGTCCCAAGGTTGATTCCGCAGTCCTACGCATCGATATTCACCCAAAGCCGATCATTCCCCGTTCCTTGATTATCCCCCTTTTCCGGTTGGCGCGAGCTGGTTTCGGTCAAAAACGAAAACAACTTCGCAATGCCTTAGCCAACGGCCTGCAATTGCCCACTGATACCGTGTATAGGTGGCTTCAGGTTGCTGAAATCCCCACAAGCCAACGCGCTCAAGAGCTATCTTTACTTGATTGGGCTCGTCTAGCCCAAGCGATGGTTGATGTGGAGGGGTTGTGACTGCTACTTATTTCTTTGGGTTGATGCTGGCTCATTGACTCAGTTATTAAAGCAGTCCTGCAAAGGAATCTTGCATGCTCCCAAGGTTTTTTCATATGGTGCTTCGGTTGAAGCTGAGCTAGCCACAAGGATGTGAATGATCAAGGCTGACGGTTTGTGGTACGGCGTTGATCAGGGGTAAGGTTGCGGTGCAGGAAGAGAACGTGCCAAACTCGAATCGCAGCCTCAAGCTGGATTCGTAACGTCATCTTGGATTGTCCGATCCGCCGTTCTTCAAAGTAAATTGGAGATTCAACGATATGGTAGCCGAGTCTCTGCGCGACAAAACCCATCTCAACCTGGAAGACATAACCATTGGAGCGAATGCGATCAAGCGGCATTCCTTGAAGGGTCTCTCGCCGCCATAGGCGATACCCTCCGGTAGNNACGCGTCCGATGCCCCAGCGTTCGTCGAGTTGACCGCCTGGAACGTATCGAGAACCGAAGACCGCATCGGCGTCTTCGAGTGCTTCCATGAATTTTGGCAGGTAAGAGGGCGAGTGTGAGAAGTCGGCGTCCATTTGCGCGATGGCTTCAGCATCTGCTGAGAGAGCGGCTTTGAATCCTGTGATGTAGGCTGAACCTAAACCGAATTTCCCTTCCCGGTGGACAACAGATAATCGCCCTGGGTGGCGTACGGCCAGATCTTCAGCGACCTCGCCGGTACCGTCGGGGGAGGCATCATCTACGACGAGGATGCGTAGATCGTCAATGGGCAGGGCCCATAGTTCTGCTGCGAGTGCAGGGAGATTTTCTGCTTCGTTATAGGTTGGGATTACCACCGTAATTTGACGCATTGGGATTCTTCTTCAGCTTAGATCGCGGAACAAGGATCCGTCTCGTTCCTGATCGTGCAATTGTGAGATGATGTGCATCAGAGTAAGGAGGATGGTTCTATTTGGAGAGGGGAGTGTTTTAGGTCCCGGATCGGTCCTTATCCATGCTTCAAGGCCAGACAGATCGACCATCACAATTACATCAGTCTTTGCTTCATGTTTTTCGAGCGCTCTGACAAAGATCATCCGGCCTTGGGTGGGGTTGAAAAGTGGTTCTTGTTTACGAAACCAACCTCACACCTCCGATCGACCTACAACAAATTCGTTAAATCTGCTACAGCGCGTCGCATGTCAAGGAATAACAAACCCAGTTTCGCCTCATCGCGAGCAAGTACCGTTAGGACCGCCTCTTCCCCGACCGACATCAACACAACAAAGCCATTCTTTCCTCGGATATAGACTTGATCGAGACTGCCGCGGCCCAGCTCGCCGGCGATACGCTCACCGAGCGAAAGCATCGCCGCAGACATCGCGGAGACCCTATCTTCTTCGACATTGCTTGGAAGAGCAGAGGCAATCGTCAATCCGTCTACACTCACCACGGCTGATGCCTCAACGTCTGGGGAGGAGGCTTGTAAATCTCGCAGACGGTCAACCATGAGTTCGGTGCGAGTTTTGGTCAAGGTTGATCTCCTATCGACCAAGCTCCTTCGTGTGGTCTTTTACGCAGAGCGGCGCTACTGTAGCATAGCGAGATGGGTATGTCAAGCATACCCTCTTTCTCACATGCTCAGGCCTACTTATTTTGCTATAATCCGTTGGTCTTAAGTCCAACCCGGTTAGTTGATGGAGGGAATTGATGAGTTGCGGAGAGAGAATATGCCTATTTGGTTAGAACACCAGATTGTCACCTTTTTAACCGACCTGTTTCAATCCATGGGCTGGGGAGGTGTTGTTGGTATCATGGCGCTAGAGAGTGCCAATATCCCCATCCCGAGCGAGGTGACCATGCCGCTATCCGGCTGGCTGCTCGTTCAAGCACACGGTGGAACTGCACTGGATGCATTTATGTTCGGCGGTTTGTGGGGGGGAATCGGTTGTACGTTGGGTTCCGTCATCTCATATGCGATGGGTGCTTGGGGGGGGCGTCCGCTACTCGATCGGTATGGTAAATACCTGATGATCAGCAGTCATGATCTCGAGGTCGCCGATCGCTGGTTCGCGCGTTGGGGCGATTGGACGGCGTTTCTGTCGCGCTTGCTTCCGATTGTGAGGACTTTCATTTCTTTTCCTGCTGGAGTAGCGAAAACTCGTTTCCTTCCGTTCACCATCTACAGCTTCGTGGGATCATTTATCTGGTGCGGCGCATTGGCTTATGGTGGGTATGTATTTGGCTCACGCTGGGAGGAGTTACGTGCGATCATGCGACCGTTCGATATCCCCATCGCCATCGTACTGCTGGCAGGATTCGTTTACTATATCGTCCACCACATTCGCAGGGGCGCACGTAAGACTGCAGAAGAACCGCTCGTAGAATCCGAGTAAGTTCTTGCGTCTCATGCTTGGGACCAATTTGAAGTAACTCAATTCACGAAACAACAATCAAATCTCGCTGCGCTCTACTGAGTGGATCGACATGGTTCGCGATGCCCTCAACAAGATTTCAACCTCGCCGGTTGAATCTTGTTGATGTTCGAGATTGAACCTGATTCAGATTCCCTTGCCTGCTTGTCCAGAAACTTGGAGCCTATCAGTATCTGCAGTCACCGAAGAGAGGTCTTGTGCGTGCTTTAGTCTGCGGGGGATTTCGAAGAGTCCCAGAACGGCGATAGTGGTGAGAACAATCAGGATGATGATACCTATCGTGGATATCATGCTAGCCACGAATTCGGGCATGGTGAACTCACTGCTCTGACCTTGCAGCGTTGCAATCGCGACGGCGATGGCTGCCACGTTCCACAACCCATGCATCAGCACGGCTGTAAGGAAGCTTGCTAGGAATCGTTTCCAACGACGACTCTTGAGGAATTGTCCGATACCCCAACAGGTCAGGCCAGCGGTGAAGGTGTGCATAGCAGTGGCTCCCGTGCGCGCGATCATGGTTTGCATCCATTCCGGTCCGGGAGGGCTGAGGAAAAGCGCTTCGACGAGAGCGAATCCGGCACCGGCAAGAACTCCACTTAGGAATGCCTCGGCAGATGTCAGGCGCCGGCGGAAAAGCGGCCAGATGGTGAGGGTTTTGAGTAATTCCTCAAGCACCGGCACGAGTATGACGATGAAACCCAGGAAGAGCATCAGGATCAAGGGTTGCTCGAAAAACGTCAAAATGTTCTCCGAGAATGCCGGAGTTGACCAAACCTCTGGGTTGGTAGCTGCTTCGAGGAGGGCTTCTCCAGCAGGGGTACCCAACATTCCGACGATGATGACGACGATACCCGTGATCATGAGAACCGTTTCAATGACCACGGCCATCATTGGGATGACCCACACTCCTATTAATAACTGCCCCCAGAATCGACGTTGGGACACCAGGGGACCATGGCGGTGAACAAGAACAACCGCTACCAGAACAGGGATGATTGCGGAAGCAATGTGTGCGAAGGGACCCAGGGGATCGGGTTGGAGATTTTGTCCGATTGTTAGGCCACCAACAAACAGTGCAATGGGTAAGAGGATAAATGCCCAGAGCAGATTAGGTGAGGAGGGGTTCTGAAATTGAATGCGCTGGCCGCGAAGGGCGCGGATGCTCACTAATGTGGAAGGAATCGCGCTCAGGCTCAATACAATAAGTGAGAGGGGTGTGAAGGGGTCGATAAGACCGTCCATCTCGACGCCCGCAACACTTGTGAATAATTGGAGGGAGAGAAAGATACAACTTCCACTCAAACCCAGTGATAGTGCGCCCATAGACGCGAGAAGTAGGAAGACGTCGACAAGATCTCTGGAAGGCTTGTCCTCAATCATTGAACTTCTATCGTAACCGAAAGTATCTGCATTTCAGCCGGGGAAAGCAAATCTTCCAAGGGGTCACGTTCATCGAGTTGCTCCAATAGTTCTAGTCCTTCTACCACCTTACCGAATATCGTACGTGTGCCATTCCAATCGGGAAGTGGTTGCAGGTTGATGAAAAATTGACTGCCGTTGGTGCTGGAGCCATAACTCACGAGTCCAACCATGCCGGGTTCATCAAAACTCAAGGAGGGATCAATTTCATTCTCGAAATGATAACCCGGGTCGCCCAATCCTGTGCCGCTCGGATCGCCACTCTCCACAATGACGTCTCGTACGACTCGATGAAATGGAATACCATCAAACCAACCTTCTGTGGCAAGGAATACAAAATTGTTTACTGCCAAAGGGGCCGATGCAGGTAGCAGTTCGATGAGCATCTCTCCGTTTGATAGTTGAAGACGGGCGAGGTACCGAGATTGTAAATCCAGATTGAAGCCCGGGTAGGTTTGATATTGGCGATTTGCTAGTAGTAAGAGGCGGGTCGAAGCCTCCAGGTTGATGAGGGAAAGCGGTAGTCGATACCAGTCACCGTTAAGGTAGACAAAAGGTGTCCCCGGGATGCCTGCTGCCGCGGTCTGTTCGAAAGCTGTGCGCATGGTTTCCTGATAGCGCCGGGTCTCGAGATCCTGTGAAAACTTGGCCAGGTCGAGGTTCAGCTCTACTGCAGCGTCCTTCAACCAGATCATGAACTCTTCGGGAGTAAGATCGACCCAATCCGCATGTCGCTCAAAAAGGTGATCGTGCATCTGCCAAAAGGAACCTTGTGCGCCTGCAGCTTCAGCGGCTTCCGCAGCGAGAGAGGCCTTATCGTGAATGGTCAATAAAGGGAAGTGCCGCAGTATGATGCGGACATCCTCGGGATGCAGAGCCTCGAGTTGCGCCAACACGGGCGCAAACTGTGCGCAATAGGGTCACTGGAAGTCGGAGTAGACCACCAGGGTTACGGGCGCATCATGCGGGCCTTTGCTCCAGTCCGCATCGGAAATCGGTGCGAGGGGATGAAGGGTAGGTGTGGGGATGTCGATGGGAGCGGGCGTCATGGAGGGGGCAATCGTTGAGGTCGGACCGAGTCGCACGGCGGTTCGTGATGGGGTGGGCGGGGCCAATGTGGGGGTGGATGATTCCTGTGAAGAGCAGCCGCTGACCAAAAGCATGAGAAGGATTACGAAGGCGCGCAGGTTGAGCAAGCCATACGCCCATTGACATCGGTGTTCCGTTTCTGATTCCGTAACCTGGCCTTCGAGTAGATTGCTGATCGTCGTCACTTCTGCCCTCCGTTTATTTCAACCATGTGTCCGTACCATTCGAGTGGGATGACATGCCCGGTAATGTAACGAGATTCATCGCAGGCTAAGAAAATGCAGGCGCCGGCATGATCTTCAGCTTTCAACATTCGGGTCTTGTCCTCTTGGATCTGGCCCCTTAACGCGGTGTCCACCTTGCCGGGGGCGATTGCATTTACTCGGATGTTATCTTCTTTCCCTTCTTCAGCGCACGCCAAGGTGAAACCAATTTGCCCCCACTTGCTCGCACAATAGGCGGAGAGTAGTCTATATCCTGACAGCCCGGCAAGCGAAGAAATGTTGATGATCGATCCCCCGCCACCGTCTCGCATCGGTTGCCAAACATGTTTGGTACATAGGAAGGTGCCGATCAGATTGACAGCTAGCACGGATTCGAAGGATGGTCTTGGGGTGCCCCACACCGGCCGAATTAAACCGGTACCGGCGTTGTTCACCAGGATATCTACTCGATCAAAGGTCTCGAGCGTTTGAGCGACAAGGGATTTGACTTGTCTTTCCATTGTAACGTCACAGACGACAGGCAATGCCTTACGATCCAGGGATCGGATTTCATCGGCGACAGCCTTGATTTCTTGTTCCGTTCGAGCACTGACAACGACGTGAGTACCCTCTGAAGCGAATCCTAAAGCCACCGCCCGCCCGATTCCCCGACCACTACCAGTGACAATGGCCACCTTATCCTTTAACCGCATCGCGCTCTCCGCTGTGGAATTGGGTAGATTGTAGCAGGATTTATCGCTGGGGGTCTAAATTCGTTGCATGACCTTTACAGGTCATCAGATAGCCCTTTGGCGAATCTTATGCAGCGAATGTCTGATGTGAAATTTGAGGCGACGTGATTGGGATTGCACGTTCGTGATTTGACCTACGGTCTATCCTGATGTAGGGCCGGTACAATGTACTTGATATCATGGAGGCTATCGGCGATAAGGGACCAAATTTAGGACTTCCCTTGCATCCTCCCTATCGATGCGGTATGTTAATAGATCAATCGGGGGTGGTTGGGTCCCGGTGGGCTCCCCGGTCTTCAAAACCGGTGGCGGGTCGTTCAGCGGGCCGCGGTGGGTTCGACTCCCATCCACTCCCGCCTATTCTTCTAGAGGTTGTGAATGGAACAATCAATAACACAGGATGCGCAAGTAATACCTGAACGTTTACGAAGAGCCGTTGGTCAGGTTATGTCGATTACGGATGTGAGCTCCGAGAGCGCGAGAGACGGATTCGTCTTGAGGTTCAGTGGGCGCATATTCATCGATTCACAAGAAGCCTACGATCGCTTGGAACCAGTCTTTAAGGAAGAGGGAACCACGCTTGTGTTTCGTGAGGAAGCTGATCAGCATGTCATCCTGGCGGTTGCAGGTTTGATCCAGCCGAGGCCGTCCAATCCGTGGGTCAATCTCGTGATGTTCGTTTTGACTATTATCAGTGTTTTATTCATGGGGGTTAACACGGCCGCGGGTTACAACACAATGGGTGACCCTCAAATTCAGACAGTCAGCATCGTGCGAGATTTACCATTGGGTATCGTCTTCGCGGCCAGTATTTTGGCAATCCTCGGATCGCATGAGTTCGGTCATTATCTCGCTGCCCGTTATCACAAGACCGCTGTCACCTTACCATATTTCATTCCATTCCCTACGATCTTCGGCACGCTGGGGGCATTCATTCAGTTGAAACAACCCCCGCGCAATAAGCGGGTGTTGCTGGACATCGGGCTGGCAGGTCCAATCGCGGGCTTCGTCGTCGCTATCCCTGTGTTGTTGATAGGGCTGTCGTTTTCTGAAGTCAGCAGTCTGCCTCTTTCAGCTGCCGAGGCGGCAGGTCAGGTCTTGGAAGGTAATTCCTTAATCTACTTGGCTTCGAAGTATCTCGTCACCGGCGAAGTCTTGCCTGCGCCATTAGACTATGGCGGCGTTGATCCACTGGTGTATTGGGGTCGGTACTTACTACTCGGGTTGCCCGTGCCATTCGGTGGAAAGGACGTCATGCTGCACCCTATGGCGTGGGCTGGTTGGGCAGGTTTGTTGATCACGGCCTTGAANNGCGGCGATGCTGCGGCCATTTATCGTTGTCACCCTGGTAATTCTGGGAGTTGTGTGGTCCGGTTGGTGGTTATGGGCGGCGCTGATCTTCTTTATGCTTCGGAACCATGCACAGCCCTTGGATGAGATCACACCGTTGGATAGTCGCAGGAAAGCAATCGCAATCCTGGGATTGATACTCTTCGTGCTTGTTTTCACCCCCGTTCCGCTGCGTGCCTTCTGAGTACATCGATCCTCCCGTGTGCTCGTCACCTTCGGGAGGATTGGTTGTTTTCAATTTACATCGCCTCCAAAGTGCCCCGTCTTTTAGCTTGAAATTCGAACCCGCGAAACAACGAATACCCCAAAGCGATATAGACTGCACCCAGGATGATTTCTCCCGATAGAAGGGGGATAACATCGGCGAGCTGGCCGCCTGCGAAGATTGCGCGCGCGGCCTCGATTCCGCGTGTGAGGGGTAGAAAATCGGAGAGGGCGCGCATTGGAGAGGGAAGCGAAGACAGGGGTATGTTCGCGCCGCTGAAAATCAACAAGAGAAAATAAACGGTGTTATTGATGAAGAATATATTTCTGGTGATCAAGCTCAAGCAACCCATAAGCAACCCTAAACCTGAAGTGCTCACGGTTGTGACTAGGATCGTCAGCACCAGGGCGACAGGGTTTGTTTGGGATACATCCAAGCCAAGCAGCAATATCCCCCACATCAAGCCAAGAAAGACCCCGAGCATGCCGTCGACCACGTGGAAGAATGCACGTCCGACGAACAACGCCATGCGGTTAGCGGGGGTTCCAAAAAGGTACGCCAAAGTGCCTTCCCAACGA
Organism: Anaerolineales bacterium; assembly: GCA_011772595.1. The sequence goes on from WVZH01000046.1 coordinate 142,402, forward strand.
TCTCCACCTACGCTCATCGTGACGCCGTAAATGCCACTTATGGCCGTCAACTGTATTGCATTTCCAATCACGAAAAAACTGGGATCATCACTTCCAGTCGCAAACATCCCCAAGAATGAGAAGAATAGGATTTGATTGAGCGGCATGATGACTTTGGAAGCCATGTAGGTGGCAGGACGCAGCCAGCGGAATAATGCTACGTACGAAAAGAACGCCCCTTGAAGGAAGAGACGTAAGTTCATTCTGAGCTTTTGCATGGTCAAACCCTATGACGAATTCTTCTCTCGCCGATTGTTGGGGATTGATTCAGGTTTTATTGCAAACCCAAAGTTGCTTCCTCCCGTACTTTGCGCATCATGATGCGGAACAACCTGGCGGCGATCAGCAGGTACAGTGAGCTAAAGACCAGCAGCATCGCCAATGAAAACAAGATCTCAGCCGTGGTCGCAGCGCCGCTCGACGATCCATGTAACGCTCGCGCGGCCCAATACGGCGCGAGAAGATAGCTGAGCGGAGTCGTCCATCCCGGGAGCAGTGCGATCGGGAACAGAAATCCGCTGAGGATGTAAATCGGGTACTCCAAAGCATTTTGCCAGCGCTGCACACCAGGATTTAATAGGAACAGTGGGGACATAATCAACCCGAAGCAGACAAAGGCGATAACAGTCAACCCGAGAGAGACGAAAAACAGGAAGGGACGGCTTATATGCACCTCGTATCCGAATATCAACGCGACTAAGAGGTAGGCCACGATCATTGAGCCGAGTGATTGACTAACATGAGCGAGATTCTTGCCAAAAACAACCACGGACATCGGCGTCGGTGTACCGGCAATCATTTCGAGCGTTCCTGTCCAGCGCTCCCAGGTGATGCTGTTGCCACTGATATACAGCAAGCTGCTCCACAGTCCCGTCATGCCGCTGCCGACGACGATAAAGACGATGGCTTCCGAGGCTCGATCCTGGACCATCCATAGCGCCAGCGAGGCGATGATCAGGGGTTGAACCAGGACTGTGAAGACGATGAAAAGATCGAACACGTTTTGGAGAAACGCCATGATGGCCGCAGACCAAATCGCCCTGGCGTAATGAAAATATTTCGATGTTTTCATGGCGAGCCTCCCACCAGTCGAACGTACGCATCTTCCAGCGTAGGCTCACGTACGACCACCTTGCCCACTCGGACACCGTCCAGTGAGGCGAGTAGTTGTGGGACGGCTTCGGAGCCCAAAGGCGAGTGCGCAAGCAGGATCTGCTTCTGGTCGTGATCCTCGACAGATACCGCGTCTATGATCGGCAAGGAACGAATCTGATCGAGGATTTGCTCCGGCAATCCGAATACTTCTACTTCGATGACTGAGAGGTCGCTGACGTGATTCTTAAGAACCTCTGGCGTATCGAGGGCCACGATCAGGCCGTGATCGATCACCGCGATGCGCTCACATAAAGCGTCCGCCTCGAACATGTAGTGGGTGGTAAGCAGAATCGTCTTTCGCTCAGCCTGCAAATTGCGGATGACCTGGCGCAGCTCACGCGCGCCTACTGGATCAAGACCCATTGTGGGCTCGTCGAGGAAGAGCACTTCGGGATCGTGAAGCAGGGTACGTGCGATGTGAAGGCGTTGTTTCATGCCGCGAGAATATCCCTCGACTTTTTCCTGGCCACGATCTGCGAGTCCAACCAGCTCGAGCAGGTAGGGAATGCGCTTCTTTGTCTCCACAGGGTCGACGTGATAGAGGCTGGCGAAGTAGCGTAAGTTGTCAATGCCTGAAAGGCGCCAATAAAGGCCGCGCTCTCCACCGAAGATAAATCCTATTCGCGGTCGGATCGCATCGGCTTCCTTCACGATGTCGTACCCGAGCACACGCGCTGTTCCAGCTGTGGGAATGAGCAGGGTGGTGAGCATTTTGACCGTGGTCGTCTTACCGGCGCCGTTTGGGCCCAGCAAGCCGAACAGCATTCCCTGCTGAACGTCGAAGGAAATGTCGTCGACGGCGACCACTTCCTTTGTTTTTCGTCGAAAGACGCCGATCGTCGTCTTGAAAATGCGTCGCAGGTTTTTGATCTCAATGGTGTTCATCGGACCACCCCATCGATTTCCCGGTCAGAGCGAATGATATCTTGTCACTTGCGTCAAACTTTATCCAAGAATTGAATATCTAAAGGCGTTAGGCATACCGCTCATTAATCGAATAGGTTCAGATTTATTCTGGATTTCGCGTTCTCAAAACAAGAATAGCACAATTGTTCTATATGATCAAGTCCTATCTGGGTCTAGGGAAGTGGAGAGTTTACCTACCATAGGTTTCCAAGCGCTATCACCTCAGAGGAGATACGCTAATGGAAGAAGGACAACTACAACTTAGGATCAGCCGTGGCTCTTAAAGAAGGGTAGTCTGGCGATCATCATTCATCACCAGGTGGCTAGACTTACATGGCATGGCATATAATGTGCACCTTGCATGAGAAAACTCAATCCGCTAACGGAAGGGTAGTCCGATCGGTGAAGCGTATCCTGTTGCTTTCTCTGCTCGTGTCAATTTGCACGTCTTGCAACAACGTTGAAGGCGCGCCTGAGGCTTCAACGGATCAAGCGAGTCGTTCCTCCGCTTCTCCTACACTATCCTCGGAATCGCACGTTGGATCCATGACACGAGCCGAGGCAACACCGACACGAGTGGTCCCAACACCAACCTCCATTCCGGAGCCGGCGTTGGTTTTCCTTGAGGCTACCGTGTGGACTTCGCAACCTCGCGTTCCCGTTCTCGTGTATCACCGCTTCCTGCCCGATCATTACCCGTATTCCACAAAAGTCAAGATGCGCCTCGGCGATTTCCGTGACCAGTTGGAGAGGTTGTATAGGAGTGGTTATACCCTCATAGCATTAGACCGTTGGCTCTCCGGAGAGATCCTTGTACCGGAGGGTCGTCGGCCACTGATCCTTACCATCGATGATCTATTTTTCGCCGATCAGGTTGCGCTTACAGAGGATGGGGTTCATTCCATAGAGACTGGATTGGGCGTACTTTGGCAATTCGCACAGGAGTTTCCGGAGTTCGGTAATGCCGTTGCGCTCTTCCCCAATTTGGGCAACAAACTTTACCCGGGTGGTGAAGAGGTTTTAGCCCAGGTGATTGCCTATAGTATAGAGCACGGCGCCATTCCTTACAATCATTTTTACATGCATCCCATGTTGGAGCTCACAAACCCACGCGGGATCCATCTGGAAGCGGAAAGGAACGATCGATATCTGCGTGAACTATTGCGACTGATCGAGCGAGAGGATTTGATCGCTCAACTAGGGAATATCATTGCCTTGACGTACGGCGTTTGGCCAGATCAGAAAGCAGGAAGGGATGCGATTTTAGCGTACGTCACACCGGAGGGTATGGCGCTGCAGGCGATTCTCGAGGTGGACTTCGCGGTTCGTGCGAAGTTCCTCGCACCGCCCTATGCAGAGTCCTTCGATCGTTTGCACGTGCCGCGAATTGTAGCGACTGAGGACGCGATCAAGCTTTTAACTGAGACCAGTGAGTCGTTCCCAGCCGCGCACGTCTGTTCGATCGGCCCACTCGACCCAGCGCGGGAAGCCGATGTTTCCTACCTCCAGCTCCAGATTCTTAAATCGCGGCGGGAGAACGGTTGTCCCGATGGAGTTTATGTCATCGGTCACAACGCCTTCCAGGTGAATTTTTACAGAGTCGATAGGATCTTTCCTGCTTCGCCGTCGGATTACCCGAGTGACGGCCATGGAGAAAAGGGGCCATGACTCTGCGGTCCCCGGAGAGGCACAAGAGCGCACAACGGTTGTGAACGGCACTCGTTTGATCCTTGCACGCTCAGCATGTCTTTATAAAGAATCGCACACGGCACCAATCGAGAATAGGTGCCGTGTGCTTTCCTGTCGGGGCGGGCGGATTTGAACCGCCGACCTCACGGACCCGAACCGTGCGCTCTAACCGGGCTGAGCCACGCCCCGAATGTCCGTAGTGTACCGTTCTTTCCCTGAGAGGTCAACGAATCAAATACATGCTGAGGATTAATCGTTGCATCGGGGGAGTTGCGGTCGCTGTGGCAGACCGGAAATTGGATGGAGACGAGCGTGTAAAGGGTAAAGGTCTCAAAACCTGTTGTTCTCTTGCTTTTCTTGTCAATATGTCGTGAATACTTTCGACGCCGCCGAATCCAGGGGGCTTGAAATGGGCAGCGTGAAGCAGAATAAACTCCCCGTCCCTTCCTTGCTTTCACACCAGATTTCACCGGCGTGCAGCTCCACCATCGCCCTGGTGATCGAAAGACCCAATCCCATGCCACCGTGTTTTCGGGTCAGATGGGATTCGACCTGATAGAAGCGATCGAAAATGCGCTCAATGTCTTTCTCAGGGATTCCGATCCCTGTGTCTACTACAAAAACTTTGATTTTATCTCCGGCCTTCTCGGCTTTAACACCGATCTGACCATTGGGATCGGTGAAAGTAATGGCATTTTGGACAAGGTTGGACAATGCGACGTCGATCTTCTCCCGCTCGCCGCTTATCGTGAGAGGATCGTTCTCAGGCACATCGAAGCTCAAGTGGATCTTCTTCTCAGTGGCAAAGTCTTGGTATCGGCCCACAACCTCTTCCACCAAGCTGCTAATGGCGAATTCCTCAAGCCGCACGCGAGAGGCTCCCTCCTCTTTATGCGCAATCGCCGACAAGTCTTCTACGATGGTTTTTAAACGCATGGCGCTACGAATGATCACTTCCATTTGATCGCGCAGTTCGTCCTCTACGGTGTCTTTCAAGAACGTCGCGTGACCGAGGATCAATCCAAGGGGTGTTCGCAGCTCGTGTGAGGCTATGGCGATGAAGTCCGATTTCATGCGATCCAGGTTGCGTAGGTTGGTGTTGGCTTCCCGGAGTTTGTTCAGCAAACTCGCGTTGTGGATCGCGATCGAAGCTTGCGATGCAAGCGTCTCTAGTATCGCCAAGTCATCTTCGGTATAATTTCCATCGCTCTTTTTGTTGACCGCTTCCAGCACACCGATCGGTTCCTGCTCGACAATCAAAGGCACGCCTAGAAGCGATTGTGTGCGGAAATTGAGCTTTTGATCGATCTGACGGTAAATGCGAGGGTCGTTGGTCGCGTCCTGGATGACAATGGGCTTTACCTTCGTGAAGACCAGACCCGCGGCGCTTGTTTCGAGTGGAACACTTACATTCAGCAGGTCTGTTCGCTGGTGATCTGCCACGGCTTGAAAGCGTAGGTCGCCTGAGGTCCGATCGTAGAGCAGTATAGAGGCCTCCTGGCTGTCGGTCAGTTCACAGGCGACTTGGATGATCTTCTGCAGCAATTGTGGGAGATCAAGTGTTGAAGCAAGATTTCGACTGATCTCAAGGAGGCGCTCAAGCCGCTGCGCTGTATTCGCGTGGGCGATTCCCTCTGACATCCGGACAGTCCTTTCGCCGTGCGATGATTGTAGCATAGCCGAAAGACTTGAAAAATTACAATCGGCTTACGTTGAGTTGGGAGCACGAAGACCGAGAGCGTAATAGAACATCATCCGATTACAAGGAGGCAGCAATGCCAGCCAGCAAGAAGGTTCGGGTTGCCATCATCGGTGTAGGCAACTGTACCTCATCTCTCGTGCAAGGTGTACAGTACTATAGAAATGCTAAGGCCACCGATCAGGTGCCTGGCTTGATGCACGTCGATCTGGGGGGATATCATATCCGCGATATACAATTCACAGCCGCCTTCGACGTTGTGAAGGGCAAAGTTGGTTTGGATTTAAGTGAGGCCATCTTCGCTCATCCCAACAACACCGTAAAATTCGCAGAGGTCCCCGAGATGGGCGTACCGGTGCATCGTGGCATGACCCACGATGGCATCGGAAAGTACTTGTCGCAGGTGGTCGAGAAAGCCCCTGGGCCCACCGATGACATCATCGGTATCCTTAAAGAGACCAAGACGGATGTCGTCGTCAGTTTCCTGCCGGTCGGAGCTGAAATGGCGACCAAGTGGTATGTGGAGCAAGTGCTTGAGGCAGGGTGCGCCTTTGTGAATTGTGTGCCTGTCTTCATCGCCAGCTCCGACTATTGGGCGGGGCGCTTTGAGGAGCGAAGACTTCCTGTGATCGGCGATGATATCAAGAGCCAGGTCGGAGCGACCATCACGCATCGCGTGCTGACATCGCTCTTTGATAACCGGGGCGTCCATCTCGATCGCAGCTATCAACTCAACTTCGGTGGCAACATGGATTTCTTCAATATGCTGGAACGGGAACGACTGGAGTCGAAGAAGATTTCCAAAACAGGCGCCGTTACGAGCATCCTACCGTACGAGATGTCATCCGACGACATTCACATCGGACCCAGCGACTACGTTCCATGGTTGACGGATCGCAAGTGGTGCTACATCCGCATGGAAGGCACCACCTTCGGAGACGTTCCCTTGAACCTGGAGCTTAAACTCGAAGTTTGGGACTCACCCAACTCGGCTGGTGTGGTTATCGACGCCGTGCGTTGCGCCAAGTTAGCCTTAGACCGCGGGATGGCAGGACCTGTGGCAGCGCCATCTGCATACTTCATGAAGACGCCGCCAAAGCAATTCACCGATGACGTCGCCCGCAAAATGACGGAGGATTTCATCGTCTGGGCCAAGTCCGAAGGCCGGGAGAAGAGCCAAGATTCCCAGGAGTAACTTCTTATCTCCTGGTGCTCTGATCTGATACTCGATTCTGATAGACCGCACTGTGGAGTAACTCTGCTCGTCCGATTCATGGGTGTACTGTGAAGGCATTCCGGCTGAATCAACCCGGACCGATCGAAGAAGAACCATTACGAAAAGCAAAGCTGCCGCGGCCCGAGGCTGGTCTGGGGCAGCTCCTGGTTAGGGTGAAGGCTTGCGGCATCTGTCACACAGATCTACACACTGTGGAGGGGGAGATCGTTCCACCTCACTACCCGATCACACCGGGGCACCAGGTGGTTGGCGTTGTTGAAGGTGTCGGTGAGGGTGTAACGGAGTGGAGTGTAGGTGAGCGAGTTGGTATTCCGTGGCTACACCATGCTTGTAGACAGTGCTCTTTTTGTGCACGCGGCGAAGAAAACCTTTGTCCACAGGCGGCGTTCACGGGATTTGATGTAGATGGCGGTTATTCAGAGTGGATGCTTGCTGATGCTCGCTACACACTCGCCCTGCCTGACGCCCTCTCCGAGCGGGAGTTAGCACCCTTATTATGCGCTGGGATCATCGGTTATCGCTCACTGCGTAAGGCCGAATTAAGATCGGGTGAGTGCTTGGGTCTCGTTGGTTTTGGGGCGAGCGCACATCTAGCCATTCAAGTCGCGGTTCACTGGGGTTGCAAGGTCTACGTCTTCACACGCAGTGACGGCCATCGAAAATTGGCTCACACGCTAGGCGCTGCTTGGGTTGGAGGTGCGCAAGATCAAGCACCTGAGCAGCTTGATCGAGCTATCCTCTTTGCCCCTGTGGGAGAACTTGTCCCCGTGATCCTGGAGAAGATTCGACCTGGCGGCACACTGGCCATCAACGCCATCCACATGAGCCCAATCCCGGAATTGGAATATCGTCTGATCTATGGCGAGAGAACGCTGCGAAGCGTTGCAAACGCCACATATCATGATGGTATCGAATTTCTCGAGTTGGCTGCACAGATCCCGATTCGAGTATCGACGTTGGATTATGCTTTAGAGGATGTGAACCGGGCCTTATTGGATCTCAAAAGAAGTCGCATTGACGGCGCGGGGGTGTTGTTGCCATGATCCTACTCGGAACCTCCGGTTTTTCGTATGACGATTGGATCGGTCCTGTCTATTCTCAAGACCTTCCAAA
>WVZH01000046.1:150312-151576 GCA_011772595.1 Anaerolineales bacterium
CTGGCACAATTCCCACACTCCTTTCATCCCAATCAAGCCAATCGGGATTATCTGCTTCATCTGAGGGAGGGGCTGGCCGACCTGCCAGTGGTCGTAGAGTTCAGGGACAGCGCTTGGGTATCGGAAGACACCTTCACCCTGTTAGAAAGCCAGGAACTAGGATTTTGTTGCGTCGACGAGCCTCAGCTGAAGGGATTGATGCCTCCTGTAGCGCGCACAACCGGTCCGATGGCGTACGTCCGTTTCCACGGACGGAACGCTGCCCGGTGGTGGAAACATGAGCATGCCTGGGAGCGATACGACTACACCTATAGCGACCCGGAGTTGGCTGAGTGGATCCCAAAGATACGCGAACTTGATTTGGCGGCTCCCTTGACTCTGGTGTACGCCAATAATCACTATCGCGGTCAAAGCGTGGACACGCTACGTAAGTTAGAGCGCTTGCTCGCGGGTGAGCCGCAAAGCCGTTGAGGTGTGGGGCCGGGCTAAGTGCTCAGAGATCTTTATTCCTTCTGTCACGCCCGGCGGTGAATCACCGGGCTCAGAGCACAAGGGTGCTGAAGCACCCTCGCAGTAGGCCCAGAGGGCCTTAAGCCATGAGCCCGATCATTCATGGTCGGGCGGATCGGGGGGCGAAGAGAAACAACCAATGTCGGTATTAGAGGACGCGACTTTGCCTCCAAACGACCGGCGTAGTCCCAATATGGACATCTCTTATGCAGGGTTCGCTGAGATTGATTGATGCCGAATGGTATAATGGGTTGATCTTCCTCGGATGACCATCGATAGAAGCACCTCGTAATTTGCTCTCCAAACTATAGAAGGGTGGGCGATGTCTGGACATTCAAAATGGTCGACGATCAAACGCAAGAAAGCAGCTAACGATGCAAAGCGTGGGGCGCTGTTTACACGCTTGGCACGTGAGATCACGATCGCAGCGCGTGAAGGTGGTGGGGATGCTGAGATCAATTTTGCGCTCCGACTAGCGATCGATCGCGCCAAGGCCAACAACATGCCCAAGGACAACATCGAGAGAGCGGTTAGACGTGGCACAGGAGAGGATAAGGAAGGAGCCGAGCTCGAACAAATCCTATATGAGGGCTACGCTCCGCATGGGATCGCGCTTTTGATCGACGTCGTCACGGACAACCGCAATCGCTCCGTCGCTGACATTCGCCACGTTCTCTCTCGGTCTGGAGGAAACCTGGCGGATGTTGGTTCAGTCTCATGGCAATTCAGACGTGTGGCCTACTTTGCATTTCCA
>WVZH01000046.1:151705-152992 GCA_011772595.1 Anaerolineales bacterium
GTGTACTCCAACCTCGATGTAACCGAGGAAGCCGTCGAATTGCTTGAGGCTGCATGAAGGTCCAGGAGTTCTAGAACGCAGGCGGTATGCTGGTTATCGGTATCGACCCCGGCACGGCAATCACCGGATTTGGTGTGGTGCGTCAATCATCCCAAGGGGGATTGGAGACGGTCGATTTCGGGGTTATCACCACACCTCCCGATCATGCCATGCCGCGGAGATTGCACCAGCTCTACAATGAATTATCTACGTTGATAACTCTCCACCAACCTGAAAGCGGTGCGGTGGAGAAGCTTTACTTCCAGCGTAACGTTTCCACCGCAATCTCCGTTGGCCAGGCTCGTGGTGTCGTCCTGCTTGCGCTTGCACAAGCTCGAATACCCGTCGATGAATACTCGCCGCGCGAGGTGAAACAGGCTGTCGTCGGTCATGGAAACGCCGACAAGCGCCAGATGCAAGAAATGGTACGGACACTTTTGGAGATGAGAGAGATTCCCCATCCTGACGACGCTGCAGACGCGCTCGCCGTGGCGATCTGCCATTTGCATTCCAGCCGGACCTTGCGACGATTGGAGGAGAATTCGTGATCTTTTCACTCAGGGGGGTTGTGCAACATGTGGCTGAAGACGAGCTAGTTCTTGAGCTCGGAAGTGTAGGATTGCAAGTTGCGGTTCCTCGCCCCGTTCTTGATGATGCCGAAGTGGGGAAGCCCTTGTTCTTGCTAACGAAACTCGTGATTCGAGACACTTCAATTGCCATCTATGGTTTTAATAGCGCTGACCAACGGAATTTGTTTGAGTTGCTGATGCAGGTGAGCGGTGTGGGGCCGCGTTTAGCGCTATCCGTGTTGTCTCATTTGTCTGCAGATGTCTTGCAGAGTGCAGTGGTCAACGACCAACCGGAAGTGGTATCCCGCGTGCCAGGTGTCGGACGTAAGACCGCGGAGAAGATCGTCTTTCACCTCAAAGATCGACTCAAAGCGCCTCTGGAAGCTATTGGTGTCCAAAGTGAGATGGATACCGAAGTTTTGAGCGTCTTGACAGCACTCGGTTATAACCTCGTCGAGGCTCAGGCGGCGCTGCAATCAATTCCACCAGATACAGCCGAAGATGTCGAGCAAAAAGTAAAGCAGGCGTTGAGATATTTTGCTCAACCGTAAGAGATGGGGTGCATCAACTGGGTGCAGTTCGACACCAACCCTGTCAGGTGTGACTCGTTCGATGCAACCTTGGATTTGAGGTGAGGAGGTATTGTGACAGATAAGAATCATCAGATCACATTTATCGG
>WVZH01000046.1:153037-157559 GCA_011772595.1 Anaerolineales bacterium
GGAGGTGCAGGCGTCGTTGTGCTATCTGTGAAACCACAGAGCCTGGAGCATGTTTTCATGGATCTAAAGGGTGCAATCCCCGATGATGCGTTGGTGCTCTCCATCATCGCTGGGGCACGGCTGGAGGATCTGAGGCGTGGTCTCGATCATCAATCCATTGTGCGCTCGATGCCCAATACCCCGGCCCAAGTCGGTGAAGGGATCACCGTTTGGACGGCTACGGAAGAGGTCACGCCAATCCAGGTTGAAAAGGCACGTCAAATCCTTGCAACCTTTGGCCAGGAAGTCTACGTCGAAGATGAAGATTACCTGGACATGGCGACTGCCTTGTCCGGAACAGGCCCGGCGTATGTTTTTTTGATGATGGAAGCTATGGTAGACGCGGGTGTTCATCTTGGTTTTCCGAGACGAATTGCAGAACAGCTCGTCGTCCAGACAGTCAAGGGTTCTGTCGCATTTTACGAGTATTCCCCTCGGCACCTCGCCCGCTTACGCAATCAGGTCACCTCCCCGGGTGGGACAAGTGCAGCTGCACTGTATTTCCTCGAAAAAGCCGGGGTGAGAACCGCGCTGTCGAGGGCTATTTGGGCTGCCTACGAACGCTCGGTTCAATTGGGGAATGGGAGCAAGCGCGGTATGATCACGGATGAGTAGAAGTTCCCTTTCGTGGATGTGCGGATCTGCGCAGGTGCATGGATGCATCCAGGGGCTCTGGGAGCAATCGGACTCTTCATCGCGGCTAGTTTAAGAAGCTCCTCTCGTCCTCATCTATGCGGTGCTCATGTAGTGGGAATTCGAAGTGATAGATTTCATCGCCTATTCCATCCTTTTCAAGTGACGAGACACAATCCTCATTGAATTGGGCGATCGCATGATGATCTTCATCTTTCTATTACTGGGCTTCTTCCTGACAATCATTTCGCATTTGGTTGCACGCTACGCAAAGGTGCGTGCTCATCAGCACTATGCGGAAATCATGGAAACATTCGGCGCCGCCAATGGATCTCAAGGAGATGGGGGATCTGCTTGGGGAACCGACAGGAGTCCACCTGAATCTTCGGAAGGTGACACCTTGACTCGCCTACCCTTACCCGACGATCCATGGCGTGAGATACGCCCCCTCGTTGGCGCTTGGGGTTGCCTCTTCTTTATCTTCGCCATGCTGCGGGGGGCAGCGTTTCTTTTTTCATTGGGGATGGCGGTCTGGATCCTTTTTGGTTGACAATGGATGGGTCCATTCCTTATGTAGTGCCACGCCTTTGCTTTGATCGGCGCAGTAAGAGGATGAGACGCTTTTTTATTCAAGCTCGGCAATGTAGGTTAAGTGCATTCTTCAAAGGAAGATTAACGTACCGACTGTAAAAATGGCCGCCTACTTTGTGAACGGCTGGACAAAATAGAGGCCATCAGGTAAGATTCCGGCGTTGGGATTTTTCCTCTGGAGCACCGAGCGCATTGAGGGTTCACGGCTCGTTCGGACTAAGAGGGTTGAGACGGCTTGGCCTTTGTTCCATACGTGGAAGACGCCGGCCGTTTTATTCGCCAGGGTGTTACTCAGGCATCGAATTTCCTCACACTGCCTGGAGGCCACATGTCAGACTTATTTCGTGATCTTTCCTCGGAACTAAGCCAGAAAATCGATGAATTCGAGCCCGAAGTCGAACTCAAGAACGTGGGCACAGTCCTGGAGGCAGGAGATGGTATTGCGCGTGTCTCCGGCCTTACCGATGTTCGCTCACAGGAATTGGTGCAATTTGCCAATGGCGTGATGGGCATCGCCTTCAACCTCGAACAAGAAGCCATCGGTGCGATCATCATGGGGGAGTATGCAGGCATCGAAGAAGGGATGACGGTCTACACTACAGATCGCATCGCGTCTGTCCCAGTTGGTGATGGTCTGATCGGCAGGGTTGTGAATGCTCTGGGTGAGCCAATCGATGGACAAGGAGCGATTCAATTCGATGGCTACCAACCGATTGAGCGCATTGCACCTGGCGTCGTAAAGCGCAAAGATGTGGACACGCCTGTGATGACAGGTATCAAGGCCATCGATTCGATGATCCCCATCGGACGAGGACAACGAGAGCTTATCATCGGCGATCGCCAGACGGGCAAGACTGCAATCGCCATCGACACGATTATCAACCAGAAAGGAAAGGATCTGGTTTGCATTTACGTCGCCATTGGTCAGAAGCGCGCAGGAATCGCGCGCACTGTGGCCACGCTTGAGAGCTATGGTGCCATGGAGCACACCGTTGTGGTTGTGGCTGCTGCCGATGAGCCAGCTGCCTTGCAATACATAGCTCCCTATGCGGGTTGTGCAATTGGCGAATCCTTTGCTGCCAGAGGGATGGATGCGTTCGTAGTCTATGATGACCTCACGAAGCATGCCTGGGCTTACCGTCAGGTCTCATTGTTGCTTCGCCGACCTCCTGGGCGGGAAGCCTATCCAGGAGACGTTTTTTATCTCCACAGCCGACTCCTTGAGCGCGCAGTCCGCCTTGCTGACCAATTCGTCATCGTACCCAAGGAGCATGAAGGAGCCGTCAGCGAGAGGGACGCAGTCGACGGGAAGATTTTCGATGGTCCCCTCGCCGCCCATGATGCCCAGCAGGCTCTCGAAACAATGACCGATAGTGCGAAATATCGCGTGGAGAAGATCAGCGGCTCTGGAGGCTCGTTGACGGCATTACCGATCATCGAAACGCAACTAGGAGATGTGTCGGCTTACATTCCGACAAACGTGATCTCCATCACCGATGGGCAGATCTATCTCGAGACTGACCTATTCAACGCCGGCATCCGTCCTGCGATAAACGCCGGGTTGTCTGTTTCCCGCGTAGGCGGAGATGCTCAAACGAGGGCGATGAAGCAAGTCGTGGGTATGCTGCGCTTGGATATGGCTTCCTACCGGGAGGTGGCCGCCTTTGCGCAGTTTGGTTCCGACTTGGACAGGGCAACATTGGCTCAACTAAGTCGTGGACAACGGCTGCAGGAGATCTTGAAACAATCCCAATACCAACCCTTGGAGTTGGAGCAACAGGTTGTCGTCCTGTTCGCTGGGACAAATGGTCTTGCCGATGAGATCCCAGTGGATCGCATGAGCGAATGGCAAGCGGCGTTGCTCCGCACGGTAGAAACCTCACACGGCGAAATCTTGAAGGAAATCGCAGAGCGCAAAGAACTCACGGCTGAGAATGAGAAGAAGCTGCGGCAGGCGATCGAAACCTTCAACCGTAGTTGGACCGTATAGCGTCTTATTGAGTGAGAAGCGGGCATGACCTCAGCACGAGAAATGCGGCTGCGAATACGGAGCGTACGAAACATCGCTCAAGTTACTCGCGCGCTCGAAGCCGTCAGCGCTAGCCGTGTGCGTAAAGCAGAACAGCGTGTCCGGGCAACCCGTCCGTATGCAGAGAAGTCGTGGCAGGTTCTGCAGCACATTTCTCGGCAGCCGGACCGGGAGTCTGTTCACCCCTTGCTGACAACCCGCGAAAGCTTAAACAACATAATGGTCGTGCTGATCAGTGGGAATCGCGGCCTTGCAGGTGCATATAATACGAACGTTGTTCGTTATACTCTTGAAGCTTTTCGTTACACGACGGCTCAGGTTCGTTACATCGCTGTAGGTCGTAAAGGTCGCGACATGCTTCTGCGCCGTCGTAAAGATCTGATGGCAGAATTCAGTGAATTGCCAGACGAACCGAGCTTCGCAGATGTTTCAGCTATCGGCCGCTTGGCGGTCGATGAGTTTTTAGCTGGGCGAGCAGATCAAGTGTGGTTGGTGTACACTGATTTCGTCACCCTCCTGCGCCAGGTGCCTGCGAGCAAGTTACTCCTTCCCCTGGAATTCGAGCCGATCCCCATCGGTCGAGAAATGCCAGAACCCCGGGAGAGGGTTGGGGAAAGAGGCGGTCCAGAACCGACATACATCTACGAGCCCAGCGAAGCTGCGCTGATCGACACCATAGTACCTAGATTGACAGAATTACAAGTTTTTCAAGCGATTACAGAATCCTTGGCCAGCGAGCATGCTGCTCGGATGGTTGCGATGCGTAATGCAACTGAAAACGCCAATGAGCTGTCCGCGGCGCTGAGTCTGGAGTACAACAAGGCCCGCCAGAAGGCGATCACCAGTGATATGCTCGACATCGCCGGTGGCGCAGAAGCTCTGGTCAGCGTGCGAGAGGGTAAGGTATAGGTTATTGGAGGAAAGCATGGCAGGAACGAAAGGACACGTAGTCCAGATTCAGGGCGCGGTGGTCGATTGCGAGTTTCCGCCGGGTGAGTTGCCAGAAATCTATGACGCAATCGAGATTCCCCGTGATGAGGGGCAGTCCTTGGTTCTTGAGGTTCAACGCCATCTTGGTGAGCGATGGGTACGTACCGTGGCGATGGATTCAACCGATGGTTTAAGCCGTGGCGTCGAGGCGCTTGCAACAGGTGCACCCATCCGTGTGCCGGTCGGCGAGGAAACACTCGGGCGCGTGTTCAATGTCTTGGGTAGACCGATCGACGAGGG
>WVZH01000046.1:157570-158845 GCA_011772595.1 Anaerolineales bacterium
GGTCTTAAGGTCATCGACTTGATTGCGCCCTTCACCAAAGGCGGCAAGACAGGGATCTTTGGTGGTGCGGGTGTTGGGAAGACGGTCATCATCATGGAGCTCATCCGCACGATCGCCACCGTGCATAAAGGGAACTCCGTGTTTGCAGGCGTCGGAGAGCGCACTCGGGAAGGTACCCAGCTCTATCGCGAGATGCTCGAATCCGGCGTGATGAAAGACACCGTGATGGTGTTCGGTCAGATGAACGAACCTCCCGGAGTGCGTCTGCGAGTGGGGCTGACGGCGCTCACGATGGCTGAATACTTCCGCGATCAGGGTCGTGATGTGTTGGTTTTCATCGACAATATATTCCGCTTCAGTATGTCGGGATCGGAAGTATCGGCCTTGTTGGGACGCATGCCCTCCGCGGTAGGTTATCAACCGACTCTGGCTACCGAGATGGGAGAACTCCAAGAGCGGATTACATCCACAAAGACCGGCTCCATCACCTCCATGCAGGCGGTGTACGTGCCTGCTGACGACTATTCCGATCCGGCCCCTGTCGCCACATTCACTCACCTTGACGCCACCATCGCCCTGGAGCGGTCCATCGTTGAGAAAGGTATTTATCCAGCTGTCGACCCATTAGCATCTACATCACGGATTCTTGATCCGCAAATCGTGGGTGAGGAACACTACACGGTTGCGCGCGAGGTGCAGCAAGTGCTACAGCGCTACAAGGATCTTCAGGATATCATCGCCATTCTGGGCATTGAGGAATTGAGTGAGGAGGATAAACTGGTAGTGTCGCGAGCGAGAAAGATTGAACGCTTCTTCTCGCAACCGATGTTCGTCGCGGAACAATTCACGGGGCAGGAGGGACGCTATGTCTCCTTGCGTGAAACCGTGCGGGGATTCCGCGAAATTCTCGATGGCAAGCACGACGAATTGCCGGAACAAGCGTTTTCAATGGTCGGCACGATCGACGACGCCGTAGAAAAGGGCGAACGCCTCGCTGCCTTGTAGTCAGGGAGTTGTGGGGTAGGAGCTGTTGTGTATGCCCATCCGTTGTGAGATCGTTACGCAGGATAAGTCCCTTTACGAGGGGTTGGCGGATATTGTGCTCGTCCCCGGATCTGAGGGGGAAATGGGCATCCTGCCTGATCACGCCCCGCTATTGGCTACGCTGGGTTACGGCATCTTGCGTGTACGCCATCAAGGCGAAGAGCAGGCTTTTACCATTGCGGGCGGTGTCATCGAAGTCAGACCGGATGTGGTGACGGTCCTTGCCGACGC
>WVZH01000046.1:158865-159400 GCA_011772595.1 Anaerolineales bacterium
AGGGCGGAAGAATTACTGAAGCGCGGCCCTCCACCTGATACGGACGAGTATCTCGCAATTCAAGCCGCGTTGCGCCGTTCCAATCTTAGGCTGGATGCTGTGCGACGTTATCGTCGTAGACCCAGACCTGCGCCAGATCAACTGTCCGAAGAGGCGTAACTCCCATGCCACTCTTTGGAAAAGATTTAGGCATCGATTTAGGTACGGTCAATACGCTGATTTGCGATGGGGGCGAGATCGTCCTCCATGAGCCGACGATCGTTGCGATCGATGTTGAAGAGCTCAAGATCGTCGACGTCGGCCAATCGGCGCGCGAGATGGATGGTCGGGCTCCTGAGATTATTGAGGTCAGCCGACCCATGCGGGATGGCGTAATCGCCGATTTCGAGGTCACTCATCGCATGTTGGGTCACTTTGTCGAGAAGGTATGCGGCCCGGCGCGTCTCTTCAGGCCGCGCGCCATGATCACGGTACCACTCGGGGTAACGAGTGTGGAAAGCCGGGCGGTTCACGAAGCGGCTTTACAGGCTGGGAA
>WVZH01000272.1 GCA_011772595.1 Anaerolineales bacterium
CCATGAATGAAGGCAAGCGCGTCGATCGAGCCGTTATCATCGGAATCATACTGAATGACATCGCCGACTCCGATATTGTCGGCCAATGCAGTGCCAAACGTGGCGGTTGACCCGGAAATTGTCAATCCGTTAGCTGTGGCCACACTTGGATGAACAGCGATCGTCACGCCAATCCGACGCTCACTGTTACCGCCTAGCGTGAATGTACTCGGATCCTCCGAGGAAGCATTAAGCTGCCGACGTAGAGACCGAAGCCTTGTGCCAATTGAACCGCCGCTAGAGGTGGCCTCGATTGCATCAGTGTAGTTCGCCGGATCTGTCGTCATGCCTATCCCAGTGCGCCGCCATCCCGCCACGGCAAGCCATAGATAATCCTTAGCGCCACCCGTCGGCGTGTTCACGGGTGGGTCAATGCCGTTCGCAGTGTCAGTGTATGAGATGGCTGCAGCCTGAGGCGGTTGCGTGGCGGGGTCTGCGGCCCCAGAAATGCGATAGGTATTGTGCGCTGCCAGGACAACGAGGTTCGTGGTGACCGTGATGCTTGCGCCCTCGGTTCCGTCAGCCTTCCGGTATGCTCCAGCTACTGCCAGGTGCAACGTACTAGTCGATGCGTCCTGCTCGAAGAACTCGGTCCAACCTAATGGCCAACTGACATCAACAGGGGTAGTCCCGCTACCAATGTAACCAGAAAACAGAGCAATGATTAGATCGCCAGACTGGATACCAGCTGGCAGGTTGACGGTGTGGCTCGTTGAGGCCGTTGTCGTGGCAGATGTATTAGTCGTCTGGACACTTGGAAAATTCGCACCGCTAGCCAGCGCGGTAGCTGTAATGCCCACACTGCGGTAGAGGCTGGTGAGCGGCGGGATATACTCGTCTGCCCCGATGTCCCAGGTATTTGCGCCTGTCGGACGCGTCTCGGTGTCGATGTCGTCTGTAAAAGAAGCGGATAAATCCGTACCGTTATTGAGAGCGTCGTGGCCGCTCGGTTCAAGATGGAGATCCTCGGAGGTAGCGGCGATGGAGATAAAGAGATCCTCCAGGCTTGCAGGCGGGGACTGATTGTTAGTCCCGGGGTGAACGGTACCATGCACCGTGCTGTACAGGTTGTAACCCGAGTTGACCTGGTCCACCACGCCGTCTGGGGTATTGTCCACGTCGAAGTCCTGGCCGCCATTGCCCACCGAAATCGTGTTCTTGGCGACGAGCGTCCCGGCTCTATGGAACACACCGTCACCGGTCATCCCGTAAATCGTGACGTTCTCGAGGGTGAGGGTGAGGAGCGTGTTGCTATAGGTCCGGATCCCTACGTCGCCGTTATAGAAGATGGAGTTTCGGACAGTGGCGTTTTCGTAGATGTTGATTGCGCCACGAGCGGTACTGGTGTAGTCGTGGATCAACAGGTGAGAGAAGGACGCCTCAGCGGCCTCCCCTTCATCGACGTTGATCGGCTGACCGCCGGTTTTTGTAACCGTTTTGGTTACAGGACCTTCATTAACA
Organism: Anaerolineales bacterium; assembly: GCA_011772595.1. The sequence continues at coordinate 1,501 of WVZH01000272.1, forward strand.
ACCACGGTTTCACTTACCGTAATTTCAAGGGCAGTCACATTGGTGACGGTAAATGGTCCTTGGTTTGCGGTGATTGCTGAATCAGTTGTTATCGTATTCCCGATGACAAAGCCATCGGTTATGAAACTACCGCTTGCCCTGGTGATTCTATTCGGCGCCACAAATGTTAGCGAAATAGCACCTGATGAAACCGTGCCCCAGAAGTTTCTGATCTCCAGCCACTCCATTTTGAAATAAGGGTCCCTCACATGGAATATGTGGCCGGTTATCATACTGCCGCCATCGACGATAACCCCGGTCCCCGCCGTTCCGTTGTGTCGCTGCCCTGGGGCCACTGTCAGCTGCATGTAGTGGCTGGCATCGGTGGTTGAATCGTTAATCGTGGTCACCCCCGTGGGCATGAAAACCCCATCCTTGTAGGCGACCCCGACTTCGATCTTGTCCGCGGTCACCAGGTTGCCTTCCTGGCCGCTCTCCCAGGTCTGAAAGTCGTTGTAGGCGCGGGTGATCTCGTAGGACTCGTTTGTGTGCGGCAAGGTTGCCGCCGTCTGGACCGTCACGTGGGTGTCGCCGTCGCGCGACAGGATGTAGAAGACCTCTTCGTTGAGCCCGCCGGGGTCGAGTACAAGCTTGTCCCCTTGCCCAACAGCGCCCACGGCTGTTGGCACGGGCAGGCTCGCCCCATTGCCAAAGGTGACCGTCGTCGTGCCGTCATCGATCGAGGCATTGCCCGTGTTGTAAAGTATCCCGCTGTTGGTGCCGATTGAGCGGTAGTTGGTGGGGGTTCCTACAAGTGTAGTGGTTGTAAACTGCTGGGTTGCGCTGACTGCTCCTTCGGCGCCGTCATCATCCCAGAACGTGATGCGCCAGTAGTAGGTGGTGGCATCCTGGAGGGGTGCGCCGGCGTAGATGATGTCGGGGCATCGGTTGCCCGCGATGGTGTTTGCCATGGTGTTGCCGGATGCGCCGACGTCCCACATGACCGTACCAAGGAAATCGCTCTGGGTGTTGACCTCCACCCGGTACTTGTTGGCGATGTCCCCGGGGTTGGGGTCTTCGTAGATGGCGCTGAAGGCGGGCGTGAGGTCGGTGATATCGGTCGGGTTTGTCTGCCCGCTCTGGGCCGTGTCGTTGTTACTGTAGGGCGTCGTCGGAGCCGTGGGGGCCGCGTTCACCAGCGTTGTGGTGGTGAACTGCTGGGTAGCGCTCACGGCTCCTTCTGCGCCGTCGTCATCCCAGAACGTGATACGCCAGTAGTAGGTGGTGCTGTCGGCGAGGGGCGAGCCGGCGTAGATGATGTCCGGCGAGCGGGTTCCCGCGGTGGTGTCGGCCATGCTCGTTCCCGATGAGCCGGAATCCCACATGACGGTTCCGGTGAAGTTGCTTGCGGTGTTGACCTCCACCCGGTACTTGTTGGCATTGTCCTCCGGGTCGGGGTCCTCGTAGATGGCGCTGAAGGCCGGCGAGGTGTCGGTGATATCGTTCGGGTTTGTCCGTCCGCTCTGGGCGGTTGTGTTGTCGGAGTAGGGCGTCGTCGGAGCCGTGGGGGCCAAGTTCACCAGCGTGGTGGTCGTGAACTGGCCTGTTGCGCTCGC
>WVZH01000364.1 GCA_011772595.1 Anaerolineales bacterium
ACTTGCGGTTCAAAGGATAGCGTTTTTTGGGGAAAATGTCCATATATTGTATGTGCGCCGGTAAAAATCGGTGGGGAGTAGTGGATGAAAGTTCCATACGGTGAAGGTCTAGCCAGCCACACCGGCCCCGAGTCATGCGTTTGTGCCCGTAAGGGTACGGGCGAAGCATTGACAGGGGAAGTGCGGGCCGGGCTATTGAGCCGCGAAAGATATGGTTTAAGCTTCAGGGTGCTGACGCCGTATACAAGTTCGGAAGGCAATACCGATTACATCGCCAGGGCGAGATGTGATCGGACCCTGCGTGGTCTAAGACCCCGTGCACGTACGGAAGCTCCCCACACGGGAACCGGGAGGTCCCATGTTTGGCCTCAGGAAGATGGTGCTGAGGTCCGTGCTGTGAATCCCAAGGGAGCACGACAGCGATGAACGAACGTGGGAAGTCAGACAGTCCTATAGTACCAGGGAAGCTCCCGAACAAGGGTTGTGGTGCGCCACGGCCTGCGGAGGGAGTGGAGGGAAGGGGACTGGCCGAGGGGAATCCGATCCGGCAAACCAGGTCCCGGACACAGAGCCGGAAAGACCTGCAACGTGCGCTGGAGAGGATACGGCAGGCAGCGCGTAAGGAGAAGAGGCTGGTGTTCACTGCGCTCTGGCACCACGTCTACGATCTGGAGCGTCTCCGAGAGTCCTATTATGGGCTCAAAAGGAAAGCCGCACCCGGAGTAGACGGGGAGACGTGGCAACACTACGGAGAGAATCTGGAGGAGAACCTTCTGGGTCTATCGCAGAGGTTGCGACGGGGAGCGTACCGGGCAAAGCCGGTCAGGAGGACCTACATCCCGAAAGGGGACGGCAGGCAGCGACCAATAGGGGTCACCGTGCTGGAGGACAAGATTGTCCAGCGTGCGGTGGTCCAGGTATTGGAAGTGATCTATGAGACCGACTTTAAAGGCTTCTCCTACGGGTTCCGACCAGGGCGAAGTGCCCATGATGCACTAGACGCCCTTGCGGTGGGAATCCGGTTTAAGAAGGTGAGCTGGGTGCTAGATGCGGACATTCGTGGATTTTTCGACACCATCTCCCACGAATGGCTTATTAAGTTCATTGAGCACCGGATTGGGGACCGGCGAGTCATACGGCATATCCGGAAATGGCTAAAAGCCGGCGTGATGGAGGAGGGCAAACGAATGCCCTCCGAGGAAGGAACCCCACAGGGCGGAAGCGTCAGCCCACTGCTGGCAAATATTTACCTCCACTATGCCCTGGACCTTTGGGCTGATCAGTGGAGGCGCAAGCAGGCAAAAGGAGACGTGATCATCGTCAGATACGCCGACGATATTGTCTTCGGGTTCCAATACCGCTTAGAGGCGATGAACTTCTTGGGGGATCTACGTAGAAGACTAAGTAAGTTCAACCTTGAGCTTCATGATGAGAAAACACGCCTGATTGAGTTTGGTCGCTTTGCAGCGGAGGACCGAAGGGGTCGGGGCGAAGGGAAACCTGAAACGTTTGACTTCCTCGGTTTTACCCATATCTGTGGCAAAAACCGTAAAGGGAAGTTCATGGTGCTTCGGCATACTATTCGGAGGAGACTCCGTGCAAAGTTGAAAGAACTCAAACGTGAGCTAAGGCGGCGAATGCACATACCGATCCCTGAAGTGGGCCGCTGGCTGCGGACGGTTTTAGTGGGACACTACCGGTATTATGGGGTCCCGGGCAACGGCAGGGCCATGAACGCCTTTCGATTCTATGTGGGCAGGTTATGGCTCCGCATGCTGCGTCGGAGAAGCCAGAGAGCCCGCCTCAATTGGGAGCGGATGAGCCGCCTCATTAAACGCTGGCTACCAGTGCCCAGAATCCAACAGCCCTATCCTGAGCAACGCCTGCGCGTCTTTACCCAAGGCAGGAGCCCAGTGCGGTAGTGCCGCACGCTGGGATCTGTGCGGGGGGCGCCGGGCAACCGGCGTTCCTACCGCGATGTAGCTGAAATGGCTCAGGATAGCATGTTACTGCTATTAATCACGAT
>WVZH01000254.1:0-167 GCA_011772595.1 Anaerolineales bacterium
CTAATCATCGAGGGAGCGTCGTATTCTGTGACCTCCCAATCGACAGTCAATCCTACACCCAGGAATCGAAAATCGGACTGAGAGGTGGAACCCACCCCGGCCGGCTCGTCTGGCGTGTGATCTCTCGACTCGGCCCCGAAGAACCACGACGCATCGTTTTCGGGCTT
>WVZH01000254.1:300-11962 GCA_011772595.1 Anaerolineales bacterium
CCACGGAAATCTGAACAAAAGCGTGCGAGCCTGGGCTCCCCACTAGGCCGGTACCCCAGGAATACCTGTTCCTCCCGAATAGATCTTAACAGTCACAGCACTTGAATTCTCATGATGATCTTTGAAGTCAGTGCAACGGCGAGCCAAACCGGCAACCCAGATGATGCGTTCTATCGGAGAGCTCCTGTTATCGATTTTATACCCTGCACCATACCTTACGGACCCATCACACGTTGCAAGATAAATTGGAGGAGCCACAGTCCCAGCGGTAACACCAGCGCAGTAATGAGCCAACGCACAGTTTCGGGTTGCCAGGGCCAGGTAGGGATCTCCTTAAGTGTGCTCAACTCCATTTCTAAGGTAGCAATGGTCACATTCAATTCGGTGATGTCTTCAAGCCTTCCATTATCCACTCGTTGATGCAACTCTTGGATGGTGGCTTCGAAACGCTGATTGGCTTCGTCTATTAATCTATCTTTCTCCGTGATCTGGAGGTGATGAATGCCCAATTGCGGCCAGATGAAGGTCACAACCGCCAAGAAGGTGAAGAATAAATACAGAACGATGATAATCGGGTCGTTCAGAGACACATCGGGGTTGACGATTAGCCAGCCATACAATACGACAAGAAGGCCCCCCGCCGTGAGTGCCGAGAGATTGGCGAAAGCGTAAAGAGGCTTCATGCGAAAGAGATTGACGCGCGTTTGTTTACTGTAGATACGGTTGATCAATCCCAACTGGTGTACCGTGTGATAGAGGAACGTCCCGAAAATCCACCAGATCAACCAATAGTTGAGGCGCAGTAGATTCGCCGAGAGAGGGAACGGGTTTAGCGATGAAAGTTGATAAGGCTCGCCACTTATCACCTCAGGCAATAAACTAAAAACGACTCCTGCCAAACCCGCTAGAAACGTCGCACGCGGGGGAAGCGTTGTGAGTCGATAACACAGTTCATCGTACTCTTGCTCACTAGTCATCAGAGCAGGGCGTAAAGTAGCCAAAGCCGCACGCGCACGCCTGTCCAAAAAATGAAGCAACGTCAAGAAGAAAGCGAGCACTCCCGCCATGAAACCATGAACGCGGTGGGCAGTACTGTTGGGAAAGGCTCCTTCGCCCCACAGAACCGCGGTTTGGATCAGAAACACTAAAAGACTGACTCCCAAGTAATATAACCAGCTTGATCCTGGTAGTCGGTCCACCCAGGCATCAATGTGGTTGACCCAACTTGGCGTATACGGCCGCGATTGGCTTTCGCTCATGGAATTGGCTGTATCGTCCATTACTCCTTTTATCATCGGTAAACCCTCTTTGGAATCCATGGAAACGTGCAATCCCTCTCTCTCATCTGTGCATAAGAATCCATGCAGAGCCCCATTTCAGTAACCCGGAACTTGAGGTCTATGACGCTTAATTTGGAAACCCGAGGATCATTGAGGTACCAGTAAAACTTGGCACAAGCCACGACATGCCGGCACCAACTCGATCCCAGGCTGGGTTATTCGCTGCGGTAAGACTTCAATCTATTGGCGGCGCATGAATGCGTTGACCAGAGTTGCCAGTCCTGCGACAATCAGGATAACGGGAAGCCCAATGTCCACTCCGAGAAAGCCACCCAAACCGACCGCCAGCAGAACAGCGCCGAAGATCCAATCCCACGTAGTAGGATTAGAATATTTTACGGCCGATAAAGAGTAGAGACTGAGCCCCAACCCGGCGATACCCCCACCCAAAAAAATCAAACTCCAAGCGCTGGCTTTCCCTATCTGGGGTAGGAATCCCAGATTTTCGGCACCAAAAACCAGACCTGCCCAAATCAGCGCACCCGTCCAAAAGGGGGCATCCAACCGTGAGAGTTTCTCCCTCGGGCCTTCCACCTGTTCGCTTTCCTTGTCATTTCCCTCCTCATTGAAGTGGAACGTGATCGCGTACGAACAGTGACGTCTCCATCCCCCTGGGAAACAAACGCGAGCTCGTTATGCTTCGTGGAAACGCATACTCTCCCACGGTTGAAACTCGCGCAGTTGATATTGTTTCTGGTTGAGGTTAAATCGCGTCTTGCTTCAAGCGAATGCAATCTTCATTAGATTCAATAAGACCATACAAGAAAAACTTGGATTCCAAAACAGGAATAGGAATTTGATTCCACCTCCCACGGTTGAAGACATGAATTCGCGAATATCGCCCAAACAAAGTGTCTCTTGAGCTTCCCTTGTGCCTATAGGTTTGAATTCAACCTGGAGACCATTTATCCTGTCATCGCAACATCTACGATGGAGGTTCGCAAAGTGAGTAACAGATCCTGGCTCGTCAAGGTAATCTCCATTCCCTCCGACGATACGTTTGTGCGATCTCTTCAACTCATACAACCAAATCGCAACCGGCTCACCATGCGAATGCCAGGTTGAGCTGAGGTCACTGAATCCACACAGGGACATGTCGTTCCGGAGGCAAATGTGATGGATTGGAAACTTACCCGGCGGCGCTTATTGAAGGGAGTAGATCTAAGGATCCCACATATGAAGAATGCGGTCTTGGTGTGAGTAGAAAGCCTCTAGGCGTTGAATAGATTGCCCATCAGGGCGATGGCCCTTTAGGACACTCGAAAGAGGCACATCTCCCAATTCATCCGAATTATCGTATGAAGGAGCAGAAGCGCTTTGCTCTCACGATTATGTGGAGAGCGAAGCATTCACGTAGCGAAAGCTTGACGCGTGCTCACCCACCGTCTCGAGCAACTCGACACCCTCCGGTTCTATGGGAAAAAAACTTAAAGGCACACGACCCTTCAAGTCAATACCTGAAGGGTCGTGTCTCACGTCAACCGACGATCATGGGAACGACATGACCTCGGCGGTGCTACTCCACTCTCCGCTGGCATTGTCCGTCTCCCAGCGACCGTTTCCGCGTAGCACGAACTTACCCGTGCCGGTGGCCACGAGCTTGATATCGTACCCGGAGAGAGCTACAGTGACCCGGCTACCGGTTACTTTTGCCTGACCGTTGAAACCCACATAGCGGATCCAACCTGTGTCTAGTTCCTTACGCACCCCGGTGCCGGTGATGTGGATGCTCGCGTCGCCGTTGTGATCGCGAATCCACAGGATACCGTTCCCCGAAATCACGATCGTGCCATTCCCACGCACAGCGGCCAATCCGTCGCCCCATGCCCTCAACGTACCTGTGCCCCCACCACTTTGAGCATAGGCTTGGCCAATTGGCAGAACAGCCGCACAGAGCGCAACCACAACCACTGCAAGTGTAGCGGTCATCAAAAAACGCTTCGCTTTCATCATCACCCTCCTTATAAGGAATTCGTCGAACATCGGGAACAATGGTCATCATGAAAAAGCAACCGTAACATCGTACAGAGGATGATAGAGATGCGTTACATTTGTGTAGTCCACAGGTAAAGGTGTTGTAAAAAAAAAGCTCCTCAAGCTTCCCGGAAGCTTTGAGCTTCCAGGAAGCGAGCATTACATTTCATCGCCAGGACGCACCGATCAAGAGGCAGCAGATGCACAAATTGCGGAACGCCCTATAATGAAGGAGCTTAAACACCATTGCAGCTTTCCCGGGCCCGATCCGACTCAACGAACTCTCAAAGGAAACGCGTGGAACATTTTCAAAACCACAAGCTCATCGTCTTGCTGGGACCTCACCCGAATCAAGAGCACACACTCTCGAAAGCAACCACCGTCATAGGACGTGATTACACTCAGGGCGTGGACGTGATCATCCCCTCCCCGACGGTCTCGAGGCGGCACGTACAGATCATCCGCCAGAAAGACCAGTGGCTTGTCCAGGATTTAGGGAGCAGCAACGGAACAATCCTCAACGGGGAACGTCTGACCGCAGATCCTCATCCTCTGAAGCCAGGGGATCGCATCCAACTCGCCCCCTCTGTGGTGCTCTCCTTCACCGCTGAACCCATCCTCGCGCAGGTCGAACCCCACCAGACCGAGACGCCCGAAACCATCCTGGGTGAGATTCAGGACCTACGTGCTCCGACAACACCCCCCCAACTGATCATCGCTATCGCCGGCGAGGCATCCCAAACATACGCCCTCACCAAATCGGCCTACACACTCGGTCGTTCCCCCGACAACGACATCGTCGTTGACTCGAGAGTCATCTCGCGGCGCCACGCTCGCCTGGAGCGTGTGGACGGCGGTTTCGCCTTCGTCAATCTCCCTGATGCCACAAATGCCGTCCACTTCCAAGGGAGACCCCTGACCTCGCCGCACCGCTTGCGCCACAACGACATCTTGCGCGTCGGAGACGCCAACCTCCCAGGTTTAATGGTCACCATGACGTATTCTTCGCCCGACGAGGCCGCGCGGGTTGGCGAGTCGGTCGTCATCCACTTCGGCGAAAAAAACCAGCTTCAGATCGGACGCGATCCCGGCAACGACGTTGTCCTCGAAGCACCTAACATCTCTCGTTTCCACGCACAGGTCGAGCGCATAGGAAAGCGCTATCGCCTGCTCGATCTGCGTAGCGCCAATGGCACGTTCGTTAACGACCAGCGCATCGAGGATGAAGTCTGGTTGAGTCCTGACGACACAATTCGCATCGGTCCCTACCGTTTCGAGATGGGCGAAGACGAGCTTGCACAGTTTGACGAAAGCAGCGGCCTGCGCGCGGACGTGATCAATCTCAACAAATGGGTTCGTCGGGATCTCAACATCCTGCAGAATGTCTCGGTGATTTTTAAGCCACGTGAATTCATCACCATCGTCGGGCAGAGCGGGGGAGGAAAGTCCACATTGCTGGATGCCATCGCCGGCTACCACCCGGCGACTCATGGCCGCGTGCTCGTCAACGACATCGATGTCTATCAGAACTTCGACGCCGTGCGGAACAACATCGGATACGTGCCTCAACGCGACATCATCCACATGGAACTCAGCGTCTACGAGGCACTGGACTACGCCGCCCAGCTAAGAATGCCACCGGACACGACGCCGGAAGAACGCCACGAACGAGTCATGGAGGTCATGGAAGATCTCGATCTGGCGCACCGCAAGGATCTACCCGTCAGCGGGCTGAGCGGTGGGCAACAAAAGCGCGTCTCCATCGGTGTTGAGCTGCTCACCAAACCTGGGCTCTTCTTCCTAGACGAGGCGACCTCCGGTTTGGACCCCGGCACTGAGACCTCGCTCATGCAGCTTCTCCGCCGCCTCGCCGACCAGGGATGCACCATCGTACTCGTCACACACGCTACCAAAAACGTTATGCTCGCCGACAAGGTAGTCTTCTTGGCACGTGGCGGCTACCTGGCATGGTTTGGTCCACCCGACGAAGCGCTTTTCTACTTCGATAAATATCGAAGCGAACAGGAACAACGCACACAGTCGATGGAGTTCGACCAGATCTATGCTATCTTGGAGAATCCCGAAAACGGTACGCCACAAGACTGGGCCGAGCGATTTCAAGCGCACCCGGCGTACATCAAGTACATCGCCCAACCCCTGGCCGGCAAGCGCAATGTTTGGGAAACGGATTTACCGCCATCCCGCCCGGTGGCGACGCCCGTCCACCAGGTCCACGGCCCGACCTCCTCGATACGCCAATTCCTGATCCTCTCCTCCCGCAACCTGAGGATTCTCCTACGCGACAAAGTCAGCCTGGCACTCATGCTGGGTGCCGCTCCTTTGGTGAGCATGTTGGATGTGTTGCTCTCGTTCCTGATGGGTAAGAATCAATTCGACTTTGTGGAAGGCAACGCCGCCAACTTGATCATGACCTTCTTCCTGCTGGTGATCTTCGCCATCTTTGTAGGCGCGCTCTCGCAAATGCGCGAGATCGTCAAAGAAAACGACATCTACAAACGCGAACGTCTGGTCAATCTCAAAATCGCACCCTACGTGCTATCCAAAGTCTGGGTGGCAGCCTTACTCGCCCTGTATCACGCGGCAGCATATGTGATCATCCACAATCTTGCCTATGGGATGTCCGGTAGTTTTCTCGATTTTCTTTTCATGTACGCCACCATGGTCCTGGCAGCGATGGCCGGCATGATGCTGGGTTTATTCGCCTCCGCACTCTCTCCCAATGCCAACGCCGTACCCATGATCGTTATCTTGTTGATCATGCCACAGGTCGTTCTCAGTGGGGCGCTCGTGCCCCTACCGAGTGCAGTCAGCGCGCCAGCTGCCTCACGATGGACCTTCGAGTCGCTGATGGCTATCAGCGCAATCGGCTCCGATGTAGCTGCCGATCCGTGCTGGGACCTGCCGGTAGAACTCCGAGAGGTGATGACCATCGAAGACCGATCGGAACATTGCAATTGCATGGGTCTCAACATACTGCGAGAAGAGTCATGCGCCTTCCCTGGGGTAGGTCAATTTTATGACGATGTCATCGAGCAGCCGGAGCCCGAAGAGCCGCCGCCACTGCGCGATAAACCCAGCGAACCCGAGATTCCACCCGAGCCTGTGAAGCCGGAAGACGAATCCGATTCCGTCGCTATGGCGGATTACTTCGAAGCGCTGGAGGACTACCAAGATAAGGCGACGCTGATCCAGGATGTTTATAAAGCGGAGATGAAAGCCTTTGAGGCCGAAGCGAAACTCTATCAGAAGGAGATGGAGGCCTACCAGGAGGATTTACTCGACTGGGAGATCACTCGCGCTGCCGCCACCGATGCTGCCGAGGGACTTGTGGAGAGCTTTCGAGAAGAAGTTGCCTGGACTTTCGTTGATAAGAACGACACCGCAACCTTTTTGTCCAAGATCTTCAATGCCTGGCTCGCCCAAGCACTGATCATCATGATCCTGCTTCTGGGTGTGCTCTACATGGTGAAACGGAAAGATGTCATCTAAACCACACCCTCTGTTCATCCTCTCACTGATCGTCGTTCTTTTCGCCGGCGTACAAATTGCGTGCGGACTACAGTCCAGTAATTCCAAAGCGGCCACCGTAGAGGCGCTTGCCTCTTGGCTCGCGCCGACAGCCACTGCGAAAGCATTGGCAGGGGACGAATCTGACGATGCTCTCGTAACCGCCGCGGCGGAGGCCACAGCGGAGACCAACAGGATCGGCGCCACGCAAACCGCATTGGTCGACCTTGAGCACAACCGAGCAGCCACCGCCACCGCCTTCGCTCCCATCCTTTCCGAGCTCCCAAAATACGGCGTTGATGCAACCAAAGGGGAACCCGGTTGGATCCACCCACCCGTGACGCTGGACCTCGAAGGTTACCAGCAAAACGATTCGACCAACCACTATATCTTCACTATCGCGGAGGACTTTGCCATCTCCGCCGACCTCACATGGAACACCCAATATGGAACATCTGGCTGTGGCTTTGTCTTACGCTCCGACGGGGACGAAGAAAAGCCTAACCAATACATGGTGCTCGCAACGCGGGGAGGAAACGGACACGTAGTTTTCACGATCATGGCTGAAGGAGAGTTTGCGGGGACCAGGGATTTCTATCCCAGCTATAAAGACCCGGATTTCGACTGGCAGAACGACTCGACAAACAGGATTACGGTTGTGGGGAGAGGTACACAATTCACCATCTACACCAACGATACGCTGATTGCCGAATTCGACGTCACGTCCCCACCCCCAATGCTTCTTCCCCCCTCGCCCGAGCCACCGGAAAACACTTCCGATGTTGAGGCCATGCAAAAATATTTAGGTGAACTGGAGAAATACGAGCAGGAGATCGCCGAGATTCGCGAGCAATTCACAGCTCAAATGAACGTTTCAAGCGACAAAAACGTCATCTTCGAGCGCGGTTTCGTCGCTTTTATGGCGATGAGCGAATCGGGGCGAACGACATGCGACTTCAATAACGCCTGGCTTTGGTTGATCGATAGCGATTCCTAAACCTTTCAGAAACACCGCCGTGGTTGCCCAAATAGGTCATTGGACGTCTCGCATTCGGATGAACGCAGCGGCATGGGAGCCGCTGCTCCTGTACGAGAGTGTGAAACCGCCGTTCCATCAAAGGAGGTCGGGCTTCCATGCCCGTCTGCAATTTCAAGACAGAAGCATGATGTATCGTCCCGGACCCCGAATTAAACCTCTTCCACTGCATATCCATCAGCTTTGATCCTACACTCCTTATCACGTCTACGCGATCCATATCCCTAGAATCTGGTCAACTAAATTTGTAGGGTAGCCATAGATCAAGTACTACTTTTTCGTTATACTTACCCCACTTAACCTTTCCAACATGACGGGTACCATACGCAGGAACAACAACCGTCGCGGAATCGACCGCAATCTTCATAGAATTTCCATATGACACAAGAGAACAGACAAGCCAACGAATATCAACATTACAAATCAGCTCGACAAGCACATTGGGATGCACTCGCCAAACGACTCGACCATTGGCGCGGGTGGGGTGGGTATTACCACAAACGCCTTGTGGAAATCTATAGACATCTGATCGCCCCGGGCCAGACTGTCTTGGAGATCGGCTGCGGAGAAGGCGATTTGCTTGCTAAGCTTGAGCCAGCCCTCGGGGTAGGTATAGACCTCTCTCTTGAGATGGTTCGGCGAGCAAAGAGACGGCATCCAAATCTTGATTTTATACAAGCTGATGCCCATCAGATGTGTCTTGACAAGCAATTCGATTTCATTATTCTTTCTGATCTGTTAAACGACCTATGGGATGTTCAAGACACATTGACGCAAATCTCTCACCTATCACATCCTCGTACACGCGTCATCTTGAACTCCTACAACCGATTATGGGAAATACCACTAGCTGTGGCCGCCCGTCTTGGTCTGGCGAAACCCAACCTCTTTCAGAATTGGCTAACCGTCGAGGACATTGATAATCTGTTGTATCTGTCCAATTTTGAGGTCATCCGCAATTGGGAAGAAATTCTATGGCCTCTTCCCACACCGATCGTCGATTCATTCTGCAACCGATTCCTGGTAAGACTCTGGCCATTCAGACACTTTGCGCTCACCAACATGATCGTCGCACGCCCCTTCCCCGAATACGACCCCACAGACAAAACCGGTCTTGTCTCCGTTGTGGTTCCAGCCAGGAATGAGGCCGGGAACATCGAGGAAATATTCCGGCGGGTTCCGGAAATGGGAGGCGGAACGGAATTGATCTTTGTGGAGGGACATTCTAAAGACAACACCTACGAAGCCATCGAGGAGGCCATAAAGGCGAATCCGAACAGGGCGTGTAAATTGTTCAGACAAGAGGGGGAAGGGAAAGGTAATGCCGTTAGGCTGGGTTTCAAGCACGCATCCGGTGAGATCTTAATGATTCTAGATGCTGACCTTACCGTGCCACCAGAAGATCTTCCCTTGTTTCACAACGTTCTCATATCGAGAAAGGGGGATTTCGCCAACGGAGTCCGCCTGGTCTATCCGCTAGAGGATGAAGCGATGCGTTTCTTTAATCTCGTGGGCAACAAATTCTTCAGCATCGCATTTTCCTGGCTGTTCGGCCAAACCATAAAGGACACGCTTTGTGGCACCAAAGTGCTCAGGAAGGATGACTACGAGTTAATTGCCGCGAACCGATCCTACTTCGGTGATTTCGATCCTTTTGGGGATTTTGATCTCCTTCTAGGTGCCGTGAAACAAAATATGAAAATAACCGATGTTCCCATCCGCTACAAGAGACGAGTGTATGGTTCAACCAATATCCAACGCTGGAAACATGGATGGTTGCTTATTCGTATGCTCGTGTTCGCCGCAAGACGTTTGAAATTCGTGTGATCGATGCCTTCATATACCAAATAGCCGTTTCGGTCCTTTGGCATCCTCTGGTACGCGACCTGAATATGATGATCCACAGACACCACAGTTACGCAACCTTTCTGCGAATCGCTCTCCCGAAAGAGCTTCACGCGCACTCTCATCTCCGCGTGGCTTTTTTCTTTCTGGTGTAGGACAGCAACCTCGCTTAAACCGGGCACGAAACTTATGGCAATATTTGTAACGGCCGTTTTGGTAAAGAGAACACAATGACAGAAGCAAACCGCAAGGTGACCGTATTTCACAACATCGCGATTGGCCTGCTCATACTCATTCTGGCGGGATATTGGATCTACATCAATACTGGTGACCCTTTGGCGTTTTACACGATACGGTATGACCCAGAGTATCCTTATTTTCTAAATTCCCTGTCGATCGTCAAAGGTCGGCCTTACGCTTATATCGATCATCCCGGTACACCAGTGCAATTGCTCGGAAGCACCATCTTGTTGCTTACCTTCCCATTTTTAAAAGCCACCGGCACGCCTTTTGTGATGTACCATCTGACGCACCCTGAAACCTTTCTAAGGTTGGCGCGTGGATTTCTAATGATCGTTAGCATCGCCACCCTCTACCTGATCACTCGAAATACGATCCGGGTTAGGAATTGGAAGGACGCGTTGGCTTCTCTAGGGATTGCCGCGAGCTTTTACGCAATCCATCCACCGTTCTCCTTCGAGACGCTCGCTTATTGGTCTCAAAACTCATTTGCTTTTCCCTTTGGAACGCTGTTGCTACTCCTTTTATTCATTCGGTTGCGTACGGATCGCAGGTTGTTGTGGTGGGAGCTATTCCTCTTTGGTGCGGGGACAGGCCTTCTAACAGCCATACAGCTCTGGTTCGCAGCGTGGGTCATTGGAGTTGCGGTTGCTGTTCTCACCTTCGATCTCTTCCAAAGTAGAAACGTGCTTCGTGGTCTTCTCTCAGGATCCGTGGTATGTTTCGGCGCGCTCACTGGTTTTATATTTAGCACGCTCCCGATACTTCACGAATATCCGCGCTTCTTTGGTTGGGTAAACCGTCTGTTAACTCATCAGGGGAAATACGGTTTTGGTGAACGCGGGTTCTCCTCGCTTTCACTATTCTTTGAAAACTTCAGCTCTCTATGGAATGAAACACCTCTCATCTTCGTTGCACTTGCCTCGGTCCTTCTATTGCTTGCTTCTCTAGCATGGCAGCATCACCAGAAACTCAGAGAGAACATGGGCCTTTGGTCATTTGCCCTTGGTATGACGATACAGGTCCTTTTTTCATTGGTGATGATATCTAAGCACCCAGGCAACAACTATCTGTTAGCCTTGACGGCCGTCCTTCCGTTGTTATTCGGTATAGCTTATCTGCTTTCGAGTCAAATCTCTACTAGGATATACCGTGCTATGGTCACTGTGAGCGCGCTGTTGCTGGTTGGTTTCTTCTTCAGCCTAACTCAATCGATCGCATACCATCGGGAACTTCTAGCGAATGTTCATATCGTGGACGATGAAGTCGCACAGCTCAGAGAGCAACTGTCTCGCATCTCGGTCAAAGAGCCTGCTGAAGTGAACGTTCTCTGGAGCTACGGGACCGGGACGAAGTGTTTTGCCCTCCGCTACGGAGACATATATACCCATGGCGTCTTCTTGGAAACCCTTAAACAACTTTGCCCTCACGATGGATTGCACGACATCTTTTCCGACAGCCATGACATAAGCAGAATCCAGAGGTGGGATATTCTCATCGTCCCCGAGAACAAGCTTTCACGTGAAATCAAGGATATCGGCGAGGTTCGCCCTTCAAATGCACAAACAATGTTTGGACGTGTTCATTACGTGATGGTTGCAGAAGGAGCGCAGTAAGGGGTTCAAACTTGGCAGGAATGAGGTGATAGTTGCTCTACCGCTATCGCAGTTCGTCAGCTACTCTGATAGATCTCAGATCG
>WVZH01000344.1 GCA_011772595.1 Anaerolineales bacterium
AGTCAACATGCGATACCTCTGAAACCTGAAGGCGAGTCTGATGACAGTAAAAGGGAGTAGACCATGACAGTAGTTGAAATAGCAGTAACCTTTGGTGGACTGGGAGCCATTGCATTTCTCGCCTGGTTCTTCTTTGGCCCTAAACAGGCTCAAGTGGCTCGGGTAAAGGGAAACATTCAGGAGATAGAGGTTACCGTCAAGGGGGGATACTCGCCTGACGTAATCCGGGTGAAGAAAGGTGTCCCGCTCCGATTAATATTTGACCGACAAGAGGCTGGTGAATGTAGTTCACGGGTGGTTTTTCCTGATTTCCAGGCCAGCAAGACACTGCCGCCGTTTGCCAGAACAACGCTCGAGTTCACGCCTGACAAAGCCGGTGAGTTTGGTTTTGCCTGTGGCATGAACATGCTTCACGGCACGCTTATAGTGGAAGAGAGCAAGGAGCCAAGAGAAGCGGCTGTGGCAGCCCCCACTGAGGCTCCCTATCGAGAGCATGCTCAGGCAGTGGGTGTGGGTCCGCGCATGCCAGTAGGCAAGACCGAACAGGTAGAGTTTGCTCTGGTTGCTGGCGGTGTTACCTGTCCTACCTGTGCGGTCAATATCGAGAGGGCTTTAAATAGTTTGGCCGGTGTAGATGACATTCGCGTTAACTTCGGCGCTGACCGTATTACGGCTAGCTATGATCCGGCTCAGATTTCGCCGCAGAAGATGCAGGAGGTTATAGAAGACACCGGGTACAGGGTTCACATTCGCAGCAAGCCCGGTACTGAGGAGACAGAAGACCGGGAGGCTAAGGAGCGTATTGCTGAGCGCAAAGATCTTACGCGCCGTTTGATCGTAGGAGCTATCCTTTCTGCTCCGGTGCTCTTTGCTGTGATGACCCACGATTTCTTCGACCCTGCGTGGCTACCACCTATATTGCTCAACCACTGGCTTCAACTCGTTCTTATTACCCCGGTAATGTTCTACTCCGGCTGGCCAATACACCACACTGGCTGGCTAACGTTACGCCACCGTACCGCCGACATGAACACCCTGATCACCATAGGTACCATCGCCGCCTATGGTTACAGCTTGGTAGTTACAATTGCACCTGGAGCGCTACCGGAAGGCCTGCGAGCCGTATACTACGAAGCTGTAGGTGTTATCATTACTCTTATTATGCTCGGCCGTCTCCTCGAGGCCATTGCTAAGGGAGGTACTAGCGAGGCAATTCGCAAACTTATCGGCCTACAGGCTAAGACTGCCCGGGTGGTTCGCAATGAAAGAGAGGAAGATATCCCGATTGAGGAAGTTCAGGTGGGTGACGTAGTAGTTGTACGTCCTGGAGAGAAAGTGCCGGTTGATGGTGAAATCATCGAAGGTCGGTCAACACTGGACGAGTCTATGGTGACCGGGGAGAGCCTGCCAGTTACCAAAGGCGAAGGCGACACCGTGATCGGTGCCACCATCAACCAGACCGGTGCCTTCCGCTTCAAGGCTACCAAGGTAGGCAAAGATACCATGCTGGCTCAGATAATCCAGCTTGTGGAGCAGGCACAGGGTTCCAAGGCTCCTATCCAGCGCCTGGCAGACCTGGTTGCTAGCCGCTTCGTTCCTGGAGTTATCTTTATCGCCATCGGCACGTTCGCGGTATGGTTCAACTTTGGACCCACGCCAGCCTTCA
>WVZH01000352.1 GCA_011772595.1 Anaerolineales bacterium
TGGACCGTGAAAACTAAAACTCTTGAGAGGTATCGGATCATGAGAAAAGGAATCTATTTATTTCTATCGCTCGTTCTTTTGACCCTTCCGATTGTTCTGGGAGACCTCGGGACTGCGCATGCAGCGATAGCGGTTGACAGCAAGTCCACGGGGACAACAGACGGGGGGTCCAGTATAACGATCTCCCATACCACAGCAGGATCGGACCGTTTGATGCTTGTTGGAGTATCGCTCAATCCTGACAGNNACTGACTCGGATGATGCCAGGGTTGAGATCTGGAAGCTCGTTGCTCCTGACACGGGAACGCACGATGTTGTTGTTACCTTTAGCGCGGCCTTATCGAGACATGCTATTGCGGGTGTGATGACCTTCACCGGTGTGGACCAAACCACGCCCCTTGGGCCGTTCGCAGCCGAAAACGATCACTCTACCCATACAGCCCAGGTATTTCTCAACTCCGCATCAGGTGAGCTTATCTTTGGGATTGTCGCCTCCGAGTACGAGGCCCTAACCACAGACCCTGGTCAAACAGAGCAGTGGAACATCAGTGTCAGCGGCACCAGAACGAATGGGGCTGGAAGCACCAAACCCGGTGCCAGTCTTGTCGACGTGAGGTGGACGCTGGATTCGGCAGACCACTGGGCCGCCGCCGCGGTAGCGATTAAGCCGTCAGCAGCCGCTCCGTCGGTGTCTGTAACGATCACCTCGCCGACGAGTGGACCGAACTACACGACGGACCTGGATACGATCACCGTCGGAGGTTCGGCAAGCAGTGGGCTCGGGATCTCAGTTGTCAATTGGAGCAATGATCGTGGTGGCTCGGGAGTCTGCTCGGGGACCGACAGTTGGAGCACCGGAAGCATTACGCTCGCTTTGGGTGCCAATGTCATCACCATCACGGCAGAAGACACCGGAGCCAACACGGCATCCGATGTGCTCACGGTGAACTACAACCCAACAGATGGTGAGGTCCCGTCTGTTTGGATCACCTCCCCGACGAACAATCCAACGTATTCCACAAACAATAGCTCCATTTCTCTGGGTGGAACCGCCAGTGACAACGTGGGAGTCGTGGAAGTCACGTGGAGCAACAGCACCGGAGGCTCAGGCACCTGCTCGGGCACCGACAGCTGGAGCACGGGAAGCATTACGCTCGTTTCGGGCGACAATGTGATTACCGTGACTGCACAGGACGCTGCCGGCAATACGGCAACGGATACGATCACGGTCACTTACAATCCAGATCCGCCGCCTCCTCCGCCGGAACCTCCAACAGAACCAACCCCTGGCCAGGGCGACACGGAGGTCTACACGGGGTTTGATGGGTCAAGCGGCGTTCAGCCTAATGTACTCCTGGTCCTCGACAACTCAGGTAGCATGGACAAGATGATCCCTGCCGGCCTCGATCCCAGTGGGTATAACTCCGCTACCACCTATGATGTTTACGACCCTGGCAATGACAAGTGGCTGACAAACACGGTCTATGTTTATGATCTGGATGGGGACAAGGACCAACCACTTAGCTATCTCACGGCAAGCAATTTCCCCTGTGCTGAGCCAAGCTCCATCATGCAGACGAACGGCTTCTGGAACGGCCATATCGTTCTCAAGGGTGATTGGACAAATAGCAGCTGGGCAAACCTTCAACCAGCTGACATCGATTACTGCATCCCTTCGGACTGGCCATCGGGAACGCCTTATCCGCCATATACCTATCCGTTTTCGTCAAGGGTGGGCAATTTCAATAACTACCTCTACAGCGGCGCAGGCTCGACCCTGAAGATGAGAATCGAGGTCGCCAAGGAGGTTCTGGCAGATCTCGTCGCATCCACTTTCGGGATTCGATTCGGGTATATGATATACAACGCAAAAGGGGACCTTCGGGACACGGCCAATGAATGGTTCTACAATCAATATGGCTACTACCCAAAGCTAAAGAACGAAGGCGGGTCGATCGTGTTCCCGGTTCAGGACATGACCTCGGGGCCTACGGGGACGCGCCAGCAGTTAGTCGACCTAATCAATGCCACAGATATATGGGGGGGAACGCCGCAGTCCGAGTCCCACTATGAGGCCCACCGGTACTTCATGGAAAACTCTTTGCCCAAAGGGGGACCCTTCTTTGATACTGGGGCGTACAAAGACGAAGACACCCCCATCCAGAGCTGGTGCCAGAAAAACTACGTGGTTCACGCCACCGACGGCAGGACCAGAGATGAGGACAACAACCGGATCCTGTGGGATGAGATCGGGGATATAGACGGTGACGGCAGAGAGACGCCATATCCGGATTATGATTACATAAACACGGGAGATAACGAAGCGGGGTGGACGGATTTCACCGACGATGTTGCTCAGTACATGTACACAACCGATCATTCGAGCCTTCCGGGGATGCAGAACGTGATGACCTACATGATCGGATTGGACGTTAATCTCTCTATTTTCCAGGAGGCGGCTGATCAGGGGGGTGGAAAATATTACTGGGCCGACAGCGCCAGTGGTCTGACCAACGCCTTCCACAGCATTGTCACTGAGATCCTCCAGGAGGACTCCTCCTACACGGCGCCGGTCATTCCGGTCAACTACATGGAGAAGACCGAGAGCAAAGACGAGATCTTCATCGCCCTTTTCCGTCCAACCGTGGGCAATTTCTGGCCGGGAAACATCAAGAAGTTCGGTATCGCGACCGAGGACAACATTGGTCTGGGCATCTCAAAAGGAGACCTTGTGGATCTCTATGGGCTTCCCGCTCTCGATCCGGACGATCAGATCCTGGAGAGTGCTGTCTCCCTGTGGGGACCCTGGGCCGATGGGGGCGATGGCAACAACGTCACCAAAGGGGGCGCCGGAGAGGTGCTCATGAATATGGACCTCTCAAACAGGAATATCTATACATTTCTGGCAGGAAAGACGAATCGCCCACTGAGCCATCCCTCGAACGCTTTTAAAACCAATAACGCAAGCCTGACCCTCGGACGGCTTGGCCTTTCGGCGACCCAAACCGACGAGTGGTACGAGATTGTAAACTATATCAGAGGATATGACTCCTATGACGAGGACCAGGATGGAGATACCACAGACAAGCGGTCCTGGCTCCTGGGGGCCATCATCCACTCGAGGCCTGCCGTTATTTCCTATGATGAAGACACCGCGGTCGTATTTGCCGGGGCCAACGACGGCATGCTCCATGCCTTCTGGGACGGAGATCCTGCCGTGCATCCAGGAGGTTCGGAACTCTGGGCCTATATCCCACCGACCCTTCTTCCGACATTACAATTTTTGAGCGGTGACGGCCAGGTGCCAGCTTTCTATGTGGATGGGGCGCCCAAGGTTTATCTAGAAGATGCCAATAACGATGGAAGGATCGTAAAGTCCGATGGCGATAAGGCCATTCTGATCTCCGGCCTCAGGCGAGGTGGGCAGCACTATTTTGCCCTCGATGTGACAGACCCTGAAAACCCAGAGGTTCCGTCAGGTTGGGCCGACTGGGGCGTGTGGGAGACCGACACGGTTTGGCGAAGTACGGGCATGATCGGGCCTGACATGACCACGGATTCTTCTGACTACGCTACTGCCACGTACCCCTATCTCGAAATGGGGCAGAGTTGGTCGACCCCTGTCATCGAGGCGATCAACTATGGAGGAACCCCAAAACCCGTCGCCTTCATCGGGGCTGGGTACGATCAGAACCAGGACAACGCGGTGCCGGCTGCTGACACGATGGGAAGAGGTGTCTATGCTGTGGACGTTCTCACCGGGTCTCCCGTGTGGACGTACACGAACGCAGAGGACTCCACCATAACCCACTCCATTCCTAGCTCTGTAGCCGCGATCGATACCACGGGAAGCGGCATGGCCGATCGACTCTATGTCGGGGATACCGTGGGAAAACTCCGGCGTTTTGACATAGGCGCCACGAATCCAGCGAGCTGGACAGGAAAGGTTCTCTTTGACGCCGACCCCTCGGGGACAGCTTACAGGAAGTTTTTCTATCCACCTGATGTGACAGAGGAAGGGGCGTACGACATGGTCTACATCGGAAGTGGCAACCGGGCCCATCCTTTGGAAAGCGCAAACATCGACTATCTTTATGCCATCAAGGATCGGGACGCGGTATCGGCTTTGACCGTGAGTGACCTTGTCAATGTGACCGATGGCAAACTGATGACCGGCACCGAGGCGGAGAAGAATGCGATCAAGGCCAACCTCGAGAGCATGGACGGATGGTATATCCAACTGGAGAACACAGGCGAAAAGTCCCTCGCCCCTCCCCTGGTCTTTGGAGGCGTGGTCTATTACACGACTTTTGAGCCTGATGCGACAGCCGCTGTAGATCCCTGCGAGGCGGTCGCAAGCCTGGGTACGGCGAGACTCTATGCTCTCGATTACAGGACTGGTAATGCAGCATACAATTTCGATGAGACCGACGGGAATCTCAACAAGAGCGACAGATCGTTGAGCATCGGCGGGTCCATCCCCTCAGGCGTGGTGATCGGTATGATCGATGGAATTGCTATCGGCAAGGTGGGTGTTGATGGAACCGTTCCCTCTGTGATGGTTGTAAGCGGTAGCGGTCTCTACCCGACCTTCTGGCGGTATATGTATTAAATAAACGATGACGCCCGTAGCGTTTCGTTGGAGGATTAGGACCATGAAGACAAAAATTGCGCGAGCTCTCTCTCTAGCTGTCTTATCCACTCTCATTTTGCTGACGGGGGTCATATCCGCCCATGCCGCGGTAGTCGTAGAAGACGTATCAGTGGGCACAACCTCCGGGGGTTCCAGTATTACGATAATAGCCCATCAGGCATCAGGGTCTGATCGTTTCATGCTAGTCGGCGTTTCTTTAAACAACGACTCCTACGAGACAGTCACAGGGATTACGTTCAACGGCATACCCTTAACTCTTGTCGGAACAGAGGCAAAAAGCGACGATGCCAGGGTGGAGATCTGGAGCCTTGTCAACCCCGACCTTGGAAATCACGATGTTGAGATCACGTTTAGCGAGGCCATTTATAGACAGGCGATTGCTGGCGTTGTCACGTTTAGCGGTGTGGATCAGACCTCGCCCCTTGGGACATTCGCTTCTGCTAAGGCTGACGGAACTCTCGCCAGCGTCGATGTTCCCTCAGCAACAGATGAACTGGTTTTCGGCATTGTTGCAGCAGAGACGCCGTCGGGCTTAACTGTAGGCTCTGGACAGACAGAGCACTGGAATGTGGTCGCCGGTGGCGGCAAGACAGAGGGAGCTGGAAGCACCGAGGCAGGTGCAGCGACGGTCACGACTTCGTGGGCGTTAGGTTCTTCAGACCATTGGGCCGTTGCCGGTGTGTCGATCAGGCCTTCCAGTGGTGTCACCTCACTCTCCGTGGCGATCACCTCGCCGACCAGTGCTGCGACATATTCGACGGACACGGGCACGCTCACCCTTGGGGGTGTGGCCAGTGGACCCAAGACTATCACACAGGTCACCTGGAGTAATGATCGGGG
>WVZH01000280.1 GCA_011772595.1 Anaerolineales bacterium
TCCCCCATTTCGAAGCTCTCGGGTGACCGGCACTTTCCAAATGCTCCTTTTGGTGCCGGTCACCCTTCTCCAATCTGAGATCAACAGCCATACCTGCTAAGTGCCATTAAGTTGTACCTTAAAAAGTGCCATAAAGTCGTGCCGCGTCTGACTTGACAACGAGCTAGAGATGGTCATCTTATCCTTACCTTGCTTTGGGGGAGGAAGGAGGCGGATGACCGATGAGCAAGCAAACCGAGTTGGCCGACCGTGTCGCAATGATTGAGCTTGCGCAAAGCGGGCAGAGCGACGGCCAGATTGCCGAAGCGGTTGGTTGCAGCCGTTGGACGGTGCGCAAGTGGCGTCGTCGCCATCGGGATCAGGGGCGAGCCGGGTTGCGGACCAAGATGGGCCGTCCCAAGCAAGGTGCCTTGAGCACCTATCCGGCCCAGATGCGAGAAGCGATTGAGGCCTGGCGTCGAGCGCACCCTGGCTGGGGTGCCAAGACGTTGCGGACCGAATTGGAGCAAGACGAACGTTTCAAAAGGATGCAATTGCCAAGTCTGCGCAGTATCAATCGGTTTCTCAAAGAAAAGGATTTGGTTGAGCCACATGAGCGTCACTCCGTCTTACCCCAATCAGAGCAGCAGATGCCCCAGACCGCCCACGAAGAGTGGGAAGTGGACGCCCGAGGCCATGAATACATTCCCGAAGTCGGTGTCGTTGAGTTGATCAATTTGACAGACTGTTTCACCCGTACTCGTTTGTTAAGCTATCCCTGTTTGTTAGGTCATCACCGTCTCTCGCGCCGTGCAGCAACGGAAGATTACCTGTTGATCTTCCGTCTGGCCTTCACCGAATGGGGTCTGCCGGAGCGGATTGCTTCTGATCATCATCGCATCTTCTACGACGGCAAAAGTAAGTCACCTTTCCCAACTCGATTGCATCTGTGGCTCATTGCTTTGGGTGTCTCTTTGACCTTCGGCCAATTTCACTGCCCCACGGACCAGAGTATCGCAGAACGCTCTCACCAGTTGTGGGAGAAGCAAGTGCTGCAAGGGCAAGTCTTTGCCAATTGGGATAGCTTATTTCAGGCCCTGCAAAAGCGACGCCATTTTCTCAACACCAAATTGCCTTGCGCCTCGGTGGGTGAAAAACCTCCTCTCGTGGCCCATCCCGAAGCCCTCACCAATCCTCGGCTTTACCGGCCTGAATGGGAGGTTGACCTACTCGATGTCTCTCGCATCCATGCCTACTTGGCTCAAGGCCAGTGGTTCCGTATCGTCAGTTCCGTCGGCACCTTCTCTCTTGGCGGTCACGTCTACTATCTCAAACAAACCTGGGCCGGCCAGCAAGTCGAAATCACTTTCGATCCCGATGACTTACAATTCGTGGTCTATTCTGATGATGGCCAACACATCAAGCGTTTCTTTCCAAAGGGGATCACCACCGACGATCTGATGGGTGAAATGAGCCCCTTGGCTAATCTACCTGCTTTTCAACTTGCTCTTCCCTTCTCCTGGCAGGATTGGCGAAGGGCACGACTTTCTGGCACTCTGATGGGTATGACTTAATGGCACTTAGCACAGTGTCAGAGCTCAGATTCGGGCAACAGCCAGCGGC
>WVZH01000118.1:0-166 GCA_011772595.1 Anaerolineales bacterium
GTAACCTGAGATCCATTCATGTGGGCGCTCTCATCACAGGCAAGAAAGACAAAGACTTCGGTGACTTCTTCAGGCTCGTAAAGTGCCGCCTTATCCTTGTCAGGAGGGTAGACAACCCGGCGCAGCTGAGTGTTCAATCGCAAGGGATCGACTGCGTTGAACGTAA
>WVZH01000118.1:317-547 GCA_011772595.1 Anaerolineales bacterium
GAGAAAAGGTCGGAGGTCACGAATGCCCTTCTCGATATCGAAGGGATGGGTGGTCAAGCGATCGGGGTTCTTGATGGAATCTTCAAGAGAGGCTAGAGCTTTCTGCTTGCGGGAGAACGTTGCGACCTTAGCTCCGTGATGGACGAAGGATTCTACCAGGGCCCTGCCGAGACCCCTGCCACCCCCCGTTACGAGGATGACTCTGTCTGCCAGTGTTCCTGTATCGAAGG
>WVZH01000118.1:649-3773 GCA_011772595.1 Anaerolineales bacterium
CAGAATCCTCTCTGCTTCGGGAGGACCTTCTTCTTCCTGGTGTCTCGGCTCGAGGTCACCATATTTTTCGAGGGATATCCTTATCCCCACATCGTGAAGAAGAGCAGCAGCTGTCACGGTCTCCTCATCAGCCCCAAGCGCTCTTCCAATCTGGCGGGCAAGTTGATACACCTTGACGGAATGGCGAATCCAGTGGGGGTCGAAAGCAAAAAAAGTTTCCAACTCTTTCTCTAGTTTTTCTTCGATCATTGTTTGGGGTACCGCGTGGGAAAGGCCCACGGTGAAGATTTGGTTTACTCCAGATAAAGGCTCACCAGTTTTTTTGCGAGAGAGATCCCTCTTTTGATATCGGCCTCATCCTTCTCAAAATTTCGATCCTCGTGTTCAATGCTCACGACATAGTCATATGGCTGAACCCAAAGAATAGGCCGCGGACGATTACACTTCCTCACCTCGGATGCTGACTGTCAATCATTTTAGAAGGAGTTAACGGTATACTCGCTAGTGCTTCTAAGTAGACAGGGTAGCCTCGAGTCGACGT
This sequence comes from Anaerolineales bacterium, assembly GCA_011772595.1. The sequence goes on from WVZH01000118.1 coordinate 1,191, forward strand.
CCACCAAGCCCGAACACCGTGATCCATTCGAAAGGACATTCAAACCATACTTCATTTTGTATTTCTTGGCCAAGCACAGCATCAACTTTCACCTTCAGCAGCCGTTCACCGACTTGAATTGAAAGCAGGTACTGTCCGCCAACGGCGATAAACTTACGAGCAATTTTCCCCCTGACCGACATTGGGGTTTGTTCAACCCGGATCCGAACGTGTTCAGGACGGATGCCAATGGTGAGTCGAGTTTCCCCATTCACACCCGATATCCGTATGGGTCCTGGAAAGAGCGGTGAAATCATCCGGTGCGAACCCTCTGAAGTCTCAACATCCTGATCGAAGAAGTTCATCCCAGGATTGCCAAGGAACCATCCCCCGAACACATCATTTGGTTGATTGTAAAGTTTCCTCGGCACATCACACTGAACAATCTCTCCATCTCTCATGAGAGCAATTTGATCCGCAAGTGTCATCGCTTCTGTCTGGTCATGGGTAACATAGATGATCGTCTGATTGCGTTCCTTGGTTAACTCTTTCAGTGCTCGTTTCAGTTGTATCTTCGTTTCCACATCTACATTCGTGATCGGTTCATCGAACAGAATAATCCTAGGCTGCCGTGCGACAGCGCGGGCAACAGCAACTTTCTGACGAGTCCCCATGTCCAACTGGGCCGTATCTTTTTTGACACTGTCGTGGAGCCCTAAAATCTCAACAACCTCATCGATACGCCTCTCTCGCTCCATCTTGGACAGTTTCTCTTTCAGCAACGGGAGCTCAATGTTGCGATAAACACTGATGCCCCGATAGACGACAGGATACTGGAAGACCATACCGATTTTCCGCTTGCGAGGTGGGAGATCGGTGACTCGCTCATCGTCGAAATAGACGTCGCCGGCGGTTTGCCGCTCGAGACCCGCGATCATCCGCATCATCGTCGTCTTTCCACAACCAGACGGTCCCAGTAAGCCCGTTACTGTAGCCGTTGGAAAGGTAATCGTCACATCCCGAACGGCGACGATGTCGTGGAATTCCTTCCGGAGGTTCTCCAAGCGAATTTCAGACATATCACGCAGCTCCCTGCCCAATTCGTTGACCCGTTTCCGGGACAAAAAGCACGATAGTTGTGGGTCGCACACCAATCGTGAGCACGTCTTCGGCGATGAGATGATCCTTCCCATGGGGAACAACAGTTAGCAGCGATGTTCCGTCTACGTCAAGATACACAATGAATTCAGCCCCCAAATCTTCCCGCAGAACAATCTGCGCCTGGCACTTCAGAAAGCCGTCTTCCCCCACGTCAAGCACGATATCTTGCGGCCGAATAATCACCTCCACATTCCTCAACTCGGCAAGTGATTCAGGGGATCGGGGAGCGTGAATTGGAAACTCAAACAGGCTCGTCTGACACCACAACCGTCCTGATCGAGTATGCAAATTACCCGTCAGCCGGTTCGAAGGGGGAAAACCGAGCAATTCCATTGTGCGGACGTGTTGCGGCTCCCCGTATACCCTTTCGATCGGACCTGCCTCGACGATACGACCCCCGTCTAAAATCGCAACCTGATCCGCTAACGCCAAAGTCTCTAGCGGATCGGAGGTCGTATAGATAAATGTGGCCCCCAGAGATTCTTGCATCTGCTTTAGGTCATCAAATAGTTGCTCACGCAGTTTAAAGTCCAATCCAGTCAAAGGATCGTCCAAGACATAGATCTCGGTATGCTTTACAATCCCCCGGGCCAGAGCGACCCTTTGCTTCTCCCCCCCGCTTAGCTGGTCGGGAAGTTTTTTGAGCAAAGGGCTAATTTGAAGCTGCTCGGCCACCTGCCGAACGATTTGTTCGATTTGGCTTCTGGGAGCTTTCATTAATGCCAGGGGATAGGCGATGTTTTCCTGGACGCGATAATGGGGGTACAGAGCAAACGACTGCGGAACGTAGCCGATATTCCGATCCCCAGGATCGACATTCCCTGTTTCCACCCCTCGCAGTAAGATCTGTCCGCCACTCGGTTTCTCAAGCCCGGTCAATAGCCTCACCAGGACCGACTTTCCGGAAGCAGGGGGGCCATAGATCACCGTGAAGGTACCAGCGTCGACGGTCAAATTCACATCTTGTAGAACCGGCGACTGGCCGTATGTCTTTGTTATTTCACGAAGCTCAACAGCGATCATCGCTTTACCTTCTCCCGAGATTAACCAGATGGGGGGCTATGACGATACCAAGCGCAAAAATCGTCGCGATAATCGACAATCCTATGCCGAGGATTTTCATCGACCGCTTGAAGTCAGCGGTCGGTGGAACGTTACCGAAGATGATCTGCACAAAAGTGGAAGCTGCCAGCAACACAAATCCCATTTGATAGAGGATTCTACTGCGCTGCTGGGTGATCAGTGCGAAGCTCAGCAGTAGCAAGATGATCAGAGTCGCCTGCATTACCGAAGCAAATGGTTTTCTGGAATCGCTCTCCCTCACACTTCGCCCCTCACCGTCCCAAATGTCATACCGACCAAAAGATACTTTTGGAAGAAATAGATGGCCAAAACTGGCGGCACCAGGTACACCGACGCGAGAGAAGCCACAAAGGTCCAGTC
>WVZH01000403.1 GCA_011772595.1 Anaerolineales bacterium
GTGAAGGTGGCGGTAACCGTTTTGTCCCCATCCATAGTGATCGTGTCGGGACTGGTTGAGCCAGTGAGGTCGCCACTCCAACTCGAAAACGTCCAGCCCACATCAGCCACCGCCGTCAACGTGACCACCGTGCCATACGTGTAAGTTGCCTGATCCGGCGTCTTGCTAACCGAACCGCTGCCAACGACGTTGACCGTCAGCGAATACTCGTCCAGTTGGCCAGAAACAGACGCTATCACAGACAAACTGAACATCGTGGATAGCAGGATGATCGAAGTGCAAGTCAGGAGAACGATTTGTCGGTACATCATTTCCAAACCACATACTTGCACGGACAACTATGCGCGGTGCCGAACATAAACGTAGAGTAGGAGTTCTGCCACTCTAATTCTTTCTTTCTTTTCTCAACGTGGGCGTTTTGTTCGCCCATGCACGCCAGAAGATTATTCCCGTGGCGGATGCTCCGATTGCCACAACCATTACGAGTGTTCTCTCCGTAGTGAGTGTGTGGTTGGTTCCGTTTTGCCGGACAACTGCTATGACGTGATGGGTTTCTTCGTTTCCATAGAAATCCACACTCCAGTATTCAAGCTGCGTGAAGCCCTCTATTGAAATGTGTGGTTGACCATAAGTCTGAACGTCCATAGCTGGACCGTCGTTTATTATGTAGTAGGTGGTTTGAACTCCGCTTTGATCGTCTGTCGCGGTTAGGTTTACTATGAAGTCAAAGGTTCGCCATAATCCATCGTAGTCATCGATGGTGACCGGTGGGACGACATCGTAGATCGTTATGCTCTTGGAGATTGTGTCGGTTCCGCCATCATTATCAGTAACAGTCAGGTTGACGATGAACGTTCCTAGGGCATGATATCGGTGAGTGACGTTTTGGGCCATAGATATGACTCCATCGCCCAGGTCCCACAGCCACTTTACGATAGTGCCGTCTGGGTCTGATGATTGATCTGCGAGAGCGAGATCTTCGCCGACTGTGGGCTTCGGAGACGACGCGATGTTGAAATCGGCTGTCGGAAAGGTATTCAAAATCGAAATCGGTTTCGTGACGTTCGCCTTGGATCCATCCGCGTCCGTGATAATTAGCATCA
>WVZH01000419.1 GCA_011772595.1 Anaerolineales bacterium
TTTTGTCCTGCTGCGGGTAACGCGCATCTTCACACCTATTTCAATTTCGCCGGGTCCCTCGTTGAGACAGTGCCCCAGTCGTTACGCCATTCGTGCGGGTCGGAACTTACCCGACAAGGAATTTCGCTACCTTAGGACCGTTATAGTTACGGCCGCCGTTCACCGGGGCTTCGGTTCAGAGCTGCCGCTGGCCGAAGCCAGCATGACCCTTCCCCTTAACCTTCCGGCACTGGGCAGGCGTCAGCCCCTATACATCAGCTTACGCTTTAGCAGAGACCTGTGGTTTTGGTAACCAGTCGGCAGGGCCATTTCACTGCGACCCCTTCGGGCTCGGTTGCGTTTAGCACCTCACCCTACCGGGGCACCCCTTCTCCCGAAGTTACGGGGTTATTTTGCCTAGTTCCTTAACGAGGGTTCTCCCGATCGCCTTGGTATACTCTACCCGTCTACCAGTGTCGGTTTGCGGTACGGGCACGTGGGTCTCGCTAGGGGCTTTTCTCGGCAGCATGGGCTCAGCCACTTGCGGCCCTATGGGCACCGCCTATCACCTCTCAGGATCCGGCAGCGGATTTGCCTACTGCCTTCATCTCCCTACAGGCTTGGCACCTGAATCCAATAACAGGCTGGCCTACCCTTCTGCGTCCCCCCATCGCTTCACACCCGAAGGTGAACGACCCGACGTGGTACGGGAATATTAACCCGTTGTCCATCGCCTACGCCTTTCGGCCTCGGCTTAGGCCCGACTAACCCTGGGCTGATTGACATTGCCCTAGGAAACCTTAGACTTACGGCGAACACGGTTCTCACGTGTTTTGCGCTACTCATGCCGGCATTCTCACTTCTGCATGCTCCACCAGTCCTCACGGTCTGGCTTCTACGCCCTGCAGAACGCTCCCCTACCGCCCTTCGACAAGATGTCGAAGGACCCGTAGCTTCGGTGCTAGGCTTGAGCCCCGTTACATTTTCGGCGCAGGATCGCTTGACCAGTGAGCTGTTACGCACTCTTTAAAGGATGGCTGCTTCTAGGCCAACCTCCTGGCTGTCCAGGCAATCCTACATCCTTTCCCACTTAGCCTAGACTTGAGGACCTTAGCTGACGGTCTGGGCTGTTTCCCTCTCGACCACGAAACTCATCTCCCGCAGTCCGACTCCCAAGCTCTGAAGTGACGGCATTCGGAGTTTGGTTTGGTTTGGTAAGCGATTAGCCCCCTAGCCAATCCAGTGCTCTACCTCCGCCACTAAACGCTTGAGGCTAGCCCTAAAGCTATTTCGGGGAGAACAAGCTATCTCCAGGTTCGTTTGGCATATCACCTCTACCCACAGCTCATCCCAAGCATTTGCAACTGCTAAAGGTTCGGGCCTCCACGAAGCGTTACCTTCGCTTCACCCTGGCCATGGGTAGCTCACCTGGTTTCGGGTCTAATCCCTGCGACTCCGGCCCCGAAGGGCCACGCCCTGTTCAGACTCGCTTTCGCTACGGCTCCGGCTGTCACTGCCTTAACCTGGCCACAGAGATTAACTCGCCGGCTCATTCTCCAAAAGGCACGCGGTCACACCTTCCGACAATCCCAACATCGTTGGGGTTTTCAGTCAGCATAGTGCTCCCACTGCTTGTAGGCATACGGTTTCAGGTTCTATTTCACTCCCCTAACAGGGGTTCTTTTCACCTTTCCCTCACGGTACTTGTACACTATCGGTCGCCAAGAGTATTTAGCCTTGGGAGGTGGACCTCCCTGCTTCCCACAGGATTAGCGTGCCCCGTG
>WVZH01000245.1 GCA_011772595.1 Anaerolineales bacterium
AGTTACGGGTATTCTTTCTGCCACATCAGGTAACGACCGCAGGTACTCAGGTCTTTCATGTCTACGATGCCATCGGAGTTGAAGTCTGCGTTAGGGTCATATTGTGGGTCGCCGGTCATGGATCCGAATGCGATGCTTACGAAGGCGAGGTCTACGACGTCTATTCTTCCATCTCGACTATAATCACCGACTTCCCAGAACATGTTGGATAAGAGTGCTTGCACTTCTGCCTCTTCCATAAAGTAGTCTCTGTTGGCGTAGAGATCACACTCCATGTCGGTTATGCTGTAAAATTGGAAAGTCCATGGACCAGTTCCAAACAGGTTCGTCGGTGGCGGGTTCATTCCGGGTGAATATCCGGGTGCAGTATTGTAAGGTTCCGTGGGGTCATAGTCAAGAACCGCCTCGTCACTCGTCCAAGCGCGGTCCCACACTTGCGGTGGAAGCATTGCGGCAAGACCCTCGAACTGGTAGAATAAGGCAAGTCCAGCCTCAGTGGCGTTTATGGTAAAGTGCGTGGCATCTGCGACAGCTACGTCAGCAAGCACTTGGGTGGTTTCAGCACATCGAGGGACCTGCCGGTCTCTCAGAAATTCCAAGCAGAACTCCACGTCGTGGGCAGTAAAGAGGGTGCCATCCTGCCACATTATGTCGTCTCGCAACGTGAAATCTATCTCCATTCCTGTGGCCGTCTGCGTGATTGTCCAATCTGTGGCAAGCCAAGGGATGTCATTGTGGTTGTATGGGTTTCTGTTAATCAGGCCATCATACAGATGATTCAGGATATCCCATTCAGAAGTCACGTGTTTTTCGAGAGGGTTGAAGTTTTGAGGTGGATCAGCCAGAATCGAGATGGCTGCCAGTCTTGAGTCGATTACTCTTTCGAAGCCGGGCATCCAGTTCCAGTTCAGAAAGGTCCAGATGTTCTTGGAGCCGTAGCCATGAGAGTTGATGATCCCTGTAAGGCGGGGATTGTAGCTGTTGAAGTAGGTCCTTGAATACAGCATCATGTATGCAAGCGCAAAACTGTCTGCGTTGAGTGCCATTGGATCATACAGATATTCCTGAGCCTGTTTGGCAGCCCCTTCTACCGCGTCCACGTCGAGGCTGAATTTGACGGTCTCAACCAGCGCGTCTACGGTCGTATCATTGATTCCGGGTGCGTTTCCGCGTCCCGACCAGACATGCGTGTCTTGATTTGAGTGGCAAAACGTGTACAAGTGATAGGGGATTTTCCCGAGATAGTAGAAGTGAACGAACGCGTCGAATCGGCCACCAGGCTCTGAGGTGGTGCCATACACGTCGTCCAAGTAGTCCGAATAGTCTCGACCCATTACCGCCATGCCATGTCCGCCCGACCAGATGGCGGCCAGTCCTATTGCTCTGAGGTCTTGAATGAAATCCTCAAGCGGATCTCTTGTGGTGCCACAATCTGCCCCGAGGGGCGTCCATATAGTCATGAGTGGCAGAGGAGAGCCATCAGGACATTGCCAATAGTCTGTGTTGGTGACTGTTCCGCTGCTGTCCATGTCGACGAATGTATAGCCTTTAGCCTTGAGAAAACCAACGCTGGAGTGTTCGCCGGCCGGAGACGTGAATGGATTGCCTGGTTTGTACGGGTGCTGCGGAGCATTTGGGTTGTAGTATTTGCTTTGTGCAGGTGGGACAAGCGAGGGAATCGGGGTCGCGACGAAGCCATAGTAGGACTGAATAATTCTTGACTGATCCCAGCAGTGGAATAGCGCGTGTCTAAACTCTGCGTCGTGAAGGGGCCAATAGGATATCTCTGGCCTGTAGTAAGCCTGAATGGTAGCAGTATCCCGGATGTTATACGCAACGAATCCAAGATGAAAACCTGGCGCCGACGTAATGGTAAAACCGCTACTAATCAGCGTTGCGAGATCTGATGTGCGTACAAGATCATTCCAAGAATCGGCGTTTCCAGTTAACATCGCAATACGCGCTTCTGATAAGTTCCATATCGCTTTGTATCTGAGCAGATCAATTTCCGGACCGTTCCGCGCGGAAGTCGCCGGAACGTACAGGATCAGCCCCAACATCAAACAGAGGAGCGCCAAAAATCGGACTTGCCTACCCATCCCTTCACTCTCCCTCCAGAAATCAGCCTTGCCAATTAAATATCAGATAGAATCTAAAGATAACTTTTTCGTATAACCAAGCATGTGAGGAACGACGTTGTTGGTGCGGGGTGTGGGGTTTGAACCCACGCAGGCCTACGCCATCAGGTCCTAAGCCTGACTCCT
>WVZH01000543.1:0-779 GCA_011772595.1 Anaerolineales bacterium
ACCCACCACCTGGCGAGCAAAAAGAGGGCAATGCAAACGGTAGAAGAAACAACCACCGCCACAATCCCCATGTACTTGCGGTGCATATCGGTGAAGTGATAGGCGATGTTGATGTACGCAGTCGAGGGGAGAAAGTCCACCTGCCCCAAAATCAATGGCGTGAGCCAGTCCGTGAAGGGCCACAGGAATACGATGACGGCGCCCGCCAGATAGCTTGGGGTGCAGAGAGGTAAGGTGACTGTGAGGAATCTCCAAAAGCCGCCCGCTCCCTCGACTTCGGCGGCTTCTTCAAAGGAGGGGTCTATGTTGGTGAAACCTGCGGAAAGACCAAGGACGATAAAGGGGAGCATGTGCAGGGATTGAATGAATACCAGCCCGTGCAGCCCGTAGATGAAATTTAAGGGTGTCTTGATCAACCCCGTGTCCATAAGGAGCAGATTCACAGTTCCATGCTTCCCGAGAAAGATGATGAATGCAAATACGCCGGCGTAAGCGGGCAAAACAATGGGCAAAAGGATGAGGGCTGTGAAAACCGTCTTCCCCCAGTGCCTGTATCTCGCCAGAATGTACGCCAGGGGCACCCCGAACACGGTGGTCGTGAGGAGCACCAACGTGCTCAGGAGCAGGGTATTTCCAAAGGTCTTAAGGTAATACGCGTCTCCGAAGAATTCCAGGTAATTGCTTATGCCCCACCTGTCGGTTCCGGCGATTTTGAAGCTTTGCAGCACCAGAATTGACAGCGGATAGATCACGAGGAAGGCAATGACCGACCACAGGAG
>WVZH01000543.1:848-2162 GCA_011772595.1 Anaerolineales bacterium
TCCTTTGGGCTCAGATTCTTTGTTATCTCATAGTTGATGTACGGGCAAGCGGATGGGCTCGCCCGTACATCAACCCGGATAGTATTTTCTGACTTGACGTAGCCGTTACGGCGCGACGAGCAGTGTGCGTGCCTTCGACGCAGCCAAGCGGGCTGCCGCATAGGCGCCATCTGTCTCGAAGAGCTTTCTGGCTTCTTTTATTTTCGCCTCAGCCCTCGCCACGTCCATCTTCTCGGCTTTCGCCGCTTTAACTTCTCCCTCGACTTCCTCTATTAGGAACAGGCTGCTTTTCAACTCGCCCCACTTCCTAAAGATCTCGTACTCGTAGTAGCGGTTGACTTCGTCCCACCTCTTCTTCGCGAGATCCATGTCGTACTGGATGAACCCGACTTTCAGATCCCAGAACCCATCAACGCCCAGCGCACCCCTCGCATGTTTGGCCATCTCAACGCCCTGTTTTTCCCACGTGGAGAATTTGATGTCATTCCTGGCCGTGAAGTAGCGGCCCTCCAGCACGTATTTTTGTCCGTCCATGCTAAACAGCCAGTCCAAGAATATCTTACCGTTGGCTTCGTTGGGGGCGCCTTTCAGCAAGGCCACTGCCTCTGGAACCAGGATCGTCTTCTCTGGCAATAGATCGCGCACGGGATAGCCATCTTTGCGGGCAGACATCGCGTTCATCTGCGGCTGCGCGACCCCGATGGGAACTTCGCCGCGCTTCACTAAGTGGGTCGTATCCGTACTGCCGGTGGAGAAGCGGCCCAACTGCGCCGCCAATAATCTGAGGTATGCCCAAGCTCCCTTTTCTCCTAGTGTCTGCAAAAGGATCTCAGTGGTTTCATGCATTGTGCCAGAAGCGTATGGCAAGGTATGCACAATGTGGCCCCTATAGATGGGGTTGAGGAGATCCTTCCACGTTTTTGGGGGCGGCAGCCTGAGCCTTTTCAAAACCTTCTCGTTATACAGATTGGTGACGATCCAGGGCGCGAAAGCAGTCCAATAATCCTTCTCGTCCTTTACCTTCATGCCGCCCCATTCGGCGGGAACCTTGTCCCAATCCTTTGGCCGGTAGGGGACGATCAGTCCCTCTTCCTTCGCGATTTCATGCGCTGGAGCGCCGGCGCCCAAGAAGATGTCGGCATCTGGTTTGCCGCCCCATGCTCTTATTTTATCCAAGCAGACCGGCCATCCACCGGGCCTGACAAAGGTAATCTCTATGTCCTTACCGTAAGTCTTTTTGTAATATTCTCCGAAGCCTCGCCTTAAACTGTCAGACAGCTCTTTGTAAATAGGACCTACCCAACCGACCTTCTC
>WVZH01000349.1 GCA_011772595.1 Anaerolineales bacterium
GATATTGGGGCTGAGTCCTCGCAGTTGGACAAGGCTAACGCCCATACCGAGGTCACCAGTCTTTCTGTGCCGACCCGAAAGACCGAGTGTGAGATAATTACCGGGGATACTCCTAGTGAAGCTGCCGTCAATTTGGCCTTAAAGCTTATTAAGCTGATATGATGATAGAATGACCGGAGGATATTCAATGGATACTCATAAAGGTGTTTTGGTTTGTGGTGAGATCGCTGAAGGGAAATTAGCCCCAATCACGATAGAACTCCTGGGCGTCGGAAGAAAGCTCGCCAATGAGCTGGGCGAGGACTTAAGTACCTTATTGATGGGTAGCAAAACAGGTGGCTTGGGTCAGGAGGCAATCGCCTATGGGGCTGACAAAGTCTATGTTGCTGAAGACAGTCTCCTGGATAATTATGACTCCGATGCCTACACTCAGATAGCGGCTGACCTGTGCCTGAAAGTGCTTCCTTCTATTATGCTTCTGGGCCATACTGATGCCGGTTGTGATTTAGCTCCGCGACTAAATGGTCGCTTAGGGGGTGGGCTCGCTATGGATTGCCTGGCGTTGTCCATTGACCCGGCGACCAAGCTCCTCGTCTCGACTAGGCCTGTCTTCGGTGGTAACGCCTACGCCACGGTGCTATCAAGGTCTGCCCGTCCTCAGATGGCTACTCTAAGACTGAAAACAGTGCCGCCAGCAGAGCGCGATGACTCTCGGCAAGGTGAGGTTACTCCTGTCGAAGGCAAGCTAGACCCTTCCGCGCTTAAAGTCAGGGTTGTCGATCGGATAAAAGAGGAGGTAGAAGGGGTGAAGCTGGAAGACGCTGAGGTAGTCGTCAGCGGTGGGCGTGGCATAGGCAGCGCTCAAGACTTCGAGATGGTCCGGGAGCTAGCTCGCGTTCTGAGTGGCGCTGTTGGTGCTACTCGGCCTGCCTGTGACGAGGGTTGGACGCCGGTGACGCTCCAGGTGGGTCAGAGCGGAAAGGTGGTCAGCCCTAAACTATACGTAGCCGTAGCTATCTCTGGCGCCATGTCGCATATTGCTGGCTGTTTGGGATCAGAGTGCATTGTGGCTATCAATAAGGATAATGAGGCGAATATCTTCAACGTAGCCCACTTCGGTATCGTCGCGGATTATAA
>WVZH01000302.1:0-1402 GCA_011772595.1 Anaerolineales bacterium
ACCGGTTGCATCCCCAGCAGGATCGGTGCTCGTCTGCTGATCGAGATCTACACCACCATAGAGCTGCAAGAACATGACCTGCTCCCCAAAAGTGATCCCAGTCTGAGTGAGCGAATCCGGCTATTTCCAAACTCTTCAACGAGGAGAAGGGGATATGGCACGGAAGCGGTACACGACTGAGCAGATCATCGGACTTTTGCGGGAGGCCGAGGTGCGGGCCAGCCAAGGTGAACCGGTCGGCTTGATTTGTCGGGGATTGGGGATTTCCGAGCAGAGCTATTATCGCTGGCGGAAAGCGTACGGTGGTCTCAAGCTTGACCAAGCCAAGCGTTTCAAGGATCTGGAACGCGAGAACGAACGGTTGAAGAAGGCCGTCTCCGAGCTGACGCTCGATAAGCTGATCTTGAAGGAGGCGTTAGAGGGAAAATACTAAGCCCTTCCCGCAAGCGAACGAGCGTCGCGCATGTGCGTTCGAAGATTGTGGTCTCCGAGCGTCGTGCTTGCGCTGTGATTGGGCAGTCACGCTCAACGCAGCGCCGGCAGCATAAGATCCGTGACGATGAAGACGCGCTGACAGCGGCGATCATACAGCTCGCAACAAAGTATGGGCGGTACGGCTATCGCCGGATCCGCCAGATGCTGAAAGCCGACGGTTGGAAGGTGAACGGCAAGCGGGTCTACCGGATCTGGCGACGGGAAGGGCTGAAAGTCCCCGCCAAGCAACCCAAACGGGGCCGTCTCTGGCTCAACGACGGGTCATGCCTTCGACTGCGGCCGGAGCGTCCCAACCATGTCTGGTCCTACGACTTCGTCCAGGATAGGACGCAGGATGGCAGGCCATTTCGCATGCTCACGGTGATCGATGAGTTCACGCGAGGGTGCCTGGCCATCGTCGTGGCACGCAGGCTGAGGTCAGATGACGTCCTTCAATGTCTTTCTGACTTGTTCGTCGCGCACGGCCCGCCCGAGCACATTCGTTCCGACAATGGGCCAGAGTTCACGTCCCAAATCGTGCGCGACTGGCTCGGACGGATCGGCGTCACCACGCTCTACATCGAACCGGCAAGCCCATGGGAGAACGGTTACAATGAAAGCTTCAACGGCAAGCTTCGCGACGAACTCTTGAACGGTGAGATCTTCACGACGTTACGCGAGGCGCAGGTGCTTATCGAACGATGGCGACAGCACTACAACACCACCAGACCGCACTCATCGCTTCGTTATCGCCCGCCAGCTCCAAAGACGATCTTGCCGCCAGCCTCCGTCCTGGCCTACGCTGCGCTCCAGCCAGGCCAGACGCTGGCAAATGAGCGCCGGATTCTAACTTAGAAACTGGTATCGCTTCATGGGGCAGGCCACGCTAACGACGAGTTTCTGGACGTTGAACTGCGTCCCACCCAGC
>WVZH01000302.1:1503-1643 GCA_011772595.1 Anaerolineales bacterium
GACGCATATCAACGTCCACTTTGGGACAGTAGAAGACATGCAACTTGATCCGCATAAAGCTTGCTTCGGCAGCGCAATCGGTGGCGGGGTAGGGCGCCGCTGCCATCCGTCTGCCCCCGACAAGGCATGCACGATACATC
>WVZH01000136.1:0-309 GCA_011772595.1 Anaerolineales bacterium
TAGCGTCACAAGCCCCACGGAAGACGACGGATCCGGCGTAAGATACCGTTGCACTGGCTACAAGATAGACAGCGGACCCCTTTTGAACGGCACGAGCTATCTCTTCACGGAAGTGAATTCGCCACACACAATAACGTTTGAATGGACAACCCAGTACTCTCTGACTGTCAACTCCGCCCATGGAGCACCCATCGGATCGGGATGGTACGGCGAAGGCGCAACGGCCTATGCCGCTCTGGACACAGGAGTAGTCAACGGCGAAACTGGAATCCGCTACGTGTTCACCCAATGGAGCCAAGACGCCTCTGG
>WVZH01000136.1:359-1655 GCA_011772595.1 Anaerolineales bacterium
GAGGAACGCAGGTGAACTTGACAGCCCAACCGAGTGAAGGCTATAGCTTCGACCACTGGCATATCAACGGGGGCTCTCAAGACTCAATTGCTAATCCCGTACTACTAACCATGAATGCACCGCAAACCGCCATCGCCTACTACACGACCTCCCCTCCAACTGCGCCATTGCCGCCAGAAGCAGTAGTGGTGATCGTGGTTTCAGCCACGGTCTTCACCTCAATCCTCGCAGGTAAGAAAATCCGGAGAAAGAGAGCCCGACCAGAATAATCCGCGAAGATCACAACAGAGCACTCAGCACTGAATCTTGCGCACACGCGATACATGAAACAAAATGGATTAATGATGGATGCACCTACATTCTAATGTGAAATCTACGGGCACAGAATCAGTGATTTAACAATGTCGAAAAGGAACAGCATTCTTCTAGCCTGCTTATTGGCGTTCTTGGCACTCACCATTCTCGCTATGGACACAAGGCGCGCATTCGCGAATGAGCCGCCAGTCGCCGACGCGAACGGTCCTTACAGCGGAACAGAAGGAGAAGAGATAAGCTTTGATGGTTCGGCCTCGGACGATCCAAACGGCACAATAGTTTCATATCTCTGGGAGTTCGGAGACGGAGGAACGAGCCTTGAGCAGAACCCTGTACACCCATACTCACAAGACGGCACCTACACAGTAACCCTAACCGTAACAGACAATGAATCAGCAACCGACACAGATACCACTACCGCCACTGTAATCGACACCGATCCAATCGCAAATTTCACGGGTTCACCAACTCATGGATCTGAACCGCTAACAGTCAGCTTCACGGACACCTCTGAATCATACGACGGAATCGTTTCATATCTTTGGGATTTCGGAGACGAGGGAACAAGCACTGAACAGAACCCTGTACACACGTATGTGAGTGCGGGCCAGTACACTGTCTCCTTGACTGTATCAGAAGCTGACGGAGACAGCGACACCAAAACTAAATTCCCTTACATAATGGTTGAGGACAGCGTCCCCACCGCAAGCTTCACGTATTCGCCACCAAGCCCGCTTGAGGGTGATCCAGTAGCTTTCGACGCGTCCAGTTCAACCGGCTACGACCAACCCTTATCGTACGGCTGGGACTTCGGAGACGGCTCTTCGGGAGAAGGCGTGAGTCCTACTCACACTTATGCCCAGGACGGAGACTACCTTGTAACGTTGACCGTGACTGATGCCGATGGAGACAGCGATTCAACCTCTCTCACAATAACCGTGATAGACAAAGACCCCACAGCGGATTTTGACGCTTCACCGA
>WVZH01000474.1 GCA_011772595.1 Anaerolineales bacterium
CTTCTAAGAATCAAAAATGTAAATAGCCGATTTTATCGAGACGCCGGTTTTGATTTTTACGCGTATAACGCACACCATACCTCGGTGTGCGACTGATGCTAACTGAGATATTCTATCTGGCCCAATCCGCCGAAGTGTTTATTTGCTCCGGAACTAAACAGTTTCAAGCACCGGTGATAACTTGCGATCTCATCTTGGATTAATCAGAATCGGAGCGCTGGGATTCAGGATCTGAAATAAGTATTTGAGCTTATTTGAGGGGCGACAAGGTCAACATCCTTAGCGAATATCACAACCTTTTTAGTAAGGCGAAAAGTACAGATAAGTTGGAGATACTTGTAGCGGGCACGCTGATCGGCGCGCTAGCGCCGTCCGTTGCATCCGATTGTTAGCCGCACACCTGCTTAAAGCTTCTCGGCTTTCGGCGCTTTCCATCGTTTGAAGCGTTCGAGGTCTGGTGCATAGATCCGCATAATAACGTCAACGCCATAGTCACCTCGTTTCAACGGCAACCAGTTTTCATCGGGCACCCCTTCAGGACGCTTGGCAGCGATGTAGATCGCGATCCCACCGTCGGCATCGAGCTTCATCCCGCCGTTTTCGCCCACGCTATATTTTTTCCTTTCGTTGGGAATAAAGAAACCGTTTTCGGTGTCATAAAGGGTGGCTGACCAGAAAGCCGTAGCTGGTGGCAATTCTTCTTTCTTCATCCGGATCACGTAATCATTCATTGCGTTCATCGGCATTCCATCGGTAGTCGTAATGGGTGGATAGACAGCTTCGGCAGCCGGTTGGCCGATCGGGCCGATGATCGANNAAGTTTTCTTCAAGGAACTTCGGATCGTTGGCCTTGGCCATTTCCCTGAGCGCGATCTCCTCAGCCACTTGTCGGAACCTGGCACCATCAATCTTCGCAACCTTCACGGGATCAAATGGGCGGCCTGGAACAACACCCAGCGATTTGTAGGCAGCAAGAAGCTGTCGGTCGAATTCATCGTCGGGATCAAACGTTGTGTGGTTGAAAACAAACTGCATGACTTCGAGCAGGTTGTTCTGGAAGATGTCAAAATCTGTTTTTCCGAAATCGGGAAACTCCAACGCATCTTCCCGCGCTTCGAGATCAGGAGATTTTCCAGAAGGGCTGGACCACGGCACTAACCGGGTTTTCTGTTTGATTCCGGAGCGATACTCAGAGAGCGTCAGTACCTTGACATTCCGCATGGCGTCGAGGTTCCGCTGCAGACGTTCCGGCTCTGCGGCATGGGGCATTACGCGGTGGACTGCCGAAACGAAATCGCCGGTCATCTTGGCGATTTTGCCGACACCCTGGACGGGTTCTCCTTTGTAGCCTTTGGTCCGTTCCGTGTAGAACAGAATGCGTGATGGCTTCGAGAAGTCGCCCTGCCTCGTGGACATGGGAATGTTCACATAGTGGTCGTAGCCGGTGACCATCAGGGAGACGTATTTCGAGTCGACTGCCGGCGTGTCGAGAATGACTGGTTCATTTGTCAGGTCGAGCAGCGCGCCGATATACAGCGTATCATTGTTCGGGCGGGCGATGGCCTTTAGCGTGTGATCGGCCAGCGTTGTGTTGGCCTTTACACGGTTCCACCCGCCGGTACTCATCGGATTGTCGGGATCCATTGCGAACTTGTTATTCACGTTGTACATCGCCACGTACTGCCAGGAACGCCGGACGATATTCTCGATTTCTTTGTCGCTGAGATCTTTGGCTAAGGCTGAGCCAATCGGTGTTAAGATCATCGCGACAATTGCTATTGCTAGATAGGCGATTCGTTTCATGTTGATGGCCTCCTTGTTGAAGTCCACATAACAAGTGATTATACGGATCTGGATATCATCACCTATGCAGTGTTATCCGTCTTTAAATGCCATGTGTTATCTTACTAAAAAACCAAATATCACGAAAGTACTGATGAATTGAGAATATCAAACAGAAATCGTGCTTTTCAATACGTGACAGATCTTGCCACTACCCGGAGTCTCCTGGTTCTCCAGATATGGAATGGAGATCAAAACCCCTCAGATTAAAGCGAGCATCACCTGGAAGAGGGTTGCTAATCCTAACTAAAACACAGCATCTGAACCCGCCTTCAGACCTGATGATTTGCGATGCAAATAAACGGAATCTACGGGGACAGCAAACAGAGCCTTTCATCTTGAATTCGAAACCAGGAGTTTGATCTTCGGTTGACATCCCCTCCCTCTTTTGGTCTAGTTGCATGAGAGAGAATCGAACGCGAATTACGAACCTTCCGACTTGCCGTGTACATATTAGTTGCGAACTGCAACTCACCCTGGTCACCTCGGTTCTGACGAATATGTAGTGAGACATACGAACACAATGGCAGCAGATTCGAGGTGCCATCAGAGGAACCCCTAAGTGAGGCAACGAAAGTGTACTACATACTCTTCTACGAGGTCGTTGACGATTACGTCAATCGTCGGGTCCCCTTTCGGGAAGCACACCTAGAGCACGCGGCTAAAGAGCACGATCGAGGCCATCTTGTAATGGCCGGGGCGTTTGCCAACCCTGTTGATGGTGCCGCACTGGTATTCCGAGCTGAAAACCCGTCGGTCGTAGAGGACTTCGCGAGGGAAGATCCTTACGTGACCAACGGGCTAGTTACCAATTGGCATGTCCGGGAATGGACCGTGGTACTGGGCGGAGA
>WVZH01000485.1 GCA_011772595.1 Anaerolineales bacterium
TGTATTGCTGTTTCTAAGACAATTTGCCAGTCCCCTGATCTATATTCTTCTTGTGGCTGTTGTCTTAGAATTAGTAATACTTCGTAAGCCAGCCGATGCTGGCGTTATTCTAGCAGTAGTAATAGTGAACGCTATCATTGGCTTTGTGCAGGAGACGCGAGCAGAACGGGCTATGGAGGCACTAAAGACTCTTACAGCTCCACAGGCGCGCACTCGCAGGAATAGTCTTGACCATGAAATACCAGCGAGCCGCCTTGTTCCGGGTGACATTATTATTCTCGAGGCTGGTGATAGGGTGCCGGCTGATGCACGGCTTATAGAGGCATCTAATTTATCTGTAGATGAATCGACTCTAACCGGAGAATCGGCTCCGGTGGAGAAGTTTCTAGGCTCTATAGAGGGAAAGGCCACTCTGGCGGATATGGGAAACATGGTGCATATGGGGACATCCATCGCCAATGGTAGAGGTACGGCAGTAGTGACGGCGACTGGTATGGAAACACAGTTAGGCAGGATTTCCGCTCGAGTCCAGGAGGCTAAGCCACCGCCAACACCGTTACAAAGGAACATAGCCAAGCTGGGACGCTACATTGGTGTCATTGTGCTCGGAATCACTATCTTCCTTGTCATTCTAGGTTTATACAAGGGCTACAGTTTTACAGATATTTTTACTTTGGGTATAGCCGCAGCTGTATCTGCCATTCCAGAAGGCCTACCGGTGATGGTTACGGTTGTGCTTGCGCTTGGGATGCGGCGCATGGCTCAAAGGCGTGCCATAATCAGGAAGCTCCAGGCAGTTGAGACAATGGGTGCGGTCACCGTCATCTGCTCAGATAAGACAGGGACACTTACAGAAAGTGAGATGACCGTTCGTGAAATTTACGCCAGTGGAAGAACCATCGAGGTAACCGGTGCAGGCTACAATCCTCAGGGACAGCTTCTTGATAACGGCAAACCTTTAGACATCACTAAGGATGAAACTCTCTCACTGGCCATGAAGATTTCTGCTCTATGTAATGATGCTTCGCTTAAGGTGGATGGGGACAAACA
>WVZH01000035.1 GCA_011772595.1 Anaerolineales bacterium
AGCCTAACTATCAGCACGCTCTGGGACGAATAAAACATCTGTGCCGAGGGACTGACTCATGGCCGGGATGAGTGCTGTTTTGCTCATAAGGAATTGAGACACTTGACGTAGTTATTTAAGTGAGAGTCAGCGGCTCCTTAACAACAGCATTTACCTGCCAGTAAGCTCTGCGAGCCTCAACCGCCCTGAGCAGCTTGTCTTCGCGTTCCGCCAGGCGAGCGACGGGATCGCCACGGTAGTAGTCGGCTGGACATAGGTATTTCAAGGCAGAATGCGGACGCACATAGTTGTAGAAGTGATCCCAGTGCTTCATGGCATCCAAGGCCGAGTAATAGTCAGTCAGGATCTCTTCAGGAACGCCTTCTTGGCGATGGGTGCGGTGTAGTCGCTCCACGACACCGTTCGACTGGGGATGGGCTACCCGGGTCGGAATGTCGGTCACGCCGGCCGCTTCAACGAAGCGGCGCCACTCAGCACTGATGAACTGACTGCCGTGGTCGCGGACGATCTTCGGCTCGCCGGGACGACGCCCAGACAACTTGTCCAGGGCTTCTTGAACGGTGAGCGTCACGGTGTGGGCTTCCATGGTCAAGTTGAGGCTCCAATGCACCAGAAAGCGGCTATAGCCATCCACGATATCGACCAGGTAATACCAGCGCGGCCGGATGTACAGATACATCAAGTCAATGTGCCATACCTGGTCAGGGTGATCGGGTGCTGGCGGTCGTCTGAGAGCCTCGGTCGCCGCTTTAGGCGGCCGGGCCAGCAAATCTCGTCCTTTCAGGATGCGATATACCTGGTAAGGACGCAGATAGGCTACATCCTGATCGACCATCAGCCAGGTGAGACGCTTGTAACCCGTCGCCGGAAAGGTCAGGGCGCCGTCACACACCGCATCAACTTCATCGGGCGTCGGTGGCAGAGCTTGGCGACGTGGAACGACGACCCGGTCCGCCAGTTGCCCCGCTTGAGCTCGCTTCTCCCAGCGGTAGTAAGTGGCACGCGGGAGTTCCAGCTGTCTCAAGATGCTGGTCACTGGCTGACCGCTTCGTTCCTGGGCTTGCGCGACTGTCTTCAAGATCAAGGCTTTCTCCTCGGCGTCATAGCGACGGCGCGAGCCTATGGCCAGAGCCCCTTTTTCAGTTGCAGGTTCTCGGCGCTCAGTTCGGTCACCACCGCCCGCAGCCGTTCGATCTCGGCCTGCAACCGCTGGCTGGGATCGGCTCGCCTGCGCCCGCGTTGACCGTTGCGCAACGCTTCCAGCGCCCCCTGCCGGGCTTGCTTCTCCCAGGCATAGAACTGGCCGGGCGCAATCTGATAGTGACGGCATACGGCACTCACCGTCTGATCTGTCTGGCGTGCCTCTTCGAGGATGCGTAGCTTCTCCTCGGCGCTCCAACGACGACGCTGGCTGGTACTCATGGTCCTGCACCTCCTGGGTCACAATTGTACTCCTTTTTAGGGTTTGAGGAAGCGCGGGACTCTCACTTAATTTTAAGGTCCGTTTGTCTCAATTCGATATGGGCAAAACAACGGGCCATGGGTCGAAATCAAAAAAGCCGTCGCTATGGTAGAAGAATATGGATAACATAGC
>WVZH01000146.1:0-125 GCA_011772595.1 Anaerolineales bacterium
TCGGGGCTCCACGATGTCGTGGCCGTGATAGGCTTCCAGAAGATGTCCGAAATATCCTCCGCCGAAGTCCAGGAACGGATGGGAAGAGGCGCCGATATCCAGTGGGAATCGCCGTTCGGGACAAT
>WVZH01000146.1:234-509 GCA_011772595.1 Anaerolineales bacterium
GCCATGTATCGAAGAGCCGTAACCTTGGAAGAATGCCTGAACGCCCGAGTCATCGCAAGCCCCTTGAAGATGTTTGACTGCTGTGCAAACGCGGACGGAGCGTCCTCCATAATCTTGGCCAGCGAAGAAAAAGCCAAGAAGATAACGGACACGCCCGTTTGGGTGACCGGCATAGGTGCTGCCAGCGACACACAGTCCACCACCGGCCGAAGTAACCTAACCGGGCTTGACTGCGCAATCGAGGCCGGGAAACAGGCATTCAAAATGGCTCGCCT
>WVZH01000146.1:679-809 GCA_011772595.1 Anaerolineales bacterium
GGCGGCTCCCAGATCCGAACGATTGTTCATCAGCTGCAAGGCAGAGCCGGCAAAACGCAAGTGAAAGGTGCTGAAGTCGGCCTTGTCCACAACATCGGCGGGGTTGGGCTCTACGGCAACGTGACAATCC
>WVZH01000146.1:917-1196 GCA_011772595.1 Anaerolineales bacterium
TATTTCGCTCCAACCGGTTTCCAAAGCGATCTTCCCTACGTGTTGGCCCTGGCAGAATGTGACGAAGGCGTGAGAGTATACGCGCGTCTCAGCAAAGATCTTGACGAAAGCCAAATCCATCTTGGCATGCATCTGAAACTTGCGCCATCGCAGCTACCTGATGGCAGAATCACCTACGAGTTCAAGAAACCCCAAGCTTAAGCGGAATGCGAAGGGTTGGTTTTAACATGAGCGCTCATGAATCAATAAAATTCGGTATTGAAGGTCCGAACTATCCTT
>WVZH01000409.1 GCA_011772595.1 Anaerolineales bacterium
AGTGAGCCGCATCAGCGGCGAACGAAGTCGAAGGACGTCCTTCGACTACGGGCCGACCCCTCGCTATGCTCGGGCTCGACCCTCCGCTCAGGACGATGGACAGAATAAACAAGATGTGAAAGGAATGATGCTCTCCCAGCTGCTCAAGTTCGACAGGGAACCATTCGGAGGGGGTAGTAGGGGGCGATGCCTGTCCTGAGCTTCATCCTGAGCGGAGCCGAAGGCGCAGTCGAAGGAGAAGTCGCAGGGAAATACCCCCCTACAGCCCCCCTATGCGGGGGACGAACGGGGGGTGGTTAAAAAAAGAAATGTATCCCGACAGACCTACACACCACCCCGGAAGACGATCACACTGCTCACAATGCCGGTGAGCAGGACAATACCGAATGCGCGCACGATCGTGCGACGTAATTCTTTGGAACCCAGCACCCATGCCATTACCCCCTTCGCTACGGTATTCACCAACGTCGCTAAAATGATCGCCAAACCGGCCACATGGGGTTGGATTTGCCCGAAGGAGGCCAATTCGGAGGCGCTGAGCGTGATGGCGTCCACGTCGGTCACTCCCGTGATCGCGCTGGCGATATAGACCCCAGCATCACCAAACAACTCGTTCGCCACCCGCACGACGATCAGGACCACCACGAAAGCCAGCGCAAAGGTGATCGCCGTCGTCAGCCGCAAGGGATTGGAGACATCAACCTCCTTACGCTCCTCCGTCTCTCCACCGCGTCGACTGCGCCTCAGGAAAAAAACCAATCCCAGACTGACCGCCAACATAGCAAGGATCGGCACGACGACAATGCCGAGTAGCGGGGGGTACACAACAGCGACCTCGACCATGACGCGCGGAAACATAACGCTCGAAGTCAGCAAGATACCTTGTGTGAGAATTGGAGATAATTCTGGATTGCCCTTGCTCCTTCCCGAGAAGCTCACCGTGGTAGCTGTGCTGCTCACAAGTCCACCAAGCACCCCGGTCACACCGACTCCCTGCTCGGCCCCCAGAATCTTGATCAAAACGTAACCCAGAAATCCGATTCCGGAGACCAAGACGACCAAGAGCCATATCAGACGGGGGTTGAGCACATTGAAGGGTCCGAAATTGTTGTTGGGTAGCAAGGGCAGGACGACGGCTGTGATGATTGCAAATTCGAGCGTTGCCCGTAAGTCTTTGGCACTCATGCGGCGCGCCAGATTGTGTAACGTAGGCTTGAGTGCCAGCACCAACGCCGTGATGACAGCCAACGCCGACGCCAGCTCGAATTCTCCCCAAATCACCATCCCCCCGAGAAGGGGGACGATCAAGGCCACGACCTCCGTGGTAATCCCCTCCTCGTGTTGACGGAAAACCTCTCCGATGTAGCTGGCCCAAACCAGGAGGATGAGACCGACATACACTGCAAGGAAGGGCAGCAGACCAAAATCCTTGCTCAAATGTGCTCCTATCGCGCCGAGTAACGCCATCAGTGAGAACGTGCGGATGCCGGCAAAATCTTGCTCACCCATTCTTTGCTGGACAAACTCGCGCTCCAGGCCGATCAGGGCGCCGATTAGCAGCGCCACACCGAAACGCCACCAAGGTTCCAGATACAACATGTCACTCATTAAATTCACTCACTCCCTTTGCTAGAAAGAATACTGATCTGTTATTAAGTTTGTGGATTTAAGATCGACAAAGCAAGTATACTCTACAATCACAAGCGTCATCCCACAACCGATCGGGAGGATAGCATGCCCATCTTTGCCGCCGTCCAATATCGACCCGAACTACTCAAACCCCAAAAGAACCTCGAGACAATGATCAACCTGATCGAGCAAGTTTCCAGCCGAGGGGCGGATGTAGTCGTCTTCCCGGAGTGCGCTGTCACCGGATATGCGCTCACTCCTGAAGAAGCTGCAGAACTTGCAGAACCCATTCCCGGCGAACAGACGAAGGCACTCGCTACGGCTTGCCGGCAAGCAGGTCTTGCGGTTGTCGTCGTTGGCACCCTCGAGAAGGACGAGAACGGTCGCCTGTTTAACACGGCCGTCTTGGTCGGCCCTGAGGGATTGATCGGGCGATATCGCAAGACACATTTGCCCTATCTAGGGGTGGACCGCTACCTGGAAGCCGGCGATGCTCTGCCCGATCCTTTTGAAACTGTCGTCGGGCGATTGGGGATCTTGATCTGTTACGATTTGCGCTTCCCGGAGCCTACCCGGGTGTTGGCCCTGGCTGGAGCTCAGGTGGTGCTACTGCCCACGGCATGGCCCCAGGCCGCAACACTATACCCGGATTTCATTGCCCAGGCGCGCGCGGCCGAGAACGGAGTGTATCTCGTCGCCGCCAACCGTATCGGAGAGGAGCGTGGAACCGGCTATCTGGGCCGCAGTATCATCGCCGATCCGAATGGCGAGAAACTGGCTGAGGCCGGCATCGACACAGAAGAAATTCTTTGCGTGGAGATTGATCCCGCACAAAGTGACAGGAAGGATAGGATCTTCAGGGTCGGAGAATACGAACTGCGTCCGTTCGCTGACCGCAGGCCCGATCTCTACGGCACGATTGCTTCTCAAGGCACCCTGCTGTCCAGTTAGCCTCGCCAAGATTCACCACAAATTCGTTGTTATGTAAATCACACCGTCATGCGGAGGAATGATTGCATTCTAATCCCGGAGCTACAGATACTGCACAATCCCCTTGACCTGCCTTCTTGTGAATCACTACCAGCAAGGATCCGCTCACGTCCAGGCGCTATGTCAACAACTGCTCAGAGATTTTGCGCACTGCGACGTTCGCTGTGAGATTCAATAACGATACGTTGATATCGGGCTCACACAGAATGACAAGGCATCCCTTGTCTACACTCTTCACAACCAGTCGCCCGCCTGAGTACTGCAGGTTCATCTCAATCACCGTCTGATCACTTTCGATCTGCAGCCCTTCGATGGTTCTCTGCAGCGCCCGCCCGGCGGAATTCAACTCCCTGCTCTCGTACACCGCAGACATTGTTGTCGCGGCCACCTCCCCGTCCGCACCGACGACGAAGGATCCTCTCACCCCGATGACATCATCAATTTCTGTGAGAATGGTCTCCATGGTCCTTCATCCTTCCAGTGAATACGCTGTACAAGATCACGAACAACGGAAAACCCACCTCATTTAAACCTGGCTAGCAAATCGCTTGCCTGTGCGACCACGCTCCTAGGAGAAGTATCTTCCTCGAATAAAAGGCCAACAAAGTATTCTTCCCAGGCAAGCACAAGCATGCTGCGTTTTCCTATCGTCACCACTCCGTGTTCAAACGAACCAATCGAAAGCGCCTCACCATACTCCACCGCTGCACCACCGACAAACACAGCAATTGCGCCGTCCTTTTCGCCAGAATCTTCCATGGTATGGGCCAGCACTGTGCCGTCCTCGGCAACGACAAGGCTGCCCACCACACCTTGGATGCTAGTTAGCTGGCGCACGAAGTCGATATCCTTTTCCAGCCTCGCCCTCGGCGTCGCCTCATCAGCGGGTGAGGGTTCAATCTCCTCAAGGTATTCATCGCTCTCTTCATGTACTGGGCCACCGTGGATCAACGAGGACCACTTTCTATAGATCGACTGAAAAGGCGATTTCACACCGGGCTCAAGGAGAAACTCTCCTGAAGTCCATTCGAGAATCTTGAAGAACGCCACCTCGCCCTGGTGATCCCCAATCATCGCATGGCTTACCTGACCGGCATCAATGAATATGAACGCCTTACGCTCTTTATCCCAAAGCGTTATCCGCGCGGTAGCAAACGCCTGACAATTTTGCTGAACAAGATCTACTACGGACGTGTCTTGTAAATTGCCTTGCATCGCCTGATCCCTTGAAGACAATCCCCGCGATTCAATGGTTAGACTTTTCACCTCTGTCGATGCGATGATACTCGATATTCACGAGTTGCAAAAGTTGAACGACGAGATCGTGAACCTGATGAGGGATCATTTAGAACGCGATGTGAGTTGAAAACGAAGTTTGGCACTTTTCTTAAATGATGAAAGCGGCAACAGCACGCCGCCTTGCGATCCGAGATCGTAACACAGAGACTAGTAAGTTTATAAGCCAGAATGACATACAACGATGGGGCTAGAAAATTCAGCGAAGAATCATCACGATCAGAAAGAATATAGCCATTCCGAAACCAATCGTGCCGAGCAGCCGCTCTCCGCTGATATAAAAGATCGAACCTGCGAGGAGCCAAACGGCGAAAAGGATAGCCCATACAAGACGGTCAAGAGTCTTTGTGAGAGCCTGGATTTGTTGTTCTAGCCGCGTGGATGGGCGGGCGATCACCTCCAATTCCCCGCGTTCTATGCGCCCTAAGATTTGATCGACCCTCGATGGCATTCTTATCAGTGCCTGAATCTGTGTCACAAAAATATTCACGATCTCATCGAAATTCACACCACCCTCTTCCGTCAATAGACTTTCCGCAAACGGGCGTAATCCCGCAAATAGGTTGAAATCCGGATGGAGTCCCGTACACATCCCAGACAGGATCGCTACGCACCGTCCTAAATACAACAAATCCGACGGTATCTGAAAGGGCATTGCGTAGAGCACGTCGCGGAACTCACGAGCGAATTGGCGCATCTCTTGTGGATGCGTTTGAACGAGTTCGCGCATGCTCTTGCCCCACAACCGATCGAACATAGCCGCCTCCGCCTCGCGGATCCGCTTTAGATCCGCTCCTGGCAGAAATAGCCCTATTCGTTGATAGGCCTGCATCAAGCGATCGATGTCGCGTGTGCCAATCGCAATCGCTAAATCGCGCAACCCTTGTTTCACCTCTGCGGTCACCCGGCCTACCATGCCAAAATCCACAAAGACCAAGCGCCACTCCCCCTGCTCAAGTGGTTCAACGAACAGGTTGCCGGGGTGAGGATCAGCGTGGAAAAACCCTTCTAAGAAAATCTGCCGCAGATATGTGTCAAACAACCGTTTCGCAACTTCTGCAAGATCCACGCCGGCTGCCTCAATCGCCTCGTACTCCGTGATTTTGATGAAATATACGTCCTCAAGGGTCAGAACCTCGTCGGTCGTGAATTCGTCATACACCGCCGGGATGCGCACCTGCGGATCGGCGGCGAACATCGCCCCAAAACGATGGGCGTTTTGCGCCTCTGCCAGGTAGTCCACCTCCTGCCACAAAGTATGACTGAACTCTTCTAACAAAGCATCCAAGTCCGCACGGCGGTTGATCGGCGGATAACGCTTGATCCACCCGACAACCGTTTCCAAGGCCTCCAAGTCAACACGGATCAGGTCGCGAATACCCGGTCGCTGAACCTTAACCACCACTGAGTCGCCTTGCGGTAGTCGGGCTCGGTGAACCTGTCCCAAAGAAGCGGACGCCAAGGGTTGTGGATCAAACTGCTGATAACGTGCTTCCAAAGGCAGATCGAACGCGTCTTCGATGGTAGTGCGCATCACGTGGAAGGACTCAGCCTGAACCTCATCCTGAAGACCAGCCAATTCCGAGGTCACCGACTCAGGAAGGATATCCAACCGGGCGGAGAGGAACTGTCCTACTTTGATCCAAACCCCTCCCATACGGGTAGCCAAGAGTCGGAAACGGTGGGCCGCTCGACGATAGCGTCTTTCCGCGGTTCGTCTGGCCAACCAGCGAAGGCCAATTCGTCGTAGCAGGATGTCCCACCATAAGACACTGAGGACAACACCAGCAAAAAAGAGGATCATACGCAAATAGCGTGCTCTCAGACGACCAGAAGGAACGCCAGCGCGGGCGGGTTCGATCGGGGTTGGATTTGTCCTGTGCTGGTTCATGCCTGACCGATTGCGATTCATGCGTCTCACGTCGCTCGCCGAGATTGTCTTAACGCGTGGCGTGCGCCGGAATTCGACCCCATGCCCATTTACTCAACTCGGCGACGACAGCCGGGATGACGAGTAAGGGCAGGATGGTTTGCCAGTGTTGCATGTTAAGTGGCACGGTGTTGAACACCGGCTGGAGGAAGGGCACGTAGACTACCAGTAGAAGAAGAAGGAACGAGGATAACACGGCATAGAACATCCACCTATTGCTGAATAGGCCAATACGCAACAGCGGATAATATTCTGAGCGCGCGGTGAAGGCGCGTAAGAGTTCCGAGGCTGAGAGCGTGACGAAGGCCATTGTCCCCGCCAATTTACCACCCTCTCCCTGAAGTCTCAAACCAATCAGGTAGGCCACCATGGTCACAGCTGCAATCGCCACCGTTTGGATGGCGATACGGATACGCATCTCACGGTTGATGATGGACTCCTCTGGGGGTCTGGGCGGGCGAATCATGGTATCAGGGTCGCCTTCCTCGCGACCCAACGCCAACGCAGGTGCGCCGTCGGTGATCAGGTTGAGCCAAAGCAATTGAATGGGCGTCAGGGGCGTTGGCAGACCAGCCAAGATCGCCGAGAAGATCACGGCGATTTCTGCCAGGTTACACGACAATAAATAGAACACAAATTTGCGAATATTGGAATAGATCACGCGGCCTTGCTCAACCGCGGCGACAATACTGGCATAGTTGTCGTCCGTCAGCACCATGTCCGCAGTCTCTTTTGCCACATCGGTACCGGTAATACCCATCGCCACGCCGATGTCCGCCCGCTTGAGGGCCGGTGCATCGTTAACCCCGTCCCCGGTCATTGCGGTGACCTGGCGATTGTGCTTCAGGGCGTTCACGATGCGCACCTTGTGCTCTGGAGAGACGCGCGCGTAGACATCGGTTCGCACGACCTCCTCTTGCAGTGCCTCATCGTCCATCTGTTCTAATTCGACGCCGGTGATCACGCGGTGATCCCGTTCCAGCAGATCGATCTCTTCCGCAATGGCCCGTGCCGTATCAGGATAGTCACCCGTGATCATGANNCGCGGCGGGTCGATCATCCCCATTAAACCGACGAAGGTGAAATCGCGCTCGACCTCTTCAGGAGTGACTTCCACCGCCACTTCGGGCTCCACCCGATACGCCACCGCCAGGACGCGCAATGCCTGCTGCGCCATGGATTCGTTGGTTGCCAGGATTTGCGCTCGCATCTCCGTCGTTAGCGGTATGGTTCGATCACTGACATCCTGGTATTGCGTGCACAAATCGAGGATCACATCCGGAGCTCCTTTGATAGCGGCGACCTCCCATTCCCGTAACGCCATATCGTAAAAAGGGCTGCCGTCTTCAGGGTGAGGGGATTTGATCTTGTGTACAGTCGTCATTCGTTTGCGCGACGAATCGAATGGGATTTCCTCGATGCGTGGGTAGGCGCGTTCCAAGGTTTCGCGATCCGCACCCGCTTTAGCAGCGGCGACGATCAACGCCGCTTCCGTGGGATCGCCCACGACTCGCGGTCTGGCGTCACCGTTCTCATCCTCATCAATTTCAAATTGCGCATCATTGGCCAGGGCTGCCACCCACAGGGCCGTCGTTGACGCCGGGTACTCGCTCAGGTCGACAGTCTTCCCATCCACCTTGAACGTTCCTTCCGGTTCGTATCCACTACCCGTGATCTCAAATTCAATACCATCGACCCATAAGCGGGTTACGGTCATCTGGTTCTGTGTGAGGGTGCCGGTTTTATCGGAGCATATGACCGTCGTCGAGCCGAGGGTCTCCACCGACGAGAGCTTGCGGATGAGGACATTTCTGCGGATCATCTCACGCATACCATAAGCCAGCGTGATGGTAACCACTGCCGGTAGGCCCTCCGGCACAGCTGCGACCGCCAGGCTTACGGCCACCAAGAACATTTCCAATGGCGCAACGCCTCGCACCCAGCCGAGGACAAAGACCAACCCACAGATGGCTAGTGCAGCCCACCCAAGAATCTTTCCAAAATAGTCCAGCCGGCGCTGGAGCGGGGTGGGCTCTTCGTGCACCGATTGCAGCATTGCAGCGATCATGCCGATTTGGGTATTCATGCCGGTGCTGACCACAATGCCCTTGCCGCGACCATAGGCCACCACCGTGCCGCTGAAAGCCGTGTTGCGGCGATCACCCAGCGCCTCATCCATCGTCAGGACAACACGGGCATCCTTTGGGACCGGGACGGACTCGCCTGTCAGGGCCGCTTCTTCGACTTTTAGATTGTAGGTTTCAACCAATCGCAAGTCGGCTGGCACAAAGTTGCCCACATCCAACAGGACAACGTCCCCTGGAACCAACTCTCGTGCCGGTACTGCCTGCCGGTGCCCATCCCGGATAATAGAGGCCTCTGGCGCTGCTAGTCGTCGTAGCGCGGCGAGGGCCTGTTCGGCATGATACTCCTGCCGCACTCCAAGCCCGGCGTTGAGTAACACGATAGCCAGGATGGCTCCCGCTTCGATGTAGTCACCGACAATAGCCGAAACGACCGCAGCGACGATCAGAACAATGACGATGAAATTGTTGAATTGTTCCAGAATCATCCGCCACAAAGAGGGACGCGGCGGTTCGGCGAGTTCATTGGGGCCGAAGTCCTCAAGCCGTTGAGCCGCGGCTGCTGAAGTTAATCCACGCTGGGGAGAAGTCTGCAAAGTCCGAACGACTTCACTCGCCTTCAATGCATGCCAAACATCTCCGCCGTTGGGATCGTTCGCTAGATTGCTGATACTTGAGGGAGGTTTTTCGTCAACCACCGAGAGGTAGAACTCCAGATGTGAAAGTCTGGGGCCCAAACCCCAGCAAATGGATTATAGCACGCAGGCATCAGCGCCTCTCTGACAATTGCATCCCAAGAGTCGGACAAGACGAAAACGCAGCGTGGGAGATTGCTCCTACACAGCATACCCAGGCGAATAGCAGCAGCAGCTCCCTCACGCCAAATCGACATCCATGCGCCACGCCAGACCCTCGCGAACCTGGCGCGCGATGTCCCCTCGATACACTCCTCCTTCCACTCTCGACTCCCGCCCGTCACGGTAGCGAAACGTGCAACCCACAATAC
>WVZH01000258.1 GCA_011772595.1 Anaerolineales bacterium
AAAGTATCGGTTGACGGGCATCAGGTGTTTGTAGGTAACCGTCGGCTTCTCGATGATGCTGGTATGCAGACTAAAGCTCTCGAGTTGCAGGCAGAGCGACTTGCTGCTGACGGCAAGACAGCAATGTACGTTGCTGTCGACGGCAAGCCAGCCGGGGTAATTGCTGTGGCAGATACAGTAAAAGAGGACTCCATAGCAGCGATAGCCACACTGAAACGACTAGGCATCGAAGTAGTCATGATTACCGGGGACAATCGCCATACTGCCGAAGCCATTGCCCGGCAAGTCGGCATAGAGCGCGTTTTGGCTGAGGTCCTGCCGCAAGATAAGGCTCTCGAGGTGAAAAGACTCCAGGGAGAGAATAAGCTAGTTGGCATGGTCGGCGACGGCATCAACGATGCCCCGGCCTTGGCCCAGGCCGACGTGGGCATCGCCATCGGCACCGGCACCGACGTGGCCATAGAGTCGTCGGATATTACCCTAATCTCCGGCGAGCTCAAGGGCGTGGCCACCGCCATAACATTAAGCCGCGCCACGATGCGCAACATCAAGCAGAACCTGATATTTGCCTTCTTCTACAATACCGTAGGCATCCCTATCGCTGCCGGCGTTCTCTACCCGCCTTTCGGCATCCTGCTCAGTCCCATGATTGCCGCCGCGGCCATGGCCCTGAGCTCCCTCTCCGTGGTTACCAACGCCAACCGGCTGCGCGGCTATAAAGCGATGACGCTGGTTGTGCCGAAATCCGCACCCAAAGTAATACCCAAAGTCGAAGTAAGTGAAAGAAAAAAGGAGGAGGAAACAATGGCTAAAGTAAAAGACCCCGTCTGCGGTATGGAAATAGACCCCGAGGATGCCGCCGCCACGGAAGAGTACCAGGGTAAGACCTATCACTTCTGCTCGGCCGCCTGCCACGAAAAGTTCAAAGCCGAGCCGGAGAAGTACGCCGCTGGTAACTGATGAATATGTATGGTTACAAGAAACAGGTAAACGCTTCCTTTGAAGAAACCCTGCAGAGGACCCGGGAAGAATTGCAAAAGGAAGGAATTGGCGTCCTTACCGAGATGGATGTTAAAGCCACCCTAAAGAAAAAACTGGATGTTGACTATGACTCGTACGTAATTCTGGGTGCCTGCAATCCTCCATTCGCTTACCAGGCTTTAAAGGTGGAAAAGGACATCGGGCTACTCCTGCCGTGCAACGTTATCGTCTATGAACATCAAGAAGAAAACTTTGTCTCCGCCATCGTGCCCACAGTGGCCATGAGCATGGTTGACAACAAGAAGCTACGGGGTATTGCCATGCAGGTTGAGCAAAAGCTTAAGAAGGTCGTCGATGGTATCTGAAATCAAGGCGATTCGAAGGATCATATAATGGCTGAAGTTGGAATTACCACGCTGGAACTGGTTGGAGTAAAACGAAAGTCCCTGGACGACTATCGCCGAATTGTGGGCGGCGAACTCATAGAGGAGACTCGCGCTGTTGCTAAGACACTTAAGGACGCCCGGATTATC
>WVZH01000164.1:0-1569 GCA_011772595.1 Anaerolineales bacterium
CGACAACCGAGTATCTGGAACTCCCGTTTGTCGACGTCTCCACGTTCAACGTATATCTCCATGAACGGGCCGAGTTCTGCTCGTATCTCTCAAGGCTCCAGCACCTCTCTGGCGACCTTCCTCTGGTCCTAACTGAGTTTGGACTGTGCAGCTTTCGCCACGGACGTGAAGCTCAGGCGAACTTCTTGAACTGGCAAATGGATGAAGTGTTCGATCATGGCCTTGCCGGGGCAATAGTTTTCAGCTGGACCGACCCATTCTTTCAGGACGGATGTCTAATAGATGAATGGGGCTTCGGGTTGGTGGATGCTGAACGCCAGCCCAAACCTGCCTATGAAACCGTGCAGGCCCGTTTCAGGAACGGTGCGCCGTTTCCACCTGAAAAGAGCTGGCCCAAGGTGTCTGTTGTTGTGGCACTGCACAATGCGGCCGAGACACTCGACGACTGCCTAAAGTCCCTAACGAGACTTAAATACCCGAATTATGAAGTCATCGTCGTTAACGATGGATCGACGGATGAAAGCCTTGAAATCATTGCGAGATATCCCTTTCGCGTGATCACTACCTCGAACGAAGGCATCGGCGCTGCCCGGAACCAGGGGATACGGGCAGCCAGGGGAGAGATCGTCGCCTTTATTGACTCCGACGCTACGGCTGACCCTGATTGGCTGTCTTTTCTCGTCGCGACCTTTCTGGAGGGTGGGGTCGTAGGGGTTGGGGGTCCGAACCTGGTGCCGGAAGGAGACAATTGGGTGGCTAAATGCGTCTATCGATCGCCGGGGGGGCCCACTCAGGTTATGCTAGATGACAAGGCGGCAGAGCACATCGCGGGTTGCAACATGGCCTTTTGGAAATGGGGATTAGAGGAGATCAATGGGTTTGATCCAATCTTCAGAACTGCGGCAGATGATGTAGATATCTGCTGGCGTCTACTTGAGAGAAACTATCGGATTGGATTTAGTCCCTCAGCTGTCGTCTGGCACTGTCGCAGGCCTTCGGTAAGGGCTTATTGGCGGCAACAGGTGGGATACGGAAAGTCGGAGGCCCTTTTGGAGCGAAAACATCCTAACAAATTCAACCCCTGGGGACATACCTTTTGGGGCGGTACAATTTATGCGCCTTACCCGATGTTTCGCCTCTTTGGTCGACCGACCATNNTCCTTCTAGTATTGCTCGGCTTAATTGGTATTTTTCTGCCTTGGGTCGTTGTCCTGGCTGGGGTTGGACTCGGGTATACTTGTTTCTACTGTCTCACATGTGCCCGCAAAGCAAGGATAGACGGTTTAATCGAAGCAGACCATACAAGCACATGGACCTGTAGACTCAAATGGCGGACAATGATCGCCTGGCTTCACTTTCTTGAGCCTCTCGCTCGAGACTGGGGCCGACTTCAGGGTGGGCTCACTCCTTGGCGAAACGCTTCGCTCCGTTTTCGGCCAATGCACCGAACCAGCCGCTGGTGGCAGCGGCTCCACCCATTCTGGCGGGTTGTACAATGGTGCTATCGAGGAGGCACGTCGCTTGAGAAGAACAGCTTTCTGGAGCGTCTTAGCAAGAGTCTGCGCTCTC
>WVZH01000164.1:1626-4739 GCA_011772595.1 Anaerolineales bacterium
ACAGTAAAACCGCCTAAATTGATATATTTTTTTCATGTAGGTCTGGGCGGCCTGGCCTGGGTAACAGGCACACTCGGCTTCTATCCAGCCTTTGCCATGGTTATGGTATTACTGGCCGTCTCTTGGGTTGCCCCTATCATAGAAGCGAGTCGACTGGAGGATACTATTCGGTTTACCGCTGACGAGGTAGCCCAGAGGTTGGCCGCTGAGGATTCTGGGGAAGCCTAATGGCTGGCTCAGGGACGTGAAAATGAACAGTACCAAGTACACTGACGTTAGGCTTTCTCACAGGTTGCTGAGGGAGGCGCGTCCCTATTGGCCCCACATTATGGGGATTCTGGTGCTTAACCTGCTTTCGACCCCCCTCGCACTGCTTACTCCACTTCCGCTTAAGATTGTCGTTGATAGTGCCATCGGCTCTCATCCACTGCCTCCGTTTCTCGACTCACTACTGCCGGCTTCCGTTTCACGCTTGGGAACCCCGATTCTCGTTTTTGCTGTTGGGCTCATGGTTCTGATCACGCTCCTAGTCTATATCCGAGGGTTCGTGGGTTCGTTGATCGAGACATACACGGGAGAAAGGATGGTTCTTTCATTTCGCGCGCGACTCTTCCACTACGTGCAGCGCCTCTCACTCTCTTACCACGATACGAAGGGCGCATCCGACTCCGCGTACCGTATCTACTACGATGCTCCCTGCATTCAGTGGGTTGCGGTCCAGGGTGTTATCCCCTTCGTCACAGCGGCCTTTACCCTAGTCGGCATGATCTATATTACCGCTCGGATCGACTGGCAGCTAGCCATGGTGGCCATGACGGTTTCTCCTGTCCTCTTCCTTGTTACAAAGATCTTCCGACGACGCCTTCGGAGCGAATGGTCTAAAGTCAAAGAAGTGGAAAGCCAAGCCCTAGCAGTTGTGCAGGAAGTTCTTTCTGCTCTAAGGATTGTCAAAGCATTCGGACAGGAGGATCGTGAAGAAGGTCGGTTCCTCAGTCACTCCAGGGACAGTGTGCGGGGACAAATCCGCATCGCCCTGATGAGAGGAGAGTTTGATGTCCTGATCGGACTCACCATCGCGGCAGGGACAGCCGCGGTCCTTTTCATTGGGGCCCGCCACGTCCAGTCTGGTGAACTTACCCTTGGTAACTTGCTCATTGTCATGGCCTATCTTGCGCAGCTCTATAGCCCTTTACAGACTATCAGCCAGAAGGTGACAGATCTGCAGGCATCGCTAGCGAGCGCTGTCCGGACTTTTACGCTTTTAGATGAGATGCCGGATGTTGTGGAAAGGGCTCATGCCCGGCCGCTGGCTCGAGCGTCAGGCAGGATTGCCTTTAAGGACGTATATTTTGCTTATCCTAAGGGCCCCCCGGTCTTGCGAGACATCTCATACGAGATTGCTCCAGGAACTCGTGTGGGCATTATGGGTGCTACAGGCGCAGGCAAGACCACTCTCGTAAGCCTACTAATGCGTTTCTATGATCCCACTGATGGTCAGGTTTTGCTTGATGGGATAGATCTTCGCGACTATAAGGTGGCCGACCTGCGCAATCAGTTCGCCATTGTTCTGCAGGAACCCGTGCTGTTTTCAACCACTGTCGCGGAGAACATTGCTTATGCCCGACCCGAGGCCTCTGAGGAGGAAATCGTTAAGGCCGCAAAGCTCGCAAACGCTCATGATTTCATCGCTTGTCTGCCACAAGGATACCAGACCCAGGTTGGTGAACGAGGCATGACCTTCTCCGGCGGTGAACGGCAGCGAATGGCCCTCGCTCGGGCCTTCTTGAAGAATGCGCCAATCCTCGTCCTCGACGAACCAACAAGCTCCGTCGATATGAGGACGGAGGCCGTGATCATGGAAGCTATGGAACGACTCATGTGGGCTCGCACCACCTTCATGATTGCTCACCGATTGAGCACCCTGGAGAATTGTGACGTGCTCTTGGTGATCGAAGGCGGACGTTTGGTCACCGTGTCATCAGATGTGTCATCACTTATCAGGGACGCTCTCGTTGTCGAACGGCAGGACGTCACGATCCGTGGGAGCAAAGCGGGTGCGTGAGCATGTCAGCATTGAGATCATGGGAATCCTTATGCAACAGAGTCAGTGGGTCTTGTGAAGGAGGTTCCATGAGCATCACGGTTTGGCTATCGGCCAAGACTCTAAAAAATCCCAAAGCCGGTGGCCTCTTCTGGGTTTATCTCAACTGGGCGCTAGGGCTGAGGGCGGCAGGATGCCAGGTCATTTGGCTGGAAGTCGTTGCGTCGAGGGCTCCTTCAAACAAACTTCAGACCGGAGTTGACATCCTCAAGAGTCTGCTAAACCCATACGATGCTGCGAAAGGCGTGGCGCTGTGTTCCTGGAACGGTGAACCGCTCTCTGTTGCGGCGACGAAGGAGTGCGTGGGGCTTGAAGAAGCAGCCGAGGCGGACCTGCTGTTGAACCTGTCTTATGGGATCCCCTCTGACATGGTTGGGCGGTTCCCACGCTCTGCTTTGGTCGATATCGACCCGGGCTTGACGCAGATCTGGATGAGCGAGGGGCAGATAACGGTGCCACGACACGACGTGTACTTTACCATCGGCGAGACAGTGGGCCAGCCCGGGGCCCTTTTTCCAGATTGTGGGCTTGAGTGGCAATATACACCCCCGTGTGTGGTTCTGGATTCGTGGCCACCGACCCGGGCGGGTTCGACTGCACCCTTCACCACCGTTACGAACTGGTGGGAGCGGTGGGTTGAATTTCAAGGACAAAACTACTCCAACGGAAAGCGGGACGGCTTCCTGCCGTTCCTGGACTTGCCACGGCGCACGACTCAGGCCCTTGAGTTGGCCGTCTGCATGGGGACCGGTGATTACGATGCCAACGAGCGCGTAATGTTACAGGAACACGGTTGGCGCGTACGCGATCCCAATGCGGTCGCGTCCACCCCGTGGGACTACCAGCGCTACATCCAAGACTCCCGTGGAGAATTTAGCTGCGTGAAGCCTTCGTGTGTACAGCTCCAGAACGCCTGGATCAGCGACCGGACCCTGTGCTACTTGGCCAGTGGGAAGCCCGCCGTTGTTCAACACACGGGTGCAAGCCGATTTCTCCCAGATTCCGCAGGTCT
>WVZH01000248.1:0-1430 GCA_011772595.1 Anaerolineales bacterium
CAAGGTCTGCCCCGTGGGCGCAACGGTCGTGGACGCCAAGGGCAAGTCGCATCAGCACCTGCCGGAGCGGTGCATCGGGTGCGGCCTGTGCGCGGTGGCCTGCGACAAACAGCACGCCATTCAAATGGAGCCAACTCCGAAATACCGCCAGCCGCCGAAGAGTTTGCTCTCCACACTGTTGCAGATAGCCCCCAATTACCTCCGCAACGCCTGGTCCGTGTGGAGGAAGTATAGATGAGTGAACTTTACTGAGGACGCCGTCCCACATCTTTCGCCCACCGGCTGCTGAGCGCTGCCCCTGTAGGAACAGAGGAGGGAAAAAGCAGAGCGGTGGGCATTGTCGTTTGTGCGAGTGCCGCTGTTGAAGTATTATATGGGTCAGTAGTAAATGACCTACAATCGCATGGCTGAGGAACGGGACAAGAAAGACATCATGCAAATGAAGGAGGCGTGACCATGCCGAAAGTTGCACCGGACGACAAAGCCAATTCCCAGCGCGAAAGCAAGCCGCAGCCATACGCGCCCAGTTGGGTCGACCGCTTCACCGCTTGGGTGGGGCGATTGCCGGGGCCGAGCTGGTTGTACTACCTTGGACTTGGGCTGGTTCTGCTTTTGGTCCAGGCCATCGTCCTGTGGATTGAAGGGGCCTTTCCCATCGGCACCTTCCTCCCTGTTCAAGGATTCCTGGCGGGGGTGATTGCTTTCTGGCTGGTGCTGCTCCATTATTTGGATGAGCGGGCGGGCGCGGCGCTCACGACCTTGCGTCCGGCTCTGAAGGCCAGCGAAGAAGAGTACAGGCGACTACGCTACCAAGTCACAACGTTGCCCGCACGCCCGACGCTACTGGCAAGCCTGGCCATACTCATAAGCTTTATTGTGATAGAGCACGTAATCTTTAGGAGTCTCCCAAGTAGTTTTGATGCACTGGCCACCTCACCCATTTCATGGGCTCTTTTGTACTTTATCTATAGGCTTCTGTGGTGGATCTTTGGTACGTTCATCTACCACACCATCCATCAATTGAGAGTGATCAATCGCATCTTCACAAGACACACGCGCATCAATCTATTCAGAATGAAACCGCTCTACGCTTTTTCCAGTGTCACCGCACTCACGGCTGTGAGCTTGACCGTCATCCCTTACGCCTGGGCGGCCATCAACGGTACGCTATCTGACCCAATCGCCATCGGGATGACACTCCCATTCACAATTCTGGCCTTCGCAAGCTTTGTCTGGCCACTGCTTGGCCTCCACCGACTCCTGGTCGAGGAGAAGGAGCGACTGCTAGGCGAGGCCTCTCTGCGTTTTGAAGCTGCAATTGCCGAGTTGCACCAGCGAATGGATAGCGGAAAGCTGGAAGGAATGACTGACATGAACATGGCCATTGCTAGCCTGGAGCTCGAGCAGAACGCACTAAATAGAATCCCTAC
>WVZH01000248.1:1513-1702 GCA_011772595.1 Anaerolineales bacterium
TATTGGGTCCGTAAGGTCTCGTGCGCAGCGCGAGCCAACGAAGTTTCTACCTCTTGATATGCGGGAGAGATGACATGACTGAGAGCAAACCACGATTTTCCAAACCTATGGCTTTCTTCTGGCTGCTGCGCCTTAACCGCACTGTGATGGTGGCGATGATTACCGGCGCAGCAGCCTTCGCCGCTGGCG
>WVZH01000052.1:0-1451 GCA_011772595.1 Anaerolineales bacterium
TCGCCGGTTCGAATCCGGTCCGGCCCACCATTGTTGCGTAGCGGGATGCGCTTCGCGCGTCAGTCAACCCCCCTTCGTCTCTGTTCTGGTTTTCCTTTGTTCCAAGGCTTCTATCGCTTCTTTTAAAGCGTTTTCGCAGAATTGACTCATGTTCAAGCCGATTTTCTTGGCTTTTTCTACAACTTTGCGATCCATTGTGAGGTTGACTTTCACTTTCTCAATCATCCAATTGTCACCAATACTCCTTTATCCGTATATAAGCTTGAGTTCCTACCCCCTTTGATCCTTATCGCGCGCGCATTCTTAAATAAGGAGGCAAGATTTCAATGTAAATACGAGAAAACCGCCGTAGCGTGAACAGAAATGACCAAAAACATTGCAATATCAGGTTTTGTCAAGCCAGGATTTGAGGCTGTGCGGGAAGCCTTCATCGAGAACTTCGAGCGCCGCCATGAGCTTGGAGCCGCCTGTTGTATCTACTACCGTGGGGAAAAAGTCGTTGACCTGTGGGGCGGCATCCGGAACAAGGCGACAGGCGAACCTTGGGAAGAGAATACGATGGCTCTCGTCGCCTCGACCACTAAGGGACTCGCCGGTCTAGCTATGGCGCTTGCTCATTCCCGCGGGTTGTTTGATTACGACGAGCGTATCTCGAAGTACTGGCCGGAGTTTGCACAGCAAGGGAAGGAAATGATTACGGTTAGGCAACTACTTTCGCATCAGGCCGGATTGTATGTATTGGATGTGCCGCCGGAAAAGAGCTTGGTCGCCGACCTCGACCGGCTCGCGGTTGTACTAGCGCGGCAAAAGCCGGAATGGGAGCCGGGCACAAGACAGGCTTACCACGCCATCACGCTTGGGTTCTACGAAAGCGAGTTGCTTCGCCGGGTCGATCCTAAACACCGCTCTTTAGGGCAGTTCTTCCAGGAGGAAATGGCCAGTCCACTGGGCCTTGATTTCTATATTGGGCTGCCTGAAGAGATTCCCAACGCCAGACTTGCAACGCTTCATAGGGCCAATCTTGCGGGTGCGTTGTTCACCATGCCTATCCTATTAGCGCTCTCAGCTATGAACCCGCGCTCACGCTTCCGCCGATCGTTGTTGGGATCGTTGCCAGAAGAAAGAGAGCACATCTACGCTCGGAATCTGGAAGTGCCTGCCGGAGGAGGGGTTGGAACGGCTCGTGCGATCGCTCAGGTGTATAGCGTGTTCGCGACCGGTGGAAAAGAGCTTGGATTGCGTGAGGAAACCCTAAAGCAGCTAATGGCGCCCGCAGTTCCGCCTGTTCACGGATTCCACGATGAATGTCTGAAAGTGGAGATCCAATTCTCGCTTGGTTTTTTGAAGCCGAGCCCGAAGAACGCCTTCGCTCATCCGAGCTCCTTTGGAGCCCCGGGAACAGGGGGATCTTTTGGTTTTGCTGATCCCCATGCTAGGATTGGCTATGCGTA
>WVZH01000052.1:1628-1834 GCA_011772595.1 Anaerolineales bacterium
ATTGTAATTAACGTTCTGCAAGGGAAATATGCTTCGGCAATAAAGAATGTGCTCGATATCTTGGAGGTACTCTACGATAGCATCCCAGAGGACAAGCGTATATCTTTTGGCAGAGTTTACACCATTCAAGTATTAAGCAGATACTTGTTTTCGAGTTTCGTGGAAAAAGGCGCAAATATATACGAGATTGGTGCAACACTGTTTGA
>WVZH01000558.1:0-357 GCA_011772595.1 Anaerolineales bacterium
GCTGGACAAGTATCCCGAGAAAATCAAGCTTGTTTTTAAGAATTTTCCCCTTGCCAATCACAAATTTGCGAGAACGGCCGCTGCGGCGGCCCTTGCGGCGGACAGGCAGGGAAAATTCTGGGAGTTTCACGATAGGTTGTTTCAAAACTACAACAGTTTGGACCACGCAAAGATTCAGAACATTGCGAGCGTGCTGGGTCTCGATATGACACGATTTACCAGGGACATGAAAGACCACGCCGTCCAGAGGCTCATTCTGAGAGATATGAGGGAAGGCCAAAAGGCAGGCGTTCGCGGAACCCCCACGATGTTTATCAACGGCAAGTTGGTAAAGAAACGCAACCTCCAGGACATCCA
>WVZH01000558.1:510-4556 GCA_011772595.1 Anaerolineales bacterium
TGCGCGACGAGCCCGGAGAAGGCAATGACCGAGCTGGACAAGATGAACGTGGCCTACAGCGAGGATGCCTTCGTACAGAAGGCCGCTGAAGGGGACGTCCAGGCAGTTGAGCTGTTTCTGCAGGCCTTGATGGACCCGAACGCGGTGGACAAGAAGGGGAACACCGCCCTGATCCTGGCTGCCAAGGAAGGGCACGGAGCAATCGTCCAGCTTCTCCTTGACAAGGGTGCAGATATTGAAGCAAGGGACGCCAAGTTCGGGGCGACACCCCTGGTCTGGGCGGCGATTAGAGGACAAACCGAGATGGTCAAGCTGCTGCTGGAGAAAGGGGCCGATATTAATGCGGTGGAAAACAAGAACCGTATGTCCTCTCTGGTGCTGGCTGCGGTCAAAGGCAATAACGAAACATTAGGGATCCTACTCGAAAACGGCGCAGACGTTAATGCCGGGGACAAGGACGGCAGGACACCACTGATGTGGGCTGCTCACCACGGCCATACCGAGACAGTGACGTTTCTCCTCGATAAGGGCGCCGAACTCGAGGCCAAGGACGGTAAAGCCGGGGTGAACGCCCTGATGTCTGCCGCGACAACAAACAGTGTCGAGACGATCAAGGTTCTGCTCGAACGGGGCGCTGAAATCGATGCCAGGGCCAACGACGGCAAAACCGCCCTGATCCTGGCGGCATTTCTCGGCCGCACGGAGGCAGTAAAGCTTCTTCTCGAAAAAGGCGCGGACGTAAATGCCGAGGACAAGGGAGGCCGTACCGCCCTCTCACTGGCAAGAGATTTCGGAAGAGCGAATATAGCGGAAATCCTGGTTAACGCGGGGGCAGTTCTGAAGAAAGGCAGGTAACGGAATGCTCCAGGAGGCCGACAGGAAAACGGCCCGCCAGAAACCTTCAAAACCCACAAACCTCGGTCTATCTTAGGGTGCTCACCAGCCCAGGGGTTCCCCGTTGAGCGTTCACGCTCCTTTGGAGGTTGCCCCCGGGTGTTCTAAGTGACAAATGAAGATGTGACCCCAATCTCCCAATCTCCAGTCTTTTCCTACGGGATTTCGAAGCGCAGCTCCTGGGGGCGCTTTGCACGCGTAATTTCAACGGTGATCTCACCCCCCGCCTTGAGAGCCCGGAAGAACGCATCGGCTTCGTTCGGGCCCGAAATGGGTGTCCCATTCACACCCCTGATCACATCACGGTTCCGCAGGCCCATCCTCCAGAGGATGCTCCCCCGCCTAATTTTCCTGATAAGCACTCCGGCTGGCTCACCCTCTTCCTTGATGGGATACAGGAGCAGCTGCCCCTTCAACTGGTCCACATCGGCAAGGTGGGGCTCGACCTCCTCACGGTCCAGGCGAGGCATCTCCGGGGTTGATGGGAGGGTGCGAGCATTTCCCCCGGCGTCCATGGAGAGCATCTCGTCTCCCGTGCCGGCATCGATCACCACGCTTCTTCGCAGGATTGTCTTTATGAGGGCCTCCCCGACCCGATCCCCCTCCCGATAGACCCACTGTTTCCCGGTGGCCCGGTTGAGTATCACGGCGAAGCTCATCGCAGGGTCGTCTGCCACCACCGTCCCGACGAGCTCGAGACCAAGGCCCTGCGCGGCCATGGGCAACCTTTTGGCGGAGACGCCCTGCCGGGCCGGTGAAACCGCCCCCGTGGAACTTCCGTCGGAGTTGCGCTCCGAAATGGCGGCGCTGACNNCGAGCGCCCAGAAGAATGTTACCAGGGCAGGCAAGAGAAGGTTATAAACGGTTCGGTGCTTCATAGTCTATCCTCACAAGAACCTGTTTACTAGTGTTAACCCCTCACCTGGAGAGGCCTTTTAACTGGCCCCCCGCCAGGGGAGGCCATGGGCTCAGTTGACCGAGATCAGCTCCACGTCGAAGATGAGGGTCTTGTCAGCCAGGGGCCCGCGCTCGCCGTAGGCCAGGTCCGCCGGGATGAAGAGCTGCCAGTTGGCGCCCTCCTTCATCAGCTGCAGGGCCTCGGTCCAGCCTTTGATTACGCCGTCCACCCGAAAGGTCGCCGGCTTGTTGTCGCGATAGGAGCTATCGAACTCCTGGCCGTTGATCAGGGTGCCGCGGTAGTTGACCGTTACCGAGTCGCGCGGGCCCGGGCTTTTGCCCGTGCCTTCCCGGATCACTCTGTACTGGAGGCCGCTGGGCAGGGTGACGATCCCCGGTTTTTTTGCATTCGCGGCCAGGAATTCCCGGCCCTCCCCGCGGTATTGTTCCTTCTGTTGTTGCTTCTGGGCGCGCCGCGCTTCAGCTTTCCGTCTGTTGAACTCTAACAGGGTCTTATGGATTTCCTCCTGGGTCATCAGGGGCTGCGCTCCCGTAAGCGCGTCCTGGATCCCCTTCATCAGTATTTCCGTATCGACGGCCACCCCTTTTTGCCTGAGATTGTCGCCGATCTGAAACCCGTAGCTGTAATTGACCCGGTCGTTTTCGCCTTTCAGTCGGACCGGCTCACCGGCAAAAATGGCGCCATAGAATATTGCCCAAATAACAAAAGCAAACACCACCTTTTTCATCAAACTATCCTCTCTACTAACAATAGTCTTGAAATCTTGAACTGCTCACTGTACTCGATTTTCATACAAATAGTGAATCAAAATAGCAAACAAGGGCCGCCTGCAGGCGGCCCTTGAATGGTTGCGATCTAACCGAAATAGTACTTGTTTATTGGTCGCAAGTTTCAGTCTGCGGGCTAAAAAAGTCCGCCGATTGTTCCATTGGGGTCAGGGAAGTCAGTCACCGGTGTGCCAACCACATAAGGCACCATCATCTCGTTGTCCTCGTGCTCGACGATGTGGCAGTGCCAGACGTACAGGCCGGCGATGTCGAACTTGGCCTTGAGCTCTGTTACTTCACCGGGGTAGGCGATAACCGTATCCTTCCAACCCGCTTCGGTGAGTTCCGGGGCCCTGTAGTCAATACTGCCTAGTACGATTACCCCGCGTCGCGTCACCTCAAACTTTACCAGGTGCAGGTGGATGGGGTGGGCATCCGCAGACCAGTTCCAAAGCTCCCATGTCTCGGTCGCATTAAGGTTCGGGTTGGTCACGATGGGATCGGACCAGAGCGTGACGGTACCGCCCGTGCTTCCGTTATTGCCAAGCACCGCTGCCTTGGGCGCGAAGGGTATCGACTTTCGCAAGCGACCCTTCTTATCGATGCAGGTTCCGGGGTTGGCCAGATCGGGCGTCGCCTGTTTGTCGTAGCTAACGCTGCCGTTGGGCTTCACATTGACGCAGACCAGCGTGGACTCCTCTTCAAGCAGCGCCAAATCACGCGTAACACTGGAACCCCCAAGTGGAGGCGTGCCGCCCGGGTTCGGGTCGAAGACCAGCAACGACGGGTCGGTGGCGTCTGGACCTAGTCCATTAGGGTCGGTCGGGCTGGCACCGTTGAGGGTGTTGTCAACCACGAACTCCATCACCTGGCCGCTGGTGGCGGGATCGGCTGGAATGTCCGGGAAGCCCCCGAAAGGCGCATCGGGCGCGGTGTTGATCATGCGCACCCGCGTTCCGGGCGGTAGACCCCCGAAGTCCACGATTACGTCGGCCCGCTCGGCGAGTCCCATCAGCAGGGCCTCTTGCAGGCCGTTGGCTGGCACAGCCCCGTTTTTAAATCCAGTTCTGACCTCGACCACTGCCGGCAGCAAGCTCTGCTCGGCGCCGATCTGGTAAAAAGGG
This sequence comes from Anaerolineales bacterium, assembly GCA_011772595.1. Next base: position 4,215 of record WVZH01000558.1, read on the forward strand.
ATCTCCGCAGTAGGTATTATCTGGTTGGTAGCCGGGTCGACCACGAACATGGACAGGTTCAGGAACCGGGAGTTACAGCCGTTGAGGAGCCGGAAACGATACTTGGCCTGGGCCACGTTCAGAAACGGCCAGGTGGTGCCGTTGACCACCATGGTGTTGAAGAAGGCCTCCGGGTTCCAGATGGGCGAGATATCAGACGGGCGACCTGCAGGATCACCGATGAAGGGGATCTTCAGGTTGTTTGGATCGATGCCCTCGAAGAAGGCCCGGTTGTCCGGGTAGAAGAGCGAGCCGTCGGCGTTGAACGAGCGGTCCTGGATGGCGATGGGGATCTCCCGGATC
>WVZH01000020.1:0-1453 GCA_011772595.1 Anaerolineales bacterium
ATCTTCTCAGGGACAGGCTGCAATCCCGTGCCGTTCCCAAGGAGCACCGTCATCACCTGCTTGTCAGCCGTCTCACGTGTGAGCACGCGGCCGGTCGCTTTTTCCACGATGAGCGTGTCCGGCGTCACCAGTCCGCCCACGATGGCTTCACCCAGGCCCCAGGCCGCGCTGATCATGGCCTGATCGCGCTGGCCAGTGACCGGGTCGGCGGTGAACAGCACACCGGAAATCTCCGCGCGCACCAGCTCCTGGATGACGACGGCGACCTCATGTGTGGGCTCCATGCCTTTGAACCGGCTGTAGGCCTGCACGCGCTCACTTTGCCGTGAGCCGTATACCGTGTGAATGGCTCTGCGCACCTCCTCGTCGGTGTATACGTTCAGCACTGTCTCGAACTTGCCCGCAAAGGAAGCCTGAGCTGAATCTTCACTCATCGCAGATGAGCGCACAGCAAAAGCGACATCGTGACTCCGTGTGCGCATGCGCGCCAGATGTGCCTGCACCTCAGCCCACGCTTCTGGTTTCAGGTGCCCATTGACAAAAGCTGAGGCCGGGATGACAAAGCCATCCGGCACCGGAAAGCCCGCTTGATAGAGCCGGGCCAGCGATCCACCTTTGCCTCCGGCAACTGACAGTTGTTCAGCCGTCAGTTGATTGATCGATCGGATTATGTTACCCATTTTTTTCTCCTTACCTCGAATAATAGTTAGAGGAACTTTGCTTTCAACCTCTCCACTTGCTCTGGGGTCAAGGCTTCAAGCTCTCGTTTCACCAGAGGTCCGTTCGAGAGAGCCACTTCTTGATCTTCGTAGATGGGACGCTCGTCCTGGTATAGCACCCCCATGGGGATCCGATCGCCCCACATCTGAGCCAGTTCCCAGGCGGCGGATCGATCCCGTCGATCATGTCCTTCCTCTTCCACATCAAAGACCCGAGCCTTATACCAATCGTAGGTATTTAGCCGGTTGAAGATGATGCAGGGCTGGAGGACATCAACCAGGGCATAGCCTCGATGTTTGATCGCTTCTTTGAAGATCCTCGCCATATGCTGCTTGTTGCCTGCAAACGTACGGGAGACGAAGCTGGCATCTGAGGCTAGAGCCAGGGCCAGGGGATTGACCGGAGGTTCAACTGCCCCATAAGGAGACGTTTTGGTCTTGTACCCCTTCTCCGAAGTCGGCGAGTATTGTCCCTTGGTGAGGGCGTAGACCTGATTGTTCTGGGCGATGTGGGTGATATTGGGATTGCGACGCATAGCGTGAATGAAGTGGTTTCCTCCAATGGAGTAACCATCGCCATCGCCGGTGATGGCGATGACAATCAGTTCGTCGTTGGCAAGCTCGAATCCCGAAGCGACGGCCAAAGGCCGGCCATGTATTCCCATGAACCCATTGATTTTTGTGTAGTCAGGCAACTTGCTGCCACAGCCAATTCCGGATGAGATCAAGACCTG
>WVZH01000020.1:1470-1755 GCA_011772595.1 Anaerolineales bacterium
AAGAAATTACCGCACCCCGGCGAGCCCGGGCACCAAGTCGGTTTCTGGTAGACCGTATAGTCAGATGGTTTGAGCATTGAAACGTTCCTCCTTCAAGCAAGTCAGGATGTAATTGGGCGAAAAGGGCCGCCCGTCGTATTTGAGGATATTCTCCTTGAGCTGAATCCCCGTCTCCTGCCGAATCAGACCAGCTAATTGCGCGCTGTAGTTCTGCTCCACTCCTATCGCCCGTTTCGCCCCTCCCAGGATTTCCTCCACTTCCTCCTTCGGAAAGGGCCAGACCTG
>WVZH01000464.1 GCA_011772595.1 Anaerolineales bacterium
CGAGGCGGAGAGGGCTTCAAACGAGCCCCGGCGCTCTGCTACTGACCCCAGTATTGCTATTGTCTTGAAGGGCTTGGATCGTGTATTTGGCGGTTTATGAGAACACATGGAAGTGCCGAACAGTTGGAAGCGCGACGCCGTCGTGCTGTCCGCATGGTCATGGAAGACGAAATGTCTCCCGGGGAAGTTGCCGGCAGGGTAGGTGCATCGCGACGGAGCGTGGACCGTTGGGTGCAAGCATACCGGGCCAGCGGGGACGAGGGGCTGGCCGCCAAACCCCATCCCGGGGCAGCTTGTCGTTTGAGCGACAAGCAGCGAGAGGACCTTCGCCGTCGCCTTGGGCAAGGCGCCAAGTCGCAAGGTTTCGCGACGGATCTCTGGACTTGCCCGCGTATCCGGCGGCTGATCGCACAGCAGTACGGCGTACAGTACCACGTCGATCACATTCCCCGCTTCTTGCGGACGCTCGGATTCAGCCCGCAGAAGCCGCGCGTGCGATCCAGCCAGCGCGACGAAGACGCGATCGCCGACTGGATCGCTCGCGATTGGCCGCGGATCAAAAAAAAGCTTCTCGGCTCGACGCACACCTCGTTTTCGTCGACGAAGTCGGCTTCTTGATGAGCCCGCTGGTGCAACGGAGTTGGGCTCCGGTGGGAGAAACTCCGACCATTTCGCCCCGTACCCGGAGCTACCAAAGTGTGGCGGCCGCCGGAGCGATCACGATCTCGCCGCGACGACGTCGGCTGAACCTGCTGATGCAGTTGTATCCCGATCAGTCCATCACGCAGGATCATGTGCTGGCATTCTTGCAAGCCATGCGAAGCCAACTGCGGGGGCACGTCGTGCTCCTTTGGGATCGTCTCACCGCCCACTGCGGTGGGCGGGTTCAGCGATACCTGGCCGGGTGCAAGCGACTTCATCAGGAGTATCTCCCCGCATACGCCCCGGAACTCAATCCGGTCGAATACCTCTGGAGTTGGCTGAAGCGGTCGGATCCCTTGGCCAACGGATGTCCTCAATCGGTCGACGAAATTACCCAAGCCGTCTGCCGGGGAGTGCAGGCCGTACCCACCAACCAACAACTATTGAAAGGCTCTGTCCGCGGAACCCAATTACCAATCAAGTTCAATCTGCCAGCAAGACATTGTCTGCACAGGGCTCAGTAGCATAAGATTTGGAGTGGGCGCGCACAAAAAAACTCCCTAGCGTTCCAGCGTTGTAATTTTCACATGGAACCGCAGCCAGGAAGGCTGTTTTGCTAAGGAGTAGCAAGGATGCTATTGGGAATTCCGTCCGATGTCAATCGCTTTTTTCGCTCCGTTTGTAATGACGCTTCTAAGCCCGTTCGTAATGCCTTGGCTCCCATGGTGCTGGCCTTCTTGCTGGCTCCCCACTACCGCCGGCTGAAGACGATTGCCGGGATGGTGCTGGGACATCGGGTGCATGTCGCCACGATATCTCGACGGCTGGTCAATCCTGCCTGGACGACGCGTGACTGGTATCAACGATCTGTGTCTTGTGTGATGTCGGAAACCGATCGTTTCGAACGGCCGCTGGTCAAAGACCGCCGGCGGAAGTTCATGATAATCATCGACAGCACCCTCCATTCTTCGGTTGGCCAAAAGATGGAAAACCTGCTGACGTTGTCCAAGCGCAAGGACCCGCGTCGACGGAACACACGCCATCATGTTTTCGTGATGGGGTTGATGATCACTGAAAGTGGCATGCGTATTCCACTACCCCGCCGCAGCTATTACACAAAGGAGTATTGCAAAGCGAAAAACAAACAATATCGTACCCAGACGCAGCTGGCGCGACTCATGATTCATGATGCGCCCGTTCCGGATGACGCTGATGTGACCGTTGTCTACGACAGCGCTTTTGATGCCGACATGATCCACCGCGAGTGCCGAAACCGCGGTTTTCGCGAGGTTTTTCCGATCGATCCGAATCGGAACCTGGCGACCAAGGATGCCCCTTACGCACCCGCTCAAGCGGGCGCGCCGGTGGTTGCTTCCACCCTGGAATGGGAGGATGAAGAATTCGAGACCTTAGAGCTTGAAGTAGAGAACGAAGACTTCGTCTTCTTTCGCCGACGCCATGTCGATAACCTTCGAGTTAAGAAAACCTTTCGACGATACGTCGTTGCTGCGCGCTGCTTGGCGGTTTCCAAACTGGGGAACTGTCTGATCGTGGCGTCGTATAAAGAAAACCCCAAAATCGAACTTCTTCCCGATGAGTCCAGTGACTGGAGAGACTACCGTCGCAAGCTCGCCAAGCGCCGCAAGAAGGATCACAAGAAACCCAGCCGTTGGCACGGCAAGGTGTTGGCATGCACCGATCCGGACGCCACGGTCCGGGAAGTGATCCAGTGGTATGAGATCAGGTGGCAAATTGAGATTTTTTTCAGAGAGCTCAAGAGCCGCATGCAGCTTGGCTGTTACGTGCTGATGAAGTTCGAAGCCGTCGAGCGGTACATCGATCTGTTGCTGATGGGCTTCCTGTTCCTGGAGAAGCAGCGGCTGAATGATCTCCACAAGAAAGGTGCCTTACCCAAAAAAGGAGACCCCGAATCGCACTGGCGTACCACGGATCGGTTAAGAAGTCTGGAAGCTGCCCTGCAGCGCTTCAACCTTGACTACATCAGCCAGCGGATAGAGTCCAAGCGAGGCCGAGCCGAGTTGCTGCGCAAGTTGTCGGACGCGCCCTGCCAAGTCGCCTGAATACCACGAAAACGCCGAGCGCAACTGAAATTTGGAAGTGTCAAGTACAAAAAAGCGCAACGGCCGAGGGTCAGACCCGTTTTTCGGTTTTCCCGCG
>WVZH01000315.1 GCA_011772595.1 Anaerolineales bacterium
AGTGGATGAGAGTGTAACCGGGTTGAGCGATCAGCATGGGCTTTATGATGTGAAGATGGTTACAAGCGCAGGGACGGTGAGCGTTTTGACAATCAGCACATTCCAAATCAAGAGCGTGATCACCCGGGCGGTTACGTAATCAACTTATGCAAAACGAGCTTAGGTAAAGGTGAAAGATGCCATATCCAAACGAACACGCCTGTCGGATTAGATCACCGGGGGATTTCCAAGCAAAGAGCTTTCGGCGCATTGCACAGGGGAAACTCAGGATCATCATCGGGCGATTGAAAGGCAAAACAACCACGACAACGCAGGCTTTCAGATACCCAACGGATGATTGGACAGAGAAACAAGCCAAAGCGCATTGCAAGGAGCAAGGTGGGCGCTTTGAGGCAGCGATCGATTCGGCCATTCGCAGGCGTGCAGGCAGAGGTAGCTAGTGCCCGAGCCTGCCGTGGTGGTAGCCATGCGCGAATTCAAAGCGGACTTTTGGCGCGGGAAGATGCCCAAATGCGCCAGATGGCTACCCAGTGGTTACGGGTTGAGGCCACCTTGAGCGACTTGATCGAGAATCTAGCCACTGACTTTGAGGAGCGCAAACGAAACAACCTAGCGGTTACGCAATCAGCACTTTACAAATTGGAGCGCTACAAACGCCTGAGAGCCCAAACGCGCGATCAATTCGGGCAGTATGCNNCAGCACTTTACCAAATGGAACGCTACAAACGCCTCAGAGCCCAAACGCGGGATCAATTCGGGCAATACGCGCAGTGGGCAGATGGCGCTTTGACAGATTACCAAGCGGACTCTGCCCGATTAGGGCTTGACCACAGCCAACAGGCGATCCAATTGAGCTATTGGCGCGGTGTGGGCGCTTACTTTGACCGCTTGCCCTTCGAGGCTGTGCAGAACATCGTAGGCATTGCGGGGGATGGTAAGCCACTGGGGGATCTACTGCGGCGGCGCATGGTCACGGAGGACCAGGATGTGTGGCAGCGCTTGGTGGGCTCTCTGGTGAGGGGCACAGCGCTTGGAGAAAACCCCCGTGTGGTAGCTAGACGAATGAGAGATGATCTTGCAGGTGGGCTCAACAAAGCGCTTGTGATAGCGCGCACTGAGGGATTGCGGCCATATCGGGAAACGTCCAGAGCGCAATACGAGCATTCGGGCGTGGTCATGGGCCAAAAGCGGCTTTGTGCGCATGACGGCCGGGTATGTGCGGCGTGTTTGGCCGATGATGGCGCGCTCTATGATCTAAACGAGGTCATCAGCGACCATCCGAACG
>WVZH01000515.1 GCA_011772595.1 Anaerolineales bacterium
TTGCTGAGTTCACGAGCGTCGTCGATGGCGTCCAGTGTGCAGTGGCCGTGCAGAAGGAGTTACAGACTCGGAACGCCGAGCTACCTGAAGACCGCAGGATGGAGTTTCGCATCGGCATCAACCTTGGAGATGTAATTGAGGAAGAAGATCGGATCTATGGCGACGGAGTGAACATCGCGGCCAGGCTGGAGGCTTTGGCAGACCCCGGGGGCATCTGCATCTCCAAGACGGCCTTCGATCACATCGAGACCAAGCTGCCTCTTGGGTATGAGTATCTGGGCGAACAGACGGTCAAGAACATTCCCAAGCCGGTGGGAGCCTATCGGGTATTGATGGAGCCGAGGGTGACGGTGGCCGAGGTTCGCGAAGAGGAAAAAGCCTGGCCAGTGAGGCGCAAGGCGATTTTCGCTGGAGCAGTTGCCGTCTTGATATTGGCCATTGCGGTGGGGATNNATGGGGGTTGCATCAGTGGAGAAAATGGCGTTCCCGTTGCCTGATGAGCCATCCATCGCGGTGATGCCCTTCGAGAACCTGAGCGGCGACCCGGCGCAGGAATACTTTAGCGACGGTCTGACCATTAGCATCATCACGGGGCTTTATAAGATCCCGAATATGTTCGTAATACACAGAGCCTCATCGTTTGCCTACAAGGGAAAAAAGGTGAAAGTGCAGCAGGTAGCTGAGGACTTGGGGGTGCGTTATGTGCTAGAGGGCAGCGTCCAAAAGGCGGGAGACCGGATCAGGCTTAACGTCCAGCTCATCGACGCCGTCAAGGGAAAACACTTGTGGGCTGAAAGCTACGACCGGGAGCTGAAGGACGTATTCGACGTGCAGGATGAAATTACCCGGAAAGTAGTCACCGAAATGGCGGTGAAGATTAGCTGGGGCGAGCAAGCACGCGGGTGGACTCGTATGACCGAAAGCCATGAGGCCCTTGACCTCTACTATGAAGCAGACAAGCTTTTCATGCGTTTTGAGAAGGAGTCAAATCTCAGGGCCCGGGAGTTGCTCACAAAAGCTATCGAGCTGGATCCGAAGTTCGCACGGGCAATCGCGTTTTTGGGGTGGACGCACATGTTTGATGTCGATTATGGATGGGCGAAGGATGCCGCCGAGTCATTCCGGCAGGCCGAGGAACTGGCAAACCGGGCCCTGGCTATCGATGACACCGTTTATCTGGCTCACGCCCTCATGAGCCAAATTTATGTGCGCAAAGAGCTTTACGAGCAGGCCATCGCCGCGAGTGAACGGGCTGTGGAGGCAGAGCCCAATAATGCCACCGCGATTGAGGGATTGGCGTTAAGGATGATCTTTGCGGGGAGGCCTGAGGAAGGCTTAGTGCTGATTAGGAAAGCGATGCGCCTCACACCTCATCCCCCCCTTTATTTCCTGCGCGTTAGTGTCTATGCCAATTACTTTACGGGGCGGTATGAGGAGGCAATAACTGAGTGTGAGAAATTCCTTAAACGGCAACAACACGGCGCTATGGCCCGCATCTTGTGGCAATTCTTGATTACCAGTTATATGGAGTTGGGGCGGGAGGAGGAGGCCCGAGCTGAGGCCCAAAAACTACTCGAGCAACACCCCGATTTTTCTGTTGAAGGTTATGCTAAAGCAATAAAGAGGGTTCCTTTTAAAGA
>WVZH01000546.1:0-1559 GCA_011772595.1 Anaerolineales bacterium
CAGGCCGAGATCATCCTCTTCTGGGTTACGGTTTTCGCCTATGTGGGCGCTTTCTGCCTCCACCTCTTCGGGTTCATGGCCGGAAAGGCGCGGGGCGTAACGTACGCCGTCTGGATCCTCTGGATGGGGCTGGGTTTCCACACGGCCACGGCGATCGTCCGCTGGGTGGCGGGAGGACACCCACCCGTAACCGATACCTATGAGCTCAACCTCACGGGCACGTGGTTCACGGTCTTGATCTTTCTCGCATTCGAGAAGGTGCGCAGGGCGGAGCGCTCCGTAGGCCTCGTGGTGACTCCCATAGTATTCTTGGTCCTCGGATACGGATTCATGTCCAGAGGCGAGCCGGTGCCCATGGGCCCCGCTTACCAGAGCCCGTGGCTCGCCGTGCACGTCATCTTTGCCTGGCTCGCCTTCGGGTGCTATGTGATTTCCACGGGTGCGGCCGTGCTCCTCCTGCTGAAGGAGGGGTTCCCCTCCTGGAACCCGATTATCAAGGCCCCCGAGTCCGAGGCCTTGGATCTCGCGAGCTACCGCTTCATCGTCCTCGGCTTCATCAACCACGCGGTGATGCTCGTTTCGGGTGCTCTCTGGGCCAAGAAGCTCTGGGGTCACTACTGGAGCTGGGACGCGCTGGAGACGTGGTCACTGGTAGCCTTTCTCGTGTACGCGTTTTACCTCCATGCCCGCTCCTTCCTGGGGTGGAGAATGAGGCGCGCCGCGTGGCTGACAGTCCTCGGGTTGCTCGTCGTGGCGATCTCCTTCTGGGGGGTGGAGTGGTTTTCGCCCTCTGTCCACCCGGGGCCATGAACGGGGTGCCGGGAGGGTTGAGGGGGAAACGAAAGGAGCAGACAATCGGGAGGTAGATCTTCCTTGGGCATACTCGTACTGCTGAACAACTTCCTGCACGACCTGAGCGCGGCCGGCTGGCTTGTCGGGACGGTGCTCCTGTGGTCCATTTTGCGAAAGAGACGTCAGGGCTCTCACCCCGGAACAGGTATGATCGGCGTGGTGAAGACCCTCTCACTCATGGTGAAGCTGAGCCTTGCCGGAGTCGTCCTTTTCGGGGTCATTCGTGCCTTTGCGTATGGGAGTTACGAATGGAACGCGGCCGCAGGCCAGAGCCAGGTAACGCTCCTCGTCGTCAAGCACGTCATCTTCACGGGACTTGTCGTGCTGGGGCTCGTTTACTACATGAGGGCACGCAAGCTTTTGATAAAGGGGCGCGATGAAAAAGCCGAATAGAGTCATGCTCGTCACACCGCCGTACCACTGCGGTGTGGTGGAATCGGCGGGCCGGTGGCCCAACCTGGGCTTCACCTATATCGCCGGTGAGCTCGAAAGGGCCGGCTTCGAGGTCGAGATCTACGACGCCATGTCGAAGTTCCACGACTTCGACCTGATCCGGCAGCACATCCGCTCCTCCGCACCCGATTTTGTCGGCGTCACGGCAATAACGGCCACGATAAACGATGCAACTGGGGTATTGAAGATTGCAAAGGAAGAACTCCCCGAGGTCACCACCTTTTTGGGCGGCGTTCACCCCACCTTCTGCTACG
>WVZH01000546.1:1750-2166 GCA_011772595.1 Anaerolineales bacterium
GACTACCCCCTCTATTTCATCGATAACTCCACCGTCGCGATCGTGAGCTCGTCCCGCGGCTGCATCCACTCCTGCGCCTTCTGCTCGCAGCACAAGTTCTGGCAAAGCTCGTACCGGCAGCGCGATCCTCACAAGTTCGTAGCGGAAATGGAGCACCTCGCCACAACGTATGGGATAAACGTCTTTTTCATCGCGGACGAGTACCCGACGTACTCCCGAGAGCGGTGGGAAAAGATCCTCGAGCTCCTCATCGAGAGGAAACTGGGCGCCCACATTCTCCTCGAGACGTGCGTTTCGGATATCCTGCGCGACCGGGACATCCTCCACCGCTACCGCGAAGCAGGCATACTCTTCATATACGTCGGCGTCGAGGCCACGAGCGAGCAGAGGCTGGCGGAATTCAGGAAGGAAACCAA
>WVZH01000453.1:0-125 GCA_011772595.1 Anaerolineales bacterium
TCAGGACTGCAGGTCGCAGTGCATGCCATTGAAGAGAGAGCTGTCGAATCTGCTTGTTCTGCGATAGAGTATGCAATAAAGAGGTTTCCGAGACCAGACCATAGACACCGCATCGAACACTGCTC
>WVZH01000453.1:330-1370 GCA_011772595.1 Anaerolineales bacterium
AAGCCGGAGCGGCTGTCGCTGCAAAAGAGGGCGTCACGCCGATGGAGGCCCTGAGAATGTACACCGACTATGCCGCGCGAACGAGCTTTGAGGAGGGGATCAAGGGATCCATCACTCCCGGTAAGTTGGCTGACCTCGTGGTTCTGAACGGCAATCCGACCCGCCTTCCATTGGACGAGATAAAGGACCTGGAGGTGGAAATGACGATTTTCGATGGCGAAGTGCTGTGGGATAAGACGAGCTAACCAATAATCCCTTCCTCTACGTACGAAGAGAATTCGGCCTCTGTTAAGCCCAGCAATTCCTTACAAACGTATGCGTTATCCTCCCCCAGTGATGGAGCAGCCTTCCAATTGTCTCTCTGGGAATCGTCCAGTTTCATCGGGTAAGCGTCTGTGACGGTATCTCCCAGGGCCGGGTGTTCCAAATGTACGAAAGCCCGCCGCGCTGAAAGGTGGGGGTCATTGGCCAGGTCTTGGGCATTCTGGACGATTCCGGCCGGCACCCCTGCCTTTTGAAGAATCTCCACAACGTCTTCGGCAGTCCGCTTGGCTGTCCATTTTTCGAGTAGTTCGTCGAGTTCTTCGACGTGTTTCTTCCTATCTAATATCGTGGAGAAGCGCTTCTCTTCGACCCAGCGAGGACTGCCCATGGCCCTGCACAGAGCTTTCCATTCGTCGTCATCGAAAACCGCAATGACACACCACCTGTCCCCGCCACGGCATTTGTAGCAGCCGTACGGTGCAACTGGTAGATAGGGAGACCTATTCCCCTGAGGCAAAATGTCTCTGCTATTGGCAAACACGTCGAGCAGGGTAGGCCCAATCAGTGTGCATATCGCTTCATATTCCGAGAGATCGATGTGTTGACCTTGATCCGTCCTGTTCCGATATTCCAAAGCGGCCAAAACCGCCAACGCACCGTAGAGGCCCGCAATCACGTCCGCGTAAGAATAACCCAAGCCCATAGGACAATCCCGAGAAAAAGAAGACAGGTAAGTCAAGCCACCAAGTGACTGAATCGTGGGCGCAAAGGCCACG
>WVZH01000330.1:0-2602 GCA_011772595.1 Anaerolineales bacterium
TCCATTCCCTGGTACCAAATTGTGGCTGAAAAATAGAAGCAGAGAGAGTCTGTAATCACAACCGTGACCCAAAAGGATCACCATTACAAGGTGCTGTATGGACCACGGTATCGGATTAGACCCCGGGGTTCACATCCATGTGGACACGCCCAGGTAATTTCCTCTTTGAGTTTCCCCTCAAGCTGTGATGCCTATTTTCAAGTGGGAACTGGTATTCTCAAAACGAATTCAGACGATCTTTGATGAAATCCTACTTCTGATTTTCAGACCAATGGAAAGCTGAAAGTTGGTGATGACATCTTCCGATTTCGAAATCGATGAGGTTCAGATGGGTTTCCGCCAATGCAAATTGTTGAATCCTATGATTTATGAAGTGGGATGATCGTTGAGGTTGATATTATTCACGACGAGAAAGTAATTGAGCAATCGGGGCAATTCATGCAGCAACCCGTCGCACAAGTCAAATCCAAAGGGTCCTCATCCCTCCTTGCACGCAACCCCGAGGTAGGGTTGGGAANNTTTGGTCGTTAGGATGTAGCCCATTCAAACTCAATAGATCCAGGTTACAAGACCTGATAACGATAGCCTGGATTCAAGCTCTAGAAACTTCGAAAGAAGTTATCGGCTAGCCCCGACCGCATAGCGATAAATGAGATTGGACGTGAGCCACAAATTCAAATACCGGTCTATCGTGATACGTCGGAACATGGATTGGAAAGAGTAGAAACTTTTCTGCGCTCGGTAGGTTTCTCTAGTAAGTCTCTCCGCATTGATGTTTTTCGATTTAAAGATGACGTTGTTATCCCAAGAGGGTTTGAGCCAGAACCCGGATGTTAGGCGGTTCTCGNNTGACAGCTTGTTTCGAATGGCAAACTCAAGGGTATCTGTGAAAACTGCATCCTCTTCGGCGTCGAATCCAAATACAAAAGTGGCCAGCACATGGATCCCATATTTTTTAAACACCTGCAGGGCTTCCACATATTGGTCCACTTTGTTTTGGCGTTTGCCAACTTCGACAAGCACCTTGGGTGATACAGACTCCAGGCCGATTAGAAGAAATCGGCAACCGCTCTGCGCGGCCAAATCTACGAGTTCCTCATCTTTAGCGAAGGTAATGCACGCTTGGCCTCCCCAAATAATATTCATTGGAATCAAAGCCTTGAAGAGGTCTTTTGCGCGGCGAGGGATGGCGGCAATGTTGTCATCAACAAATACAACGACTTTCCTCCGTGCAAGCTTATATTCTGGAAGAATCTCCACTTCAGCCAGAATGCTTTCAATGTCCCGCATTCTAGGCCGGCGACCGTTAAAAGCCGTCACGGAGCAAAAACTGCAGTTATGTGGGCAGCCACGCGCAGTCTGTATGGTATTGGGGAACCAATATCCCTTTGGGTTGATTAAATCCCTCCTAGGTAGGCGTGGTCGCTTGTAGTCAATGAAATTTTTCTGTTGGTAGAGCGGTTCTAATCTACCCACCTGAAAATCAGAAATCACTTGTGGCCAAATTGCCTCAGCTTCCCCAATCACGACTGAATCTGCGTGTTCCAGGGCTTCTTCAGGTACTGCCGATGCATGAATACCACCTAACACCACCTTGGACCCCAGGGAGCGGTATCTTTCCGCAATCTCATAGGCACGCCAGGCTGTCGCCGTTAACGTTGTAATACCAACCAGATCAGGGACATCATCGAAATCGATCCCATCAATCTGTTCATCAATGATTCGTAACTCCCCATCTTCTGGCGTATACGCCGCGAGGGTCATGAGACCAAGCGGAGGAAATAATTTCTTTCTAAAGGGAAGAGGGTTCTTGTACCAACCAGGTGTGATAAGGTGTATCTTCATCAGATTAACCTCGATTCAGGGATTGGCTTTCTTCCTATGGATTATGAATGTTCAATATGGGGGGTGTTGTAAAAAAAACGCCACCAACATAAGTCAGTGGCTTCTGTGAGCGCTAGATTGATTTTAGCCCCTGCAACTTTGCAGCATAACCGCAGTGCATTGATCTATGCCCAGTATACAGATTTTCAAGGTGAGGTTCAAGACTTCTCGAAGGCATTTCGTCAAGCAGGTGGTGCATCATCCTAAATTTGGCAATTCTGAGCTTAGGATTCCTTCAATCAAGATGCCAAATGTAAGTGGCCGCTACCACAATGGCCTAGCAGGATGGGCCACAATCCAGTGCATTTAGTCTGCCCATCCAAACTTTCGAATTGAGAATTCTGCTTTATTCGTGGGCGGCCAATGGCTTTTGCAATCGTCTACGAATCTGAAAACAGTCTCACGAGTACGTAATCATATTCAAGCGGATTGCCTGCTTGAGATTACCTCAGGTCTTAGTGAGCTCGCCCGAGGTGTGTTCTAGATGCCCGTGGTTCAGTACGTGGCGTACTATCGTTCGCTGGCCCGCGGATTGAACCCAGACCGACCCCGCAACGTGTATTACTGGGTCGATAATTCTGGATGGGTCAACGATATAGAGTTTGGTGACCTGAGCTTATGGCTTGCAGAATTGCCTGACGTATAGTAGAGTATACAGGTCTCAATTATACATATACACAATACACTATTGATAGCGAACCAAACATTGGTGTGCGCA
>WVZH01000330.1:2615-4634 GCA_011772595.1 Anaerolineales bacterium
GGAGAATAAAATGGAATGTTGCCAAGTAGCTGGAATTGAAGAGTATATGGGGCCGCGAATGGCCGCGATGGAGCTCGAGCACTATCGGAAGAAAGGTGCAGTCAAGACAACGAGGCTCTTGCTGGATGCTTTAAAGAGCGAAGGTGTGGAGGGTATGACTCTGCTAGACATCGGCGGTGGGGTGGGCGTCCTGCAGCACGAATTATTGAAAGCTGGTGCAAAAGAAGCGATAAGCGTCGATGCTTCCCGTTCCTACCTTGAAGCTGCTCAGGAAGAGGCCAGGCGCCAGGGGCACATGGACCGCCTCAGACAACACCATGGCGATTTTGTAGAACTGGCAGGTAAATTACCTGAAGCCGACGTCGTCACGCTTGATCGGGTAATTTGTTGTTATGACGATATGGAGAAATTAGTCGGACTTTCGGCTGAACGCGCGTTGAAGTTCTATGGCGTTGTCTATCCGCCTGATCATTGGTTGCTGAGGCTACTCACATGGCTCGAAAACCTCTATCACCGGGTAAGGCGAAGCCAGTTTCGGGCATTCATGCACGCGACGGAGGCGGTTGACACAATGATCCGTAACGCAGGGTTGGAACGCTGTTACACCCATGAAACTTTGCTTTGGCACGTCCACGTTTACCGTCGTCCTTCGGTCTAAATCGATGTGAGAAAGGTATTCGGCTGCCTAACCACAAATGGAGCGGCTNNTTGGCTGCTGATTTCGATGTTAAGAAGAATCTGATTATCAATCTAATCAGGCTCTCCAGCATGTTTCATGCTGGGAACATACCACCTGGCTCGAACGCTGCGTTTCGAGTGAGAGGCTGACGGCTGAATGCGATTGTCACCGATAGCGGGGCGACCTCCCATGTGATTTATAATTACCCCGAGCAGGCCAACGACGACCACGCTGGCGGGCTCTCCAACCATGACCGATCCGAACCCGCAAAGCAGCAGCCCACCCCCCGACGTGCGCTTCAACGCCGTCGTCAATATCCTTGACGGAGCTTTCTTCGGTTCCGCACTCGGCTTCGCCTCCTTTATCACCATCATCCCGCTTTTCGTCAGCCAATTGACGGACTCGCCCATCTTGATCGGCTTGATCCCGGCTATCCATTACGTCGGCTGGCAGCTCCCGCAGCTTCTGACTGCCGGTCGCGTGCGGCGCCTGTCGCGCTTCAAGCCGATGGTGCTGACGATGACGATTCACGAGCGCCTGCCCTTCCTCGGTTTGGCCCTGGTAGCCTGGTTTCTGCCGGACCTCGAGCGCACGACCGCGCTGCTACTGATCTTCGCGCTGCTGATCTGGCAGGGTTTTGGGGGAGGCTGGGCTGCCACTGTGTGGCAGTCGTTGATCGGCAAGATCATCCCAGTTTCCTGGCGCGGCGGTTTCATCGGCGCACAGTCTTCAGCCGTCAACCTGCTAGCGAGCGTGGCCGCCGTGGTTGCCGGCCAGATTCTTGAGCGCTACGATTCCCCCTTCGATTTCACCCTCTGCTTTATCCTGGCCAGCGTTAGCATGGCCTTCTCTTACGTGTTTATCGCGTCGACGCGCGAACAAGAGCACGACCCAGCGCTGCCATCTGGGATCAAGGTGCGCACATGGGATGAGGTCAAGCGTATCCTCTCCAGAGATTCGATATTCCAGCGTTTCCTGCTTGTTCGCATGATCTACCAACTAGGGACGGGGGCTTTTTCCTTCTACGCCGTGTATTCGGTCGGTGAACTCGGCGCCAGTGCCAGCCTGGTGGGCTGGTTGACGGGCGTGCTGATCTTCGGCCAGGTGATCGTCAATCCGTTGCTGGGTATGCTCGGCGACCGCAAGAGTCACTGGCTGGTGCTACTCTTAGGTACCTTGGCAGGGCTGTTGAGCAGCGTGTTAGCTGGCTGGCTGACTGCAATCCCGGCCTGGTTCGCCATCTTCGCGCTGGCTGGCATCGCTTATGTCGTCAGTTGGACGACCCCGATAGTGCTCGGCCTGGGGTTCGGGACGGCGGCTGAGCAGGCGACCTACCTCGG
>WVZH01000330.1:4750-6205 GCA_011772595.1 Anaerolineales bacterium
CGGTGTTAAAATGTCAGCAGATGACCTGAAGATCACCGCCCTTCGTCAAGACCGTACCATTTCCCGAGAAGAGCCGTCGCTCCTAATGAATCTTCATCAAACGAGGAGGCCTTGGGTATGATAAATAGATCTACAACGATCATCATCACGATAGTCGTGGGGCTGGCCTCTTTCATGACATCCTGCACCGGTGCCGAAACACAGCTTGCCACAGATCCTCCCACCAGCCTGCCTCAATCCACCTCAACTTCCATCCCGTCCATACCGACCTCCACCCGCGCTGAAGACATCGAACCAACCGCATTGCCGACGCCAACTGCTGAACCGATTCCCTTCCTTCCAGCTGGGATGTCTGCCATCACGCCCGATAACGCAGCGAACCTTCAACGTATCACAACCTTGGCGGTAACCGGGGTCAGCGTAGTGGCCTTCTCGCCGGATGGACGCTTGTTAGCGACCGGCACATTTGGGGAGGGAGCGGTCATCCTCTGGGACCTGACAACAGGTGAACTGGTGCATACGCTGAAAGGCCACGTCAATCCGAGGGTCCTGTATTACTTGGCTTTCTCCCCGGATGGTCGCAGGCTAATCTCAGGCGCGTTGGGTTGGGAAGAAAGCAACGATAACATGATCCTTTGGGATGTAATCAGCGGGGAACGGGTTCGTACATACGATGGACATCCCGGTGCGCTTTCTCACGATTGGCGCAGCCTGGCCATCTCCACAACCGGGGGTCGTGAGGGGGATACACTGACGTTTTTCAATTTTGATCTCGGCGATGAGAAGTATGCTATTGCCACAGAAACGGAGATCTTAGGAGTAACTTTCTCCCCCGACGATCTTCTATTGGCCACGAGGCTCCGTGAGACTTGGCGGTCACCGATCGTTCTTTGGGATCTGAAAACCCTGAGAGAGGTACGCTGGTTGTATGATTGGCATTTTTTCACTTTCTCCCCGAATGGCAACAGCATCGCTGCCATCATCGATGATGGAGGCGAACGGGATATAGGGGAGTTGAAGATCTTTAACATGGAGGATTGGTCGGATAATCAAGTTCTCGCTGGCGGTGCAGATGCTCTCTGGTACCTGCCGCCGACCTTCTCACCTGAAGGACGCATCCTGACAGCTTCTTTCAGTAGTCATCTTAGAGTGTGGGACACGGAGAATTGGGAGGAACTAAATAGGTTGACGATACCTGAGAAGTCAGGGACAGCGTTTTCACCTGATGGACGCATCTTGGTAACTTTCTCTCATAACCATGCGGTTCAGCTCTGGGGGATCGTACCTTAACGAAATTTAGAACACTTGCGGATCGATGGTTTTTATAGGTACAGCTAGCAATGACAATACCAACCTCACATCTTATCAATACAACCAGGGAGACATAGCCGAGGGGGTGAGGGGGATGAGGAGGTCCACCGCAGCCCCCCTATGAGGGGGGCGAACGGGGGGTGA
>WVZH01000408.1:0-381 GCA_011772595.1 Anaerolineales bacterium
AGTATCGGTCAAGAGTCTCCCCTCGTTGACCCCGCCATTGGCCCCCAGGGAGTGCTCGGCATCGTGCCGGTACCACGTGAATCCCTGGGGCTGGACGCGATTGTAGATAGCGAACACGTTGTTTGAGAAGTGGGCCCAGCAACTCACCGGCGCATCGGGGTCACCTGTATAGTAGGTGCAGATCATATAGTCCATCAGGTTCTCAGGGTCAAGCAGTCTCTCACCGCTTGGATCTAACGTCCCGTCAGGCCGAAGGCCCTGCACGGCAAAGTAGGCCGCGTCGGAATCGAAGCCGGCGACCGCAGCGTCGTACAGCCGCCGATATGCATCCATTGTACCGTCAGTGGCGTGCAGGGCACGCGAGCCCGATGAGTCGTTCTT
>WVZH01000408.1:450-1348 GCA_011772595.1 Anaerolineales bacterium
TAAAGATGATAATATCGGCTGCGGGTGTACGGCTGGCCCATATCACGCTGCACGTCGCGGGAGAAGACATCCCGAATGAGAGTGTTTTGGGAACTGCCCTGGAACGACCATGAGTTGTTCTGGCTGGTACGCAGATCGATCTTGTCGAACTCGTCCACTCCCTCGCTGTCGAACAGTGGGTACCGCAGCTTTCCCGCTCCGTATTCACTGCGAAAGAACAGGCGAAAGGCATGCTTGGGATTATCACCACTTCGGCTGAATGCCCCGCGGATCCGCAGGCCCGCATTGATATGGAAACCTTCGCTGCCGTCAGGATTGAGCAACTCCACCGAGACAGGCCGCTCCCACGATCGTCCATCTCTCCGAGCATTGACATAAATACCACTGGCCGAATCGAACAGATTATCCAAGTCTGTAACAAGTGAGATAGTAGGTATCGCCAGCAGTGAATCTTTAATTTTACCCCGATATCGTGCGTTATTAACCACGTCGGGGTCCATGCCGTAATTGATAATCTGGCCGTTGACGCTGCCTCTCGGCCATCCCGGACCGGGCGGTTGTCCCGTGGGAGATTGCCTTATCACATCGTTGAGGAAAATGTAGGTGCACGTTATTATATCCGAAGACTCCCAGCCCGGCTTGACGGCCTTGGCCCGCAAACACGTGGTTTTGTTGATGGTAATTGGACGAGTGTAGATTGTACCGCTGTATCCTCCGCGTGAAGAAACTTGATACGGCTCAGAGCCGTCGAGAGTATAGTATATCACGGCATCTTTGGTTTCGGTGGCCAAGGTGAGAGAAAACGGCGTATCGTAAAAACCTCGCTCATGGCTGAATTCCACATCCTCAACAACGCCCTGATACACCCTAATATTTTCACTTGAGGGACTGGGGGAAC
>WVZH01000236.1 GCA_011772595.1 Anaerolineales bacterium
CGCGCATCGCCAGGTTAAACACGCAGCAAATCCCTTCCCACGTCGCCTATGAGGAAGCTGCCCTAGCAGAGCCTCTGGCCTGTGTGCTGCATGGACTCGAAAAGGCGGACATCCAACTGGGTGACACCGTCGCTATAATCGGCGCGGGACCTATCGGATTGCTCCATTTAATTGCCTCTCAGCGAATGGGAGCGGGGAGAATCATCATCAGCGACAAGGTGGAGGAACGATTGGCGCTGGCGCGTACGCTGGGCGCGGATGAAACCATCAATGCTGGGCACGAGGACACGGTTGTGAAGATCCGGCAGCTGACCGAGGGGTATGGCGCCGACCTCGTGATTGAAGCCATAGGGTACCCCGCCACGTGGGAACAAGGCTTACGCATGGTGAGGAAGGGGGGAACCGTGCTCGAGTTCGGGGGGTGCCCGCCGAACACGGAAATTCACGTGAGCACAGAGCAGCTGCACTACGGGGAGACCACTGTCTTCGGCGCGTTTCATGCGACTCCAGCTCATTTCACGAAAGCGTTGAACCTGATCGCGTCGAAGACCGTAGATGTTCGGCCGTTGATCACGCGGAAAATGCCGCTCGACGAGCTGAACGAGGCGTTTAAGATCCTGGCCACATCGAAAGCGGATATCAAGATCGCGATATGCCCTTGACGGCGCAGTCTAGCTCGAACGGGGAGAAAAAGGGGGAAGGGATGAGTCTTTCGGTTTCCGCAGTGTGGGAACTTGGAGGATTCATCCTGACACGGTGAGGTCGCCAATGAGGATGCTGGGGATTTTACCCATTCCCAAGAGGCGGGTGTCACGGCCGATCTGCTGGACGTTTTTCAATGCATGGAAGAAGTTGCCGGCCACGGTTACTGGTTCAAGCGGGCGAATGACGTCTCCGTTTTCGACGAGGAAAGCGCTAGGGGCTACGACGCTGAACTCACCGGTTACGGTGTTGGCGTGTCCGATTCCCATGACGAAATCGGTGATTAGAATGCCCTTGTCAACTTCGGCGACCAGTTCGTCCAGATTCTTGCTACCCGGTGTCACCACGAGGTTCGACGTAGACACGGTGGGCGTTTGAAGGAACGGTTCAGGTTCTTCGCGTTTCGCGCTGCCGCTGCTCTCTTTGTTCTCTCGTAGGGCTGCGTAGCTGTCGTACAGATGGGTCTTCAANNGTGGTCCGCATGGGCACGCCTTCCGCGTCGATCCGTTGTGTGGAAAGGCCTTCCGGCAACTGCCCATCATCAGCAATCGTGACGAGGGTGCTCGCCACTTGCTCGCCGATTCGTTCTTTGAAGTAGCTTTTGCCTTCTTGCACGTTGCGTGCATTGGAAGCCGTTTTGAGCATGCTGCCTAAGAGGTAGCTGATGGAGCGGTTCTCCCACACCGTTGTGGTCTTAATCGACATGCCTAGTGGTTTGGCTTCGAGCATCTTCACGGCTCGGTCAGCCGCGGTGACGCCGATTTCGCTGAAATCTGTGAGTTCCCTTGAAACGAAAAATTCGGATCCCGTTTTCTGCTTTCCATCCTTGACTGCAATGCAGTAGATGCCGCCGTACATGTAGGATCCTTTGCTGGACGCTGATATCCCGCGGGAGTTGGCGACTGCAAAGGCTGCTTTCTCCACTTCCATTTCGCCTTCCAGTGACTTGATTCGTTTGTCGTGTTGGAATGTGCTCTTTGCGAGCGTGTCCACTCCGGCTAGCGTTTCTTTTTCCGAGTATGCAAGCAAGCGATCATCAATGATGCCATCTTTGGCTGGGCG
>WVZH01000487.1:0-310 GCA_011772595.1 Anaerolineales bacterium
CGGATATATTAAGAGTAGAAAATACCGGAGTGGAGACAGACAAGAAGGGTTTTGTCAAAGTCAACGAATACCTCGAGACCAATCGCAAAGGCATTTTCGCTATCGGGGATGCCAATGGCCAGCAGATGTTCCGGCACATGGCTAACAGAGAAGCTGAGATAGTTGCACAGAACGCCTTTTATGGCACGAATATCAAGGTTGACTACAGTGCCGTTCCTCATGCGGTGTATTCACACCCTCAGGTTGCATCGGTAGGTATGGCCGAGGCACAGGCCAGGGAAGGTCATAGTGTTCTCATCGGGAGAATGAA
>WVZH01000487.1:320-626 GCA_011772595.1 Anaerolineales bacterium
AAGGTAGCAACAAAATACTTGGCTTTCATATCATAGGGCCATATGCACCCGAGCTTATTCAAGAAGTTGTCAACGCGATGACATCCGGTGGCGGCATGGAGGAGCTCGCACAGGGAATTCACATTCACCCCTCTCTCTCGGAACTTGTGCAGTATACCCTCAATAGCGTGGAGGATTCCTAGATTCGCAATATGATGGAGCTTGGAGGTGACAGATGAAGGAAGTGTATGATCTAGCTGTTATAGGCGGCGGAGCTGCCGGTTTGATCGCAGCCCCATTTGCAGTACAGCTTGGCGCGCGAGTTGC
>WVZH01000487.1:690-2299 GCA_011772595.1 Anaerolineales bacterium
TGTGCGCAGCGTTATTGCCGAGATATACAGCCATACCACACCAGAGAGCCTGCGTGACCAGGGAATGGATGTTTTCCTGGGAGAGCCGCATTTCATCGATGCAAATACAATCTCTATTGGCGATAACACGCTATCAGCGAATTATGCACTTATTTGTACCGGGGCTCATCCTTTCATTCCCCCCATTGCAGGATTGGATAAGACCTCATTTTTGACATATCAGAATATCTGGGACCTTAATGTCCTGCCAAAACACCTGGTCGTTATTGGAGGCGGGCCTATTGGTTGCGAGATAGCCCAGGGTTTCCGTCGTCTGGGATCCAACGTCACACTGCTGGAAGGTGGTGATAGGTTACTACCTCGGGATGATAACGATGCCTCCAGGATAATTGCTGAGACATTCCGTAATGAAGGCANNAGAACGCACCTGGCAAGATGGCAGTGGCATTCATTTGGCCGCTGGTGAGAAAGAGATAGTGTGTGATGCACTGCTGGTCGCGGTCGGACGGCGCCCAAACGTAGATGGTCTCGGTCTGGAAAAAGCTGCTGTGAAGTATGGTAAACAAGGCATTCAGGTAGACAGGAACTTGCGCACTAGTCAACCCCACATTTATGCTGCCGGAGACTGCCTGGGAGGTTTCCAGTTCTCTCACTACGCCGGCTGGCAGGGTTTTATTGCTGTTCGCAATGCTCTTCTCCCTGGTTCGTCCAGAGGCATCACCGACCAGGTACCCTGGACTACTTTCACCGACCCGGAGGTGGCACACGTAGGGATGACTGAAGAACAGGCTCGACAAAAGCTGGGTGATGACGTACTCACCAATGTTTGGCCTATGAAAAGAGTGGACCGGGCACTGAATGAGGCTGAGGCTACTGGTTTTCTCAAACTGGTCTACCGGAAAGACCGGAAACTTCTGGGTGTCACCATCGTAGCATCAGAAGCTGGGGAGATAGTTAACGAGTGGGTTGTAGCGATGAAACACGGATTTAAAGTAGACGAGCTCGCCAGCGTTATTCACGTGTACCCGACCTATTCTACGGCGAGCATGCAGGCCTCCGCTGCTATCCTGGTAAAGAGACTTCTTGGAGGCTTATCGGGTGAGGTCATCAAGCGGCTTGCCCATGTTAAGCACTGAAAAGGAGCTAACATGATATTATCCGAAAAACAAGGAGTACGCCGTGATATTTTCTTTGAACTGACGCGAAGCATCTGTCCTGAGTGCCGGCGAATAGTAGATGCCCAGGTTCTGATCCGTGACAGTGCAGTATATTTACGAAAGCATTGCTCGGAGCATGGCTGGCATGAGGCACTGGTNNCATTGGTCTCTTCCGATGCGGACTGGTATCTAAATTCACTCAAATTTAATAAACCTGGTTCGATACCCTATGATTTCGCGACGAAAGTGTCAGAGGGTTGTCCTAAAGACTGCGGTCTCTGTCCTGAGCACCAGCAGCACACCTGTATCGGAGTTATCGAAATCACCGGCCGGTGTAACCTGAGCTGTCCCACCTGTTTTGCCGATGCAGGCCAGGGTGGCGACTTGAGCTTACCCCAGGTGGAAGCTATTCTCGATAGGCTAATAATAACTGAGCATGAACCGGAGATTGT
>WVZH01000586.1 GCA_011772595.1 Anaerolineales bacterium
AAAAAAACTTACGACGATCGGCCATGACGTAACTGAGCTTTTGCAATCTTTCAGTTCAATCCCAATTGGGCCATGACGTGTTGTGGTTTTTGAGAATTTTCCGTGACTTGTTGGATGGCCCAGTCGAGGGTCTTGCGGAGGGTCTCCGCTCCCACGGCGCGACAAGCCTGGCCGATGGTCGTCAGCCGATGAAGCGCCCATTCCTTTGCGGCGTTCTGCTTGAGTTGGCTCATCAGCAAACTGTAAGCAAACATCACCAGGTACATGTGCCGTGTCTGGCCCTGGCCGCTGCGCAGCTGACAGTCTCCCATGCCCAACTCCTGCTTACCGTCGCGGTGAAATGTCTCCGTGCCGGTCCAGCGCCGGCGATACGTTTTCAAGATGCGATTTATCTCCCAACGCGTTCGATTGGTTACCAGAACCTTCGCCGGCGTCTTGTCGCGACGATTCCTCCACAAGAGCACAATCCGCACCGGGTGCTTGACCTGCGGCAGGCGAACCGTGGTGGTGAAGTACCATTGACGCTTGTCGCCCCGGCGAATTTCTTGGCGTCTTGCAGGTTCGATCGAAGCGGCAAACGCATCAACTCGTATCGAGCGGCCGCGAACCTCCAGCTTGCGATTGGTTTTCAAGTCACCTACGTAGGCCCGCGGCTCGCCGCGAGCATTCTTTTTCCCGTGAACGTGGTTCAGGTTCTCGGCACCGGAAAAATAGCTGTCCCACGTGAAAGTACCAGGGATGTTGTGTGCGCAAACCCAGTCCACAAGGTCACGAAACAGCACCCCGTGATCTCGGAACTCCTCACCCGTCGCTTCGCACTGCGCGCGTTTCTTGAACCGCCTGAATTCCAAGGGATAGTGTTTGTCACTGGTGCACACGTAATTGATGATCAGATAATCGTGAGCGATCTTGTGGCGATCCTCGGCATGGTCCCAAAACCAGCCCACGTCTTCAATCAGCTTGCCGTCATGGTCGATCAGTACGTCGTCAATGGCAATCGACCCTTGATCATGGTAGCGCGTGCTGGGAT
>WVZH01000499.1:1463-1648 GCA_011772595.1 Anaerolineales bacterium
CGGTGAATGTGTTCCTGAGCCTTGTACACACCGCCCGTCAAGCCACGAAAGTGGGGGGCCCCCGAAGTCGCCGAGCTAACCTTCGGGAGGCAGGCGCCGAAGGTGAACTCCGCGATTGGGACTAAGTCGTAACAAGGTAGCCGTAGGGGAACCTGCGGCTGGATCACCTCCTTTCTAAGGATGAT
>WVZH01000505.1:0-194 GCA_011772595.1 Anaerolineales bacterium
CCACTCTTCTGTGGAGAAGGGCAAGTCGCTCGACAAGGAAGGCGCCTGGTCCTTCTGCCGCAAGCGCATCATCACGAATATTGTGCTGGTCGTACTGAAAAGAGCGACGATTTGCGTTCTAGCGGCCAAGTGAATTTTTGAAATGAAAATATTTATTTGAGAATATTAACATGCAACGTGAAAAAGATGAGGCG
>WVZH01000505.1:393-1124 GCA_011772595.1 Anaerolineales bacterium
TGAAAGCCCTAGACGTCAACAGAGGTGACAGAGTCACAATTTACATGCCGATGGTTCCCGAAGCCGCCATAGCGATGCTCGCCACAGCAAGAATTGGAGCAATTCACTCGGTTGTTTTCGGCGGATTCGGCTACGGTGCCCTCGCAGACAGAATGGCAGATGCNNGCAGACGTGGGGTACAGACGCGGCAAAGCAGTCAACCTCAAAACCGTCGTGGATGATGCCCTCGAAATCAGCGGAAAAAGCGTGGAAAAAGTTGTTGTCTTAAAAAGAGACGAAAAAGACCAACCGATGAAGCCTGACAAAGACCTCCTGTGGGAGGAAGCCCTAGAGAACGGCAAGGGAATGAAAGCAGAAACCGAAGAAATGCGAGCCGACGAGCCGGCATTCATTCTGCACACGTCTGGAACCATGGCGAAACCGAAAGGCACCGTTCAGCCCCACGGAAGCTATCAAGTTTACATCTACGCCATGGGCAAATGGATCTACGACCTGCATGAAACAGATGTTTGGTGGTCTACATCAGACATTGGCTGGATAGTGGGGCATAGCTACGTCATCTACGCACCGCTGCTTTTCGGCTGCTCAACGATCATGTATGAAGGAACACCCGACTACCCATCGCCAGAGGTTTGGTGGAGCATCATCGAGAGAAACCACGTAACCAAATTCTGGACGTCACCAACGGGGGTCCGAGCCCTGATGAAACACGGAGACGAGTGGCCCAGAAA
>WVZH01000458.1:0-641 GCA_011772595.1 Anaerolineales bacterium
GACTGCGCGAGGCGCGCGAAGTATCGGGGAGGGCCATCGTCACCGCGCCATGCCAGTCGGCGACAGCGATCGCCAGCAATCTAGGCAATACCTTCTCAGTGCTGGTAGGTCGCCGCAAGTGGATACCAAAGATGAGCGAAAACGTGCGCTTGTATGGCTATGGTCACGCCATGGTCTCGATGCGCCCGTTGGAGTTAGGCGTGCACGACTTCCAGGTCGACCATGACCTGACCTGCGACCGGCTGCTGAGCGAAGGACGCAAGGCTGTCCAGGAAGATGGCGCCGAGGTGCTCATCCTGGGCTGTACAGCCGAGTATGGGTTCAACAAAATTATGCAGGCTGAACTGGGCATACCCGTCATTGACGCGGTCACAGCGCCTTTCAAGTACGCCGAGTTCCTGGCTGAGATGGCAGGACGTTTCGGTTGGTATCCGAGCCGCATATNNCTGCTTACGGGGGATGAGCTTGCCGTTTAGAAGCTGCCACTGATCTCTAAACTGTTGAGATCACCGGTTTCTCCTGGCATCGGAGACTGAGATGGAGTCTGCACCGCCGTCATTCAATATCAATGTTGCAATCGAATAAACGCCTCTGAAGTTGCACTTGATAGTTGAATCTACGTTAAAGTTCAGATGCCATCA
>WVZH01000458.1:737-1015 GCA_011772595.1 Anaerolineales bacterium
CTCCTGGGAGTCCTCACATCCGTAGACTTCTGCCAAGGCCCGGAGTTGGGAATTCGAACCGAAGATGAGGTCGACACGGGTGCCGGTCCACTTGAGTTCGCCCGTTGCGCGATCACGACCCTCGAACACGTCTTCGTCTTCCGAGGTTGCCTTCCACGTCGTGCTCATGTCGAGCAGATTCACAAAGAAGTCATTGGTGAGTGTCTCTGGCCGCTTGGTGAAGACGCCGTGCTGGGACTGACCGAAGTTGGCATTCAAGACGCGCATGCCGCCAACGA
>WVZH01000458.1:1096-1371 GCA_011772595.1 Anaerolineales bacterium
GGTGCCGATGGGCTGAGGGAATTCGACCGTCTCCAGCTCGGTCATCGGCTCCACCTCGGTTATCTTCCCATCACGAATGAAGATCGCCGGCTCAGCGTACTCGTTGGTCAGCCCGGCGATGTGGAACGTGAGCAGGTAGTTGAAGGGCGGTCGTGGATTCTGAGGTAAACCACCATCCCACATATAAACCTCAGAGACCTCATCCAATTGTCCTATCGCATATACGATCAGCGTCGCCCCCATCCCTGGCACCATCCCACAATCTGGGATGATGC
>WVZH01000192.1:0-819 GCA_011772595.1 Anaerolineales bacterium
CACCCAGATTCGCATGAGGTGGGTCTGAATTAGGGATGGCCATATGTCATCGTATTCGTTAGAGGTGAATTGGACACTGTCTGACCAGGTGGCGCCGTTGTCGGTTGAGTGCATGTAGTAGATGTCGTCGTCTGCGGTTGTGGACGCTTTGCGGGACGACCAGACGAGCCAGATTTGTCCATTGATGGTTTGGAGCAGCTGTGGGTTCGAGTCGATCTGTGGACCGCTAGTTAGCTGGATATGCTCAGACCAGGAGATCCCGAAATCATCAGACGTCTTGTAGTACAGGTCGTAGTTGCCGGTGCGATCCGACGCCCAGACAAGCCAAATCACTCCATCAGATGTTTGCGTGAGAGCTGGCATTTTGTTGAGGCTGGAATCGGTGGTGAGCCTCGTTTCGTCAGACCACGATGCCCCGTTGTCAAACGAGGTTTTGCGATATAGGTCGTAGCTTCCAGTGCGACTTGACGCCCAGACAATCCAGAGTGATCCATCAGTCATTTGGCGAATAACGGGTTTCAGGTCGACGGCAGAATGAACGGTCAGTTGTGTGTCGCTGGACCACGACGCTCCAAGGTCTGCAGACGTCTTGTAATACAGATCGTAATTACCCGTGCGATCCGACGCCCAGACAACCCAAATCACTCCATCAGCCGCTTGAACTGCGGAGACACCTACATTCGCGCTGTCATCAGCAGTCAGTTGGGTTGCCGGTGACCAGGTCGTTCCCAGATTGGTAGATATCATGTAGAAAAGATTATAGATGCCTCCTTCGCTCCGCGTCCAGAAGAGCCACAGGTTTCTGTCGCTCGTTTGAAT
>WVZH01000192.1:842-1459 GCA_011772595.1 Anaerolineales bacterium
ACGAGATTTGCGGAAGCCACTATGCAGAAGACTAGAAGAACTGCCGCGTTGAATTTCGACCTATTGACGTTTATCCGGGGCAGACGATGACTCAACTCCTTCCTCTCATATTTCTAATGTTAAAAGCATGATTTTTCCTTTTCGTTTCAGAATAGCGTCATCGACGGCCACTATTCTGAGCGCTCATTTCTCATTTCAGCAGATAGTCTATTCTAGTATCTCCACCTCCAACGGCGTTTTTCGTATCCCCACATCTGGTCGTTCTTGTTGAACCAGGTGAGGGTCTTTTGGATTCCTTCGTTTAAGGTGATTTTGGGTTTCCAGTTCAGGATTTTTCTGGCTTTCTTGAAGTCGGCAACAAGTGTGTCGACGTCGTTCGGTCGCAGTCGACTCTTGTCTAATACGACTTTTTTGTGTTCGGTGTTTGTTTCTTTTTTGATCAGGTGTAGAATCTCTTTCATTTTCCATGCTTTGGATGTTCCGATGTTGATTATCTCGCCTTCTATGTTGGGCGTTTGTAGGGCAGCAGTCATTGCCTCTGTGGTGTCTTCAACGTAGGTGAAGTCGCGGCGGGTGTTGAGGTTTCCCACTTTGATTTCGGGTTCTTTGAGACTTTG
>WVZH01000192.1:1477-1770 GCA_011772595.1 Anaerolineales bacterium
GGGAGATCCTCTCTGGGACCGAAGGTGTTGAAAGGTCGCAGTATGACCACGGGAAGGTTTTGCTCACAGCGAAGCGTTTGAGCCCACATGTCTCCAGTGGCTTTAGCTACGGCGTACGTGCTGTGCGGGTGTATCGGATGCTGTTCGTCCATCGGTGTGTATTGGGCGGTTCCATAGACTTCGCTGCTGCTGATATGGACGAGCCGGTGGACATTGTGGTTGAGACAGGCTTTGAAAATGTTGAGGCTTCCCAAGGCGTTCACTTCAGCCACTTGTCGGGGCATTTCATAGCT
>WVZH01000371.1:0-351 GCA_011772595.1 Anaerolineales bacterium
CCCACGAGAACGTTGATCCGATCGCCAGCATATTCGAGGACTTCCATCGTATACGCAAGGTTGCCAGATGAATCCTTGAGGCCCACAATGTTGGGGATATCGGCCAGATCTTCGATGACCCGTCGAGGCAATTCGGCATCGACGACTTGAGGGATGTTATAGAGAATAATCGGGATGTCGACCGCCTCAGCGATTTCACGGTAGTGTTGGTAAATCCCCTTGTCCGAAGGATGGAGAAAATAGGGGGTCACGATGAGACAGGCCGTCGCTCCGACCTCCTTTGCGCCCCGTGTCAAATCGATCGCCCTCTTGGTGCTCTCCGCGCCGGTGCCGGCAATGACCGGCCTTCCT
>WVZH01000371.1:384-1312 GCA_011772595.1 Anaerolineales bacterium
GCCATCCACATGGGGAAGACAATAGCGGATGAGCCGGCGAAAGGCCGCCTCGTCGATACTCCCGTCTCTTGCGAATGGAGTGACCAGAGCCGGATTGACTCCACCGGGTTGAAACGATTTTTTCGCCATGGGTACGCCCCTCTTCCGATTTCAGCGTCACTGAAAAGGTTTAGGATCGCGGCTCCACCGCCGCAAGAATCTCCCGTAACTTCTGTTGCTTATCGCTACCCAAGGGTGCCGGTCGATGGTCCCGAATGATCTCTTTCACCCTCCGATTCAACCGCTGACCCAGAGTTATCGCCCCAGCCTCCAACCATTCAGGCCGGGTCTTTCGATCGAGAAAACTCGGGAACCAAAACTCGCGAAAGCGTTTGAGGGTCTCTTCGGTGCCGACGAACTGACCCCCCGGGCCTACATTGTCCACTTCTTCGACCATGAGGGTCTCATCACTGACCCTTACCCCTTTCATGAGGTGATCCGTCATGGATACCAACTCATCTGTCAACACGATCATCTCGAAGGAGGTCGTTAAGCCACTCTCCATATAGCCCACATCGTGAACCAAATTAGCACCACTCAGCTTGGCCATGATCACAGAAAACATCGCCTCCAGAGCGGCCTGTTCGTCCATCACCTTGGCATCAGAGCAACCGGCATAGCCCCATGTGGGCATACCATACCACCGTCCCAGTTGGGCAACAGCTGCCTTTGTGAGTTGAAACTCAGGTGAGCCATAGCAGATCTGCATTGCACTCATGTCCATGTGATGTATACCAGCACCAAAAACAAAGGGGGCACCTTGGCGTTTCACTTGGTGCAACACGAGGCTACTGAGTATTTCCGCCAAGGACATGACCAAACCGCCTGCCATCGTGATCGGTGCCGTAGCACCCATTTGTGGACCGGGTGAGTGAACAACCGGTAATCC
>WVZH01000535.1:968-1783 GCA_011772595.1 Anaerolineales bacterium
CCCTGATAAGGGTGAGGTCGGTGGTTCGAATCCTCCCAGACCCACCAGGCATCAGAAAGGGTGTAAGGCGTAAGGAAATGGCGCATGCGGAATATCGCTTGGGCGCCTCACACCTAAACTCTCACCCCTGACGCGCAATCGGGGGCTGTAGCTCAGATGGGAGAGCGCCTGCTTTGCAAGCAGGAGGTCACCGGTTCGATCCCGGTCAGCTCCACCAGTGTCGGGTAGTTAGGGATTGGTAACTAGTGATTGGCCATGACAGCGATTGATCCCGCCCGTCATTAACTCGGCAGTCACTAGTCACGAATCACTAGCTATCAAGTTCGTTCTTTTACAAGTTGGAAAGTTGACCAAGGCGAATCGAACGCATTTGTGTGCGTTCGAGGGTATACATTGTTCACAGCAATTGAGTGCCATAAACCCTTGCAAGTCTGCCGCTCTGCGGCTGCAGGCTTTTTGGGGTTATATGGTCAAGCGATTAAGCGCATACGGTGGATGCCTTGGCGGCAAGAGGCGATGAAGGACGTGGTAGCCTGCGATTCGGGGAGCCGGCAAACAGGCTTTGATCCGGGGATGTCCGAATGGGGAAACCTGCCCGCAAGGGTATCTGTGCCTGAATCCATAGGGTACAGAGGCGAACCCGGGGAACTGAAACATCTAAGTACCCGGAGGAAAAGAAATCAACCGAGATTCNNTCCGGCCATAGACGGTGATAGCCCGGTAAGCGAAATGTGTGACCGGTGGGTGACGATGAGTAAGACGGGACACGTGTTATCTTGTCTGAAGATGGGGGGACCATCCTCCAAGGCTAAATA
>WVZH01000286.1 GCA_011772595.1 Anaerolineales bacterium
GATTTGCGGAGGAAATAAACTGATTCTCAACCTGTGCCAGATGCGCTATTGCATCTTGAAATCTGCAATTACCGTTTACTAGAATTACCGAAGTGCGCTGAACACACTCTATGGCCTACACCTCTGGTTGCTGTCGGTTGACAGCATGGACGAGGAATAGTTCGGAATGGTTTGACAGCTTTTACAGAGTGTTTAAGCCTACAATCATAAATCCCAAAAAGATCGAATAAAAGGGAGGAATGTGAAATGAAAAACAGAACAAGAAACACACTCATGATTCTTATATTGGCACTGTTCGTCGCCGCTGTGAGCCCCTCAAATGTGATCGCGGAGAGCGCCGGTTCAATTTCTGAATTCCAGGCACTGGAATGGCGCTTCGTTGGCCCACCGGTGGGAGTTCGAGGCTGCTCGGTCGTCGGACACCCGACCGATGACCAAGTCTTCTTTCACGGCCATTCGTCCGGCGGACTGTGGAAGACCGATGATGCAGGCCAGTACTGGGAGCCGGTCAGCGACGGACAGTTCAAGATGGGCTCTGTCGGGGCCGTGGCTATTGCTGAGTCAGACCCTGATGTCATGTATGTGGGCATGGGTGAGCCGAATCTGCGTGACAGCGTCTCTTGGGGTGACGGCGTCTACAAGTCCGTCGACGGCGGAAAGACATGGAAAAACATTGGTCTGAAAGAGACCCGTCATATCTCGACGATTCGCATTCACCCCAAAGACCCGAACCTGGTGTACGTAGCGGCCATGGGCAATGTCTTCGGTCCGAGCAAGGAACGGGGCGTGTTCCGGTCCAAGGACGGGGGCAAGACCTGGAAGAAGATCCTCTACAAGAGCAAGGTGGCCGGCGCCAACGACCTGGTCCTGGATCCCACAAATACTGACGTGCTCTATGCCTCCATCTATCAGATTCAGCGCAAGACTTGGGGCGTCAAGAGTGGGGGTCCGGACAGCGGCATCTGGAAGTCCACCGATGGAGGCGATACCTGGCAGGACATAACCCGTAATCCGGGCTTGCCCCAGACAGGCCTGCTGGGGAAGATCGGTCTCGCACACTCCGCGGCCATGCCTAAC
Source organism: Anaerolineales bacterium (assembly GCA_011772595.1). Next base: position 1,078 of record WVZH01000286.1, read on the forward strand.
CGAATCTCGGCATTGGTTGATTCAGAAACCAAGTCAGGGGTGTATCAATCTGACGATGGAGGCAAGAGCTGGAGGTTGATGTCTGACAATGCCGACATCATTGTTCGTCCATTCTACTTCTTCCATCTCTACGCCAGTCCGGTGAATGCGAATGAGCTCTGGGTCCTGACCAACAAGCTTTGGCAATCATTGGACGCTGGCAAGACCTGGACTCAGCGTAGCGGTACCAAGGACGATTTTCACGATATGTGGATCGATCCGAAAAACCCGAAGCGCATGATCGTCACGCACGACGGGGGAGCCATGGTCTCGCTCACGGCAGGAAAGACCTGGAGCAGTCCCTATACGCAACGCACCTGTCAGTTCTACCGTGTCAGTGTGGACAACCAGTTCCCCTACAACCTGTACGGCAACGGCCAGGATCTCATTGGCTATCGCGTGCCGAGCGCTTCTGTCTGGGGAGGCATTTCGCTGAATGATGTTAAGGTTTTCGGTACCGGGGAATCCGGCGGGTCCGTTCCTCATCCGACCGACCCCAACATTATTTATCATCTTGCCCAGAGCTCGATGGCGGCAGGCGGTGGTCCAATTCAACGGGTCAACTTAAAAACCGAGCAGTATGAGCAAGTCAATGTTTGGCCGGTCATCACATTTGGGCGCGGCGCTAAAGATGCCAAGTATCGCTTCAACTGGCACGCTCCTATTGTGATAGATCCACATGACCCTGAAGTCCTTTATACAGCAGCCGAAGTCGTGTTCCGCAGTAAAGATCGGGGACAGACATGGGAAGTGATTAGCCCTGTGCTGACGCGCGATGACGAGTCAAAGCAACAAGCCGGGGGGGCTCCATGGGCGCCTGAGACCTCAGGACAAGAAGTGTACAACTCGATACACCGCATGGCCGCCTCACCCCATGAAGAGGGAACCATCTGGACCGGCAGCGACGACGGATTGGTCTACATCACCCGCGATGGCGGCAAGAACTGGAAGAACGTGAGCCCCGACCTGCCGGTGGACTCCGACATCTACGAGATCGAGCTGTCTCCCCACGACCCGGGCACGGCCTACATTGCCGTATCCCGCTACCGAACCGCGAACGACTTCTCTCCCTACCTGTTCAAGACCACCGACTACGGAGAAAGCTGGCAGAAGATCAGCGATTCGTTCCCGAGAGACGAGATCACCCGTACGATCCGCGAGGACACGGTGCGCAAGGGCCTTCTCTTTGTTGGAACGGAGACAGGTGTTTTCGCGTCCCTGGATGATGGAAAGTATTGGAAGCGGATGAACCTGAACTTGCCGGGGGTGCCGGTCCACGACATCAAGATCAAGCATGAGGATCTGGTTATCGCCACCCATGGCCGCGGGTTCTGGATCCTCGACGATATCAGCCCGTTGCGTCAATACGATGAGAGCTTCGCCGCTAAGACCGCGCACCTTTTCAAGCCACGGACAGCCGTGCGCTTGGGCCGCAACTGGTGGTCCGCGTACGGTGGAGGTGTCTTCGGGGGCCAGAAGAACTACTTCGTCCAGAACATGCGTCCAGGCCATACCTTCATTGAGCTCGGCGTTGTGAATGGTGAGCGCAGGCGGAAGTTCTTGGACGCCGGTGATGCTCGCCCAGATGGCGTGATCATCTATTACCTGCTCAGCGACAAAGCCAGGGATGTCAGCCTGACAATCCTCGATGAGAAAGGGAACGAGATCAAGACGTTCGGCGAAGAACAGATCGGGACCCAGACGTTCAGGACGATCGATGGTCTAGGGTATGGGCGAGAAGTGCCCGCCGGCGGAAGTCCGCGGGTCAGCACCATCGGAGGTCTGAACCGGTTTGTCTGGGATATGAACTATCCCGATGCGACGCCGGTACCAGGCAAACCTGCTCCAGGCGTCGTCGTCATGGCCAAGCCAGGCACATATCAAGTGCGATTGACGGTGAACGGCCAGCCACAGACCGAGTCATTCGAACTCAAGATCAACCCCAATGAGAAGTGGACCAAGGCCGACACCGATGCCCGCTTCGATCTGTGGATGAAGGTCCGCACGGTCACGGAAGAGGCCAACCTGGCGGTCATCGAAGCCCGCAAGACAGTTGTTGAGTTGAAGAAGGGAGCCGCCGCCACAGGCAAGGCAGGGAAAGACGCTGCAGATCTTCTGCGGAAGATCGAAGCCAGTGCCGCCGATTTTGAGAACAGCCTCCTCCCAGTTGGCAAGACGCTTGTTCAGATTGCCAATGAACCTGCCAAACTGTTGCCCAAGCTGGCAACGGTGCATCATATGCTCTACTCGTCGGAGGGGCGTCCGCCGAAATCCGCCTATGATGTGGTGGAATCGCTGTCAGCGGAAATCGACGCGAAAATCGCCGAGTGGAACAAGGTTGTGGAAACAGATGTGTCGGAATTCAACAAGCTGAAGTAAGATGATGTGCCCCGGGATGATTCACATGCTGGATGGTGTATAAAGCATGGCCCTGGAACAAGAATACGCTCTAGACTTTGGCAAGATTTCCCACTAATGGGAAACACGCTCCGCGCCTCCCTTAGCAAGATTCGATATGAAAAGTCAAAGAGCCCAATTGTTGGAGATGCTCCCGGCGTTTGTCGCCCTTCTTTGGCTGGTCGTGTTTTTGTCGTCGGGCACTGTCCTAGCGCAGGACCCCGAGCAGGCGACCGAGACGGATGAACTGGCTGCTGGCCAGGCACCCAAAACCAAATCAGGCTATGAAGACCTTCCTCAGTTTGGCGGCCCGACCAGTACGGGTGCCCAGCTCGAGGAGGACAACGCCATCAAGATGCCGTTGCTGCGGTTTCCGAGCATTGACCGGGCTCTGCAGCCCTGGTTTGACTGAAAGGGGAGCCTCAACAAAGAGTATGGTCTGCAGTTCGGCTTCGATTACAACGCGCTCTTTCAAGGGGCGAGCGCAAGCCTAACCGGCGAGGATAATGCCGGCGGCGGTGTATTCCGTTTCTTCGGGAACTGGACACTACTCGGTCGTGATTCAGGTAACACGGGGAGCTTCGTATTCAAGGTGGAGAATCGCCATACCTTGGGGACGGATATCCCACCGCAGGATCTGGGTTTCGAGGTCGGTTATTTTGGACTGACGTCTGGGCCGTTCAGCGATTTCGGCTGGGGCATGACCAACCTTTACTGGCAGCAAAAGTTTCGCGAGGGACGACTCAATTTCATAGCAGGAGTGGTCGACCCTACTGACTACGTGGACATCTACGGGCTCGTAAGTCCGTGGACGGCCTTCAGCAACCTGGTGTTTTTGACCGACCCAACCATTCCGGTGCCTAACCAGGGGCTTAGCGCCGCGTTTGGGGCAATGGCGACCGACAACGTATACGTGGTCGGGGGCCTGGCGGATGCCAACGGCGATCCGACCGAGCCTGGGGATTGGTTCGAGAGCTTTTTCGAGGACCGGGAGTATTTCTATCATCTTGAAGTCGGCTGGACGTCCTCCTTTGAGCGCCGCTACTTCGACAACATCCACCTCACCGGTTGGTACGCGGACGAAAGAAGACAGGCACAGGTGCCCTACGGCTGGGGCCTGGCCTTTTCGGCTACAAAGTTCATCAGCGACAAGTGGATGCCCTTCCTGCGAGCGGGCTGGTCCAACGACGGTGGTGCGCTGCTAGAAGCTTCAGTGGGTGCCGGCATCGGCTACTACATGAGCGAAAGCCGCGACCTGATCGGTTTCGGTCTGAACTGGGGCAAACCGCCCGAAAGTGGGCTTGACGACCAGTACACGGCCGAGCTGTTTTACCGGCTGCAGCTGGCCCAGAACCTGGCCGTCACCCCGGACGTCCAGCTGATCATCGACCCGGCCCTGAACCCTGACGAGGACGTAATCTGGGTCTTTGGCCTCGGCGGACGCCTGACATTCTGATGGAGCTCGTGTCAGACCTGGGGGGCAACGAATACTAACTGAAACATGCCGAGTGGCCTATCCTCGATCCATGCCATATTTCAGACGCCAATAAACACACCGGGCCGTC
>WVZH01000210.1:0-1648 GCA_011772595.1 Anaerolineales bacterium
TTTCCCTGATTTCCCCTCTCTTCGATCGCTTTCAAACCATGATGACATGGGGGGACGAAATTCATCTTGACAGACGATCATCTTTCTGCTATGTCCCCTCTGGGGAATAGGCACCTGTAATTCTCGTCTGTTGGGGTTGATCGGCACGATGCAAGACTTAGCAAGAACGGCTGCTTCCAGACGTTCCGGGTGGAACCTGAGAATCGTTACCGAAAGCATTTGGAAGTATCCTCACGCGGTGTATCCGCTTTCGTTTCTGGTCGGGTTGATGGTGTGGGAACTTATCGCAAGCCAGCTCCCGGACGTGGTCTTCGCGTCACCCAGCGCGGTCTTCAATCACATCGTCGACGCTACCGTTTCTGGTGTACTCCCTAAGGCCTTTCTCAATTCGATTCAACACATGCTCTTGGGGCTTGGCTTGGCTCTCGGCGTGGCGATTCCGGTCGGCTTTTTGATGGGCCGTAACGAAACCGCGTTCCAGATGTTTGACCCCGTGGTAAATGCGATCTTCTCCATTCCTTCAATTACTTTTGTGCCGTTTCTGATTATCTGGTTCGGGCTGTTCTTCGAGGCCCGTGTGGCCCTGGTATTTGTGATGTCCGTTTTTGACATCTTGATTACGGTGGCAGCAGGTGCGCGTAACATTGAGCCTGTCCAAATTGAAGTTGGCCGTTCGTTTGCAGCCAACCGCACGAAGATGTTCTTCAAGGTGATGATACCGGCTAGCCTGCCGTTTCTTTTCACGGCAGTTCGGATCGGCACTGTGCGAGCAATCAATGCCATGATCACGGCTGAGCTCTTTTTCGCCACCGTAAACCTCGGCGCCCATATGGAGGAGGCGTCGGCCATGTTTGATGCTCCGGCGATGCTGGCTGTCGTTTTTCTCCTCGCGCTCTTCGGTCTCGGGGCTCAAGAAGGCATCAAGTGGGCCGAGGCTAAGTTACTCCCGTGGCACGTGAGGGAATGACATGACAAGGGGTCGCAAGTTCATCCTGCAATGTACAGGGATCTTCATTGTACTTGGAGTATGGGAGATCGTCGGCCAAAATGTGGGTGAGTTTCTCCTGGCCCCTCCCTCACTTGTTGTCCTCACGTACGTTGAGCTTCTCATGGAAGGGGAGATGCTCATAGAGCTCGCGAAGTCGCTCCGTCAAATGCTGGTTGGATTCGGCCTCGCGTGCCTCGTCGGAATGCCCCTTGGAGCCGTGATGGGACGTGTACGCCTTGCCGATGCACTGGTTCATCCCTGGATCAGTATGCTCGTCGTCTCGTCCGTTGCGGCGCTGCTGCCGGTTTTCATCTTGCTCTTCGGTACCGGCTTCAATCTCCGCTTGGCTATCGTCTTTGTGGCTTCGGTTGGCTACGTTGTGCTCACCGCTTATCACGGAGCGCGTGGCATCGATCCTCGCTACCTCGACGTATCGCGGTCCTTCGCCTCGAAGAGGATCCACCAGTATAGAAAGGTAATCCTACCAGCGCTGTTCCCCTATTTGATCACTGGTGCCAGGCTGGGTCTTGTTCATGCGATTCGAGCGATGGTAGTCGCCGAGATGTTTATCATTACCGGCTATGGCGGGTTGATTTTTCAAACGGGCCTCGATATTTCGACTGCGCCGATCCTGGCTTACCTCGCGACCATCATGATGGT
>WVZH01000210.1:1723-2208 GCA_011772595.1 Anaerolineales bacterium
TTTTGAAAAGTATTGCCCTTGTGACTGGGGCCCTGTTACTGTGTGGGGGAGCTTTAGGAAGCGGGTGGCTTGGCAACGCCGCTGCCGCGGAACGCATACTGGAGATCAACATTCCCGGGAATGCCCTCGGCGTACACATACCGTACATGGCGGCACTCAACGAGATCCTCCCGAACATGGAGGGATATGGAAGACCGAAATGGACGCGCGTCAAACGACTTCAAACCATCACCCAGTCAATACTTACGGGATCGGTCGAAGTCGGAGCAGGGGATGCCATTAGCACTTTGCGTGCAGTGGAGGCAGGGGCCGATCTGCGGATCATAGGCAACGCGTTCGTGCACACGAGCCTCATGTTCGTCGTGAACGCTGACAAGATCAAGAATTTCAAAGATGTCCAAAGGAGCGATGTCACGCTTGCGGTGAATTCGAAGGGCGACTTCACCCATGTCTTGGTGGCTGGCCCGCTTCAAAAACGCGGCATC
>WVZH01000210.1:2233-2722 GCA_011772595.1 Anaerolineales bacterium
CTGGCCAATAAGGTCGATGGGGTCCCACTCCATTTCGACCAGGCCACCGATGTTGCCAAACAGGGCAACTATAAAGTCTTGATTAGGCCGGCTAAAGAATATGAAGTTTTTCTCGGTGAGGTCTGGATTGTGAGTGGAAAGTGGCTGGCAAAGCGGGAAAACCAGCGGGCGGCGACGGACCTGATGAAGGCGACTATCACCGCGTATCGTAAGGCCAACCGCGATCCCAAGTGGTATGCAGCTATGTACCGGAAGCACGGTACCAAGAAGAATATGAAAGTAGCGAGCGATGAGGAAATCGAGGTGGTCCGCCAAGCCCTTGGCAAGGACATCGGCTCCTGGCCCGACGATAATAAACATAGCCTGAGCGTGTACAAAGAGTTGCTCCCGGTCTACAAGTCGGTGGGTGCCGTGAAAGGGGTGGCTGACCTTGGGAAGGTCGTTGAAACGAAGTATGTGGAGCAGGCCCTGAAGGAGCTCGATTAAGGG
>WVZH01000210.1:2901-3539 GCA_011772595.1 Anaerolineales bacterium
CCGCTTTGCACTACATCAATTTGGTAGGTCTCTCGGGCTTTGAGGAATCCTATCCCCACGAATTGAGCGGTGGGATGCAACAACGTGTCGGGTTCGCACGGGCGCTCGCTATTCAGCCGGAGATCTTGCTGATGGACGAGCCGTTCGGCGCACTCGACGTGCAAACACGGGACATCCTGCAGGATGAGTTGCTCAGCATCTGGAGCAAGGAACAAAAGACCGTTCTGTTCGTCACGCACAGCGTCGAGGAGGCAATCTACCTNNGTTTCCCGCGAGGAAAAGAGGTCATTCAAGTCATCCAAGACCTTTCTGTGAAAATTTCAAATCTGGAGTTCCTCGCCATCATTGGCCCGAGTGGCTGTGGGAAATCTACCCTGCTTCGGCTGATCGACGGGTTGATCCCCAGTGACTCGGGCTCCATCTTCTTGGATGGAGTCGATGTAACGGGCGTGGTCGGTGGACACGGGCGCGGTATGGTTTTTCAAGGGTTTGATCTGTTCCCTTGGCGGACGGCGCGTGAAAACGTGGAATTCGGTTTGGAGATCCTCGGTATGGCGACAGCTGAGCGCCGGGAGACCGCTTTGCACTACATCAATTTGGTAGGTCTCTCGGGCTTTGAGGAATCCTATCCCCACGAA
>WVZH01000210.1:3596-8720 GCA_011772595.1 Anaerolineales bacterium
TGGAGCAAGGAACAAAAGACCGTTCTGTTCGTCACGCACAGCGTCGAGGAGGCAATCTACCTTGCGGATCGGATCGCCGTACTCACGCCGCGGCCGGCCAGGCTCGACCAGCTGATCGAAGTGCCTTTCGAGCGCCCGCGTCACGAAAGCATGAAGTCTTTGCCTACGTTCCTTGAACTGCGGACCGCCATCTGGAAGACATTGAAAGAAGGTGTCCAGGTATAGCTGAGAACAAGCTTGACTATTTTTGTTGGTACCATTTCGGGCAGCGGGCCGGCTGGCAGCATGCTCTGCGGGCTATTACTCGACATTAAGGCGGCTTTGTTAGATTCGCTATCTCCAAGAGCCGCCCGTCCCGTGACCGCCCTTCTTAGCCTTTCACCTCCAACCTCTCACCTTTCGCCTCCTTAACCTCAACCTCCGAGGGGCGAGAGCCCCGAGATTTTGCTTGTAATTTAGGGGATTCTTTTGTAAGAATAGGGGAAATAATGTTTGATTTGTGCCGCAATCAGCCTAATCGGAACTGGAGGTGAGATCAGGAGTTTGGAACCTGTCAATTGGGGGGACTTGACAGGTGCAAATGTTTGGCGAAGAAATACGGTATTTAAAGCTTCGATGGATTTGTTCACCCTAATCGGTGCTTTTTTTGTTTGTGCCAAATACATAACAATAGAAGGGTCCTATAGTGTACCTTGAATCCATGAATGTTATATTGCAAGACCTGACCCCCATCTCGTGACAAGGGGAATCCCATGAAACCAATAGTATTTTCTGTTGCTTCGGTTGAACAGATGGAGGCGAATCTTCAAGGCGTTCGCCAGAGTGGGTTAGTACCTACCTTAGCAATTGTCTTCAGCTCTGTCGTTCATAATTTGCAGGAATTGGGCACATTTTTCGTTAAGCATAATATTGAGGTATTCGGTGCCAGCTCCAGCGGCGAGATTACCAATGACGAAGTCCATGAGAGGTCTATTGTGGTGATGATGCTTGATATTAGCCCTGATGTCTATCGGCTAAACGCCTTTGATGGGGAGGGAAAAACCTCCTATCAAGTTGGTCAAAGCGTTGCGGAATGGGGAAAAACTATTTATGACAATCCAGCGTTTATAGTAATGTCCGCCGGGCTTCGTGTCGATGGTGAACAGATCGTTAATGGGATTATTGACACAATGGCGCGCCAAATACCGCTGTTTGGTGGGCTTGCTGGCGACGACCTAAGAGCGCAAGAGACATCTGTTTTCACCTCATCGCAAGTCCTTGTCAACGGAGTGCTTGCCCTGGTCTTCGACCATAGTGCTGTTGATTTAAAAGGAATTGCTGTGAGTGGATGGAGAGGTGTCGGCACAGCGAAAACCATTACCAGAGCCGAAGGCAACATTGTGTATAGTATCGATGGCGTGCCAGCGCTAGATGTGTACCACAAATATCTGAACGTTACCACTGAAACCCTTCATATGCATGCCGCAGAATATCCTCTTCTTGTGAAGCGAGATGACGGTTCTCAGGTCTTGCGGGCGGTAATGGTTATCAACGAGGATAAATCCATTGTTTTTGCCGGAACAGTACCTGAAGGAGCAAAAGTGTGGTTCAGCACGACACCCGGGTTTGAAATTATAGACTATACTGTTGAGCAGATGGCGACGTTCAAAAAGGAAGCTCCTATCGCGGACGCTATCGTGCTATTTTCATGTGCAGCGCGTCATCTCCAACTCGGACCAATGGTGGAAGATGAAATTTCTTCGGTCCGCAGACTGTGGAACGTTCCATTGGTTGGACTCTTCACTTACGGCGAGATCGGTCCTATGCCCCAAGGACGGTGCGATTTTCATAACGAGACACTCGTTGCTGCGCTGATTCACGAAAAGTAAATCCTTAACAGGCTCCCTGTATGAACGCTGAGTTTGATAAGCTTAAATATAGGATCGAACAGCTGAATGTCGCCAATGATGAAAAGAAGGCGATGTTGCAATTGCTCGGCAAAATTGAGAAAGAGCTCAAAATTCTGAACTTCAAAGTGGAAAGAGCATCGAAAGATAAATATACGCTTTCCACATTATTGTCTCGCACGTCGGAAGATCTTGAAAAATCATCGGAGCTTATCAAGAAAATGTTCGGCCGCTACATCTCGACTGAAGTGATGAACTCGCTCCTCGATGACCCTTCGGCGCTGGAACTGGGAGGGGAGAGACGGAGGGTCACCATCATGATGACCGACCTGAGAGGCTTTACGGCCCTCTCTGAGCGCCTCGAGCCCGAGCAAGTGGTTCAAATGCTTAACTCATACTTTGAAGTTATGGTGGACGTAGTCCTCCAATACAATGGCACCATCAATGAGATCATTGGCGACGCGCTGCTCGTCATCTTTGGAGCGCCGCAACAGATGCCGGACCGGGCTCAACGGGCGATCGCCTGCGCGATAGAGATGCAGAATGCCACTAAGGAGGTAAACGAGCGGAACAAAAAGATGGGGCTCCCCGAGCTAGAGATGGGTATTGGTTTGAACGATGCCGAGGTGATCGTTGGCAACATCGGATCGAGCAAGCGAAGCAAGTATGGGGTAGTCGGGAGCGGCGTGAACCTGGCCAGCAGGATCGAGTCATATACCGTGGGCGGCCAGGTCTTCATTTCCGAATCCTTGCGCAAAGAGGTGGGTGAGGTTTTGCGTATTGACGGACAGCTGGAGGTGCTTCCCAAAGGAGCCGAAACGCCACTGCGGATCTACGAAGTGGGCGGCATCGCAGGCCACTACAACCTCGCGCTGGAGGGCAAGGAACCGGCCATGGTCGGCCTTGCCCAGCAGATCCGGTTTCGGTACACAGTACTTGGCGGCAAGCATGTCGGGAAGGAGTGGCTCGAGGGCTTCGTGGTTCGCCTTTCCAAGAGGAGCGCAGAGATTGCCTTAGAAGAGCCGATCGAGCTCCATGCCAACCTGAAGATAAACTTAGAGGAGGTGGATCACGGGTTGGCAGCCAAGGATTTCTACGGGAAGGTGGTCGGGCGCTCTGCCAAGAAAAAGCTCACCCACGTGATTCGTTTTACAGCGGTCCCACCCGAAGTCGCCGCGTATTTCCTGGCATTTCGGAAACATCCAAAGAAACCAGCTGCGAAGTAATCCAGTGGAAGCCGCGGCCCCCCGAAAAAACCATGAACTTTAAGATTAGCATATGTTATAGGTACTAGATTTGATTGATACCTGACGGGGATCAGGGTCATCCTTTGCGCGTTTTGTTAGCGTTTCTATAAATCAGAGCAATGGCGCAGGTTGCTCTGGGGACAGGCCAATAGGGTATCAATACCTGATTTCCCTGCCTGGGAGAAGGCTTGATATTTTATGTATGATATCAATACCTGACCCCGATTTTACCTTGCCTTATTTTCACCTTCTGTTCAAATAAGCTGAACGACTTTTCCTTCTCTATCGGATCTCCGAATCTCATCCAGGACAAGCATTGTTTTTCTCACTTCTTCACCAGAGGCGATAGGTAGCCGATTGTCTCGGATGGATTCGAAAAATTCCCGTAACTGAACTGTATAAAGGCTGGGAATCTGTTCCTCGTCAAGAATGGTTTTCCCATTAATATCCAAGCGATAGGAAAAGCCAAAGATTTTTTCCGTAGGAAACTCAAACAGTCTTATAGTTCCTTTCGGTCCCACAATAATGGCCTCGTGTAAATTCGGAGACGTATTCAGGGAAAGATGGATTGTTGCCAATTCTCCAGACTCGAAACCCAACACGATATCAGCCTCGTCCTCTCCTTCCCACTGGGGATTCCGTCTTCTAGAGATTGAGAAGATGGTTGACGGGATCTTGTTTAATAACCAGAGGACCGTGTCAACGGAATGGCTCCCCTGGAGGAGAATGACCAATCCTCCTGCTTCTTCGGAATACTTCCACCATTCAGTTGGAGGCTGTGGGAAGCTGACCAAAAAGTTGATATCGATTCGAAAAGGCGATCCAATTTCATCTAATCTTTTAAAGATCTCTCTCATCGCATCTGAGAACCGCCTGCTCTGGCCGACCATCAAAGTAACTCCATGTGCTCGGGCCTCCTCGATCATCTCGTCCGCCTCTTCCAGATTAATGGCCATGGGCTTCTCAACCAAGATGTGCTTCTTGGCCCTCGCAGCTTCCTTGCAAACGGGATGATGGAGATGGTTCGGTAAGCAAACAATCACTGCCTCTATTTCCTGATCTGCCAGGAGATCATGGTAGTCAGAATATGATTTTCTTACCTCAAATCTTTTGCTAATCTCTTGAGCTCGATCGATCTTACGGGTCGAGATCCCTACCAAGTCTATTTCATCTCTGAGGTTTGCAGCAGCATCGAGGTGCGCCAGAGCCAGAGCAATCCTTCCTACTCCAATCACACCGAGCTTTAATTTTCTTCTAGCCATTTCCTTGCCTCAATCTTAATGGATGTCAGCTTCCCAAGATCAAGAGGTCCCTTCAACTCTGAGTGGATATTTCAGCTAACGCATGAAGAGATTGGGTACCAACATGACCACTTGTGGAACGTAGGATATTAAGAACAATACGCAAATGGAGGCGATCAAAAATGGGATGGCAGCCAGTGCAATCCTTTCCAATGGAATCTCCGCGATAGGTGAAGCAACGATGAGACAAACCCCCAGAGGTGGTGTCGCAAGTCCGATATTGAGATTAACTACCATGATCACTCCGAAATGAATGGGATCAATCCCGATGCTCTGAGCCAGGGGTAACAGGATCGGTGTCAAAAGAATAATTGCGGCTAACGTTTCCATAAAGGTCCCAACGAAGAGCAATAGAACATTAATCAACAGCAGAATGATGATAGGATTCTGCGTTATTGAGGTCATAGCCTTGGCGACGATCTCAGGAATGGCCTCGGCCGCCAATATCCATCCAAACAAATGAGCCATAGCGAGGATTATCAAGATAGTCCCGGTCAAGATGCTCGTTTCATAAAGGATGCTCAGAAAAGTCGATACCTTGAGTTCACGATATATGAAAAACCCAACGATCACGGCATAGAGTACCGCGACCCCTGCGGCCTCAGTAGGAGTGAAAACGCCGCTCAAGATGCCGCCAAGGAGGATTACCGGCATCAGAATGGCCAAAAGCGTGTTGAAAAAACCCTCGGT
>WVZH01000210.1:8836-9069 GCA_011772595.1 Anaerolineales bacterium
CCGGCAAAGAAGATGCTCGCAATGATATTTACATATGCCAACCCACCTCGGATGTGTCCAATAAGGATGTAGAAGAAATTAACCAAACGGTTCGTAATCCCGGATGCATTCATCAATTTACCGGCGAGAATGAAGAGCGGAACGGCAAGCAAGAGAAAATTGTCGAGTCCGACAAAGACCCTTTGGGAAATCAAGACAAAGGGCATCTCTGTTTTCCAGAGATAGAAAACACT
>WVZH01000029.1 GCA_011772595.1 Anaerolineales bacterium
GTGACGCAGGAGACGGCGGCGACGGTGGTGGCGGATACGACGACGACGGTGGACTTTGCGTTGGAGCCGGTTTCCCAAACGACTGAGCATGACGTCGAGGTCGGCGGAGTCATCTTCACGGTAGTGATTGAGAGCAACTCCACGGTCTCAGACTTCATGTTTAGCCAAGAGCTGATGGCGATCAGCTTCGATGTCACCGGGCCTGAGGGTACAACTGGCTTCTGTAACATCACTATTCCCAAGGATCTGTTGGGCGGCACCTTCACCGTTCAAATTGACGGGGAGACCATCCCATTCGAGCTGACAGAAGATGAGACCCATTACTTCCTCTACTTCACCTACAGCCACAGCACGCAGACAATCCAAATAACGGCTACTGAAGTGGCTACTCCACCACTTGCTTCCTTCACGTACTTGCCGACCGACCCGACTGTTGGAGAGACCGTCGCCTTCGACGCGTCTGCAAGCAACGACCCGGATGGNNACCGACACACACATACGCCACAGCCGACACCTTCACGGTCACCTTGACCGTCACCGACGACGATGGCCTGACGGATACCGCGACTCAAGACATCACGGTGACAGAGATAGTTGCCCTCCACGTCACCGTAAATATTGATCCAGACACATTAAATCTGGCAAGCCAAGGCAAATGGATTACCTGCTACATCACGCCGCCAGAAGGCTACACTGTCAGTGACATCGACATCTCTACGATAATGCTCGACGGCGTCATCCCCGCAGAGTGGGGTGAGGCGGAAGGAGGAATCCTCATGGTCAAGTTCAACCGCGCCAGTGTGATCCAATACATCGAAGACGGCCTCGGAGTGACCGACGGCGAGATCACCTTGACAATAACCGGCAACCTTGTACAAGGACCTTCCTTCGAGGGCGAAGACACAATCAGCGTGATATCCAGAGGCAAAGCGCGCGTGCGCACCCTGCTACCACTCGAACTAGTGCACAAACTAAACATGTTCCAAGGCGCTTGAAGCGCCCCAACCCCATCTCAGGCAGATGGGAATTCCCTTTTTTTTCTGCACCGCGCAACTTCATAGAGGTTGCTGCGCGCCTCTACGTATCGTTGACGTTGAAGGCGCATTTGGATAGTTGCGTGGAAGTTCACGAGTCCCAAGGTG
>WVZH01000433.1 GCA_011772595.1 Anaerolineales bacterium
TTGAGATATTGGCCATTCAGGCTCTAGCGCAGCAGGTTCTTGGTGAAACCAAAAACACACTAGTGCTATAGGGCGAAAATAAACCTTCGGTTTGACGCAGGAGGGAAATGGATTAAGATGCACCAAACTTATAGAATTAGAGGTGCAATCCATGCCAGGTCCGAAACCACCTGAAGTCAATTTAAGCGATGAAGCGCGCGAAGGTTTAGAGAAGTTAGTCAGGCGACATAGTACACGGCAGCAAATCGCGCTACGAGGGCGTATCATCTTGGTGGCGGCTAGCGGAAAGAACAATGCCCAGGTTGCCAGGGAAGTTGGGATAGCCGTGGAAACCGCGCGACTGTGGCGAAATCGGTGGCTAGCTTTGCAGCCGATTTCCCTGGCCGACTTGAGCATCGAAGAGCGCCTAGAAGACTTGGCTAGACCAGGGGCTCCTGCGCGGATTACAGCCGACCAAGTATGCCAGATTGTGGCTATGGCCTGCGAAGAGCCGCAAGAGTCAGGTCGTCCCATTAGCCACTGGACGAACCGCGAAATTGCCGACGAAATCACAAAACGTGGCATTGTTGACCAAATCTCGCCCCGACACGCGGCGAGGCTCTTAAAAAGAAGCTGATCTCAAACCACATCAGGTGCGCTATTGGCTCACGCCAGTCCCAGACGAACGATTTGACGAGAAGGTTGAAGACATCAACAACCTGTATCACCAGGCCCCGGAACTGACCAAGAAAGGTGAACGAGTGCTGAGCACCGATGAGTTGACCGGAGTTCAAGCCCTGCAGCGTAAGCATCCTGGCCTGCCGATGGTCCCTGGCAAAGTGGAACGGCAGGAGTTCGAGTACACGCGCCACGGCACCCAGTCCTTCATCATCAACTTGGATGTGCCAACGGGCCAGATCGTCACCCCTTCTTGCGGTGCGACACGCACCGAACAAGACTTTGTCAACCATATCAAACGCACAGTTGCGGCTGATCCGTTGGTTACTAGATGGCACTTCGTGGTTGATAATCTCAATATCCACCAGTCAGAATCCTTGGTGCGATATGTAGCCGATGAGTCGGATATCGCTGAGGACTTGGGCATCAAGGGCAAGTGCGGGATTCTGACGTCGATGAAAACCCGCGCTGCCTTTCTGAATGATCCTTCTCATCGTATCGTTTTTCACTACACACCCAAGCATGCTTCCTGGATGAATCAGGTCGAGCTCTGGTTTAGCATCTTGGCACGCAAGCTTCTCAAGCGTGGCAACTTCACCTCCGTCCAAGACCTGATCGCCAAGGTTCTGGCATTCATCGACTATCATAATCGCACGATGGCTAAGCCATTCAAATGGACTTACAAAGGCAAGGCCCTCAGTGCGTAACCGCAGGGTTTTTTCGGCCAATGTGCACTAG
>WVZH01000116.1 GCA_011772595.1 Anaerolineales bacterium
TTGGCTAGCATGGTATCCACCATGTAGGCTCCTGAGGCAGTCGGCCAGCCCTCGGCTGAACAGGCAACAGCCGAGCTATACAGTGTCTCGGACAGGTGAATCATCTCCGTGACTTTGTCCCGAACATGAGAGGCCTTGGCTGTTCCCTGAATTTGTGACAAATAACTCACGGCCCCGGTCAAAACGTCCATCAGACCAGTCTTGCAGCCCCCGTAATTTGCCCGATGGTGAGCCGCGAAACGGTAAACAACGGTTCCCGTGAAGTCGGTCTCTCCATCCATGAAAACCCTCTCCAGCGGCACGAAGACATCCTCGAAGACGATAATGGCTTCACCCCCCACAGAGCCGAAGGACGGGTTGCCCACATCGATTTTTTCACGTTTGTCCCGCCGACCGTCACTGGCCTGGCGACCAAAGATCATCGTCACGCCTGGGGCGTCTACCGGCAGTGCACAGATCACTGCATAATCCTTCGCGCCTTCGTCCATGGCCGTTGTGGGCATAACCAAAACCTCGTGAGAGTTAACTGCACCGGTCATATGGAGTTTGGCGCCTCGTAGCGTGATTCCATCGGGTCGGCGATCCACCACACGGACGTACTGATCAGGGTCTGGCTGTTCTAGGGGGCCTCTGGAACGATCCCCTTTGGGATCGGTCATCGCTCCCACGACCATGAGGTTCTCATCCTGAATGTGTGTGAGCCACTTTTTGAAGCGTTCAAAGTAGTCTGTACCGTATTTCTGATCGATCTCATAAGTAACAGAATAAGTCGCATTGATACCGTCTAAACCCACGCATCGCTGGAAACATGTGCCCGTTTTCTGTCCGAGAACCCGGAGCAACTTGATCTTCTTGATGAGATCCTCAACGTTCTGGTGCACATGGGTGAAACGGCTAATCGTCCGTCCGGTCAGATGGGATTTGGCTGTGGCCAGATCCCGATGCGCTTTCGAGTTGGCCAGGGAATAGGTCAAGGCAGCTGCCCGAACGTGTGGGGCTGTGGCCGGATGGCGGGTGACATCCTTAATCTGCTTCGCCTTATAATAAATCGTGGTCTTCAATTCCCTCAGACTCCTCATGTAGTCTGCGCTTGTTTTGATTTTCATGTTCACTCCCTTCGGACTGCCAATCCCTTCTTGCGAACTCCCTCTCAGTCTGCGACAGTTCAATCTATCCCAGACACTGCAACGGTCGTCTGAAGAAGCCCGAGTGCTTCGATGTTTCGATCTGCGATCCGCTGTATTTTAGAAATTTCTCTCTTTCCCTGCTCACTTTGGAATAGATGCTTGAAACGGCCTTGAGCCGTCAAATACGCTTCCACAGGGACCTGTTTCTCTAATTTGTGGACAGCGGTGATCTCACCTCTCTCCATTTCAAATAGAGGGGCCAAGCCTGTGCTTACCGCTAACCGACCAATCTCAACCGTCTTTTCGGCAGGGAAGCCCCATCCGGTGCAGCACGGCGTGTGGACCTGAATGTAGGACGGTCCCTCCATGGTCAGCGCCTTCTTGACTTTTTCGTGCAAGTCCTTGGGATAGGAAACGGTGGCAGTCGCTACATAATCGATATCGTGAGCCATGGCGATGGCAGGCATGTTTTTTTTAGGCCGGTCCTTGCCCCATGACAGACGCCCGGCGGGTTGGGTCGTTGTGGCGGCACAAAGCGGGGTGGAGCTGCACCTCTGAATCCCCGTGTTCATATAGGCCTCGTTGTCGTAGCAGATGTAGGGAATCGGATGGCCTCGCTCAAA
>WVZH01000018.1:0-30304 GCA_011772595.1 Anaerolineales bacterium
ACGCCGCCATTTCAGGTGAAACAGAAATCCAGCCTCACACGATGTCCCCACGAAAATAACGCGCAGCCTCAACGATGGCTCGAACGTTCTCTGGCGGCACATAGGGTGCCACCGAACACGCCGTGCTGAGGATGAATCCTCTCGCCCGTGACCCGATGGTTAATCGCTGCTCTGCATCCACCCGAACCTCTTCCGGGTTTTTTGCCAACAGCGTGTTGACCGCATCGACATTCCCCTTGATGAAAATCTGCTCACCCCAGGATTCCACTGCCTTCTTCAGATCCACGTCGCCTAGCGGAGGCGGATCGAGACACTCAATTCCGTGCACACCACTCTCTACGATTAAATCCAATCGATCTCCGATCGACCCACAGGTGTGCGTATAAATGACGCCCCCTTCTTTACGTACTGCTTCAACGACGCGCCTCTCATAGGGCAAGACAAACTCTTGGTAGTGCTTGCGCGATATAAAGCCGCTTCCCGCCCATGGGGAGGAAAGCTTGATTGCGTCACAACCCCGACGCACCTGCGCCACAGCCCATATCGAGCTGAAGCATGCCAGGTTGTCTAGCAATCCATGGATCCTACCTGGATGCGTGAGGAGGCCCATTAACACATCTTCATACCCGAGAAGGTGAAAGATGGCGTCGAAGGGTGAATTCACCTCTCCGTGGATGGAATACCTTCCCCGCGAGGCTTCTCTCACCAGGTCAATACATTCGTACCAAAATTCGGGGACATCCGCGAGTGATCGAAGTTCCAAAAGACCACAATTCAACCACCAGTGCCTCAGGGAAGGTGGGACGTCATCGATAAAATCCTCAAACCCGAAATCAGCGCGGGAGAGCTTTCGAAACCCCGCGGGAGGGAGATACTGCGGATCGTCGTCGTACCGACACAAGATACCACCGCCATCCGCAAAGACCAACGTTATTCCCGCCTCAGATTCCTCCTGTCGCGTGAGATCTAAGACCCGCTCATCGCGCCCCGGTTTGTGGATGAGAATGCCATCGAAATCGTATCGATCGCGGATCTCCATCAGACCTTGTGCGAACCCCTCATTCGTGAAGTTGAAAGCATCAGCATCTACGCTCGTGTTCAGCAAGATGTGACCGATGCTGAGTTGGCACATCACGGGGATTTCGTTTGGCTTTTGCATCGCCATAGCCGATCGAATCCGCTCACGACCGCTGTCCAAAATCCGTTCCTTGAATAATTATTCCTCATGTAGGGGCAACTCATGAATTATCCCTACGACTACGTTGAAAAACCTTCCCGGCCAGCTATCGCTGGTCCACCATCTCCCTAAGCCGCGTCCAGATACCTTCCTCCAGGTCAGCGATTTCCATCAGTGGCTCTGTCGTCTCCGGGATCAGCGACGCGGGATCCTCCATCTCCGATCCTCGTTTGAAAAGCTCAGCTACCATTTGCCACGTGTCACCGACTGTACGCAATTCTGCACCGATCTCAATCAGACCGGCTTTTTGGGTGATCTTCGCCGACTCCTCCAAAAAGCGAGCGTACATATAGCGAAAGATACCACCACCTGTGCCACCCTCCGCATCGATGAAGATGTAGTTGTTGAAACACGTCCAGCGTAATTCTTCGGCGTCCATCGTTGTCGGCCATTTCAACGCCCGCTTCGCCGCCTTGCGTATACCCCTCACCCCAATATTAGAAATAGGTCCTTCGAGCATCGTCTCGCAAACCTCACCAATCGCCTTCCATACATCCTCTTGCTCCGGCATTCTCTTCCCACTGAAATCAAAGTTATACCAGGTGTTATATGGGGGGAATGGCTTGTAGGTCGAGCCTCGCGCCGCAGCCAGATCTTCTAGTGAAACCAGGTGTAATCGCTCGTCACGATCGGCGAGTAACACATTTTGTCCCTCGGGATCCCAACCACATACCACCACAACGTGGCCCCCAAAGTGATAATCCTCCGGAAGATCGAAATAGGGAAGATAGCCCATGTCGACGTGGATCATGAACGGCCTGCCCTCTTCCAGGGCTTCGAACAACGCTTTTTCGGCCTTCTTCCGGCTGCTGGTATGGTGCCGTTCCACCTTGACACCGGTACGCCGACCCGTTGTGATTTCCAACCCCTCCACACCAGGTCGATGGACGTTACCGCGACCAGCGAACATGGGTGCCATCCCCTTCTGGTGCCAATAGAAGAACCCAAGCCCCGAGCCAATTCCGAAGAGCATATCCTCACTGAGGGGATGATCGTAAAAGTGATAGATGTGAATCATCGAGCCGGTGACGCAGTGGTGCGTCTTGAACGACCGAAATCCGTCGAATGGCCGCAATTCCATTTCTCCTCTCCCACGAGAACCACACGGTACGGGCAATTCATGAATTGCCCCTACGTCGTCCTGATTACATTTTCCTTACCGGCTGGCGAAGAACCGTCTTCAGCTTCTCCGGCGCCGTTTTCCGCGGATCACTTAAATAGATCTCATGGTGCTTTCCAGCTTCGACATAGCCGTTATTGGGCAGGAAGTCTAGATGCAATTTAGCAAGCGCCGGACCCTCGTCGGAGAACGGACCGACGTGCATAATTTGGACTGACAAGCCCTCGCGATAGGTCTCCAATCGCATTTTGTCGATCGCCGAAAGGCCTTTCGCCTCCCGCACTAGCTCGCTAACCTCTTCATACATGTCTTCAGTAACCCATTCCGGCTGCATGATCATCATTGTCCATCGCCAGGTGTCCCTGTCCGTGGCAGCGAATAGTTCGAGCCATTCGGCTTCATCCCTTGCCTCGCTCAACCTCGTTTCCATCTCCCCCGATCCCCATAAACCTTCCAGCGGCGGGACGACGTAATCCTTCCCCAGTGATTTTTTACTGGCGAATTTGATCTTGAAGGCGACGGCGTACAACGCTTCAATGGCATCCTGATACTCCTTGGCCGTGTTGGGGTCCCCTCGGCCATCTAGCATCAGGAATTGCATTGATGGCACTTCGACGACGGTGAATTTCCCTTTTGGCGGATTATAAAGATGTTTCCATTCCTTCTTGAAATCGACCTTGGTCATGTTCTTCCTCCACTCGCTTGATAAACGTCTCAATCCACGCCAACTCGGCCTGGAGCATATTGACGCTGTAATCAAACATCGCATCCACGAAGTATGGCAACGNNCCTGGTAAGTTGGCCATGCCGATCTGTAACGGAGGGTAAGGGCGCTGCGGGTGGGAAAGAGCTTCGAGTACGCCCTCGTGCACGGCACCCCTACCTGCTGGCGTAAGGTGATAAACCATTCGTGAGGGACCCTTTCCTGCCTGACGCTCGGTCCTCCCCTCAATATAGCCCTTCTTTTGAAGCTTCTTCAGCAGGTAATAGATGGAGGAGAATCCGATCTCCGTCCAATCGCGCATCCCTCGCTCCTCGATAACCTGCTCGATCTCGTAGCCGTGGCGGGGTTTCTCGGCGATTAACGTTAGAACGGCAAGTTCTGCGTTGGTCATAACTATATCCTATTACTATTATATTCTATTACTAGAATACTTTAAAATCATCATTTTGTCAAGACCTGTGTTCTCTTTCAACGTAGCGAAATTCCTATGCTCATATCCACCATTTAAACTCACAGCACGCTTTTGTCGCGGAGCCTCGAGTCCAATGGTAATCGACGCGCTCGCAGACCACCGATATACAGGTGACTGAGGTGACCGGCACTTACAAAGTGCCGGTCACCTCACTTTAGCGCCCCCACAATTGACATCTCTTTGGAATCCGTGGTAAACTGATCAACGTTATCTGAATATACGGGCGCAATCGCGCCCGGCCGCTCATCGAGAGAGGCAGAGGGACCGGCCCTGCGAAGCCTCGGCAACCGCCGCCGGCACGAACCGGCGGAAGGTGCCAAGTCCGGCAGAAGATGCGGAGCTTTGGACATCTTCTGGAAGATGAGGAGCCAGACCGAAATGTGTCGAGCCTCTTCTTCCCGAAGAGGCTTTTTTGACGCACAGACATCCACACATGCGCACAAATCCGGCGTGAAGGAGGAAACCCTTTGAGCCAGCGCACCTACACCAACCGACGCTACCTGGACGCTCTCGAAGAGCGCGTGCTGGTCTACGACGGGGCCATGGGCACCAGCCTCCAAGCCATGGATCTCTCCGAAGAGGACTTCGGAGGGAAGGCCTATGAGGGTTGCATTGACATCTTAGTGCTCACCAAACCTGAGGNNACCGACACCTTCCGCTCCAACCGCATTACGCTCGCTGAATTCGGTCTCTCCGATCGCGTGAGCGAGATCAACCAGACTGCCGCTTCGCTCGCAAGGCGCCTCGCAGATGAGTACAGCACATCCGATCAACCTCGTTTCGTCGCTGGCTCTATCGGTCCCTCCGGTAAGCTCCCTTCGGCAGAGGACCCCGATCTCTCCGACGTGGATTTCGATGAGCTGGTCGAAGTCTTCCGCGAACAGACCGTGGGCCTCATCCAAGGTGGTGTAGATCTGCTGCTCATCGAGACTTCACAAGACATCCTGGAGGTCAAAGCCGCTATTCATGGCATCCTGAGAGCCTTCGAGGACACGGGCGAAAACCTGCCCATTCAGGCACAGGTTTCGCTGGACACCAGCGGTCGCATGCTTCTGGGCACCGACGCCGCCGCCGCACTGACAATCCTCGAGAACTTGTCGATCGACGTTATCGGTTTAAACTGCTCCACAGGGCCCGAGCATATGCGTGAGCCCATTCGATACCTCGGTGAGAACGCCACCCTTCCGGTTTCGTGCATTCCCAATGCCGGTCTGCCCTTGAACGTCGACGGTGAAGCCGTTTACCCGCTCCAACCGCAGCCCTTCGTCGCCGACTTAGTCCATTTCGTAGAGAAGCACAACATCAGCATCGTCGGAGGGTGTTGCGGGACCACACCTGCCCACCTCAAACCGTTGGTGGAAGCACTACGAGGAAGGAAACGTCCCTCGCGACCGACGAGTGGCCAGCCACGACTTTCCTCGGCAATACGGGCGATCCCCATGCTCCAGGAGCCGAGACCCCTGCTCATCGGTGAGCGTATCAACACGCAAGGTTCTCGCAAAGCTAAGCGCTTGTTGATGGCCGATGACTACGACGCCCTCGTCGAACTGGGACGCCAGCAGATCGATCGTGGCGCGCATGCGTTAGACGTGTGTGTGGCGCTCACGGAACGGGACGACGAGGCAGAGATGATGGGCACAGTCGTGCGCAAGCTTTCTATGAGCGTCGAGGCACCACTCGTCATCGACACCACCGAACCCATGGTCATGGAAGCGGCCTTGAAATCCGCGCCGGGACGTTGTGTTTTAAACTCCATCAACTTGGAATCCGGACGCCACAAGCTTGACCAAGTTCTCCCTCTCGCCGTCGACCACGGTGCTGCGGTAATTGCCCTGACCATCGATGAGGAAGGCATGGCCAAAACCGCCGAGCACAAAGTTTCTGTGGCGCGGCGAATCCACGACATCGCTGTGAACGAATACGAGATGCGCTCTTCAGACATTATCTTTGATGCCCTCACCTTTACGTTGGCCACCGGCGATCAGGAATATGTGGACTCGGCCCAGGAAACAATCGAGGGCATCCGCCGTATCAAGGCCGAGATACCAGGTGTGATGACCTCCCTCGGCGTCTCTAATATCTCCTTCGGCCTTAATCGTGCGGCACGATCGGTGATCAACAGTGTCATGCTCTACCACTGCGTGCAAGCAGGCTTGGACATGGCGATTGTAGACCCAGCTCACATCACACCCTACGCGGAAATCCCGGAAGAGGTACGCAAACTTGCGGAGGATCTGATTTTCAACCGGGATCCAAGTGCTCTGCAACGCCTTATCGAGCACTTCGAGACCGTGGAGAGCGCCGAGGAGACGAGCGAAGATCCGTTGGAGGGCATGATCCCGGAAGAGCGCATCCACTGGCGTATTCTGCATCGTCATAAAGACGGGGTTGAGGAGGACATCGACGAGATCCTGGCGAGCTATCCAGTCGCAAGCAAAGCCGATGGTGCTGTGGAGATTCTTAACAACGTGCTCCTACCCGCAATGAAAGAGGTCGGCGATCGATTTGGCGCAGGCGAATTGATCTTACCCTTTGTTCTGCAATCAGCCGAAGTGATGAAAGTGGCTGTCGCCCATGTAGAGCGGTTCCTGGAGAGGCGTGAAGGTGTGAGTAAAGGTGTGGTCGTTTTGGCGACTGTGTACGGGGACGTCCACGATATCGGCAAGAACCTGGTTAAGACCATCTTGGCCAACAACGGATTCGAAGTGCACGATCTGGGCAAGCAGGTTCCGGCCAACGTGATCATCGACAAGGCAATCGAGGTGAAAGCCGACGCCATCGGTCTGAGTGCGCTGCTGGTAAGCACGAGCAAACAGATGTCGTTGGTTGTCAGCGAACTACACCGTCGTGACCTCGCATTTCCCGTGCTGATCGGCGGCGCGGCGATCAATCGTCGTTTCGGTCGTCGTATTCTATTCGCCGAGGACGGAGAGCCTTACAAACCTGGCGTCTTCTATTGCAAGGACGCCTTCGAGGGTCTCGATGTGATGGACCGATTACAGGACAAGGAGGCCCGTCCCCAGTTGATTGCCGAGCGTCTGACGCAAGCCGAGCGTGAATTCAGTCGCTCCCATCCTGCTCGGCGCACGAGCGTTCGTCCCTCGAATGTTTCGCCCGCAGCGTACATCCCCTCGCCTCCGTCATGGGGTGTACACATCGTCAGTGAAATGCCATTGGAAGCCGTATTCAAACACCTTTTCAAGAACGAACTGTTTCGTCTCTCGTGGGGCGCGAAGAACACGCGCGGCGAGGATTGGGAGCAGTTGCAGGACGAGTTCGAAAGACGGCTTGCGCGAATGCAAACGTCAGCCTTGAAAGAGGGATGGTTGAAGCCCCAAGGGGTTTATGGATACTGGCCGGCGCAATCCGATGGTGATGACCTCGTGATCTACGACCCGGAGACGCTGAAAAACGATGCAGTAGAAGTGCTTGCCCGTTTCAGCTTTCCTCGCCAGCCAGCTGGAGAGCGCCTGTGCCTGGTAGATTACTTCGCCTCGATCGAGGATGAGCGGATGGACGTCGTCGCCTTTCAGGTGGTGACGGTCGGCGCTGATGCTACCACTCGCGTAGACGCGCTACAGGAGGCAGGGGACTACGCCGAGAGCTACTATGTCCACGGATTGGCAGTGCAGACTGCGGAGGCCACCGCTGAGTATCTGCACCAGCACATTCGACGAGAACTGGGTCTCGCAGAAGATCAGGGCAAGCGCTATTCATGGGGATACCCTGCGATCCCCGAGCTTGAGGATCACAACAAGGTGTTCAATTTGTTACCTGCGAGTGATGCCTTGGGGATGACCTTGTCCCCTGCGTTTCAATTGATACCTGAGCAATCCACCGCCGCCATCATTGCCCACCATCCTCAAGCGAAGTATTTCAGCGTGGGCGTCAGCCGTGTGGAGCAGTTGCTGGGGGATCGCTAGATTCCCTCTCCCCCAGTGGGGGAGAGGGCTAGGGTGAGGGGGGATTCTTCAATCCAGATTCACGCTCACCCCCATGGCTGCCGAAACAGGAAGACGGTGAGGCACCCTAGGAGAAACGAATGTCGAATCGTGAACTCTTCGATCATTGGCTATCAACCGGAACTCCCATACTCGCCGATGGGGCGATGGGTACCATGCTGCACGCCAAAGGCCTTCCCATGGATGCCTGCTTCGATGAACTCAATCTCACGCAGCCAGCGCTGATCGCCGAGATTCACCGCTCCTACATCGACGCCGGTGCCCAGTTGATCGAGACCAACACCTTCGGCGCCAACCGCTTCAAGCTCGCCGTCCACGGGCTGGATTCCCGCCTCGACGAGATCAACACTGCCGCTGTCCAACTTGCGCGTCGTGTGATCGAGGCTTCCTCCAAAGACGTCCTCCTCGCCGGAAGTATCGGACCGCTCGGCGTCCGCCTGGCACCATTTGGCCGTGTCAAGCCTCACCAGGCCTACGATGCCTTCCGCGAGCAAATCGCATTTCTCGTCGCTGCGGAAATAGATGTCCTCATTATTGAGACACAAAGCGACCTTCACGAAGCGCGCCAGGCGATCCGGGCTGCCAGAGATGTGACCGATTGTCCCGTGATCGCCACCGTAACGTTCACACGCGACGATCGCACACTTCTCGGTGACAACCCCTCGAGTGTGGCCAAGCAACTTGTCGAGAGCGGTGCGGACATCATCGGGGCGAATTGTTCTGGCGGCCCCGCACAACTGCTACGCGTGATCCACCAAATGCGCCAGACCGTGCCTGATGCCCTCTTCTCCACGATGCCCAACGCCGGTTGGCCGGAACGTGTCGCCGGGCGCATCATGTACCCCGCCACGGCGGATTACTTCGCCGATTATGCACTCGCCTTTTGTGAGGCCGGTGTCAGCATCATCGGCGGTTGCTGTGGGACCACACCGGATCACATCGCCGCCATGCGCGCGGCGATCGACAACGACGAACATCCATGCCTGTCACCAGAACCTGCCCTGCTTACAAACGGTGGGATCGAGCTCAGCGATTCGCCCCGAGAGCCAACCAAACTTGCTTCCCGGTTTGCTGAAAACCGCTTCGTGATTTCGGTCGAGATGAACCCGCCGCGCGGCTTCTCCACCCACAAGTTGCTGGCCGGCGCCTCCTTGTTGGCCGAATCCGGCGCCGACGTGATCAACGTTGCCGACAGTCCTATGGCGCGCATGCGTATGAGCCCCTGGGCCGTGTGCCGGTTGATCCAAAGTGAAGTGGAAATCGAATCCGTCTTGCACTTCCCAACGCGAGGGCGAAATCTTTTACGTGTTCAAGGAGATCTTCTGGCCGCTCATGCGCTCGATGTTCGCAACCTCTTCGTCGTCATGGGTGATCCGACCGCGATTGGTGACTACCCAGACGCGATGGACGATTACGACCTGGTTCCATCAGGGTTGATCAAGTTGATCAAGGACGGTTTCAACACCGGCGTGGACCACGCTGGCGCCGACATCGGAGAGGCGACTTCCTTTTTCGTAGGATGCGCGCTCAACCTCTCCGCCGCTGACTCTGCGCGCGAGATGCGCGTGCTGCGCAAAAAAATCGCAGCAGGAGCAGATTTCGCACTCACACAACCGGTATATGAGCCTGAACCAGTCCAGGACTTCACCCGAGCATACGAGGCCCGATACGGTAAATTGG
The DNA here is from genome assembly GCA_011772595.1 of Anaerolineales bacterium. Next base: position 9,196 of record WVZH01000018.1, read on the forward strand.
AGATACCCATCCTTATCGGCGTCCTGCCGCTTTACAGCGAACGCCACGCCGCGTTCCTTCACAACGAAGTACCTGGCATCCAGATCCCCGAGAAGATCCACCGTCGCATTGTAGAGGCTGGAGATCGAGCCTCGGCTGTGGGTGTGCAGATCGCAATTGAACTACTGGAGACAATCTCACCAGATGTTCAAGGAGCGTACGTCATCCCGGCCTTCAACCGCTACGATCTGGCGGCCGAGATCGTCGAGGCCACACGTGCACTCACACGGACGAGCGAANNGGTGCCCTAATCCCTAATTACTAATCCCTAATTCCTATCTCTATCAAGGCAGCTCAACGCCATATGATACAATTCAGACATGTCTTATCTTTATTGATGGAGGTATCCATGAGCGATTTGGCTCAAAAAGAGCTCCTACCGCCGCATGGCGACACAAAGCCACTCGAAGGAATCGCCTTACAAGCCCTCGATGAGCAATTGGGCGCCGAATGGCAGATCGTAGAAGATCATCACCTGGAAAAAACTTATAAATTCAATAATTTCCAGGAAGCGCTCGACTTCACAAACAAAATCGGCGAACTGGCTGAATCGGTGGACCATCATCCTGAAATCTGCCTGACCTGGGGGGTGGTTAGAATCACGATATGGACTCACTCTATCGGTGGTTTGAGCGAGGCGGACTTCGTTTTCGCCGCCAAGTGTGATCAACTCGTTTAAACCAAAACACCTCATCCAAATCCGGTAAGAAGATCGCACGATCAGACAAATTAAACAGAAGACGCCCGGCTGGTAGCTGGGCGTTTTTCATGACGGTAGGCTTAGAAACAACCCCATAAGTGTGCTAGGATTCTGTCGCCCATAATGGACCTGTGATTGGGGGTATGACGCGTATTTTGCTACTCCACCGCAACTACGTGTAACCACGGATGGTGCCGCTACCATCCCTTGCACACCACTCTGGTACGACGTTGGTAACAGCAAAGCCATAGATGACTATGGCAAGAATGAGATGCACAACTACGGTCATAAATGATTTAGACGAAAGGCACGAAACCTATACCATACCTCCGGTTCATCGGTTGGGTCTGATGCCCTTGGCGGTCACCAGACCCACCGAATCGGTTTTCTCGTCATTCATACTAGCACAGCGAAGGTTGATTTCACCTTACAGGGGGTTATCGAGCACCTTACAAAATCCTTGGCAGGTTTCGACTGATTCTCCACTCGATATCGATCTGGTTTTCCGTCCCGGTCCTCAACAATCTCCGATTTAAAGGTTGGGTACATCTCAGCTCGGTGACAAGCGACTAATTCTGAGGCGGACGACGTAGCGCGATTCGTTGCAGCAACATATCCCGAGATTCGCTTGGTAAGCGCCAGCCGCTTGACATCACTGGTAAAATGGGAAGATAGTACGCAGTATTTCTGCTCCCTTGGAGCGGTTTGGGGCGACTCTAGGCAGGCGATGATGTTTAAGGTCTGGAACGAGATGGTCATGCGTAGGCTGCCGCCGCCGATGGACAACGGTCTATCGGCACGGGCCGGCCGCGCCCATCGAACACACCTCAGGGCGATGTGACCGCAACCTGCCCCGGCAGCCCATCTACCGCCAGCCGCTCGCTGGCGGTTTCGCTTTCCGCAATCTCAATGGATTGGATGGCAATGCTTGAACTCGTTGCGAGGAGATCATATGAGGAGAAAGGATTATGGACCAGGCAACGGGGCACCTAGGCACTCAGGAAACAGGGTGTTAAAGCAAAACGACGTAACTTCGTCAGGGCGGCAAGACACGATTGATTTCCCTATCCTAGGTACCCAAGCGCCTGAGTGCCTAGGTGCCTATTCCCTAATCCCCGATCCCATAACATGAACTTGATCCTTTCGCAGTAAAATGAATGCCATCAAAGGAGAAATCCTATGCCTGAGCTCATCCATGTTTCCGTCGCCTGGCCCTATGCCAACGGCGACCTACATGTCGGCCACCTCGCAGGTGCCTATCTTCCGGCGGATATCTTCGCTCGATATCATCGCTTGAAAGGCAACCGGGTACTCATGGTCTCCGGTTCCGACGCGCACGGTACACCTATCACTGTTGAGGCCGATAAACGCGGTGTACACCCTCGCCAACTCTTTGAGCACTACCACCAGCGTTTCCTAGAAACCCAAGAAAAGATCGGCATCAGCTATGATCTCTTTACCCATACGGACACCGAAAACCACCACCGCATCGCCCAGGATTTCTTTTTACGTCTCAACGAGGAGGGATACCTTTATCGCCAAACTCAGCGCCAGTGGTACTCCGAGAGCGAAGATCGATTCCTGCCCGACCGCTACGTGGAAGGTACCTGCCCGATTTGCGGTTTCGAGGAGGCGCGCGGGGATCAATGTGACAATTGTGGTAACTTGCTTGACGCATTGGAGCTCATAAACCCGCGCAGCAAAACTGACGGATCCCAACCGATTATCCGAGAGACCGAGCATTTCTTTCTCGATCTCCCAGCTTTTAGCGATCGCCTCCGCGACTATTTGCAGGAACACGCACAGCATTGGCGAGCGAATGTTATCAACTTCGCTCGAAATTATGTCGAAGCCGGACTAAAGGGACGCCCGGTCACGCGTGACATCGAGTGGGGTGTTCCAGTCCCAATTGAAGAATGGGAAGACAAACGACTTTACGTCTGGTTCGAGGCCGTGATGGGATACTTTAGCGCCTCGGTGGAGTGGGCATACAATTCCGGAGAACCCGAGGTTTGGAAAGATTGGTGGTACAACCCGAAAGCGCGTGGTTACTGCTTTATAGGGAAAGACAATATTCCCTTCCACACGCTCATCTGGCAAGCAGAACTATTGGGCGTTGACCGGATATACGAAGACGACGAGAGTCTGCACCTTAACCTGCCCTACGACGTACCCGCCAACGAGTTTATGAACATCGAAGGTGCACAATTCAGCAAGAGCCGCAATTGGGCCGTCTGGTTGCCCGACATCCTCGAGCGCTACGATCCGGATGCCATCCGTTACTACGTCACGGTCGCGATGCCCGAAACACGTGACACCGATTTCTCCTGGGCCGACTTTGTTCGACGCAACAACGACGAGTTGGTCGCTGCCTGGGGCAACCTCGCCAATCGCGTGCTCTCATTCACCTATAAGCATTGGGAAGGACACGTACCGAAACCTGGAAAAACCCGCCCTGAGGATCAAGCTCTACTCGAACAGATCGAAGGTGGGTTTGATACCGTCGGGGGTTTGATCGAAGACGTCAAATTGCGCGCCGCATTGCAAGAGGCCATGCGCTTGGCTCGTATCGTCAATGGCTACTTAGATCGTGCACCCTGGTTCAGTGTGATCGAAGAGGATAAGTCTACCGCGGCGACCACGGTCTACACTGCACTGCGAGCAATTGACTCTCTCAAAGTGCTGCTATCCCCCTTCTTACCTTTTAGCACCGAACGATTACACACCACCCTGGGCTATGAGCAGCCCCTCTTTGGCGAGCAACGCATCGAGACCTATCAGGAGAGCGAGCGTTCGCACAACGCACTGACATACGATGCTTCACGGGCTACTGGGAGTTGGGCGCCGAGCGAACTTGAACCCGGCCGCGTCCTGAAAAAACCGAAACCGCTTTATAAGAAACTCGACGACGACGTGGTCGAACAGGAACGCAGCCGATTGGGGAAGCCATACAAGGGGGACCTGTAAAACCGACTTGCGGAGAACCCACTTTGAAGCTACCAATTAACTCTGTAGGGGCGTACGGCCGTACGCCCCTACGATCACGTTCCGGATATCTGGTGAACAGGTTGTCGATCTGCTACAAGTGGATCAGCTCCCTCTAAAGGTCGCTGGACGCTTTTCCAGGAAAGCTTCCAAACCCTCCCTATGGTCATCAGTTTTTGCGGCGATTTCCTGAAGGTAACCCTCGTAGTCCAGCACCTCATCCAAAAATTTGAGCATACTGCGATGGAAAGCTCGCTTGGTCAAACCAAGGGCGCGCGTTGGTCCCTCAGCCAAGGAAGCCGCAAACGAGGCGACGGCTTCTTCCAGATCATGATCTTCTAAAACCCGGCTGACCAGACCGCAATCCAGCGCCTCTTCGGCAGTGATCGGATGGTTCGTAAAAGCGATTTCCAGTGCCTTGGAATAGCCCATCATGATAGGCAGCATGAGCGAAACCCCGGAATCAGCCGTCAGACCAATTCCCGTAAACCCATAGAGAAAACGGGCGCGCTTTGCGGCCCAGCGCACATCGGTCGCCAGCGCAATACCCAACCCCGCTCCAGCGGTCGGGCCATTGATGGCACCGATGATGGGCTTGGGGATCTTGTGCATCGTCTTGACGACGCGATTGTAACTATGCTCGAGATGCGCACGGTATGAAACCCCATCCACCACATCAGCGATCTCACGGACATCGTGTCCTGTGCTGAAAAAACCTCCAACCCCGGTGAGCACAACGCAACGAGTGACATCGTCTTCCTGTATTCGTTCGAAAACGTCAAGCAACTCTTCAACCATTTTCAGGTTTAGGGCATTCACTTTCGGCCGGTTAAGCCTAATTGTAAGAACGTTATTGGCGCGCTCAGTTTGAAGATTTTGATATTCAACCACGATGGATACTCCCACAGAATCTCGATCCAACCCGGGGTGGCGTAGAATCGGGCGGATTAAAACATCAGGCCGGGCACTTTCCTGCCCGGCCCCAACCTTCAGAAGGGAAACGTGAGATCCGGTCCCTCTGAATCTTCGTCGAAATCATCGATGTGAAAATCATCGACATCGAGCTGGATTTCTATCTCGATGTCCTCTTCTTCCAAGCGAACCCAGAGGAATAGCACATCCCCCTCAGATTGTTCGATCCATCGTGCAGCGACGATAGGGGCTTCTTCCCTCAGCCCTTCCCCGCTGCGATACTCGAGGTATATAGGTCGACCGCTATGCCAGGCGCGATAACAACGTTCCATTAGGGCAGGACCATTAAGTGCGCGTACGTGACACACTGCCACGCGTGAAGGCAAAGGACCTTCAGTCAGGCTATGCAACCACGGATCGGAGACCATTTCGAATGTAGGCGGAGGTCCTTCGACAATGGTGATCTTTTCGGCTTTTGTCATTTTCCCTCAAATTTGGAAGAAAATCTCCTCACTGCGAATCTTACCACGGATTATTTTTCTGCGAGATAGCCAGAAGTCCTATACCATGCCACGGCATCGCTCAGCGTATCCTCAATAGGACGAGGATCGAGATTCAACTCCCGCTTGGCTTTGTCGGTATCAAAGCCGCGCCACCGTCGAATGCCCCAAAGATGGTTACTCAAACGACCGAATACCGGCAGTCGGCCCAATGTCCGGAGAAAGAGACGCAAGAACCCATCGGGTAGCTCAAAACCTGGAGCTCTGACACCCGATATTTCAGCCAACATACTGAAGAGTTCTCTCATGTTCACATTATGACCTCCGAGGATGTAACGTTCCCCAAGCCTGCCGACCTCGGCAGCACGAATATGCGCCTGAGCGGCGTCGCGGACATCCACCACGTTCATCATCACGTCGAGCCAGAATTTACCCCATCCACGTGCAATCGCAAGCACGATTTCGCCTGTAGCGCGATGCAGATCACCGGGCCCCAAGACAACTGTAGGATTTAGCACCACCGTCGGAAACCCGTAAGCTGCCTCTCGAAGCACCTCGCTCTCCATCGCGTATTTGCATTCGTAATAAGCGGAACGTGACAGCGAACCGGGTGTGTAATGATCCCGCTCGTCGACGAGACGGGTTTCGTCTGTTAAGAGATGTCCTATGGTCGTCAAACTGGAGGTGTAAATCAAACGCTGGACGTCCGCCTGAACAGCCGCTTGCAGCACGTTGCGCGTTTGTCGTACAGCATGCGCCACTTGCGCTGCTACGTTTCGGCCGTGGTTCGGATAAAAGCCCGCGGCGTGGAAGACGATATCAACCCCATGGAAGGCCGGGGGCAAAGATTCATAGCAGTCGATATCGCCATCGATCCATCTTACCTGCGCGTTCTCGAGATGACCTGTAGCGTTGGTGCGACGGCGCAAGCCTCGCACCTCCCAACCCTGTTCGAGCGCCGCAAGGGCCACGTGCCCACCAATGAATCCGGTTGCCCCAAGGACTAGTGCTCTTTCCATCGCATTTCACCTCGCCGGAATTGGATCTCGATTTCTGCCGGGCCTCTCCATATGCAGGATTATAGGCCAATGTGCCCTCATGCCTACCTATCACTGGTCAATGAAAGCACCGGCTGAATGCGGGTAAGCATGGCGCAGCACGCAGCGTCTAGGGAATTGATGACAACACAGAACATGATACTTACTCCAGGACCAAGACGTAGCAGCGTTCATGGCAAAATAACGTGGCTTGGTAATCAAATTGCCGACCGGCTGACAGGGTCATACGACGGAGAAACCCTCAATCCACCGCCCTGGCTGACAGGACCATCCAATCCTGCGCAAGTCCTGGTCCAATCAGCCAAGGCGATGAAGGCGGAAGCCCTCGATCCGGCGACCGGTCTTGTGGACTATGGGAAATTAGCGAGCGGCAGCTCCTATGCTAGATTCAGAGAACTTACTCGCTCACTCCCGAACTGTGACCCTTCAGATCTCGCCGACCAAGCCACCCGCATGGCATTCTGGATCAACCTCTACAACGCACTCATTCTCGATGCCGTTGTGCATTATAAGATTCAAGGTTCGCTGTTGCGCCATTTCTGGATCTTCCGCAGAGCGGCGTACAACGTCGGAGGCATGCGGTTCTCAGCCGAGGACATCGAGCATGGTATCCTGCGCGGCAATCGCCCGCATCCCACCTACCACCTGCGAATGTTCACTGCCGACGACCCACGCCTAGAGTTGGCTTTAGATCTGATGGACCCACGAATTCATTTCGCGCTTGTTTGCGGCGCCCGTTCCTGTCCCCCGATCGCCTTCTATGACGCAGAAAAGCTAAATCTGCAACTCGACCAAGCGACATCCAGCTTCATCAACGCTGGCGGCGCCCACTTTGACAAGGAAAGCAAGACGCTTGGGCTCTCAAAGATCTTCAGTTGGTACCAATCCGATTTTGGGGGTAGGGAAGGCGTCTTGAGTCTGATTCAAAGTCACCTAACTGAGCAAATCGTGTTTCCAGAGCAGAAACTGCAGATCCGTTATTTGCCCTACGACTGGTCGGTAAACACGTTGGTTTAAGCACCTCATAGATATACGATCTTGATCACCAAAATCCCGGAAAGGACCGGTTGCTAGTTTTGGACGCCGGCGTGGCGGATCAAAACTAAAAACCGGCCGAGACATTCAAGGGCTCGAATCGTGCAGGCACTGAACCTCGCCTATCAAACGCTTCACGGAACTCTTACGGAGGCGCGCACTGCGGCGCAGCGATTACAACCCATGCGATCACAAAGCAGCGCCCGAGGATCCTCTCGTATCCATCCCACCGTGACATGCGCCAAATCTCGAAGCGGAATCACCTCGAGCACCGTTTCACCGAGAGACGCTCTGCGGACAATGCCCTCCAGGTGATCGGTGATCGCCTGAAAGCCGTCTGAGCAACCGGGGAACCCTGGGCAAGAAACGATCCCTTCCCGAGTCAGCGCCCAGCGTAAGAACTGCCGACGTCCGGCTTTCATCTCGGCGTAATGCAGGCTTACGTTGACCGTGTGATCGACGCCGAGCAGCACGACATCAGCGTCGTATTCGGCCAGCCAATCAATGGGTGCCCAGGGTTGTTCGAGTGTTTGAGCATCGAGCGCTCCTGTGGCGTTCACCCCAATGAAGGATAAGATCGGATGAGTGGAGCGCTCTGCACCCGCCTGACGGCGTAAAGCTTCGGCGATGATTCCCATCTCCTCGTCGATCGGCATGTCTGGGCTGTAGATTTCTGCTGTGCGGTTCTGCTCAGTGTCTCCCCCATAAACGAGCGCGTTATCCGCTGGACCAACCGGCGGTGTGACCATTGTGCGGAAGGTGAAGGCCGGCATAATGACTGTGTCGCACGTGGACAGAAGAGCGCCGACAACTGTCTCCGCCCCGCCTGTAACAGACCCTAAAGAAGAGAGCGAGGCGTGCACGAGCACTCGGCTGTGCGCACCAAGTTCGAGGTTGCGGAAGGTGTTGATGAAATCGCGGTAGGAGAGCATTTTTTAAGAGATAGGCACCTAGGCACTCAGGTACCAAGGCTAATCTATAAACGCCCAAGGTGCCCCAGCGCCACGGTGCCTGTTACTTCCCCTTCCATTCCGGTTTTCGTTTCTCTATGAACGCTCGCATTCCCTCGGTCTTATCTTCGCTATTGAACAAGAAATAGAATGCCCTTCGTTCATCCGCGACCCCTTCCGCCAAGAAGGATTCAAAAGCCTGGTTGACCATTTCCTTGCCCAGCCGCACAGCCAAGGGCGCTCGGGTTGCGATCTCATTCGCTAAAGTGAGCGCTTCTTCAAGATACAACTCCTCGGGGACGACGCGGTTCACGAGACCGAATCGAAACGCCTCATCTGCAGACAAGGTGCGGTTGTTGAGAATCATCTCCATGGCGATTGCTTTGCCGACTGCACGCGTCAGACGCTGTGTGCCACCCGCACCCGGGAAGACTCCGATGTTGACCTCAGGTTGTCCGAACTTCGCCGTTTCAGAGGCGACGATCATATCGCAAGCCATCGCCACTTCGTTCCCGCCACCCAGACACCAGCCCGAGACAGCGGCGATAACAGGCTTTCTCACCCGCCGAATGGTATCCAACGGCGTCAGGTAATCGTCTGTGAGCATATCGATCGCCGATGCGTCTGCCATCTCCTTAATATCTGCACCGGCGGCGAAGGCGCGCTCGTCTCCGGTAATCACAATCGCACCGACTTCAGGATCTTCATCAAAAGCAATTAATGCTTGTGCCAGCTCTTCCATTACGGCGCGATTGAGGGCATTAAGCGCCTCCGGTCGATTCAATCGAATCAAGGCCACGTGCTCATGAACCTCGGTCTTCAGGATCGTATAGGACATAGAAGCCTCCTGGATCGCACGATTGCTCTTGGCTACCACTCCGGCAGCAACGTACGCAGTTTTTGAATGTGCTCAGTGTGGTCGCGCTCATGCCACAGCGTGCGCCGCATGACTTTACGCGCCGTCCACGTTTCCCCCGCAAGTGTCACGACACCTGTGAACTTGCTGAGCGAGGGTAAGCTTTCCAGCGTATGGTTTCGAACCTTCTCAAGTGCCTCGAAAGGATCTTCTGGAAACTCACTTTTAGGAAAGCCCAACCCCAAACGATCAAGATACCAATGCTCAGCTCGGGCGACGTGCATCAATACACCTTGAATTGGCCAACGTTCCTCGGGGAATTCCCAATGCAGCTCATTCTCAGACAGGCCACTAACTACGGACTTCAAATCATTGCGAGTTGCGATCAGCAACAATCTGTACTCCTCAAGCTCTGCCTTCACCAAGGGCGGACGATCGGAGGCGAAGAAGGCATTGACCTCGTATCCGTCTTCAAACTCCCAAGCACGAATCACCTCGGCGACGAGCATGGGGCCCGCCAAGCCGGAAATGTGAATGCCATGGCTCTCACACCAAATCATGAAGTGCTGGATTGTATCCGGGATCGCATAGATGGCCTTCTCGCGATCCGTATGGGAGGAATAACACCCGGGCAAATCGGGAACGTGAGCAATCCAACGCCGATCATTCTCTTCCGCGCAAACGATATAAGGCATTTTACTCCACCACCTACGCGCCCCTGGCGGGAACGCCTCGAACCCACTATGCCCGTGACGATCCTAGGGTCAACACCGAGTCGATAACACCACTTGGCCTTGTCGGATCTAACGCAGGATCAAAGATCTGACCCCCTCGCTTCTCCTTTCGATCGAGCCTCCCATTTCCCACACCACAAGGCACTCGCCATCGACGCGAATATTATACGCCGCAAACTCCATGCACCCTCACCCTTGACATGCTACGATGCCTATTTCTGTGGTGATGTGGAACTCAAGCACACCACTCAGATTTCTTCGGAAACTGACGCAGAAGCCTAACGATCATTCCGCACAGGTGGCAGGGACCTCACCGATGTGCTCCGCATTCACCTCCATCCCCAGGTAAGGCGATGGGTCGAGAGTATTGCGGATTTCCAGTTCGTTCATGAAATTACCTTGCCCGTCGTCTTTTACGATGGAGAAGTGTAAGTGCAGGCCGGTGGGATTATCGGGGTCTGCGGAGTAGTTTCCCTGGTAGCCCAGCACGGTGCCCGCCCGTACAAACAGCTCATGCGTGCCGGGCGGGAACGCCGGTGAGATGAATGAACCACCTTGGGCATCCGCCATGTGGGTATAGTATGCCCAAATCTGACGCTCCGGCTGTAGCGGATCGTTTGGAATGCGAATGATGATCGAAGAGCGCCAATCAGGCAGCCGTGTGAGATAACCATCATACGCAGCAATGACGGGCGTTTGCCCCAACCCATCAGGACCACTCGGGCCGAAGATATCCAGCCCCTGGTGCTGATGGCCAGGACGGAATGAATCCCCCCAGAAAAACCCAATGTAGCCATCGGTGGGTAGGATGAAGGGCGCATCGCCGCATCGCTCTCCGCTTTTTACCGTCCAATCTGCATGTCCTTCAGGGTCAGCCCAATATTGGCGTAAACGCACCATGCGCCCAGCCGCAGGTCGAAAACCCCGCAAGATCCAAAACAGCCCGACAATTGCCAGGACGATGGCGACAGATAGCCCCAAGCCAATCGGTCTCTTCATCAGGCTTTTCTAGCGAGGATCTTGAGGCGTAGGTGGCGAGAGCAGGTCGATTTCAATTGCATTTGTGACGCGCGCGATTTCATGGGGTGAGACACGCACCAGTGTATCGATTCCACCGCCGCCTGCGTAGACCACGTCGCGATGTAATACCCTCTGGTCTACAAGCGTGGTTGGTTGTCCCTGTAAACCAAAAGGAGGCACCGCCCCGACAGGGTATCCTGTGATCGCCAACACCGTCGCAGCGTCGGCCAGTTTGACGCGTTTGCGTCCGACGCCGAAATGGGCCGCAATCGACCGTCGATCCACATTGTCTTTCCCACACGCAATCGCCATCACAGGTTCGCCAGCTACCAGGAAGAGCAACGTTTTAACGATGTTGTCCGGAGAGGTGCCTACGGCCATTGCCGCATCCTCGACCGTTGGTGTCTGGACAGGAAGAGAAAGCAGTTCGGCGGCAATTTGATGAGACTGAATATATTGGGTCAAATCCGTTGATGTCAACAAGGGACACCTCGTCTCCTGAGTCAAACGATCTCTTCAGAGGATTCCTAAAGCCTCTCTCCATTCAACGCTTGAGGTCGTCCTCTAAATGCTCAGCGAAGCACAGCGTGACTTCGTCGGCGGCAAAAGACATGAGAGCCACTCCCGCTGCCTGACCTTCCTGTGATGCCATGGCATCACGCATTGCCTGGGCGTCATCAAAATAGAATTCGTGCACCAGATGAAGATCGACCTCACCAGAGGGCCCTCCAGTGATCCTGCTTATGGCGACACGACGGAGCCCCGGCATCCTTTCTGCCGTACGTACGAAGTCTTGGCTCCAACGAGTTTCGAACTCAACGACGTTATCCGGCTGTCGGAACAGGAGCATCAATTTATGCACGTACCCTCCTCATCCTACGCCACTTGCCTGAAAATACGAAAGACCTATAATATTTTCTCACCCTAGAGAACTATTGAGCGCCGAAGAAGCGCACCACTATACTACTCATTGACAATGAAACGATTATTGACGCACAGGAACTTATATCCATATTTTGTTCCTCATGGCCAAGGGCTTGTAGAGTACGGGATGATCATCATCTTGGTTGCCATTGTGGTGGTAGTACTACTGACATTGTTCGGCAAACAAGTGGGGAACATGTACAGCAACATCATCGCGAACATCTAATCCTCGACCACCATGCCTATCTTTGTAGGAGATGAAAACGCAACGCTCGTTTTCGATTGGTAGGTCACACCACCCAGGATCCCGAAGTGCATGAAACTTGTCTGTCGCTATCGCCCGACAGGCATGAGCCGTACGCTCATCCCCTAACTCCTCAGAACCATTTTGGCAACGCACCCCCTACTCCCGAGTCGGAGTGAATCTCGAACCCAAATCCTAAACGCAGACTTTGAAACCGTCGCATCCAATCCGTGCCTGCACCGAGTCTGTGCACTCAGTTCGCTAACCGATTGAATTGTCTTCACGACGAAGCTCACTATCATCTTCACTCTTGGTGACGTATGCTTTCATCCGCCGTGCAACTTCACGACGAGGCAACAAAATTCTCCGACCACATCCCAGGCATTTCAAACCGATGTCGGCACCCAACCGGACGACCACCCAATCCGAGTTTCCACAGGGATGCGGTTTTCGTAAGCGCAGCACGTCCCCCATTCGCAACTCTGGCAACATCGTTGACCTCACGCCCAGAACGGCTCAGGCGCGCATTATACCACCCTGGTTCCTCTACCTTCCGATCAGATGACATTGTCCCCCAAAAGGTAGCCTTCAAGCAGATACACACGCGCGGGTGGTATAATGCTAGACATGTTGTTTTCATCTTTGCCACAATTACTTTTCCTGGCAATCACGATGGTGATTGCCCTTACGATACATGAGTTTGCTCACGCATGGACGGCCAACCAACTCGGGGACGACACCCCACGTCTGAATGGACGCCTGACACTCAATCCTCTCGCACACCTCGATCTTTTGGGATCTCTTATGTTGCTCGTCGCAGGTTTTGGTTGGGCAAAGCCAGTTCCAGTCAACCCTTACGCACTACAACGCCGGACGCCGGCTGGGATGATGCTCGTCGCTGCCGCCGGTCCTTTCTCCAACTTGTTGCTCGCCATTCTGGCAGCGATTCCGTTCCGCATGGGGCTGTTCGACACACTGGGAGCCGTCCCTCAACTCACTCAATTGGCTGGGACTTTCCTGCTCCTTTTCATTCAAATTAACCTGATTTTGCTTTTCTTCAACCTGATCCCCATCTTTCCATTGGACGGCGAAAAGGTGGCAACCTATTTTCTCCCTCCTAATGGGCAGGATTTTCTTTACCGGATACGACCCTACGGTCCAATGATCCTAATGGGGCTCATTCTTGTTGGCCGTCTCACGGGATTCGATCTACTAGGCTTGCTTATCCAGACACCGACGCAAGCCGTGTTTAACCTACTTGTCTGACAGCATGAACCTTGCCTATCGGACAACCCAGTTTTTCCGCCTGCTCTTCGACAAGCCAGCGCCGCAGGACCTCAGCCTGGTCGAAGAGACTCTTTCACCCTCCCTCATGCATCTCTTCCGTGGGATGACCGCTGCGGATCAAACCCACGCCATCCGAGTCCTGCACACCTTGCTTGAACAAGGGCAGAGAGACCCATCGCTGCTCGCCGCGGCGCTGCTTCACGATGTCGGTAAATCACACGTACGACCTCGCTTATGGGACAGGGTCGCAGTTGTCCTCGGTACTGCCATCGTCCCTAACGCAGTTCAGCGTTGGGGTCATGGAGAACACAAGGGTTGGCGTCGCCCCTTCATTATCGCTGCCCGTCATCCCACCTGGGGCGCTGAGATGATCCTCGCTGCGGGTGGCTCACAGGAGTTGGCCACCTTGGTGTCTCGGCACCAAGATTCCCTAAAAGCGAAAACTGACACGCAGATCGACCAGCTTCTTCATCACCTTCAAGAAGCAGATGGAATGAATTGAGGTGTTGCCATGAGCGTTGAAATTTTCTTCTTTGGACTGGACCAAATCGGCACATCCATCGGTATGGCGTTGGCGGAAACGGACCTGGATATCGTTCGGATTGGTCACGATCCTGATCGCCAAAGAGCCCGACGTGCACAGGAACTCGGCGCAATTCAGCGCCTAGTTTCCCACCCAAGAAACGCCCCAAAATCAGCGGACCTCGTCATCATGGATGTTCCCACCATCGATGTCCGCGCCTACCTTGAAATGCTCGCCAAAAACCTCAAACCAGAAGGGGTCGTCATAGATACCACCCCATTTCGCTCGCAGGTCACTTCCTGGGCAGACGAAATGTTTCCGGACGATCGCTACTACGTTGGAGCCACTCCGGTCATCGGGCCAGACTCTCTGCTAGAGGAGAGCCGCGTCACTCAAGAGCCGGATGCCGACATTTTCCGCGGTGGCCTTCTCGCCCTAACCATCTCTAAAAATACACCGCAACAAGCTGTAACCGCATGCCTCAACCTTGCCGCGGTGCTCGGCGCAACGCCGTTCTTCCTCGATCCTCACGAGCATGATGGCGTGAGCGCTTCTGTCGAGGGGTTACCTCTATTGGTTGCCGCAGCTATGATGCAATCCTCTGTGAAAGCCACCAACTGGCGCGATATCCAACGTATGGGGGGAGTCACATTTGCAAACCTGACCGGCCTGTGTACGACTCAACCAGCGGATGTACTAGGAGGCTCGCTTTCGCTCAACAGGGAAATCTTGCTTGCCAAGTTGGATACGTTTGTGGAGGAACTTCATCACTTGCGCGAGTTGCTCACCGAAGAGAACGGCCAGTCCCTAGAGGATTACTTTGCGGATGCAACCACAGCCCGCGCCTCTTGGCTGTCGGCACGAAGAAAAGGCGATTGGGCGGGCCAAGATATTGTCCAAGAGCCCCAACCAACCAAGCGTGGCTTTATCGGCAACCTGTTCGGGATCAGACCAAGGGATGACAAGAAACGCAAATAACACAATCTTACGTTCGAATAGGACAGCACGGACTTGATGGCACCTTGAGATCCAGCATTAAACCTATGTGCTGGGTGTCAAGGTAACATGGTGCCATTGGCTTTGGTGCCCGAGTTCCTATGGGTTTGGAGCCTTCCTACGCAGGGCGTATAATAAACGCGTGCCCGAATACTTCTGCTATATCTTGGAATGCGCGGACGGCACGCTGTATACTGGTTGGACGACGGATCCCGAGCGTCGTCTGCGTGAACACAACGCCGGATACGGCGCTCGCTACACACGCTCGCGTCGACCTCTCCGGATCGCCTATCTCGAACAACTGCCCGATCGAACTGCGGCCGTGCAGCGCGAGCGGGTAATCAAATCGTTGCCTCGCCGAAAGAAACTCGATCTACTCCGTTTTTACAGTGACGATACCACACTCCTCCAGGGAGGATGACAGAAAAGATGGCTCAATCGACTAAGATCGACTGGATCAACGACGAATTAGCCAACCTAAAAGAAGCGGGGCTCTTCACAACAATCCGCACCCTCAGCTCTGCACAAGGTGCATGGCTTACTGTCGATGGACAGCGTGTGCTAAATTTCTGCTCCAACAACTACCTTGGGTTGGCTAATCACCCCCGACTCGTCCAGGCAGCCCATGACGCGATTGAAAAATACGGGGTCGGACCGGCAGCGGTACGGACGATTGCCGGTACCATGGACCTCCACCTCGAATTAGAAAGGCGTATGGCAGCCTTTAAGGGTGTCGAGGCTGCAATCACGTTCCAATCCGGTTTCAACGCCAATTTGGCGACCATTCCGGCACTGGTCGACAAAGAGGACGTGATTTTCTCGGATACGCTCAATCACGCTAGCATCATCGACGGATGTCGACTCTCGCGAGCGAAGATCGTTCGCTTCGAACATCGCAGCGCAGACGACCTACGACGTGTAATTGAGGAAACACGAGGTGCGGGCTACCGCAAGTCTTTGATCGTCTCCGATGGCGTTTTCAGTATGGATGGAGACGTCGCCCCACTCGACGAGATTTTCAAGGTCGCAGAGGAATTCGACTACTTGTTGATGGTCGACGATGCGCACGGCGAAGGCGTGCTCGGTAAAGGGGGACGGGGGATCGTTGATCATTTTAATCTTCACGGCCAAGTCGACATCGAAGTGGGCACGCTTTCAAAAGCTTTCGGCGTCGTTGGTGGCGTTGTGGCCGGTAAGAAGGAGATCGTCGAATGGCTGCGTCAACGAGGGCGCCCATTTCTATTCTCCTCAGCGATGACGGTGCCAGACGTCGCCGCCTGTATTGCCGCCATCGATCTACTCGAAGAATCGAGCGATCTCGTCGATCGCCTATGGCAGAACACAGAATTCTTCAAGCAAGAGATCAACAACCTTGGGCTGGACACCGGTGTGAGCACAACCCCGATAATACCGATCATACTCGGTGACGCACCGCTTACACAGGAGTTCAGCAGCCAGCTATTCAAAAATGGCGTTTTCGCTACGGCCATCGGTTTTCCTACCGTTCCTCGCGGGAAGGCTCGCATTCGAGTGATGATCTCAGCCGTTCATAGCCAAGAAGACCTCGAACAAGGATTAGCGATATTTGAAAATGTGGGCCGTACGCTTGGCGTTATTTGAGCACACCCAACTCACAGCGAAGGAATAAGAAGTGCCCGCTCTGATCATCGGGCACTTCTTTACCTCAGAGTGCTGAATTCAATCGTGAATCCACTCGCGCGTGGAATCGCTATCGGAAGGGATCGTAGCCCGGGAGGGTACCGGCCCATTGGCAGGAGGGCTTGTCCAATTGATTACACGTCAGCCCCATTGAGCACCGCCGACCGATCACGCGCGGTGCCTGGTCGGGCAGGATATCCGCTGGATAGACAACACGTACTTCTAATGCGACCTCTTCGCTCACGCGCTCACAAACCTGCCTTTTAACGGTTCGCCAGGTTACCCAGGCCATGTCCGCCCTCCAATCCTTCCACTTCCGCAGTGAAATTCATATTTAATCTACTTTCCTGCCACAGCATCGCCAAGTGCCGACTGTCACCTGACAATTACGATGATTCGCACCGAATTTCGTCGATAATCGTATGCCACGCCCGATTAGATTTAAAACCCAGCAGGACGAGAGCGGGAGTTGGGCTTTGTCCGCCAGCTGGCAAAACTCAGGATATCGGCATGCATCACGCCTCTCCACAAACTCCACAATAATCCGTACCCTGAGACAACGTAGGATTAAGCGGATAGGAGGATTTCGAGGCCCACAAATTAAGAAAAAGAGCCCCGGCCAGGTTGCGATGCGGGGCGATCACGAAGACACGCAGGATGTTCGCTGGGCCAGGGCACACCAAAAGTATAGCACATTATTTGAAAGCCACTACAAACATTTGTGCAACCACACGTGATCTCAAACATCGAGTGCCATCTTTCCACTACGGTCTCGTCGTGAATTCGCGATGGATACACGCTTTGCGAAATTTAATATTGAAAGGTTGAACGGTGGGGTACGATCTTGCGGTTGTAATTTGCCACGAATTCCTGCAGCTTGGTTTCGAGTTCCTGAAATGTGTCTGATGCAATGATCCGCTCCATGGTGGCGCGATCTGAAGCCAGGAAGCTGGCCAGGCGAAGTGGGTATGCGCCATATGCAGTGTGCCAGGACTCACTCATGGTCAATCCCATATGCTCCAGTGTAGGCACAAATTCACCTCGGACATAACGCAGGTAAGCCTCTCGCCGTCCAGGGAGAGGATCGTACGTTAGGAGCATTTTTACAGGATCGTGGTCGCCGTACATGTTTTATCCAACGTCGCTAATTCATACTACCTAACGTCTCTTCGAACAGATCGTGGTCTGCGCAGGAACATGTCCCTCATTGACCCTTGGTAGACCTCGTCCGCTGATTTCGGCCAAACGCCTGCAATTTTCGTGCCACATGAAGGGCACTTCCCTTCGTCAGTAAGATGATAGCCAAGGATCACATACCCCAAGCGCTCGATCAAACCATGACTGCATTCAGGGCATACGGTGTGCTCGTACGGATCCACCCGGCCGGGCAAATTGCCTGCATAAACATAGCGTAGTCCGGCCTCTTGTCCGATTTCGGCTGCCCGAATGAGCATCGTTGCAGTCGTGTTCGCGGGCTCAGTCATCCTGTAATCTTTGTGAAACGCCGTGACGTGCCACGGGATGTCTCGCGAAACAGAGGCGATGAACCGTGCCGCCTCCATCAACTCCTCATTACTATCGTTAAATCCGGGGACAACGAGCGTAACGACCTCCACCCACAAATCCTGCTCATGAGCTAGTTGAATGGTATCGAGCACGTTTTGCAGAACACCACCCAGGCGGCGGTATTGCTTGTCTTGCATGGTCTTCAGATCGATCTTCAGACCGCTCAGGTATGGGTTTAGATAATCCAAGACTTCAGGGGTTGCGTTTCCGTTGGAGACGTAAACGCATTTCAAATCGTGCTCGACAGCCTGCTTAAAGATTGCGACCGCCCACTCCGTGGTGATCAGAGGCTCATTGTACGAAGAGCCGACAACGCTCGCGCCCATTCTTAATCCATATTGCACGACTTCATCCGCGGTCACACGTCGGGCATAGTTTCCCGCGATATCAGAGGCCGGATCTCGCATCGCTTGCGAACTGACCCAGTTTTGGCAATAGCTACAATGGAAATCGCAACCGAGCATCCCGAAGGTCAATGTGTCGGAGCCGGGCAAGAAATGGAAGAAGGGTTTTTTCTCTGTCGGATCACATTGCAACGCACCTACGTACCCCCACGGCACGTGCAGCACACCGTCCCTGTTGAAGCGGACCTTGCAGACACCTCGCCTTCCCGACCTGATCAGACATCGGTGCCCACACGCATTGCAACGCACCGATCCATCGGGGAGACTTTCATACAATTCCCCCTCGGATGTCATCGAGTCGAGGAATTCTGCCAACGTGGTCATCGCGCCTCGCCCGAATTATACTATCCCACCACCCCGTTTTGGGGCAAAATACAATACCTCACAAGATTTATCCAAAAATATCTTGCCATCATTCCAAAGATGACGGGAAGGACCTCATATCACCAAGTGAGAGATTGGCGAACCGGTCAACGGTGGCTCAAGGTACAATGATCTTATGGTGACAATTGCGATTCAGGCTGGCGGTCGATCCAGCCGTTTGGGACGGGACAAAGCCTTCGTTTCGCTCGCCGGAAAACCCATTATTGAACACCTCTTAGAACGAATACAGGGCTTAGGTGACGAGCTCTTGATCACCACCAATCAACCAAAGGCATACAGCCATCTAGACATTCGCACCATCCCCGATACGATGCCGGATGGTGGAGCGCTGGCTGGCATTCTCACCGCGTTGACCGCTGCCAAAGGGGAAAGTGTACTGGTGCTCGCCTGCGACATGCCCTTTGTGAGCCGACCTCTCCTCGAGCACCAGCTCGGCCTTGCGGAACGTGCGGATATCATCGTACCACGTATTGGAGATTACCTCGAACCCTTGCACGCTGTCTACAAGGTGCGCACCTGCCGACCTGCGGTTGTACAAGCTCTGGCCTCGGGCGAGCGACGCATAATCAGTTTTTTCTCTCACCTGCGCATCTTGCCCGTTGAAGGAGCCACACTCGAAAAACTGGATCCACAAGGGCTTAGTTTCTTCAATGTGAACACACCGGAGGATCTGGCACGCGCCGAAAAATTACTCACGGGAGGTCCTGATGCCTCCCGCGAGCGTCCCTAGATCATAAAGTCGAGGCTCGTTATCCACTGTCAATATTCTATGAAGACAAGGGGAAATCATCCCTGCTTGCCACCTACCCCTCTCGCCTGGCACATGAGGAGCCACAACATGACCCTAAACTTGCCTGCTATCCGCGCACATTTCCCCGCACTAACCTCGGAGGCGATCTATTTCGACAACCCGGGCGGCACCCAGGTCCCGAACCAGACCATTGATCGCATGGTCGACTATCTCGTAACCATGAACGCCAATGTCGGTGCTGCTTTTTCCACCAGCCGGGCTTCGGATAAGCTGATCGAGGATACGCGCCAAAGCATGGCCATGTTCATCAATGCTGTACATCCCGATGAAATCGTCTTCGGACCCAATATGACCTCCCTCACCTTTGCCCTCAGCCGAACACTTGCTTGGGAGTTCGAACGGGGCGATGAGATCATCGTCACCCATCTCGACCACGACGCCAACATCACTCCCTGGACGATCATCGCCGAAGAACGCGGTTGCAACGTCCGCTGGCTCGACTTCGATGTCGAAGATTGCACGCTGCAGCTCGATCAACTTGAGACGCTGCTCAGTAATCGCACAAAATTGGTGGCAGTGGGGTACGCTTCCAACGCCGTAGGCACGATCAATCCCGTGGCCAAGATCGTTGAGTTGGCGCATGAAGCAGGAGCCCTTTGCTTCGTCGATGCCGTACAATACGCCCCCCATGGGCCCATAGATGTACGCCAACTCGGTTGCGATTTCCTCGTCGTCTCGGCTTATAAGTTCTTCGGACCTCATATCGGTGTGCTATACGGAAAATTCGAGCACCTCGAGCGCCTGAAAGCCTACAGAGTACGGCCTGCGCCGGAGAAACCTCCAGGGAAATTTGAAAGCGGCACGAAAAACCATGAGGGTATCGCCGGCGCTTTAGGTTGCCTAGAGTATCTTTCCGACCTTGGAACACGCTATGGTTCCGAACACGTAGAGCGCTACGAAGGTGACTTGCAGAGTCGACGCCTGCCCTTTGAACAAGCCATGAGCGCCATTCGAGCCTATGAGATGGAACTCTCACGCGCTTTGATCGATACCCTGGGCACTATTCCCGGCCTGACGATCTGGGGCATCACGGACTCGAAAGAGCTTGACCGCCGTGTTCCCACAGTATCCTTCACAATGCAAGGCCGACACCCACGGGAAGTCGCCGACAAGCTGGGAGAGGCCGGCATCTACGTATGGGATGGTAATTATTATGCCTTGGCGGTGACAGAGCGGTTGGGTTTGGAAGACCGTGGAGGCATGGTGCGCGTAGGTCTGGTGCACTACAACACTGTGGAAGAAATTGCTCGCTTGGGAGAAGTGTTGGAGGAGATCGCCAGGAAGGAATAAAGGACCAGAGATTAGGCACCGAGGCACCTGGTCAGCCAGGCACCAAGGAATGGAGTTCTATATGCCATAGCGCCCAACTGCCCAGGTGCCTTCTCCCTAATCCCCTCCGTAAAAGTTACAGGCAAACATCTAGATGAGGGGGGCATCCAGATGTCTGCCTGTATTCGTAACTATATCCACAAATGCCCTTATCGTCAAGGGAGAGCATTATTGCATTGGTGTGCCATTTTCA
>WVZH01000018.1:30420-46734 GCA_011772595.1 Anaerolineales bacterium
ACGCTAGAAACGCTACCACTCTTTCAAGGATTATCGCCGAGCGACTTCAGTCTGTTGGCGAAACGATTTGAGCTCGTCTCTTTTACCAAGGGCCACATTATTTTTGAGCAAGGCGATAGAGCAGAGAAACTCTACGTGCTCATCTCGGGTCGCGTCGCAATTCGTTTCAAACCCGACGATGGCGAGGTGCTGAACGTTACTGAGATCGAGGAAAATGGGGTATTTGGATGGTCTGCCGCGTTAGGTCGCAGAGTCTATACATCATGCGCGGTNNNTGCGAAACACATCCGAAAACCGGTGTTATCATTCTAGAGCGGTTGGCGGAGGTTATCGCCGAGCGGCTGAGGAGCACTCACGCTCAGGTGGTCGAGTTGCTCCAACAAGGTATTCAAACGAATGAGACGACCTAAGGGGTAGCCATCACCTGGAGGTAAGGGATGTCTGAGGAATTCATCCACAATCATCTCACCAATGTTCCTAAAGAGGAGCGGATGAGCGCGTTGCTCGAAGTGATCAGTTCCTATGTCGAGCAGTACCATGGTGGTTGGGTGCGCATGGTAGACTTCGATGGTTCGATACTGAAGATCGAAATGGGGGGCGCGTGCGAGGGTTGTCCGCTATCCGACGCCACGTTGCATGGCTGGGTAGAAGGCACTGTGCGCCAGTTCTTTCCCGACATCGAGCGCATCGAAGCAGTCTGACATCTACTTCGACAAGATCATCTAAAAGGGTTCTGGCCTCAAAGCACGACGGGCAGGCCTTTTTTCTTTGCAAACAGAATGGGATTGAACCTGGATGCACGCCGAAGCCACCAGCACTCGGTGACCCTAGCCAACCGCTTTCGTACTTTGGAACCCTCGACCAAGGGAAGAGGGAGACCCCCTGCTCAGACCACGAACCTTACTAGTAACCATCCCGTGGCCAAAGCCACGGTAAGAAACAAAGCTGGCATTCCTTTACGCAGGAAGTAGGCATAGCTGATCGGATACCCGACCCGCTCGGCGATTCCTGCAGTCACCATGTTGGCTGAGGCGCCGATCAAGGAGCCGTTCCCACCCATCGCAGAACCGACCGATAAGCAAAAGAATAGGACCAGGCTCTCCGCTCCGGGGATGGTTGTGGTGAGATAGCCGATGACCGGCAGCATAGCTGCCGTGAAGGGGATGTTCGCGATTACAGTCGAGATTAGCGCTCCCGCCCAAATCACTGTAATCATCGCCAACGGTAAGTTTCCTCCGATCACGCCAGCTATCCACTGAGCAAGCATGCTCACCAATCCCACCTCCTGTATGGCACCAACGACGATGAACAAGGCCATAAAGAATACCAGCGTCGTCCAATCCACGGCTTCGATCATCTCCTCCACATTCGGACGGATCCATACCAAGAGCGCGGTTGCACCCAACATCGCCGTGACGGCGGGAAGCAAATGGAAGCGCTCACCCACCAGGAAAAGTACCAGCATCCCAAGACCCACCCAGCCTACCCTGCGTAAGTTGCCCGGCTCCATGATCTGTGCGTTTTCTTCAAGCTTCTCGAGTAAAGCTGGTGAGATTCCCGCGCTCGACGTGGCCAGATCCTTCCGATAGACTATCAGACAGTAGGCGAACAAACCGACGAGCGAGATCAACACACCCGGTGTGAGGTTTGTGAGAAAACCTGCGAACGAAATATTGGCGAACGAACCAATGAGGATGTTGGTCGGCGTACCGACGAGTGTGATGATGCCCCCTACGTTGGACGCCATCACCTCGGGAATCAGCAGTGTCAGCGGATTGAGACCGAGAGCAAGTGCAATCTGCACAGTTATCGGTGTCATCAACAACATGGTCGTCACGTTATCAAGGAATGCGGAAGCCAGGGCGGTGATCACCATCAGTATCCCCATCAACAGCGAAGCCTTGCCGCGAGAAATCCGATAAGCAAAGAAAGCCAACCAATGGAAGAGACCCGTTCCCTCCACGACAGCGATAACGATCATCATGCCCATGATGAGGAAGATCACATTCCAATCGATGTACTGCAGCGCGCGGAGGAAATCGAAAATGTATAGATCACGGACTAGCGGTTCACCTAAATAACTGACGCCTAAGACGAGCGAAACTCCGGTGAGCGCAGCCAGCACATTATGCAGCTTTTCAAGCGCGATCATGAGCAACATCCCGGCGAACACCAGCGTTGCCACCCAGAAAGCCAGGGTGACTTGTCGTTCCATTTCAATCGTTGGGATGACCAGCGCCTCATCCGGTGAGAGACCCGCAATGTCTTCAGCAGTGATACTTAGTGTAGCGTCCATGAAGTGTTGCCGCTTTACCAGTAGCGTGAAGTCTCCACGAGCGGCATCGGGTAAAACAAGTGTGTAGCTGCCGTCGGCTTGAGTAAGCCCTTCCGCAACCACCGATTCGCCCTTCTTCAACAGCACCTGCGCTTCGAGAACAGGTTGCTTCAGGCGATCGGTTACGGCTCCTATGAGTCGCAACCCAGTTTGTGAATCAGAAACTTGCGCGGATGTTCCCGCAACAGGCGACAAGGACAGATACAACAACAGAATCAACATCAAAAACAACAGCCCGCGCGGCGCCCTCACGGTTCACCTACCGGATTGGTCAGCACTACCTTTGAACCAGTTTCTCGCTCACAAACCTCTATGAAGGTCTCCAAACGATCGGCTGTGAAGACATCCCCCTCTTCTTGTCGCGGTCGACCCAAAATGATATACGAGGCCTCCATTTCTTTGGCCATGGCAATGATTTCCTCCATGACGTTCCCTTGCCGCACCGTGCCTCCTGCATTCACTCCGCCTTTCTCCGCCTTGGCCTGGGCTGTGAGCAGGATAAACTCCCCCATGCCCCGCATTTCCTCCGAAAGCACGTGTGTGCGCCCGCGTTCTGTCGCCATGAGGAAATCCAAATTAACGACAAAGAGGAAGTGAAGCGGCTCATGCGTCTCAACCGCCAAGGATATTCCCAGCTCAATCGCGGGCTGACTTCCAGGACCGCCCCGGATCGGACACAAAATCCCACTCATGCATCCTCCTTTCTACGTCGTGCTACTGCAACGAAACGTTCGCTGAGACGATCGCCAGGACGCCTTATGATTCCTCCGCGAGCGCACATCGCGCCGCGACCAACCCTTCGAGGACTACCACTCTCTCGATGGCAGAATATCGCAGCCTCATGCGACAAAATCAGCTTCCCGTCGTCTCCAGTATCGTCACAGGTACAGTGCTTAGGCTACGAAAGCGGATGGCGTCTTGGCGTGTCCCCGCGACGCCGGCTCCGTAATGCATCGGAATGGCCAACTTCGGGCGAATATCCTCCACGGCTTCGGCTGCTTCCTCCGCCGTCATCACGTAGGTGCCACTAACCGGGATTAACGCTACGTCGCATTCCAAGCCCTTCATCTCTGGAATGCGATCCGTGTCACCGGCGAAATACAATCGCTCTCCTGCAATTGTGATCACAAATCCCACGTGCCCCGCTTCTTTAGGATGAAAACTCTTACCAATGTTGTAGGCCGGCACCGCCTCTATATTGACACCCCCGACCTGGAGCGACTCCCCTGCACGCAGAATCGTAATAGGCTGAGTAAGCTTAGCAGCCGCAGATGGATTGGCGATCACGGTGGTCTCACTTTGCCGTACGCGCTCCACGTCCTCGGGTGAACAGTGATCGTGGTGATCGTGGCTGACAAGGATCAAATCAGCTGCAGGACTGCCTGGAGGCAAACGCCACGGGTCAATGTATATTACGAGTGGTTGGTCAATGCGAAAGCTGTCGTGCCCCAACCAGTGGATATGCTCAACGATCTTTATGGGTACATCGCTCATGGTCATTCTCCCCTTTGTGCGCGCCCTCTAAAAGCTTCGTTTGCGCACCGTTGTGTGTATGCACGATGCTAGGCAAGTTTAACCCGATCCAAGAAGGATTCGAGGCGGGCTAATGCCTCGGCCTTGTCGCCATAGGATCGCACATAAATACCCGGCATGTCGTTTCCCGTGATCATTTTCGAAACTACGACCTCCTGATGGTATAAGCATAGCACTGGTTTCTTTAGGCTCAATGCGTACGCAATCTCATAACCTACCCCATGCGAAGGTGTACTAACTTCAGCAACAAGCGCATCGCAAGCCTGGATCCAAGCCACATCTCGCTTGAAGATCTCCCCTGGTGCCTCGATTTTCTCCAAGTCCATTACCTCGGGACTGGCGAGGTGTGCCGTCGGCACCTCGTGCTCCAGTGCGATGAGGTGGTCCACGAGCGCACCGTAAAGCGCTTCATTATCACGCCCGCCTGTGAGTGAACACGCGAAATAGATATTCATGATCTGATACCCCACATCATGAGATCAATGATTCAAAGTAATAAGGAAACCGGTCACACATGAAATCTTGACGGCATCCAATGTGCATGATACCATGCCAACGTGTTGGAAGCAGTCTGAAATCCGCAAGACAGAGCTCGCCGCCAAGTGAATCTCGGCGGCTTTGTGTTGTCACATCGGAATGCAATCCTCGCAAGACATGCGGACAGGAGGCATGAAAGAAATGTCGCAAAGGATCGAAGGAACCGTCAAGTGGTTCAACGCAGTCAAAGGATATGGCTTCATCGGGCGCGAGGAAGGCGATGACGTCTTTGTCCACTACAGCTCCATCAACATGGACGGTTACCGCAAACTGGAGGAAGGCCAGCAAGTCGAATTCAGCATCGAGAACGGCCCCAAGGGTCCTCAGGCTGCCAACGTCGAATTGCTTTAATTCCAGGGAGCACATGTTCCATGCCCCGCCATCGTAGCGGGGCTTTTTCTTTTGTCTCTCATACGAATGTTGTGCGCGATTAAACTTTTACCTCCTGGTCCGCTACGCTCTTTGCAGGGCACCAGACCGGAGATCCAACGACACTAGCGAGCATCGATACTTTCTGCGGTCCCCCCACTATCGTGACCAGCTAACTTATGCTAAGATCAGCGCAAGGTAGGGGTAGGTATGCGAGAACCTAAAACTGACCCAATTCGATTCTTGCAGGCAGAAGCCGCGCGTCTGCGGCAGGAAAATCGTGATCTCAAGGAGGAACTGGCCGTCCTCCGGTCCTCCGTCCGGGCACTTAGCGCCCTACAAGACCTTATTCTGAGGATGACGCCAAGCTCGGATTTGCTCAACTATCTCGACGACATGCTAGCTGCAGCGCTGGCGGTCGTCGGCGCAACCGATGGGTCGCTTCTGCTTCTCGACGAAGAGACCGAAGAACTTGTCTTTGCCGTTGTGCGCGGGGCCGCTCGAAATCAGTTGACGGGGTATCGACTTCCACCGGGGAAAGGAATCGCTGGTTGGGTAGCGGACACGAGAAAACCTCTCGTGGTCCAAGATGTACACAATGATCCTCGCTTTTACCCGCAAGTGGATGAAGCCTTCGGCTTCCAGACGCAAACCCTAGCCTGCGTCCCCTTACTCGACGGTAGCCGCGTCCTTGGCGTGATCCAAGCCATCAACAAGATGCCTGATCGTGCATTCACTGTCGAGGACAACGATCTGTTAATGGTCCTGGCGCAGCTGGCCTCCGTCGCCATCACCCGTGCGGAAGCCTTTTCTGAAGAGCCTACTTAAGCCCTCAGTTTCGCCCCCAGATCGGATTCCAGTTTCTTGATCACCTTGGTTCGTATCTTGGCGACCTCCTCGTCGGTCAGGGTTCTGTCCGCTGCCTGGTAAATCAGTGCATACGCCAGGCTTTTCTTGCCCTCTGCAATCTGATCTCCCCGATAAAGATCGAACAAACGCACTTCCGCGAGCAAACTCCCTCCGGCATCACGAATGACACGCTCAACCTGCTGCGATGAAACACCCTCATCCACAACCACGGCGATATCTTCCAACACAGGCGGGAACGCCGGGATCGTTTGAACCTCATAACCTTCCGGAATGGCTTCCATGATCGCCTCAAGATCCAATTCCCCGGCTTGCAAGGGGGCGTCAGCCAGTTCGTATCGCTCCTGTATCAAGGGATGCAACTCGCCCAATACTCCGATCTGTCGCTCGCCAAGTACGACCCGGGCGCACTTTCCTGGATGGAATGTTGGGTGTTCGATCGGCTCATAACGTACATCTTCGAGGCGCAAGGCTGCCAATAACGTACCGACGATGCCTTTCAGATCATAGAAGTCCATCAAGCCTTCGTCGGCTCCTTGCCAGGTCGACAGTGCACGCAATCCAGTGAGAGCGATGGCCAAGTGCAGCGGCTCATCCGGCAGGGCTCCCTCCTCCGAGGACAGGTAGACAGATCCGATTTCGAAGACGGCGATACGCTGCCGCACACGCGCGTTCCGCTCAACGATCTCGAGCAAGCTTGCCAGAAGGCTGTGACGCATCACCACCCGATCGCTCACGATCGGGTTGGTCAGCATAATATATGGACGATCATCGGCTGGCGTACCTGGTACCAACAAGCGTGCTTCACGCTCCGAAGACGTCAGACGATATGTGACTACCTCCTGCAGCCCCAATCCAACGAGTACATCTCGGATGGCCTCCTCATGCTCGAGGGTCAGATTACGATACAAGGGTGGAATGGTATCGGAGATCTGGGTCTCCGGAATGCGATCGTATCCATAGATGCGCGCGATCTCCTCCATCAAATCAGCCACACCGACGATCCCCTCGCTAATGTCTAACCTGTGGTCGGGGGTGGTAGCACGGACGGTCTCGCCATCTATGTCGACTTCGAAGGCCAGTCGGCTTAGAAGGTCGGCCATCTCCTCAGGTCGTAGCTGGATTCCCAGCCAGCGAGACACGTCCTGCGGTGTGATCTCGATGGTTGGATCTTCCGGAGGTAAGGGGTAGGCATCGACCAGTCCCTCAGCGATCGTCCCACCGGTAAGTTGAGCCATCATCATCAAACCACGACGGACGCCGCGTTCGGCCATCGCTGGGTGCACACCGCGCTCGAAGCGATAAGCCGCATCCGACTCCAGCTTTTGCGCAGCGACGGTGCGACGGATATTCACGTAATTCCACGACGCTCCCTCAAGCAGAACGTTCGTGGTGCTCTCACTGACCTCTGATTGAGCGCCGCCCATGATCCCGGCGAGCGATAGTGCGCCGGCAGAATCGGCCACGAGGATGGTGAAATCGTCCAGGTTGCGTTCGACGTCGTCGAGCGTCGTCAACGTTTCCCCCGCTTCTGGAAGACGGGTGATGATTGTCGGCGCCTTCCCCCCTGCGCGTTTCACCAACACATCGTAATCGAAGGCATGCAACGGCTCTCCGATCTCGAGCATAACGTAATTCGTCGCGTCGACAATGGTGTTGATGGGCCGCATCCCCGCCAAGCGTAGTCGACGCTGCACCCAGTATGGGCTCGGCCCGATTTTTACCCCCTCTACAAGGCCGAGAACGAAACGGGGGTTAAGCTGCGGATCACGGATCTCAATCTGCACACGACCCTCTATCGGTGATCCGCTCCACGCAACCTCGTAGGATGGCTCCTTGAGCGCTCCGCCAGTCAGCGCGGCGACCTCGCGCGCCACACCCAGCATGTTTGCGTTGCGGGCGATGTTGGGTGTTATGGCGATATCATAGACCAGATCCCCCATATAATCTGCTAACGGCACACCTACAGGTGCGTCATCGTCTAGAACGATCACACCTTCATGGTCATCCGAGATGCCCAACTCCTTCTCTGAGCAGGCCATCGAGTAAGATTCCACGCCGCGGATTGTCGCACGCTTTAACGTCATCAACTCCTGACCGGGTTTATGCCCGTCGTAGATGCGAGCTCCTTCACGCGCATATGCCACCTTGATTGGTTTGTCCAATGCACCCTTTCCCTTGTAGGGGAATAAGTTGGTCGCACCCGTGAGCACGGTGTGTTCTTGTTCCCCATCGTGCAACCGCAGCAAAACCAGCCGATCGGCGTTCGGATGAGGCATCACCTCGCGAACTTCAGCGACCACGATTTTCTCGGGGTCCCAGGTAAATCCCGTGACGTTCGTTTCCAAGTGTCGACGGCGATCCGTATGGCCTTCGATCTTTTCCGTCGGCAGTGGCAAACCCACGTATTGGATCTCCTCCACTTCAAGACCTGCAAGCGTCAGGCGATGGGCAAGCTCGATGGGGGAGATTTCGATATCGACCAGGTCCTTGAGCCAAGAAAGAGGAACTTTCATGAGCACATCCTTCCAAGTATGGCTAAGAATTTTCGCCAGGCAAGAAGGGATTAGGGATCAGGGATTAGTAAATAATCATCGTGCATAAAGTCCCGATCTCTCATCCGGTAAGACTTGAACACTTCCACATTTCTTTTTAGATATTCAATATAACCATGAAGCAGGCGATAGGTATCACGCCACATTTCGCGACAATCTTCCAATTGATCTTCTGAGATGTAATGAAGATCATGTGCAATTATTAAGTGATTCAAGGTCTCATCTAACGAACCTCTTGCGATATAACAGAAGCGTACCGCATCCAAGAAATGGTATCGTCCATGGGCTTCCGAGATGTTCGCCGGTATGCTTTGCACAGCACGGCGTAATTGTTGGGTTAGGGCGAATTTCTCCTCTCTTGGAAACCAAGGTAAGATTTCACGACACACGAAAACGGTAAACCGTCGAGCCTTCTGCCAAACTTGCAAGCTTTCTAACCCCTTCGCACTCATCTGAACTCCCCCTCCTGTCTTCGTAAATTTCTGCTCCTCTGTCCTCTCTTACCAATCCCTATTCCCTGATCCCTAATCCCTGCCATCAAAACTGCTCCAAAAACCTCAAATCATTCGCCCAGAAATAGCGTATGTCCTCGATGCCGTGTTTGAGCATGGTAATCCGCTCGGGTCCCATACCGAAGGCGAATCCAGAGAACACCTCGGGATCATAGCCACCGTTCTGAAGGACGATCGGATGCACCATGCCACAACCAAGGATTTCAAGCCATCCCGTGCGTCTGCAAACCGGGCAACCCTCTCCCTCACACACGAAACACTCGATGTCCATTTCGGCTGAGGGCTCGGTGAAGGGGAAGTAGGAGGCACGGAAACGGGTGCGTACACTCTCGTCGAAAATTCTGCGCGCGAAGGCGTTCAGCGTGCCTTTTAAATCAGCGAAGGTGATGTGATGTCCAATCGCCAGACCCTCCACCTGGTTGAATTGGATTTCAGAACGAGCGGTGATCTGCTCGTAGCGATAACACATACCGGGCAGCACTACACGGATCGGTTCCGGGGCCCGTTCGCGCATCACGCGGATTTGGCCCGGTGAGGTATGGGTGCGCAGCAACACCTCAGAATCGGTGGTGAAAAACGTGTCCTGCATGTCCCGCGCCGGATGGTGGGGAGGGAAATTCAAGAGTTGGAAGTTGTACTCATCGGTCTCCACGTCGCGCGAGCGATAAACCTGAAAGCCCATCTCAGCCCAGATGGCGATGATCTGGCGCAACGTTCGGTTGGCTGGATGGATCCGACCGCGGACAAGAGAACGACCTGGCAGCGTGACATCCAAGCGTTCCTCCCGCAATGACCGTCCCAACGCCGTCGCACGTATGGCGTCCGCACGCGACTCATAAGCCGCCTCCAATGTGGTTTTCACTTCGTTGGCGCGCCGACCGACTGCCGGGCGTTCTTCTTTGGGCACGTCCCGCAAACCGGCGGTTATGGTCGCCAGCTCGGCCGATCGCCCCAGATACCTCACTTTCCACGCTTGCAGGTCGTCCTCCTCGGCTACCGACTCCAATTCCGTTAAAGCCCGCTTTGCGAGTTTTTCCAATCGCTTCAGCATCATGCCTCCAATAGAGCTCGATCCAAAATGGTGTTTAACAAAAGCTCCCGTCCCTTCGAGGGACGGGATTCATTCCCGTGGTACCACCCTTGTTGGCCTGCTGAGGCCCACTCCACCCCGACTGCTGATCTCGTGGGATCAACAATCGGCTCCCCTACGTTAACGGTGGGGCTCCGGCCCAAACTACTGGCTCTCAACCTCCCCTATTAGCGAGCACGGGGCAGGCTAAGAGCGTTCCCCTGGGCAGCTCGGGAGGGAACTTCAACGGATTTCGCTCGGGTCGGGGTTCCAGTCTCGCCCCGACCTCCCTGGCGAGTTCCGTCCGTTTACTTTCCTCCGTCACGGCCGTTCGATCTAGGTTTCCCTAATTATCTACAAATATCAACAGGTGTCAACAATCGACGATTGAGGTCACGTTAGTCAAATACGGTGCCGAAACTTACGAATCTACGCAGCCGGTATCACTCCCGACCGGAAATGCCGGGGAAACGTTTCCAAGGCTTGCGTCGGCGCCTAAAACTCTGTATCTTTCTATACAAAGGAGATAGAATTAGAGCGTATACGACCAGGACATTTTACCCATTAGCAGTTCCACTAGCCTACGGGATCATTTTGGGTCGAACCTAAAACGAAGCGAGAAAAGAAGGCCCACTTCGCGAAGTCGGTTTTCGTTTTAAAACCTGTTCTTCTGTCGCGTTCGAGGCCTTTATCCCGTAATCTTTCAGTTATGGCTATATTGATACCGACGTGTGCTATCGGGTGGAACGGAATGCCCTATCCAATGCGCCCTCTCCAGGAGCGAGTTACTTACCTGCCCACGGGGTACACCCGTAATTGTGTAGTGTGCATTCATCATGACCATTGGTTATTCGAGGATCGTATAGAACACCGCTGGAGCTAAATCGTGAGAACTGGTGGCTACAGGTTCTACAAACACTTCGCGAAGAAGTTCGAACGCCAGCCCGCGAAGTCACACGCCCTCTCTCGAATAATAGGGAGAACACCTTTTGTTTCCCTTACCATTGCGCTGTTGATCCTCCTCGTCGGACTTTTGGAATTCAATCTCGCAAGTGCCCAGGGAAATCTGACTGTTGAAATCCGCGCCGGATTCAACCTGGTCGTCGACTCGAATGTCGAATCACCATCCACCTACGCCCCCTCGGTGGCTACAGTGATGGGACGTTTCTGCAACACCGGTGACGCTCAACTGACAGGAGTTCAGGGATTTATCGGCGATTTCACCGCTGGTACCCCAGGAATTTATCCCTCACGCGACAGTACAGACGCCGGTTTCATCGCCCAACACCCACATCTCGCCAACACGGGACTTTACTCTTTTACCCACATCGGGGGGGTGATGGGGTCCCAGGATGCCAACCGCTTCATCGGCACACTGGACCCGGGCGAATGTGTCACCCAATACTGGCACTTCACCTACCCACGCCGCGGCAATCCCAACAATACAGGCAATGCCGTTTGGGGTGTGACCAATGATCCCAATGACGACTTGTGGCTGGATTTTGACATCTGGGGAACCTCAAACGAGGGTTCGAACGATAATGCCAGTCAGCGCATGACCATGCGCAATGAAATCTCGGCCAATGCAAACAGAATTTACCCACAGAGCGGCGCCTGGTTCAACACAGCGTCGGATATGGTAGCACCTGGTGAAACCATCACCTCCAACGGTATCAATTATGAGCTCGGTGTGATCAACAAGGGTTTCGACAACGACGGCGATTTCGTCTACGATTACAATGCCTGGCTGCAGCCAATCGGCGATCCCAATTTCGATCCCTCTTGCTTCCGATTGTTACGAACGTGGGGGACGCTCACGATCTCACGCAGCGGCGGCCAACCCGATTTAATCATCGACTTTACCGACCGGTTGTATTTCACGAATTTACCAACCGACAACACTGGAGCTGTCGGGGAGGTCCACTATCAATTCCTGGCGTTAGATGGGCCTTGCTCCACCGCCATGACACCCTATCAGGAAGTAGCGTCCGGGGCCGATAACGAAAAATTCAACTCGGACTATGGAACCAGTATCCCCGCGATTGGTAGTTCCGAACCGGAAGTTACTGTTGACAAAACCGGTGATCCAAGCGTTGTGATAGTAGGTGCGAACTTTATCAGCTACGACGTAGATTTCAGCAATATCGGCAGCGCCAGTGCAGGACTTCCATTGTACAGCGTGCCATTAGTGATCAGTGACAGCATCCCATCCGGCACCGAATACATCAGCGGCAGCGCCTCATCGACCATCGGCACCACGATCTTGTATTCAACCGACAACGGCGTCACCTGGAGCACTACGGAACCGGTACCTGCGAACACCGTGACAGACATCCAATGGTGGTTGGATAGCACACTCGACCCCAGTGCTATCGGACAGGTCTCCTTCCAGGTCGATGTCGTCGACACCTACGATCCGGCAACGGACGGCATCTTCATCGAAAACTGCGCCTCAGGAAGCTTCGGAAATAACGTTCGCTTTACCGAATCGTGCACCAGCACAATCGTCGAGGGGACCAATAGCATCGGGGATTACGTCTGGCAGGACGACGATGGGGATGGTCTTATCGACGGCGGCGAACCACCCTTAGCCAATATTACCCTTTTCCTTTATGCAGATCTCAATAGCGACGGTTGGTTGGACAGCGGGGATCAATTGGTCGGGACGACAGCGAGTGATGTCAATGGACTCTACACATTCAACAACCTCCCCGACAGCGACTACCTCGTCGTTGTCGACGGGGATGATCCCGATATCCCAGCTGGCCACAGCCATACCATATCCGATATCCTCCCTGTCACCGGCCTGGGCACGACAACTACCAGCCCTTACAACGACGCCGACTTCGGGTTTGGCCCCGTACTACGCCTGGAGAAGACACTAACCTCCAGCGATCCTGCCTACGAGGGCACCCTGGTCACGTTCGACATCGACCTCACGAACACCCGTCCCGGAGATGGAAGCGGGGCTCCCGCTGCGTGTGTCTACAATCTCTGGGCAGACGCGGAAGATCCTGTCAACACGGGGTCGGGCCCGAAAGTCTGGACCAATCCCGCCAATGCCTTCGGTGCCACCGGCCCGAATGGGTTGTACGCCGAGACTGATTTCAGCGCCGGCGCCGGAAATATCATTGCTGGAACGACATTCAGTCGGCGCGCCGGGGGAATCACACAGGTCGAAGCCATCTTCCAGATCTACCTGGACAACGCCCTTGTCAACGATCAAGCCATCGCCAGCCTGTTCCTACCCGCTTCAACCAGCACAAATATCGGAACCTACACCTTTACCACCGCAGAGATGAACGTCTTCGTGGGATCCGCCAACGCCGGCATCCTTGCCTGGGACGTGACGACTTTGCGCTCCTGGACCTGGGAGGATATCACCGGCGATGTCGCCATCTCTATAGAGGACACCAAGGTTACCAGCCCTGATACAGCTATCCTCTACCTCGACTCAATGGGCTTCCGCGTCACGACAGATCAGACCTGCGGAGGGAACGAAGACACCATCTCCGTCCTGCCGCTGACAGACACCTACGACTCCTCTCTGCTGGACTTTGTCTCCGCCAGTCCCGCCGAAAGTAGCGTCGTCCCAGGAACGATTACGTGGAACAATCTCGGCCCGCTGTACGCCGGTCAGACGACGACCGTGCAAGTCACCTTCCGAGCGCTCGAACCGCCGGACACAGACTTCGACGGAGAGCCCGATCCTGCCACAACCACGAATACTGGGACGAGCACAGGTGGGACTTTCCTCAACGGCGATCCGATTAACGACGCCTCCGACACCGCGGACGTCACCATCAATCCCGCCGGTACGATCGGCGATACGGTATGGAACGATAACGGCGCAGGGGGGGGGACTGCCGGGAATGGTGTTCAAGATGGTGGGGAAGCCGGGATCCCGGACGTAACTGTCGATCTATATAGCGATCCAAATGGCGATGGCGATCCCAGCGATGGCGTTCTCTTGGATACCCTGATCACGGATACAAACGGTTCCTACCTTTTCATAGGATTGCAAGACGGCAACTACGTCGTCGTCGTCGACACCACAACACTGCCGGGGAGTTCATTCACCCAAACCGGTGATCCCGATGAGGTAGGAACCTGTTCGGTTTGTGACAATCGCAGCGGCACCGCGGTAAATAACAACGATGGCCTTCCCGGCACAGACGACGACCTGACTGTAGATTTCGGCTACCAAATCCCTAACACGATCTACGGATCGGTTTGGGAGGATAACGACGGCGATGGGACCCAAGACACGGGTGAGAACGGCATTGCAAACGTCAACGTGTACCTGGACGATTGTGGTCCCGATGCTATTTGTGGCAACGGCGACGACGGACCCAGTACCAACATCCTGACGGATGCCAATGGTGGCTATGTCTTCAGCGACCTGGTAAACGGGAATTATCAGGTGCGCATCGATACGACAACCTTGCCCCTCGGCGGCACCTGGACTCAGACAGCCGACCCCGACGCCACCTTGGACGACCGCACGACCAATACAATCGTAGCCACAGGCGGCAACGTCTACGGGGCATTTGATTTTGGGTATACGCAAAGTGGCAACTCGGATATTGGCGACACACTGTACACCGATTGGGACGGCGACGGATCGCAGGATGCTGGGGATGGCGGCATCGAGAATGTCACCATATCCATTTACGAGGACGACAATGGCGACGGAAGCATCGACAGCAGCACCGACGCATTAATCGCTACGGATGTGACCGATGCCAGTGGCAACTACTTGTTTAGTGGGCTGCCTGCAGGAGACTACATCGTCATAGTGGATGAAGCCGATCCTGATCTGCCCGCCTACTACAATCAGACTGCCGATCCCGACGAAGCAGGTGTTTGCGTGACATGTGATGGACGGGGCAGCGCCGGAGTCGATGGAAGTACGGATGATCTCACCATCGATTTCGGCTACCAGCCCACCGGGACCGCCTCAATCGGCGATATGGTATGGCAGGATGACGACGCGGATGGTGTGCAGGATGCCGGGGAGAGCGGTCTCCCCAACATCACGGTCGAGCTTTATGAATCTGGCGGAAGCGCTCCCATCCTCACCGCAACAACAGATGTAAATGGGAATTATTCTTTCGACAATCTTCCACCGGGAGATTACGAGGTTAACGTCGACGAGACGGATGCCGATTTGCCGACGGACGGCTATGGCAATCCCTACGTCTTGAGCACCAACAACGATCCCCTTAGTGTCACCCTATCCACGGGTGAAAACTATACCGACGCAGACTTCGGATTTAGCGTCGGCGCCGTCGTCGGCGATTTCATCTGGCAGGACACGGACCGCGATGGCACCCAGGACATCGGTGAACCGGGGATCGCCAATGTCACCGTGTGGTTGTACAACGCAACTAAAACCGTCCTGCTGGCAACGGATGTCACCGACGCCGACGGTTTATATCTCTTCACCGGCCTTTCTCAGGCAACCTATGTCATCGAGGTAGACACCTCAGATGCGGATTTACCCTCCAGCGTCGTCACCGGGGATCCGGACGAATCCGGACTATGCACAGTCTGCGACGGTGAGACGAGCGTCGCTCTGAATCCCGGGCAGATCGACCTGAGTGAGGACTTCGGATTCCAAGCGCCTGGGCTCATCGGCGACCTGCTATGGATCGACACGGACGGGGATGGTGTCAAAGATGCGATTGAAGCGGGCATTGCCAACATCACCGTCGAGCTCGACACGGGTTCCTGCACGGTAGGCGTCGATTGTCCTACAACGGAAACGAACTC
The DNA here is from genome assembly GCA_011772595.1 of Anaerolineales bacterium. The sequence continues at coordinate 45,973 of WVZH01000018.1, forward strand.
GGACGGAGAGTACAGTTTCGGCAACCTGGCAGATGGTTCATATGTCGTCATCGTCGACACGGCCGATGCCGATTTTCCNNTGTGATAACCGCGGCAGTGCCACGATCGCAGGGGGAGGTTCCATCCTAACTATCGATTTTGGATACCAAATTGCTGGTTCCTATTCCATCAGCGGAACCGTCTTCCACGATGCAGACTCGGATACGATTTATGAACCCGGTGCCGGGGAAACCCCCTTCGAGAGTGTTACGGTCTACCTGTGGAACGCAGCCAATCAACTCATCGCAAGCACAACCACAGACAGTAACGGGGACTATACCTTCTCAAACCTGATCAATGGTGACTACACAATCTCGGTAGACGCGAGCGTGCCACCTCTACGAGGGCTGTCGCGCACCGTCCCAACGCCCCTGTCCTATCGTGCCGTGACGATTGCTTCGGCAGATGTGACGGACCAAGATTTCGGATACCGTGGCGGGTTCATTGGTGACTTCGTTTGGCTTGATCTAAACGGGGATGGCGTCCAGGATATGGGCGAGCCCGGCCTGGCTGGGGTAATCGTCAATCTGATCGCCGCCGGTGACGACGGCACATTCGGCACGGGCGATGATCTTGCGTATACACCGCAAACCACGGATGTTAATGGTGCATATGATTTCGTCGCTCTTCCTGCCGGCTTGTACCGGGTAGACATCGATGAAGCTTCTTTACCAGCTGGGTTGAGCCTCACCACCGGCAACGAGCCTCTAGATTACACGCTCA
>WVZH01000269.1 GCA_011772595.1 Anaerolineales bacterium
ATGCCCGTACCAAAGGGCTGTGGTACGTTTCTGGCCGCCTGATCAACGCCCCCCACGTCCATCGGTTACCTTCTAGCTTTATCGAGAACGTTACTACTCAGGCAACCCCCTGAACGAGTTGTGGGATGAATGGGATGCCCATCAAGGCACAATGAAGTGCATCGATCACATTCTGCCCATGTTTGCGGGCAGTCGAGATATAGCTGCGAATAGCACAGAAGGTTTCGGCACCCGTGCGTGTGCGAAACGCGCCTGACACCTTCTGCTTGACCTTTACCATTCTGACATCGCGTTCAGCCAGGTTGTTGTCAAAAGGAATGCGCAAGTCGTACATAAACGCCAAGACTTGGGGCTTATGCTGTTGAAGACGGTCGAGCAAGTTCTTCGGTAGCGACTGTTTCTTGCGCCCTCGTTTCTTGGGAGGTGGGTCGGCTGGGGGCGGATTGGCTTCCAGACCCAGGGCGATCAGTTCGTCATAGTGTTGCTCAAAGTGAGCGAGGCGCTCTGGGAGAAGAGACAGTTGCTCTGGCGGAGCGGCATCTACTTCGGCCTTGATGTCCAACAGCAGGTGCATCATTTCCTGCGCCCACTCTTGCTCGTACTGGTCGACGACGAACTGGAGTTCGCGGAGATGGTGTGCATTGCACAGCGCGTGCTGGCAATGCTTGAAAGTGAAGTAAGACCGCCAGTGGTCGTGTACTGCTCGACCCTTGAATTGCGGTAGGATGCCAACCGCCTTCATCCCATCCTGTCCCCGCTTGGGATGAACGTCGTAGTAGGTGAGGGAGTCCGTGCTGGCAACGTGCAACCAGTTCAACTGTCCCTCCACCCGCAGACCGCTTTCATCAAAGTGGACCACGCGTGCAGCAATCAGTTGCCGCTTGATCGTGTCTAGACTGGGCGCGATGCGGTCGACCACAATAGCGTTGGACTCCAGCACGATGGCTTCTGCGGGTGTATGACCGTAGAAATCACCCAGCAACTCGCGCGTGCGTGCCCAAGGAAGCAGTTGGTAGGTGTTCAAATAAGAGGCTTGTGCTTTCAGACGGGGTCCATATTGCACAGGTTGTGTCACCTCAGCTGGAAACTCGCCTTTGACCTGTTCGCCGCACGTAGGACACTCTTTGATCTCAGCTTGATGCTCGGTGACTTCGACCTGCACAGGCGGTATGTCGAATACCTGCCGTCGTTCTTGCTTGTGCGGCTCAACAAATCGTAGGTCGGTGGCGCAATGAGGACAAACGGTAACCGGATGGACTCGAACGTGATCCGGCTGCTCCACCATCTTCAGCGTGTGTCCTTCGTGACCTTGCTGACCACCGCTGCGTCGCCCAGTCTTCTGGCGCAGACTCCGTGTCCGTGGCTTCGTCAAGCCATCGCTGCTTGGCGGCCGGCCGCTGTTCTGGCTGTTTTTGGCCAGTTGGTCGCGCAGCGATTGAATGGCTGCCGCTTGCTCTGCTACAGTCTGCTGCAACTGCTGTACCTGCTGCTGCAACGTCAGAACAATCGATATGAGAGCTTCCTTATCCAGCTCTGCAAGCTGACTGCGATCTAGGCCAAGAGATGACATCATACTACATAGTATACCGCAAGTGCATTAGATTAGGATTTGATTTTCATTAGAAATACATCAGTTTTCTCTCGGGCGATTTCAGCCTGAGTAGTTTGACAATGTCACATTAGCCAAAATGGCCAACTCGTGGCACAATTGACAAAC
>WVZH01000202.1 GCA_011772595.1 Anaerolineales bacterium
CACCTCGGGCATCTACGAGATCGCCTACGGAGTTGCCAATCACAATAGCTGCGATATGAACCTGAAAAATTCCTGGTTCTATTGGATTCTGTGGACGGTCGTCATGCCAGCACACGATGAAGAGATGAGCATGTTATGAAGCCAGTTATTATGGTAGACGAAGCCGTTGAGCTTGTGGGCTGGCGATATGAAGTGTTGACGAACAACGGCTCGTGGGCAGTATGGCCAGAAGTTGTGCAGGATTGCCCAAGAGCGGATCTGTAGTTCGGCAGCTGTCCAGTGGCCGTGAAAGAAGCGAGCACTGGATAACCAACGGGCCATAGGATCCATGTGGCGATCGATCATGTTGCTGGTACGATAGGCATCTGGGAAGTCAAAGGCCAGGAGGAAGGCGTCCGTCTTGGCACACAGCTTTTCGATGGCTTCCAGGGCGGTGCCTGTGAGAGACTGCCTGGACCAAGCCAGGAAGTCAGCAACCTGCTGGCGAAAGTCGTCCGGCGTCTCGGCATGGTAGATATCCCAGACTTGCTGCTTGATGGACGGAAACAAGGATTTGAGCCGTTTCTTGCAGCGGTCACGGATCTTGAGGAAGGCGTGCAAGAAGCACTCGATGATCACGATGGTGGCAAAGAGCGCGCGCCAAGCGTTTTGAGTGGCTTTCCAGCCATCGGTGTTGACGGTCTTGGGTGCATAATTGGGTGCCAAGTGGTGCGCCTCTTCGCGAAACCGACCATAAGCCTCTGTCAAAGCCACCTCATCGGCGTTCAGCGCCAAGGAGGCGCCCAGTACACAGTCATCGCCCACCGTCGTGGCGATGTAGCCTTTCTCGCCGTTGAAATGGACATGTTTCTCATCGGCCAACAGATGCTCAGGCAGTTTATCCAGAGCCTTGACGGTGGTACTCACGATCTCAAACCGCCCGATGCCAGTCGTCATGCGGTACCAATAGCTGTCATCCCGTCCGAACACATAGGTCAGTCCCCAGTAGGGGACGCCAAATTGGCGCAGAAACAAGGCTTTCTCGACCTCGTCCGTCAACCCGGTCATGTAAGGCATTACAGCACTGGAGGCAATCGTCAGCACCTCGCGTTTCCCTGCAGCATTGACCGCCTTCAGTTCGATGCGCCGAAAGCGCACACCTGGCAGCTTGCTGGACTCTGGCAACGTGTCGTGAAGCACGTAGCCCTCGCCAATCTCGACTGGAAACAACTCTGGATATGTTTCGATCATGCCATCTAGCCACGCCCGAAACCGAGCACTGTCGCCAATCAGTTCCTGGTATGCTTCTATCCCGATGGGAAGGATAACTCGCTTGTTGGGCTTCGCTACTTCCGCCCGTTCTCTGCTATAATTCCGTTGAGGCATATTGACCGTTCACCTGACAGTTTTCGGTCAATATTGCCTCATATTCACCTAACCACAGAATCCGCTAGAACCAGGTTTTTTTCATTTGTTACCTGTGTATAGTATA
>WVZH01000267.1 GCA_011772595.1 Anaerolineales bacterium
CCTGACAGCGAGTCGAAGCTCCATCGCTCCCCGCCTCCTTTACCCAGGCAAGGGGGAAAGATAACGGAGAAACAGATGCATGCTGGACTTTGGCCATTTTTTGGTGAGTGAGATGGGTTGGAATGAGCTTTCTGTGGTAATGTAGGAGCAACCAGACTTCTACAAACCCAGGAGGAACTCATGCCAAGCCCATCCCCAGAGATTATACCGCTTGTTTCGGTTTTTGCCACGGCGTTCACTGCGCCAACTTTTGCGAAGGCGCTGATCTTGTTGTGTGGCACTATCTTGGCCCCTGGGCGGCGGACGGTGACGGCGGCATTGCGAGCCATGGGGCTTGCAGATGATGAGCAATTCACCAAATATCATCGGGTACTGAACCGGGATCGCTGGTCGCCATGGGTGCTGAGCAAGTTGTTGTTAGGTTTGATCATTCTGATGTTTCTACCCGCAGGGGCACCTCTAATTCTGGTCGTGGATGAGACGTTAGAACGCCGACGTGGGCGCAAGATCAAGTACAAGGGCTGGTTTCGGGATCCCATTCGTTCCACAGCTAAGCACGTGACCAAGGCGCTGGGGATTCGTTGGATCTGTCTGGCGGTTCTGGTGCCGGTACCCTGGAGCACGCGGCTGTGGGCCTTGCCTTTCATGACCATCCCGGCCTTAGGACCCAAGACCAGTGCCAAGCTCAAGAAACGACATCGGACCCTGGTTGAGTGGGCTATGATTATGATTGGAAAGGTGCGGCGCTGGCAGCCAGAGCGTGAGATGGTTTTGGTAGGCGATGGCAGCTATGCGGCTGTGGTTCTGGTGCGACGCTGCCAGCGACTGAAGCAACCGGTGAAACTGGTCTCGCGCTTACGCCTGGATGCTACCTTGCACGACTTCCCTGGCCCACAGCCCAAAAGCAAACGCGGCCCCAAGCCCAAGAAAGGAGATCGGCAACCCAGTTTGGCAGCTCGGCTGACACACCCCAAGACCTATTGGCGAACTATGAAGATACCCTGGTATGGTGGTGACCAGAAAGAAATCGAATTCG
>WVZH01000492.1:0-284 GCA_011772595.1 Anaerolineales bacterium
ATACACCTGCGGATGTTAGGATCTGCACACATCGGAAAACTCGCCATGGTTGAAGGCATAGCAGTCCGGGCCACCCCAGTCCAACCAATGGTTACAAGAGCAGCTTTCAAATGCAAGCGATGCGGAAACATCAGCTACGTCGACCAACCCCCCACTCCATTCCTAAGAGCACCGCTCGTATGCTCTGACCCAGCTTGCCAAAGGAAAGGCATTTTCGACTTCCTACAAGAAGAATCCCATTTCGTTGATTCCCAAGAGATTAGAATACAGGAACGCCCAGAAGA
>WVZH01000492.1:406-669 GCA_011772595.1 Anaerolineales bacterium
GAATTGACAAAGGATCCTTGGATCCACCGTAAGGTAATTCGCTCAATCGCCCCCTCCATCTACGGCTACGATCACATAAAGGAAGCCGTGATGTACCTTCTATTCGGAGGCGTGCCAAAACATCTAGCTGACATCACTATCCGAGGAGAGCTGAACACGCTATTAATAGGAGACCCGGGAACCGCGAAATCAGCGCTACTCCAATACATTGCCAGAATTGCTCCCCGTGGCCTGTACACTTCTGGAAGGGGAACAACTGCCGC
>WVZH01000492.1:808-1182 GCA_011772595.1 Anaerolineales bacterium
GACACAAAAATGTCAGAACATATTCTGAACATCCACCGCAGAGGCGCTGCTCCATCCGAAGCACCTGTACCATCAGGCATTTTACGGAAATACATAAGCTATGCAAGGAACATTAGACCGGTTCTAACCGAAGAGGCCCTACAGAGACTTAAGGACTTCTATTTGACCATGCGCGCAGCAAGCGAAACTGAAGGCTCACCTATCGCCATAACACCGCGTCAGCTCGAAGCACTAGTACGCCTTGCGGAGGCTCGAGCTCGCGTAGCGTGTCGGAAAAAAATTCTCGTGGAAGATGCTGAAGCAGCGATTGCCATAATGCAAAGGTCACTGGAAGAAGTGGGCATCGACGTTACATCTCACAAACTTGACATTGA
>WVZH01000456.1:0-181 GCA_011772595.1 Anaerolineales bacterium
AGATCCATGAGTAAATCCTATCAGTGGGAAGGTTGTAACGTACTTTCCGCACATCTGCTGATCATTTTCTCTGAATTTCTCTTTGGCGACAATGCACTCAGCGACCGTACTGATTCGGCCGCAGCTGGAACCATCTGGCGATCTGGGCTTGCAAGGGGTTTAGCTGGGTGACGAAGGTTTG
>WVZH01000456.1:249-890 GCA_011772595.1 Anaerolineales bacterium
GTTGGGGCGCGGCAGGCGCGATGCTCTGGGTAGAGGGGAAGACTGTCATACTCAGAGTGTTTCAACGCGTGACGCACTTCTCGCTCGAGGAGTGTCTGGAGCATGAGCGCGAAGAAGTAGATCGACAACATCGCCTGAATGCGGGCAACTTCCTTGAGATAGACCGGGGCGACTTCGAAGTCGCTCTTGAATTGTGAGAACCGCTTCTCAATCAGCGGCTGTCGCTTGTAGGACCGCAGGACTTCTTCCGACGTCATCTCGTGCTGATTGGTCAGCAAGGGAAAGACACCGTCGGTCGCCTGGTCCTGTTCAATTTGGCTGGTGTTCACCGTCCACGACAGCTGGTAGCGAGTGGCCGTTTCGCGGATGTATTGAGTGTTCTTGCCAGGCCGTCCGGGCGTCGACTGCTTGAAGGTCTCTTTTACGATCTCCTGAATGGAAACATGCAACCAGCGTGCGGCGTCCCCCTGGCTGAGGATCTCGTTGACCGCCGTTTCGACTTTGTCCCGCCGACGAAAACGGGTTCGGGAAGACTGCAAACGACTCTGCAACCGGGCCAACTCCTGGCTTACGCGATCCAGGATTCGAGCCCGTGACTTCGCGTCACGTTCCGCCTTCCGCGTACTATGAAACCACAGCAG
>WVZH01000456.1:920-2147 GCA_011772595.1 Anaerolineales bacterium
CACCGCGTCGAGACTCGTCAGCAACTGCTGCCGAAACTCGGCATCTTCCCGTCGCGTACGCGGCAGAATGGTGACGAAACGACCATGCTGATTATGGATGTATTGCAGATTCTCGCGGGTTGCCAGTTTGCTATCCGCCACGTACAGGAATTCCGAGTGACCGACCAGTTGCCGCAGCAGGTCCCAGGTCTCACGGTGCGTCGTGTCATCGGTGACGTTGCCACTGGCCGTGGTGAAGTACAGCGGGACACCACCATCGTCGGTCACCGTCAGGATATAGAGCAACTGTTTCAAGTCGGGCCGATGATCCTTGCTGTGACCGAACGTAATGGCCAAGCGACTCCTCTGGCCTCGTTTGGTCTCTGCGGAAGCATCCGCATAGGCACCGTAGAAGGACACCGTCGTCGAGTCATTGTGCAACTCGTCCAAACGGACGTTGAATTCCTTCACCACATGACGTACGACGTCCAACACCAATGCCGGCACGTCCGCCGCAAAGAGTCGATCCAGGCAGCGACCGACGCGATCGTCATTGAGGTGTTCGAGTTCGCCCTGCGTCAACCCCAACAGTTCGGGGACAAACCGCTCAGCCCATTCCCCCAATCCATAGATCGGCTCGCGCGAAATCAGGATATTTCGAAGCAGCAACAGCAGGCAACGCGATGTCGGGATGGCCATCCTGCGGCCATCGCATGGCAGGTGTTGCTGCAAGAAGGATTCCAGCTGCATCCGTTCCAGCAGTTGGTTCACGATCGGTAAGGCGCCGATGTTGCAGGTCCGCAAAGTCTGCCCACCGGCACGCGCGCGGGAACCGCGATGCGAAGGCCGGGCGATCGATTTCTTCTTGGCATCCTTATGTTTCATCCTGCCATCTGTAATCGATGGCTCGGACTTTGAAAATGGCTCTTTGCCGCAAAAAAATGACGTGACTCGTGTTACGCAAACTACCATCGACGTAAGTTGAGTCCCGCTCGACTTACGTCATGGGCGATCGTCGTAAGTTTTTTTATCATCCCGGCGTCGCCCAAAAAGGCTTGCCTCAATCCCGCGCCCATGCATAATTGGCTGAATCGGAAAAAGATCTCGATGCCCCATTCACCCAAAATTGGAAACCCCGCACGCCTCGTCTCGCTCAAATGAACGCGACAACCAAATTCAGGGAAATTGAAAGCAAGATGTGCGGAAAGTACGTAAGACCGTCGCTGTCCCAGTATTTTGTCCCAGTAT
>WVZH01000088.1:0-204 GCA_011772595.1 Anaerolineales bacterium
CTCGATGTGAAAGGGACTGTCCACCACGTAGGTGTTCGTGTCCTCGCTGATCCAACCTATGACGCGCTGGGGCAGCTCCAATTCCACTTCCAGAATGGTGGCACAGTCTTCCACGTCTCTTCCCAGCTTGACCAGGTGGTGGCGAAGCAGGGGCGCATCCACGCTGAAGTGCTTCCTGGCCTTCATCTGTTCCCGCAGCGACCC
>WVZH01000088.1:340-1300 GCA_011772595.1 Anaerolineales bacterium
GCTTTGAGCTGCTCTTTCTCTGCGAGCTCGATGGCTCTGCGCAAAGCGGCACATTCGACGAGAAAGGAGAACTCCCGCTGTTTGGCTTCCAGAAACTCGATGTTGTCTCTAAAGGAGGTCTGCTCGGGGCCCTGTGCATTTTGAAGACTTCCAACGTTCTGACCTCTTCTCATTTTTTCCCTCATTTCCTCAGTTGTGCCGGATGTGCCTTTTTCCGGTCATAATGAATGGCGTCGGCGATCCCCATTTGCAGGGCCTCTTCGGCCGTGAGCCAGGTGTCCACGTCTCTCAGCAGTGTCTCCATCACCGCCTCGTCGGTCTTCAGCGCGGTGTGCTGGATGTAGTGATTTAACAGGCGCCGGTGCATCAGGTCTTCTTCTTTGCGCTTTGCGATCAACTCGGAGTGGTTGCCCTGGCTAAATGCGCTGAAGCGGTGCGAGAGGATCGACGTCCTCGGGGTCAACACCCGGTGGCCCTTCTCGCCTGCCATGAAGATGGCGAGGGCCATGGAGGCAATAATGCCGACCCCTGTCGTGTAAACTGGAAGCCGCGACCAATCCATCATGTCGATGATCGCGAACCCGGCCGAGCAGAGTCCCCCCTGCGAATTGAGGATCAGTTGGATGAAGTCGCAGTTCTCGTCGACGTTGATCTCAATGATTTTCTCGCACACAAACTGTGCAGTTCCCTGGTCGATTTCACTGGACACGAAGATGATTCCGTAATCATCCAATCCTTTCTTTTCTGCGGCGTCTTTCCTCGTCATGACTGCCCTCCTTTGCTTGGTGATAAAACTCGTGTTCGTCTTTGCAGAGATATACCTGTCTCAACGGATTTGAGTCTGAGGACTCCGATTCAAACCTTCAGAGAATCAACAAAGTATTTTCTTTTCGGAAGCCCGGGCTTCAAACGGGTGTGGGCAACAACCCCGCCACGGAAGAAAACTAGGTAGGAGCGTGT
>WVZH01000162.1:0-9060 GCA_011772595.1 Anaerolineales bacterium
CGAGAAATTAAGAAAGGAAAACTCACGGACCGGATGTTTGCGCCCGTCGTGATGTCTGGATACGTCCCCGATGTTCTGCAAAGCATCACCGGAGTAGGCAATGATTGGACTCTCAAGGGAGGTATCTGCGGTAAAGGTCATAAGGAGTACATCCCTGTTGACGACGGTGGGCCTCACTTGCTGCTGAGAGCGAGGTTGGGCTGATGCTTGAGAAAATTACAGACACGTTGCATGCGCGCAAGGATTTGAAAGCCTGGAGTGTGCACCATATCCGAACCCGGAACACGCAACAATATGATTTGCGCGAGGCCACAGAAACCCTACGTCACGTCGAAAATGAGCGCTACGTGGCAAGAGTGCTTCGTCAAACCCCAGGGGCGGATGGCAAACCGTCCTGCGGTACTGGGGAGGTGACCCTCCTTCCCGGTGCAGACATTGAAAAAGCCCTGGACGATGCCGCGCTCGCGGCCGGCTTGGTTCACAACGAACCTTATGATTTCCCTAAACCCGCTGCCATTCCAGAGGTTGCACTCACCGATAAGGATCTACAGATAGAGCCCGAGCGCACGATTGCGAAAGTCATTTCCCGTATCAAGGACTGCACCTCAGTACACCCCCAGGTCCGTCTTACCGCTACAGAGTGTTACGCGCAGGAGAAGACGATCCACCTGGTTAACAGTCACGGCATCGACGCCACGCAGGGAAGCACCAATCTCATGCTCGAGTTGGTCTTCATCGCTGGAGAAGGCGATCAAGCGGTTGAATCCTTTTCTGTCCTGACAAGGCGACGTGTAGCGGACCTCGATATCGAGGGTGAGGTGAAACGTCGCGCTCAGCACGCAATAGATCTACTCCACGTTTCCCAGCCCCCTCAGTATCGGGGACCGGTCGTCATGCGAGGTGAAACCCTTGCGGAAATTTTCAGCTCAGACGAAGTGACTCCACATGTTCTACGAGTTCTTTCTTCCGGCAGACTTAAATACACAGGCGAGACACCATGGGAGATCGGCAAGCCAGTGTTCAAATCAGAAGTAACCGGGGACCCACTCACCCTCTGGGCTAACCGCCGGCTGCCCTATGGGACGAACTCCAACAGCTTCGACCATGAGGGTATTCCTGCACAACGCGTAGAACTGATCCGCGACAACCTGCTCACTGCCTACACTGCCAGCCAACGGTACGCACAATACCTCAACATTCCACCCACTGGCGCATTTGGAGATATTGAGTTACCGCCCGGTACGACCCCCGAAGCAGACTTAAGACGAGGGCACCATGTCGAAATCGTGTCCTTTTCCTGGTTCAACCCCAACGCGATCACTGGAGACTTTGCTTGCGAGATCCGCCTCGGCTACCTTATAAATGGTGACCAACGGACACCCTTCAAGGGTGGGATGCTCATCGGTAACCTGCTCGAAGCCTTAGCGAATGTCCACTGGAGCGAAGAGACCGGTTTTTACGGAAGCTACCTCGGCCCCAGGACGGCTCGCTTTAACGAACTGACGGTCGCTGGCAAGACCTGACAGAACTTAGAACCACTCACACCGTCACACACACGCGCATACTAAGTCAACCGCTCCCTCTCCCTTTCAGGGAGAGGGTTGGGGGAAAGGTGGGTCTCCCCATGTAGGCCTCCACTCACGCGAGTCAGTAATACACGTCTACGACAGCTCCAAACCACATGACCTCTATACGAAACTTTGAAATCCACAGAGAATGCAGGGGCGGTTCGCAAACCGCCCCTGGACTTCATTTACGCTCTCCATCTATTGCCCGTCTGTCTGATGTGCCAACTCTTCGGCGACCAGTCGTACGACCAGATCGTCCAGATCCTGCACCCCGTATCCATCAACGTGCATTGTGCTGACGTCTCCCGGCTCACCTCCGTTCGTCGGGCCCTCATAGGTGAGGAAAAGATAACGACCTTGGGTAAACTGGGCTAATTGACGAAAAATGTACTCAGCCTGGTCGTCTGCACCACTTGCTGCGATGGGGAAGATTTTTACCCCATTCGCCGCTGCGACTGCCATTTCCTGCGCGTAGTCGTAATCCTGCCAGTAGTCGAGATGTGGTGGTGCGTCGGCGATCAAGAAGATCAAGCGGATGGTGTCATCGTCACGCCAACTCATCTCGTGCAAGGCCTCATGCAGCGCTTCGTTGAGGGATTCGGGGTAATCCCCCCCACCTTGCGCCTGCACACTATCCAGTTGGCGGGAGAAATCGCGCACATCATGCGTAAAGTCGGCGCTGCGGACGACAAAACGATCACCACGATCACGATACCACACCAATCCAAAGTGCAGATCAGGTCGCGGTCGCATGTGATCGATCTGTCTGGCGATGCTGTGCATGCTGCTTTGTAATGCCTGGATTTCGTCTCCCATACTCCCGGTTGAGTCGAGCAAGAACAACACATCCAGATTCACCCGCTGCTCACGGCGTTGGAATTGCTCCAGTTTCGCCACCCAAGTCTCCTGCTGCCCGCGATGCAGGTTGAAGGTGTAGGCGATCCCCTCCTTGTTCACGGTGACGGTAAAGTCTTGCGCCTGCGACGTCTCGAACGCACGCGGGAAGAAGAGCGTTTGCCCGGTCGCAAAGGTGCGCGCCTCCCATAGCCTGTATTGACCATCCCATACCGTGATCGCAGCGTCGAGGATCGGTCGGTCGTTACCATCCAGCGCGGTGATGATGTACCGTTCACTCACATCGACATCATGAACCATCGGTCCCCGGTAGCTACGGCGAAACTGCAGGTACTCTTGCCATCGTTCGTTGTCATCCACTTCGCCCGCCCGAAGGGGTGCTGCGACGTATTGTTGTTGATCGAACAACACCGGAGTTGGTGTGACCCTGGGCGGTCGCGTCGGCAATGGCGTAGGTGTCGGCTGTGGATGCGAACGGACGATTGGCGGGACGGCCGTCACGGGAAGGTCTTCTTGTTGCCTCGTGCTTGCGGCGCATCCGCTCACCAGGATCGAACCTATCGTAATCGATATCGAGATCAGGAGCCTTCGTTTCGTCATGGCATACCTCCTTATTTCGTTCAAGGGAAGAGCCTACCCAAAGCGTAACGCTTTCGAGGCTCAGCCGTCTTGATGCATGTCTGATAGACGCTTGACAAATCTATGACTTTCTTCAAAAAGGTCCCTTTTCTTCATTCCACGATTTGCTACAATCGTCCCAGCAAGACCCAACGGCTGCACAAGCGAGCGAAACGCGCAATCGAACCCACACCTTCAGATTCCATTACCGGGAGATGGACATGTTCGCCGAAGCATGGGCTTATCATCCAGCGAACTATCGCCAAAAGGAGGTCCACACCATCCTCGCGACCCTGCGGGCCGGCGAGTGTATTTCACTGATTGGCCTCAGCGGGATGGGAAAATCCAACTTACTCGGCTTCCTCGTCTATCGCGCGGCTCATTTCGATCCACAAGCCCCGAAATGTGTGTTGATCGATTGCAACCGCTTGTCAGACCTGACTGCAGAGACCTTTTTCAGACTCTCTAGACATTCATTGCTGGTGCAGACGGAGGATAGCGAGGTGGATCTAGGATCTGAATCCGCCGACCCCCTCGAAGGTTTTCAACGCGCCCTAGCTGATGCACTGAATGAGCAGCCGCGCCCTCTGGCCCTCATCATCGACAGTTTCGATCCATTGGCAGCTTCCATGGATCGTCCCTTTTTCAATAATCTACGCGCTATACGGGACGCACAGAAGTTCAAGCTCACATACCTGGTCGCTACACGCAGACCGTTATCTGCCTTGGCAAGGTTCGAGGACCTTCGAGAGTTCGCTGATCTTTTTATCGCAAACCAAATATGGCTTCCTCCACTCTCCATTCCTGACGCACGCTGGTCGATTAACCGTTTCGCAGAACGCCATAACCGGCATTTCAAACCCGGGGAGGTGGAAGAGCTGCTTCTACTCTCCGGCGGGCACCCCGGACTTTTAAGATCCCTTGCCAGCGGTTGGACAGAAGATGTGCCAGATGATCCGACCTCCTGGTTGGAGGACCCTGCTGTGCAGCGTGAATGCACATTGCTTTGGGAAGATTTAACTGAGGAAACCCAAACAGCGCTTCGCATTGAATCCTTCACCAACGAAACGCTTCGACGCACAGGACTGACATTCGAGGGACGCATCTTCAGCCCTGTATTTGCAGCTTATATCGACACGCTGGCAGGGGAAGGATTGCGCATGGAGGCAACCGGGGAGGTGTATCGGGAGGGAATTCGCCTGCCGGTGAACCTCACCGCCAAGGAGCACGCTCTGCTCACCTACCTTCTCGAACATGCCGGTGCCGTCTGTGAAAAAGACGCTCTGATTCGCGCCGTCTGGCCGGAAGATCGCGTCTACGAGCGCGGTGTGCGCGACGACAGCCTGGCACAGCTCGTACGTAGACTACGTGTGAAAATTGAACCAAATCCCCCCTCACCGACCTATCTGCTCACCGTCCCGGGCCGTGGGTACCGACTGATCCAATCCCCCTAGGTAAATCTCTTTTCGACTGTCAGCCGAACTATCTTGATTATCACAAACGTAATAGTGTTTTCACCCCTGCGGCTGCTGGAACAAAGTGGACCTGCTCTGCGTCTCATATTCAAAGGACTATGCTCGTCCGACTCCTGCATGAGAGGAGACAACAATGAAAACACGAACCTATGCTCACTCCATCTACGGACTGCTTCTAGTGGCCCTCGTCCTTGGGGCTTGCGGTCCCTACAAATTCCAATGGACACCGACCGATAGCGAGGAGGGGAGCGGAGGCTGGGTCGATTGGGACGGAGAGGATGGGTGGTCCGGCTCTCTTGCAGAAAGGTCCCGTCTATCCGAGGACGTGGGTGAGGCCCCGGCCATGGGGGCACCGCTGGAAGAGGGTACCTTCGACGATAGTGCGACGTACGCAGAGGGTAAAGAAACCAACCAGATTGCCAACCTGCGGGCTGGAAGCGTGGACGACAACGCCGAATGGGACGACTACCTTCTATACCGGCTGCGATTCGCCGACTGGGGGATCCACGTTCACGACGTAGACGTCTCAGAACGACACATCATCCAGGTCAGCAACGCGCAAGGCCAACCGGTTCTGGGCGCCATGGTGACCATCCTCGACGAAGGCGGTGATGAGGTCGCCGTAATGCACACGCACAGCGACGGCCGAGCCCTCTTTTTCCCCAACGCCTACAAATACCAGGGGAGCCAGCGATTTGAAGTCCGTGTGGAAAAAGACGACGCAGAAACCACGTTCGCATTCAACCGTCAACAGCGTGAACATTCCATTACACTCAACGCCCAGTCGGCTAGCGATCCCGTACGTCTCGATGTGCTATTCCTGATCGACGCAACTGGCAGCATGAGTGACGAGATAAAGCAGCTCAAAGACAATATGATCACTGTTTCGGAACGCATCGACGCCCTGCCCTCAAGCCCTAACGTGCGTTTCGGGATGACGATCTATCGCGATCGAGGCGACCTATTCGTCAGCCGAACCTACGACTTCAATCCAGACGTCCAAGCCTTCATCGACGAGCTCAGTCAGGTACTGGCAGATGGCGGTGGGGACTACCCCGAAAGCTTGAACGAAGGGCTCCACAACGCAATTCACCTCCCAGAGTGGAGGGTTGAAGAGACGGTCAGCCTGATCTTCCTCGTGGCCGATGCCCCTCCACATCTTGATTACGACAACGACTATGACTACGCACACGAGGCGTTCGAAGCCGTCGAACGTGGGATCAAGATCTTTCCACTGGCCTCCAGCGGTCTGGACGATCAGGGCGAGTACATATTCCGACAACTTGCCCAGATCAGTGCAGGCAAGTTCCTCTTCCTCACGTATGGAGCCGGAGGAGCCCCAGGAGACGACACCACGCACCACGTGGACGACTATAGCGTGCTCTCACTTGATGAACTGGTCGTACGCATCGTCGAGGAAGAACTCGCTAACCTGAGTTTCGCTCAATAAAACGATAGACATCCATCCTGGCCCCACTCACTCACAAACTTGAACGCCCCGCCTACCAAAAGCCAGCGGAGCGTTCTTGTGAATTACATCCGCACGTATAAGTCCGCTACGACATTCCAGGTGAAGGTGGGCCCGAATCTATTAGCTGTGAAAGCAGGTATGCCGCGGCTGTAAAGGCAAACACTTTGGGCATGGGAGCACTAGGGAGTTGGTCAAGGTTGACGAATTTAAGGGTCCCAAGATAGGCAAGGATCAGCGCATAGCGTAACTCTGCTGCGTCGGCAGGGTCGAATAGGCAGCGACCTGCAATACGCCGCACGGCGTTGAGTACGATCTGGGCCTCCCCCAACACACCTGATGCAGGGACCTCTCCGCCATCAAGCCGTTCCAGGACCTTCAGAAAATCGCCTATTCCCAAACCAACTTCGACAAAACGCTCCGCCACGACTTGCGTGGTGAGCTCAGCTTCAAGCCGAGCGAAATCGAACAGCGTATGCCCTTCTCGGGTGGCGGCAAAATCGATCAACCACACAAGATCCCCCGGTCCTACCAGCACGTTCTCTAGATTCAAATCACCATGGATCACGGAGCACGTCCCCTGTACGCGGGTCGAAAGCAACGCCTCGTAATGACTTAGCGGATTGGATAGAGTCTTCCCTTCTAGGTGGATGGTCTTCTCAGCGAGAGGTAGATCGGGCAACACTTGCCTCACTTCCCTCTCCATCACGTCCACACGTCGAGCGACCAAACGGCCATAGAACTCCCGCAAGACCTGCCCTTCACGGAAGGTATCGCCGTAGACATCCTGGACTCGAATCCGAATCTGCGCCTCACCAGGTGTCTGCGGCCACGAAAGGGTTACGGTTCCTCGCCTCGGTCGTGTTTCCATGACCGTTGCGTCTCGGGCACAGACAATCTCGTCCAACTGCATCGCTTCCAGTTGCTCGACTTTCCCTGTGAATGACCTGGCATCCACGCGAGGACCGTGCGGCTCGAGGATGAAATGCACCGGCAACAGGCGATCGTATTCACTCGCCATAATGAAAGTGTACGGCTTTCGCTGCATCCACCATGTCGGACCGAAGGTTCCAAAGAGGCGCTCATCGATCAAGCTGGCAGTATCCGCCCCTGAATGGGTGAGCGTAAATGCGCGCAGACTGAGTGGGGGATCTCCGGGCGCACCCACGAAGGTGTATTGCAACGCAGCCTCTCGCACGCCGGGTGCGACGATCGGTGGACCTTGAACGCGCGCCGTCAACGGTGGCAGTGTATGTTGCACGAAGGCTTCAAAGTTGGCACTTTCCGCTGTGATCTGCTGCCGACTCCCTACTTTTAGGATCGTATGCGCTTCCGCTCGACCGTCAGGGCGAATAGGCCGAACCAGCCATGTGCGCGCNNGCCTGCATCAGGGTGCGCTCCTCTGTCTCCATGTTCTGCACAGGTGTGCCCTCCAGGAGCAAGGTTTGTTTAGGATGTGCAACGCGCACACGCTGAGCCCGCGCTCGCGCGATGCGACGACGTGCCGAAAGCTCAACCAGCGGTATGACGAGTGCCCCACCGACCACAATTCCGACAATCCCCAGCGTACGTGCCTGTGGTGCCGCCAAACCCATGGGAGCCCCCACACGTAGCTCAAGGCCTCCTTGCCAGAGCACCGTTTCTCGCTCCTCTCCAGGAAGTGTCACAGGAATCCAGCGCAGCAGCAGATGCAACTGAAGGCGATGGCGGCCCGCACTACGCGGATAAACCGTCCAACGCCAGGCAACGGTAGCCCCGCGAACCACTTGCTGGCTCCAATCACCACCCGGCGAGATCTCCAGGCCCGCAGCATCCAAACGCGCAACAGCAAAAAGGTTATAACCAACCTGATAGGGAACCTCGACCTCCTCGATCTCGACTGCATGCTCCTCGTATTCCACACGAGCGACATAACCTTCCTCAGAAGGAATCAGCGATAAACGGACGATATCTGAGTCACCCAGACGCAAATAGGTTGGCCACTCCGCTTCGATCCACCGGGCTTCCGGCTCCGGCGTAGGCACTGTAGTCCTTGTCGGCGCCGGACTGGGAAGTGGCGTGGCGGTCGGTGGAAATCGCGTCGGTTCCACTGCGGGGGCACACGCGGCCAGATACACACCAAAGATCACGAGGCCCAGCAAGATATTGAAAATTCGTCTGGGTCTCACGGTATCGTCTCCGGGAGTACAATGGGCGCAGGCGTGAGGCGAAGTTGCTGGCGTGGGTTGGGTCGGTTGAGCGAGACCAGCCAGATGGATGAACAGAGGACGATCAACACGCCGACAATCGCAAGTGCTATACGCAGACGGAAGCGCTTTACCTCGCTCAATGGCGGCAGAGGTCGCATCACAGGATTCGCTCCCCGCTAAAGAACCACTTCAACCTTTGTGTTGAGTGTAGCACGATTCGATATTTCCTAGCGACCCTCCTTTACTCCTGACATTTCCAGAGTTGTGTTGATAGGATCTTGTGGCACGCCTAGGGGTAAACCATCGGCATAGAACTCAAGGGTGCTGAAGCACCCTCTTTTTAGGCCTGGAAAGCCCCGGGCCATGAACCCGACCATTTGAAGCGCAGCAGCCGCTCCCTCGCCTGTCCTGAGCGAAGGCGAAGGGCCGCTGCCGGTCGGGAGTTTTCACTTACCCCCCTATTTTAGAATCATCGCCCTGCCTGCACCTGTGGCGCAGGCACAGGTGAGCGGAGCGAGTCGCTTCAGCGGCGAGTGCAGTCGAAGGACATCTTTCGACTTCGGGCTGACCCTTGATAAATCCCAGGGTCGGCCCTCCGCTCAGGATGACAAATTGAATGGATTTTGACAATCACAAATCTACCCTATAAGATTAATCAAATCCTGTCGTTGCAGCTCTTGGGGGGCATTCCACAGTTTGGCGATTGGGGTGGCCAAACATCCACCTCTCACCAAAATCCCAGCGCGTTGACCGCTGGGTATTCTTCACCTCCTTCCCCCCCCAATAACCGACTCAAACGGCAACGGCATCGCCGATTTGTAGGCATTTCGCTAGATCTCGGATAACAGAGGCAAAGACATCAGAATAACGCGCAGCGACTAATCTGG
>WVZH01000162.1:9120-16384 GCA_011772595.1 Anaerolineales bacterium
TCACGACCAGATCTCTTCATGCTCAGGAGAGAAATCAAATGCAAGACAAGGACACCAACTCTCACCCGCAGCCCTCCAGTAAATCGCCACGTCTTCATTATCTCGACTGGCTGCGCTTGCTGGCGACCCTGGGCGTTTTCTTATACCACGCCGCACGCCCCTTCGATCTTCAGGATTATATGATCAAGAACCCAGAGCGAAGCGCTGCGGTGACCGTCTTTTTTGTGATCTTCCTCGGTTCATGGGGAATGCCGCTGTTCTTCCTGATGGCTGGGGCTAGCAGTCTGTTTTCGCTGCGGCGGCGCACGGGTCGTCAGTTTGCACGCGAGCGTGTCAGACGGTTGGTCATTCCCTTCATCGTGGGTTCCATCCTGCTGACGCCCATCCAGATTTATTTATCATGTCTACACAAGGGATCGTATGAGGGTCCATTCCTGGCCTTCATTCCCCAATTCATTGAAAGCCTCCCGGGACCAGCGCTTTCGGAGCTATTCAATCCCGGGATCTTCATATCCTACGGCATTCACCTTTGGTTCTTGGGTTTCCTATTCTCTTTTTCGCTGATCGCCCTGCCGGTGTTCCTTTGGTTGAAGAAGGAAGCAGGGAAGCGTTTCATTTCCAGACTGGTGGCGTTTAGTGAAAAGAGGGGCGGGCTTCTTATATTCATCATCCCCGTCATGTTGGTTCGGTTAATCCTGCAACCCCTGTATCCTGAATACACAAGCTGGTCAGATTTCACCTACTTTCTGGTGTTCTTTGTCTATGGATATGTGCTCTATGCGGACGAACGTTTCGTGCGTGTAATTAAACGGGACTGGTTATTGCTGTTGTCAGTTGGGATCCTTAGCACGATAGCGATTTTTACAGCCGTCGCCGCTGGCGCTGGGATGGAGTGGTATTCGAACCCTTCTATACCCGGCTTCTACATCGCATGGAGCCTGATCAGCGTGAATGCTTGGTGTTGGGTAATTGCTGCGTTGTACGTTGGCTCGCGGATCTTGGATTTCAGGAATAACGTACTCGAATATGGGCAGGAAGCGATTTTACCCTTCTACGTGTTTCACCAACCCATCATTTTCGTCATCGTTTTTTACGTCGTCCAGTGGGATGCGGGAATCATGGTGAAACTATCGCTGGTCATCCTGAGCGCTTTCGTCATCACTGGCGCGTTGCATGAGTTCCTCATCAAGCGCATCGCTCCGCTGCGAATCATATTCGGCATGAAACCCAAAACGACGACTGCATAGATAGGAGGTTCACGATGGCCCTGGACACGATACCCCATCGCCTCATGGAGAACGGGCGTGTCCGCCCGAACGCTCCCGCATATTTCGTGAAAAGTGATGGTGAGTGGATTCCCACCTCGTGGGGTGAGTATGTGGCCCAGGTACGCCAGGCGGCCGCGGCGCTCATCGCTCTCGACCTGAAACCGGTTGGAGGCGTCTGTATACTGGGCTTCAATCGACCCGAATGGGTCATTTTCGACCTGGCCAGCATGGTGGCAGGTGGGTATGCCTCCGGTATTTACGCCTCAAACGCTCCTCACGAGGTGCAATATGTCATCGAAAACTCCGAATCAAGCATCCTACTTCTCGAGAATGAGGAGCAATGGCAAAAGGTTCATGAGGTACGCGACCAAGTCCCCGGTCTCAAACACGTGATCGCGATGAAAGGCTGCCATATCGATGACCCACTGGTGTTGGACTGGGAAACCTTCATGAAGATGGGTAATCAAATCGGGCAAGAACTCGTCGAGGAACGATTGGCCGGAATCAAAAAGGATCAACTGGCGGCCTTGATTTACACCTCGGGTACTACGGGACCACCGAAGGGCGCCATGCTGTCCCACCACAACCTGGCATGGACGGCCGCACAAGGGATCCGCTTGTTCGATATTACCTCTGAGGACTCAATGATCTCGTATCTGCCTCTTTCACATGCTGCCGAGCAGATGTTCACCATCCACGCCGCGGTGACCGGAGGCTATCAGGTATACTATGCCCAATACCCGCCACAGAAACATCTGAGCGACAATCTCAAAGAAGTGTCGCCCACGTTCATGTTCGGCGTACCGCGGGTATGGGAGCGCTTCGCGGAGGGCATCAAGGGCACACTCGCCAAGGGTTCCAGATCGCAAGCCCGCATCGCAAAATGGGCACTGAGAGTAGGCAAACGCGTGTCCGCTGTGAAGAACGAAGGGGGAGAACCCACGGGTCGATTGGCGCGGCAATACAGGCTTGCAAACCGGTTTGTTTATTCCAAAGTTAAAGAAGCTCTAGGCTTGTCGAGAGCCCGCTATTGTATAACCGGCGCGGCTCCCATTGCCACCGAGATCGTCGAATTCTTCAATTGCCTCGACTTCCCCCTGCTGGAAATCTACGGCCAAACGGAGGTCAGTGGACCGACCTCCATCAACCGGCCAGGCGCTAACAAAATCGGCTCAGTCGGACAGGCGTGGCCTGGTGTGCAGATCAGACTGGCAGAAGACGGCGAAATCCTGGTCAAGGGACCTAATGTGTTTATGGGTTACTACAGAAATCCGGAGGCGACGGCCAGCGACCTGGTGGATGACTGGCTGCGCACCGGCGACCTGGGCGAATTGGACGAACAGGGCTTTCTAACGGTCATTGGGCGCAAGAAGGAGATCATCATCACCTCGGGTGGTCTGAACATCGCCCCCAACAACATCGAAGCGGAACTGATGAAACTTCCGTTGGTATCCCAGGCGATCTGCATCGGCGAAAAGCGCAGGTTCATTACCTGCTTACTCACGCTGGATAAGAAAGCCTTGACAAAATTCGCCGCGGAGCACGCCCTGGAAGGCGATGATTTGCATGCCAACCCCGTGGTGATTGCCGCCGTAAAGAAAGGCATTGATGAACAGGTCAATCCGCAATTTGCACGCGCCGAGCAGGTGCGCGATTTCCGCATCCTGCCCCGCGACTTCACAATTGAGGATGGCGAACTGACTCCCACGTTAAAGATCAAACGCAGGGTCGTAAACGAACGTTTCCGCGCAGAGATTGAGGACATGTACGCCGCCAAATAATCTGGTTGACACGGGTTGAAACAGATAACCTATTTCTATCTATGTCTTTGATGGGCTTGCACTCAAACGAGATAAACTGGAATGCCCAGAGAGGATGCCGGGCGCTCACTGCCCGATTATACGTTCGGCAGGAACACTTCCGGTTCTTCGTAAGCATGGTGTTACTGAAGACAACCCTGCGCCACCCTTATTATCAAATTTGAGCTTGAGTATAAAAAAAGAAGGAGGGATTACGATGTATAAAACCCCCAACGTTTCCGCCTGGCGTGTTCTATCTCCTCTTCTTCTGGTCTTATCTTTTCTTCTCGGATGTTCATTATTAGGCGACGAAGAAGACGAACTTCAAATTCTAACTTTGGAGCCTATTGAAAATATAACACTGGAACCTGTTGTAGATCTTGTCGACTCGGTAAGTTGGCAGCGGGTAGACGAGGACACCGTGATTTGCCCTGGTGGAGCTAGGTGCCTCGTGGCCGTACAAACAGTGTACTCTTGGTCAAGTGGTAAAACTACATTCGGGAAGAATTGCTGTCTTGATTGTGAAAGATACGCGCACGCTTGTCAACTCGGTAAACAAAAAATCAGCTTCAGGGATACCAGCCTTCCTCTTGCGCAACTCATCAAAATACCTGCTCATTGGCCCCATCCTGGCATGGTTCTATGGACCCGAGAAGGTGGTATTAACTCTGCGATAGAGGACGCGCAACAGTATTAATATTCCTCGCTATTTTTATATATTGGGATTGATCCTTGATTGAAATGGGTTTTTCCTGATAAACGAAATTAAGTTGCATGCTCATGTGGACGGACAATCCAAGAAGCCACTCTAGGACCCGCCCAACCTAAAACCTGACTTCGAATCATGTAGCGGCCCTGAGGCGGTGCTATGAAACGCGTAAACCCGCTGCTGCGAGTGATTGGCGTGATGTTGATGTTGCCGCTATTGGTCGCGTGTGCCACATCAAGGCCGACGCCCGTTACAGATTCAACTGAAGAAACGGTGACAGCAAGCGTCGATAGCTTCCCCGAAGCCATTACGACAACGGGCCTCTCAGCCGGCGAGAACAGGGATCTTCTTGGCATTCCTGCCGTGATTGTGACCTTCGATTACCCAGTCCCCAATGGATTGATAGCAGACCCTGCTGAAAGAGAAGCGATGATTGATGCCAAAATCACCCATCTGCAAGAAGTCAACCGTGTCTTCTGGGGAGACAGTCCCGACGACCCCGTTGAGCTTCAGTACAGGTTCGATCAGTTTGGGTATGACATCAGCCGTGCATTCCCCGACTTTCAAGGACTTGATGTCGATTGGGATGCCTTTCTCAGCGAATATCACCAAAAGATGGGCAAGGTCAAAAACTACGGAGAATATGCTCACATCATCACCTTAATGGGATACGTACTTAAAGAAGGTCATGTGAGATTAGTTCCAGGTAGAGTACTGGAGAAGCAATATGCACCAGACTTACCAGGATTACCGAAGGTGAATGCTTTTCTCGATAAAGCCCCTGTTTTCACTCCTCTTCCCATAAGCAAAATAGGAGCCTGCTGTANNATTGTTGGTTTCAATGGAGTTCCCTGGGAGGATTGGATACCACGACTCGAAACGGCAGGAATACCCATCTTTGGTTCACCAGGAGGAGCAGAAACATCCAGAAGATACAATCTGTTAAGGTCAGCGATGGCGAATGCCAATCTTTTTGAAAAAATAAATATCAGGAGGGTGGAGACGGGGAAAATCGAAACTATGGATGTTGTGTATATAGGAGTGGGAGAAGAGACCATCTGTCATGAATTAACGGAAACGGAAGGACTTGTCTCAGTGGATGACCCCCATCAACCGCTTTCCTTTAAGGATGATCCCATGTTTGTTTATGGAATCATCCCGGACGAAAACATTGGGTATATGTATATCAAAAGCACGCGTCCGGGAAATAGCGACCGGGCCAGCCATCCCGATGCGGTGGCCTTCGCAGACGAATTTGAAGAAGCCGTCCTTTCTCTCATGGATACGGATGGTTTGATCATTGACCTTCGAACCAATACAGGCGGCATCGAGATTACCATTTTCTATAAGGGGTTATCCCATCTTATTAAAGGCACCGAAGACAGGATGATAATCGATACCGCTGTTCGAGACCCCGAGGCCGATGATAGGACCACACTCATAAGCACTAGCGAGGCTTGGGGTCCGGAGGGATGTTCTGCTGTTCCTGTTGACAATTGGTTTGGGAGGCTGTGTCGTGCTTATGAACATATCTGGGGTTCACTCCAGGGTGAATTTCCTTTTTTTGCTGATGAGCCTGACCTTTTCTACGAAAAACCGATCATCGCTTTAACCGGTCCTGACTGCACAAGCTCTTGTGACTGGCTTGTCCAGTTCTTGTCTACCTTCCCCGAAGTCACCATTATTGGGAGAGATCCAAGTGGTTCTCTTACCGGTGTTTATCCTGGTGTTTTTCATGCATGGGTGTACTGGCACGAAGATCCGACTACCGACTACGTGCATTTTGTCTTGCCCACCGTGGCATACTACTTTGTTGATGAAGGACCTGTTCAGCATCTTAGTAGACGAACAGACATCGTTGATGAAGAAGTATGGTTTACGAAAGAGGACATTGTACGTGGCGTCGATACCGTAAGAGAACATGCCATTGAACTTATCAGGGAAGCCAAAGGAGAAAAATAGCCGTCGTGAACCTCTGGATCTGGACATTCGCTTCACTGGAGCCAACCCATCAAGTCAAGATGCGAAAGCCTCATGAGAGAATCACGGCACGCAACCCTCCGATTTAAAATCCAATGGTTACCTTAATCGGAACGATCGAGAGATCATGTGGAAACGATGAAGCAGGAGGGGTTCCAGAAAACGGAAACAAAGTTGAAAAAGCTTGCAGGCATTCTAACCGCACATAAAGAGATGAGGTCCGTGTGAGTTGAGGTGAGGTACCAACCAGCCATACATGTCCACCACAGAGGGCAACCAGCGGGAAGAAAGGAGTAAAAATGAGTATCAGGGCCTATGTTCTGACAAATGTGGAAGTCGGCTCAGGAGCGGGGGTGGTGGAAGATCTCCTAACTATGGAGGTGGTCAAGAGCGCTGAGAATGTCACGGGGCCTTTTGATGTCATCGCCATCATCGAGGTCGATGACACAGCAAGCTTGGGCAAACTACTTATTACAGAGATAGAAAGTATCAAGGGCATCACAGATACGCTAACCTGCGTGGTCACATAGGAGTTCACGAAAAAGTACCCACCACGCAGACTAGGATAACTCAGCGAGAAGGGTTTTGGCTTCCTGAAGATCTGGCGTTTCGAAGCCTTCCGTGAACCACTCATAGATTTCTGCTAACATCTTGCGCGCCCGGTCGACATTACCTTGTTTTTGCCACAAGCGCGCCAAACCGATCGAAGCCTGCAACTCCCACGATTTCGTCTGCTGCTGACGGGACACTTCAACCGCCTTCTTGTAACTGGATTCAGCCCCAGCGTCGTCCTCTTGCATTCCCAGAAGCTCGGCTTGCATCCTATGAAGCTCTGCTTCCCAGCTACGCTCGCCGATCTGCTCTATCAAATTCAATGCTTCAGCCAGTGTATAGTGTATCCAGTCCAGTTTCTATTTGGCCCGCATCCGCCTGTGCCTTTGCCAGAGAGCAAAGCGTGACTGGTCCGTATAGCAATTCACTGGTGGTCTGACTGATCTCTAAGCCCTCGCGCATTTGAGCGATCGCCTCATGGACCTGTCCCTGCATGGCTAGCGCTGCCCCACGGTATCTTGTCGCGTGACCAATCCATCCTGGTAAATCCTCCTCTATCGTTATTCGTAGCAGCTCCTCTGCAGCGTCACTGAGTGCCTGTGCATCCCGGAGCATCTCATGGAACATGCAACCAGCAAAGCAGAGGACATCTACCAGGGTAAAGGGATGATCAAATCCGCGGGCGAGCGCCAGCGTCTCCTGGCTTCTCTTCAAAGCCTGATCGGGATAGCCGAGGCACCACAAGCAGCAAACATCGTACGCCATCGCACTCACTCCTGCATCCACGCCGCGGAGACGTACCATGGTCTGATGGTGCTGCTCAGGGTCGTAGAAGGCAATCACCTGCTCGAGGTGGGATCTGGCGGTCGCGTAGTCTCCGACACAGAACTTTTGAAATCCCAGGAGCCAGTGACCCTCCGCCTCAAGCATTGGCTCGTTCGCCTGCTCGGCCAAAC
>WVZH01000162.1:16407-17281 GCA_011772595.1 Anaerolineales bacterium
TCTGAGCCGTCTTCCCCAGTTGCTGACACAGGTCGTAAGCTCTGTTAAGATCCTTTTTTCGAAGAGGGGTCGGTCCCTCGTACTTCCATGCTCTGACCAATGAGAGTAGCAGCATGAGTTCTTGCTGGTCGCGCTTGGACACGTCAGACAAGTGTTGAAGCAGTTCCAACCCCCTATTCAGGTGAATAACACCCTTGTGATAGGCAGAAAGGTGGATGGCTTGATCCCCAGCTTGGTGCAGATAGTAAATCGCCTTCTCCGGCATCCCGGCTTCTTCAAAGTGACGCGCCAACTGCAGCGCAACAACCGGTATCTCCTCCTGCGCAGCATACAGTCCCTCAAGAACAGTCCCGACTTGCTCATGCAAGTGAACCTTTTCCACTTCGTCCAAGCTGCTGTAGAGGTACTTCTGAAAAAAGATGTGCCGGAAGCGATAGCTGGACAGGAGTTGGCCGTTCGAGCGCTGGATGCTCTCAGCACGTATCAAACGATGCTTCCTATCTAGCTCACCACTCAAGTCCGCCAAAATCTGCTTGTCATCCATTTCCATTACCCGGGCAAGCAACTCGGCGGTGAACACCTCACCCTCAACACTGGCCACCCTCAACGTTGCTTGCAACGGCTGCGTAAGGCGACCGATACGCTCGCCGATAACCGCTTCNNAAATCCCAGGAGCCAGTGACCCTCCGCCTCAAGCATTGGCTCGTTCGCCTGCTCGGCCAAACAAAGCGCATCGCTTGCAAACTCAAGCGCCCGCTGATACTCGGCGCGCACATAGTGATAGATCGATAGCTCACCCAGCACAAGCGAGCTCTGAGCCGTCTTCCCCAGTTGCTGACACAGGTCGTAAGCTCTGTTAAGATCCTTTTTTCGA
>WVZH01000162.1:17385-31827 GCA_011772595.1 Anaerolineales bacterium
GCTTCTTCAAAGTGACGCGCCAACTGCAGCGCAACAACCGGTATCTCCTCCTGCGCAGCATATAGTCCCTCAAGAACAGTCCCGACCTGCTCATGCAAGTGAACCTTTTCCACTTCGTCCAGGCTGCCGTAGAGGTACTTCTGAAAAAGGATGTGCCGGAAGCGATAGCTGGACAGGAGTTGGCCGTTCGAGCGCTGGATGCTCTTAGCACGTATCAAACGATGCTTCCTATCTAGCTCACCACTCAAGTCCGCCAAAATCTGCTTGTCATCCATTTCCATTACCCGGGCAAGCATCTCGGCGGTGAACACCTCACCCTCAACACTGGCTACCCTCAACGTTGCTTGCAACGGCTGCGTAAGGCGACCGATACGCTCGCCGATAACCGCTTCCACCCGCGCCGGCATGGTCTCCCAGTCCAGCATCGGCCCTTCGATCCATTGGCCGTTCTTATCCTGCACCAGATCTCCACGTTCTTGCAACCCTCGCAACAACTCGATCGTAAACAGGGGATGTCCTTGAGTCTGACGATGAAGCATTTCCCTGAATGGGGGGAGCCGGTTTGGCTCGCAATCCAGGAACGCTTCCACAAATTCCCAGCGGTCCGCCTGACTAAGGTTCACAGAAATGGCCCCATACTCGCGCTGAAACTCGTAGACGACGGGTTCGAGGGGATGACGTGCCCCCTCTCTCCCCATGGCGACTTCCTCTTGGCGATACGCGCCCACGATCAAAATCGGGCTCCCGGCTAATTGCCTTCCGAGATGGAAGAGTAAGCCGACGGAGCCCGCATCCGCCCATTGCAAATCATCCAGCATCAACACTAGAGGGACTTCCCGTGAAAGCGACCGCAAGACGCGTGTGTACTGCTCAAAAAAGTCGCTTTGCTGCGGACTTGGGATAAACAGGCTTACGCCCTGGCGCTCCACGGCTTCTTTCAGGCGCCTCAGCCAATCCGCTCCTTCTGGAGCACAGACCATAGCACGCTGGACCAAGGCCGCCCCAGGGATAAACGTATCGATCAGGTCTGGCCCGGATTCCACCAGCGCCCGTACTGTAAGCGGGAGCGTATCCCACAAGCGACGGGCATGGTTTCTTGTGATGGCTTCGGCTTCCAGGCGCGCTTCTACATCCCCCGTCAGCATCCCCAAGATTTCTCGCAAAGGCAGATAGGGATTGCCGATCCCTGTGTAGGCGTTGCAGTTCCCGCTGGCGACGACAAGCTCAGCATGTTCTTCAAGGGCACGCCGGGTGAATTCATTAAGCAGGGCCGTCTTGCCACTTCCAGCTTCACCCGTGACGAAAATCACCCTTCCTTGGTTCGTTAGCATGGATTCGAGGTGGCTGTCGAGCTGGGCGAGCTCCGACTCACGGACGACGAAGACAGGCCTTTCGATCTGGCGTGGTTCTGCTTCATCGAGGAAGGAAGGGCGTCGAATTACAAACTCGCGGACGTGGGCCTGTGATACAAGATCGTCAACAGACTCCTGACCTGAGAGCTGATCAAACAAACGCCGCATCTCCGGCGATGCCTGCAACCCCAGCTCGCGCTCCAAGGATTCTTCACAGCGTTCATAAGTGGCCCTCACCATGCCCTGGTCTCCCAGGCCAGCATAGGCAATCATCATGGCACGAAAGGCCGACTCTGGAGAGTGGCCCAACCGAATCCACTGCTCGCTCCATTCCAATGCCTGGTCCCACTCCTCAGCCTGAATTAGGGTATCCACGAGCAGGTTCATCTTCTTGTGATAGGCAGACTGAAGGCGATCGCGCTCCACGCCAATCCAATCTTCATAAAAGCCAGGCAGGAACTCCCCCTGATAGTTACGGGCGATGTCGGTTAAATCCTCCAGTGGTAACGCCTCTTCTTGCAAAAGGAGAGCTTCTGCGTCCAACCAGTAATCGGCCTCCGCGTTGAAAGTGACGCTGATCTTATTGATGTCCAGGTAATCTTCTCAGGTGAGCGATCCGCTTTCGAGCGTTTTGCGAATGCGCCAGAGTGCCTGGCGCAGGTAGCCTCGTGCATTGCTCTCGGTTGAATCTGGCCAGAGCATGCCGGCCAGTTTTTCCCGCCTGTGTGATATTCCGGTATTAAGAACCAGATACGCCAACAAGGATTGTGCTGGTCTGGATGGCAATTCAAGCACAAGGTCGTTATTTTGAAGTTTGAATTGCCCAAGGAGGAAGATCTTTAAAGTCACGCGTAACTGCTATTTCTCTGGGGAGGCCGGCAGGTTGCATGGTTCGCCGTACTTGAGGCATCGGATTAATTTCGATTATAGCAAGAAATGCCCCCGCCAGAATGGAACTTTCATGGACAGTGTAAGACTGGGTCTAACTCATTTCGATGATGCTCGTGTGACGGGAGTTTTCGAAGCCACAGGGAGGGGAATAAGGATGAGATAGCTGTCAAAAGCACCAAAGAAGGCTACAATGCAACAACCCATGTTGCGAAGATGGTTCGAATCCCTTTCACGCGCCCGAGAAACCAGCCCAAGCACACTTCGCAATCTCTCTCTGGTGCTATGCGTAGCTATCCTCCTGACAGGATGCCAACCAGGACCTGATACCGTGACGTTTCCCACCACGACGGACGACCAGGATTCCGATCTTAAACATTCATCCACCCTTCCCCCAACCCAAACCCAAGCGCCCAACCCAACACACACTCCCAGTCCCTCCCCCTCTCCGGTCCTCCTTGCAGTCCCCGAACGCTGGATGAGCACTGCCGCACAAGCCATCGAACAGCTAGAATCTCAGGGAACCCGATGGCAGTGGCAGTTGGACACCGGTGGAGACGCGGCCAAGAAGGTTTCGCAGGGCTTTGCAGACCTGGCCCTCGTGCCCAGCGCAGAAGGCATTCACGCCGGCACTCGCCGTTTCGCGCTGGGCGTCCCGTTCACCTCTGATTGGGAAACGATCACCACGGCGCAAGCCCAAGAGATCCTCACCCAGGGATCCCCCTTCGTCGCGGTGATGGACTGGGCAGAGTTGCCCGCCAACCTCAAAGCGCTGCGGGTTGACGGCCGGCATCCTAGCGAATCCGAGTATCCCCTGCTGCAAACCTGGTCCCTGGTCGCCGCGCCAGGCTATGAAGCCGCGGCTGTCGAGCTTAGCCCGATCATGAGCGACGCGCTGAGCGCCGATCCTGTCGTCCACGTAGCTGCCGTGGGTGATATCATGCTGGATCGCGCCCTCGGCGATGCAATCCAAGCGGGCGACCTTGACTATCCCTTCGCTGAAGTGGTCGACCTGCTGTCCCCCGCTGATCTGGCGATCGGCAATTTGGAAACGGCGATCGGGGATCAAGGATCACCCGTGGATAAAGGTTTTACTTTTCGCGCGCCGACAGGGGCAGCCCAGACGCTATCCTTGGCCGGCTTCGACCTGCTCTCACTCGCCAACAACCACGCCATGGATTTCGGCCCCACCGCGTTGTTGAACGGCATGACGCTGCTGCACGCCCAGGGCATCGACACCATCGGCGCCGGCGAATACGAAGGCGTCGCACGGGCTCCTGCGATAAGAAACCTCAACGGGATTACGCTCGCCTTCCTGGCGTATGTCGACGTCCCCGTCGAATATCGCGGCTTCGACACACGTAGTTGGGCCGCCACGCCGACACGCCCCGGTGTGGCCTGGGCAGACCCGGCGCAGATCGAGGCCGATGTAGCCTCCGCCCGCTCTCAGGCCGACGTTGTGATCGTCCTGATCCACAGTGGCTTCGAGTACGACCCCAACCCCAGCCCGCCTCAGGTTTCCGCCGCACGCACAGCGATCGACGCAGGCGCCGACCTCGTACTCGGACATCACGCCCACGTCCTACAGGGTATCGAGTTCTACTCCGACGGCGTGATCGTTTATGGTCTGGGTAATTTCGCCTTCGATGACGGTGGAGAATCCCAGAGCGCGCTACTAAACGTTTGGCTCGACCAGGACGGTGTACGGACCCTGGAACTCGTCCCCGTCATGCTTGATCGTGATGGGCGCCCTAACCCAGCAACTGAAGCGCAAGCTCGGGTTATCCGCGCCCAGGTGTATAGTCTAACGACCGAAGAGGATCGGCCCTAGGATAATGTTCAGGAATCGTTGGGGCGACCGTCCTGGTCGCCCCAACACACCGACACAAAAAACACCCTTCGAAGCTCGTCCAGCCTACTTCACCACGGCTCACCCTAAACGCTGAACGAAGTCCTCATCACACCTCACCAACAATACCTTTACCAATTACTCAATTCCAAGTTGCCCATCCCCATCTTGAGCTCGAAAACAATTCGGGCTTTATCTATCCTTCTATACGTGAGTACGAGACTCGAGTTGCAAACTCGAGTGCTGGAGGAGGCAGAGATTGTAGATTCACCTAGATTGTGATCATCCTATCTATGGCTCGCGACGGCATCTTACGCTCCAGAATGAGAAACCCAATCGCACCTAAGAGTCCCATGACCAATCCACCATACCAGATCGCCACAGGAGCAAGCTGATCGTTCAGTAATCCGCCGATCACAGGACCTATCCCGAAGCCCACGCTCCAGACCAAGCTGTACAACCCCATGTAGCGACCGCGCATATCGATGGGTGCGAAATTCGCAGTCAGCGCTGTTGAAGTAGGCACGATGATCATCTCACCGATGGTGAGCAAGATCATGCTAATGAGAAAGGCGAAAAAGCCACTCCCCCAGGCCACACTGCCAACGCCTAACCCAATAAAGAGCGATCCCACTGCCAAAACCATGAACGCCCGAAAGCGCTCCGTCACTCGAGTAATTACATACTGCAACAACACCACCATCGCGGCGTTCGTGGCCATGATGAAGCCATATTGATTTTCGGGTACACCGAAATTCTCCTTCACATACACAGGTAATAGGATCATGATGAGTGAGTAGCTCATCACAGAGAGGACGTACATGCCACAGAAGGAAACAAACCCCCGATCGCGCAAGACAGGTCCATAACCGACCCCCACAGGTTGCTCATCGGCTTCCCGCCTCGGTGCAGTCTCAGAGACGAAGAACAAGACCAACATGGCGTAGAGAATTTGCGCCGCTGCGGCGATGAAGAAAGCAATGGCATATGAGACGCTGGTAATGAATCCACCGATAGAGGGTCCGATCGCGACACCGAGATTGGCGATCGTGCGCAGTAGGGCATAGGCTGCCGTTCTGCGCTCAGGCTCGACGAGATCGGCCACCATCGCATTTCCCCCAATACGTAGTAAAGGGTCAAACCCTCCAAAGATGGCCATAAGCGCAGCCCAAAGTGGGAGGGTGTCTGCCACGCGCATACCCAATAACACGCCACCACCAACCAACAGGCTTACGAGCATGACACCTTTGCGCCCAAAGCGGTCCACCGCAGGACCGGTAAAGGAAGTTGTCAATAAGCTTGCGACGGAATAGATGGTGAGCAGTAAAGCGACACTCGTCAGCGGGACGTTTAACTGCTGTCGCATATAAATCGTAAGAAAGGGCCAGACCATACTCCCGCCCGTTGAATTGATCAGCATCCCCCAGAAGATCAACCAAAACTGGCGTGGATACCCACTGGTAACATTGCGCAAGCGATTAAGCATTCGACTACCTCATGCTGAGGAGAACAACAGCTCTGGCGTATGTTCGTCTACGTTCTATCTTGGAGATCTACCAACTCGTGGGGATCTCATCCAGGTCGTAGTGTTCAAGAAACTCTACGGCCGTCTCCCGCCCGCGGTTCAATATAAGCAGTTTGTGCAAGGAGAAAAAGTTGAGCGCACTCACCGCCCTTCGCAATTTTTCACCCTGACGATTGCATGCGCTCAATAACATCCGGTACATCCCTGAGGTTTTCTGCTGTAGCCTCGGGGAACACGTGCTTGGAGTCCTTCCGATTGCTTTCATTATCTGCATCCGCGGTAAGCCAGATCTGATGCAACCCGAGCCGTTGTGCGCCGCTGACGTCCGCGCCGAGCATATCGCCGACCATGACGACCTCACCCCCTTCGAGCCCCCAGGCCTTGAGCACGACCTCGAATATACGTGGGTGCGGCTTGCGAATCCCGACCGCAGCTGAAATCAAAATTGGGTCGAAAAAGTGCCGAATTTCAGCGTTGTCGATTAATCGCTGCACGTTCTTGACATCGCCGGCGTTAGAGATAATCCCCATGCGGAAGCCCTTTGTTTGCAGATCATCTAACACCGCGACCAGGTCTGGCATCGGTCTCCACAATTCCTCACTAACTCTGTAGAGACGTTCTAAAGCCCTTTCAAGAACTTCGTCTGTGACGGTCGAGTGGCCGAATTGCGTCATCACAGTTCGCAGCAGAGCCAACGTGGTCTGTTCCATGTGTGTAGTTTCGCGCTCTTCTATACTGGCATCGAGGATCTCATTGAAGGCATCCACAAATGCCGCGCCATCCAGCCCAAACTCGTATTTCATAAGCTGGTCGAGCATCGCCTGGATGCCACGCTGACGCACGACAAGCCAATCGCCGTGGAAGCGGATGAGGGTAGAACCCAAGTCGAAGATGACACCGCGAATCGGTCCCACCGTGTCGCCTTAGTAACCTTTTTCAGGATGATAGAGGTTCAACAACGGTCGTTCGGAGAGATAGCGATGTAGATTTTCGGCAAACAGCGCTGCGGCTCGTTCGTAATAATGCTCCGAAGCGCCGGCGACATGCGGGGAGAGGATGACATTGGGGAGCTCCCACAGTGGGCTGGTTTCGGGTAAAGGTTCCGCAGGATAGACATCCAGGGCAGCCCCGGCCAGCTTCTCGGTAGCCAAGGCTTCAACCAACGCTCCATGGTCGACGACACCGCCGCGCGATATATCCACCAGATGAGCGGTGGTCTTCATCGCCTCGAAGATCGCACTGCTGACCATGCCTCGAGTCTCTGATGTCAGTGGAACCGTGACTACAAGAAAATCGCACAGGGGAACCATGGAACGCAGGGCCTGGGGCGGATAAAGCCGATCTGGAATATCGCCCCCAGGATCCCCCGTACCTTCCAGCGTGTAACCTTCATCCTGCAAATGTTTCAAGTCGTGCTTGATCGCCAACACCTTGGCGCCAAATTCCCGGCAAAGACGCGCCACCTCACGACCGATGCTGCCGTATCCCAAGATACCGACTGTGCTATCGCGTAGCTCAGTGGGTTCATATTTGCGGTACCGATTTTCATCCCAGCGCACCTCTGGCGGATCTGCCATCATCACCGGCAGCTTACGTCCAAGCGCTAGCATGGACATCAGCGCGAATTCTGCCATCTGAGGTACAGCCGCCCCGCTTAATGTGGTCACCTTGACCTCCGAACTCAGCAGTGGATGATCGGCCAGTCGTTCAATGCCAGCGAAATGAAACTGGATCCAGCGGAGTTCGGGGACGGCCTCGGGATCGGGCATGGCCCACAAGGTGTACAGGATCTCGATGTCGGGGAGCAACTCCTCTGGGAGATCCTCGCTCCGTGGCGCAGGGTGCACGTGGATTTGAAGCCGAGGTGAGACCACCTTAAGGCGCTCTACCAGCGGCTCAGGAAATGGGACGGTGATCAAGACGTAGATATCAGACATCCCCGCCATTGTACATCATTCGCTTGCCGTGTGAGAAGCTAAAATTTCGCCTGGCTCCACATCTTCCGGGAAGGTATGGCTCGGGGCGCACGGCCGTGCGCCCCGACAATTGAGGGCATGAACTGAGGCTCGGAAAAGGACTGAGCTGTATTCACAAACAACATCATCCCTCACATACCACCTTCAAGTCCCATGGAGCCTCTTACGGAACTCATGTGGACGGTCTAACATGACCAGGGAGCTAAATGCGTAGAGATTCCGTAGGTTAAACGTCAGGCTTGCGTCCTGCGCCACACAGCCACTGGTTGTATAGTAACAATGGAAGGGCGGAATCTCTTCTTCTCCTCCTTAAGAGAGAGCCGGGGTCGGCGTCCCCGGCTCTCATGATTCCACACGAATGCGTCAGATGTCCTTAGGGAACAGGTAGCTCGATCGACTCGATCGGGACACTTCGAATTTCTAGACGCACAGGCCGATCCAACGCTTGTTCCAATTCCTCGCGGGTTGATGCTGCAAGCGCCGGCAGAAGAGGTTGATGAGCGTAAATCGTCACCCTGACGGTGATCATGGTCCCGCTCTCCTGAAATTCGAAATCATCGAGTTCGTATGCTTCCGACGTCGGTAAGTGCTGTCTCAAGGTACTGTCGATCGTTTGCCGAATGCGAGACTCCTCTACCGAACGGACAAACACGGTCGCCAGAGGAATCGTGATGGCGATGAGAAGCAGCAACGAAACCACCAGACCAAGACGTAGGTGCCCTTCCCGTCGCGCGCCAGGTGAAGGACGAAACCCAAGTAGAAGTAAAGTCACGGATCCAGCAAGCGTGATGGCGATCAGGTTGGTAATGAAAAGCAGCCCCCCTCCCCCTGCGACTCCAGCATCCCCCATCGCCAACCCGATTCCCACCACACCCAAAGGGGGCACCAGCGCAGCAGCGATGGCCACACCCGGAAGCGCAGTCGCTACGTCTTTCCTCGCTACCGCATACGCTCCGGCTGCGCCCGATGCAAGGGCGACGACCAAATCGAAAAGGTTGGGCTGCGTGCGGGCGGCGATCTCTCCCGTGACAACGCGTAAGGGAGAAAGCGTCGTGAGTAGGATGGACAGTCCGATCGCCAAGGCAATACCTTTGATGGCCGACTCGACAGCCAAGCTGAGAAGCCGAACGTCTCCTTGGACGATCGCAAGGCTGAAAGCCAGGATGGGTGTGAAGAGAGGCGCCACCAGCATCGCTCCGATGATGACCGCCGCGCTTTCCTGCAGCAATCCTAAGGTGGCAATGATCGACGAGAGACCGATCATGATGAAGAAATCAACATCGGGACGTGCACCGCGGCGCACTTGCCGATAGACTTCCACCTGCTCCTGCCGCTCGAGAGTCGGGACGGCTCCAAACAGCGCATCCCAGACGCGCTGCAGCCAGAAACGTCGTAAGCCCCGGAACCGTTTGACCATCAACACCGGAGAGGGACACGCGCGCGCAACCTGCTCCGGGATGGTACCGAATAAAACCCGGTCGATAAAACTCTCCTCGGAAGCACCGATGAATACCAGGTCACTCTCCGCTCCCGCTTGCGCGATGCCCTCCACGACGCTGTCTGCTGTGACCACACGGCTTTTAAGTGGCAAGCTTGCAAGATCGACATGCTTACCATTCCCACTGGGCAAGGTTGCCATTTGCTCACGCATGGTGGTGATCGTTTTCTCGATCCACATACGACCTCGAGCGAGTTGCTCCTTCGAGGCCTCCGGATCAGCGACATAGACGATATTCGTGGTGGCGTTAAATTCTCTGGCCAACAACAACGCCAGTCGTGTCGCCAGCGGCGCATGTGGTCCACCGGCCGTAGGAACGAGGATACTACCAATCTGTAGTCCCCTCGCAGCTTCAGCGGTTTCCACCTCTTCGACTCTCTCTGGCACCGCGGGCGTCACCTTGCCGCGAGCGGCTTCCGGATGAAAGGCAACGACGACCACGTCGCATGGCGCAAGCCTCACCACGGGGTCGAGTACTTGCCCCATGCTCACACCCTGTTGCTGCCCACGAACTAGCCACGAAAGCAAGATCAGGTCGCACTGCTCCTCGTCTGCGGTGTCGATGATGCCTTCTGAAATAGAGCGTGCAAGGCGAGTGATGGGGTATACCGGCACATCGCTCATCGCAACTTCTCGAGTAGACCACTGGAAAAGTGTATTGCGTTCACGTGCAATACGCCGCCCCTCGGTGATCGCCAACGGGTCGGCGATGGATATGACCTGAAGTGGGAGCACTTCGCCACCCAATTGGCGCGCGAACGCAGCTGCCATTTCCAGAATCCGATGTCGCTCCATACCAGCACTGAGTGGGACTAGTATGCGATAATCCCCCTCCTGTTTTTCCCGAACAGGTTCGCGCCGGAAGACTAACACGCCCTCCTGCGCCTCGA
Organism: Anaerolineales bacterium; assembly: GCA_011772595.1. The sequence goes on from WVZH01000162.1 coordinate 27,364, forward strand.
TCAAGTGTGTGCGTCCATACACCCCATAGATAACAAGTCCCAACAACAGCCAGACCACACTCCCAAGTACGCCGGACCCCGGAAGCGCCAGCCACATACTTGCACATAGAACCAGCGCGGTGACGGGCACCAGTGGGTAGAACGCCACGGTCAGCGCGCGCCTACGATCCGGCTCGGTTCGACGGCTGATTAGCGCAGCCAGATTGAGCAGAAATGCGGAGATCAGGAAGAAGCCCGCAGCCAAATCCATCAACCAGCTTGCAGGGGCCCATAGGATCAATGGCATCACCAGCAGGAGGATCAAACCGAATAAAAGAGGTTGCACACGGAAGGGAGGACGCAACCAACGCAGCGCGTCTGGCAAGGCCCCCTGACGACTGAGCGCGTTCAACTGGCGCGCGCCCGTAACCAGGCTGACATTGGCTCCCAACATGAGCGTTATGATCGCAGTCGAATATACGATCCATTCTGGCAACGCACTGGCCACACCGATCGCCGAGGCGATGTCATGCGCTGCGACGCCGGCAAGCGGTTGGGGAAGGCCGGCAGCAACGAATTCGAAAAGTACGAGCAGCAACCCGCCAAAAAGCAACGCCGTAAACAAGCCCGACGACAGGTGGCGCTCAGGATCCCGGATCTGTCGTCGTGAGGCCATGATGGCCTCAACCGCTGCGAAACCTACAAATAGCCATGCCGCAGCGCGCATAAAATTGTTGGAAGCGAAGGCGACAGCAGCTCGGCCCGCGCTCAAATCGGTATTTATCACCAGACCTACGAGGAAGATACCAAACGCAATAAAGAGCAAGGATAGGCTGGGCCAAAGCCAATCTCGACGCGGCAACAGACGGAAGAGTTGGATCAACACCAATCCCACCAGTAAACCGAGAGAGAGTAAGATAACAATTGCTCCTGGCAGTGGAAAGATCAAGGTCAGATGCATCGTTGCCGTCTTTATGAAGCTCGCCGTTATGACCAAATACCCGGCAAATGTAGCCCAACCTGCAAGAAATCCTCCCAAGCCCCCCAGCGTCTCGTGTATTAAGGTATAGCTGCCCCCCCGTTCGCTGCTACCCGCAATCAACTCAATGATGTTGAGCACGGTGAAGAGCATAATCAGAAACGCTAGCAACGTGGTGATCGGCCCGATGGTGCCCACAAGATCTACCACTCTCCCAGGCACCAGCAAGGCAAGCGCGAGGACAATCACCAAGCCCCCAGCGGCGACCTGCCAGACGGTCATGAGCCGCCTACCCAACCGAAGTTCGCCTAGAAAATCATCGGGTTCCGTGGACATCCTGACTCCTTATCGTGCCTCTATATCCGCAGCATTGGGAACTCGGTCCTTCTATCATACTCATTTGTCGTGCGCTAGGATTGAGATTTAATCCCCAAATACAATCCGCGCCCGCTCAAGCCCTCTTGATCGTACATCACCTCGAATCCAGCTTGGACAAGCGCATGCTGGTACTCCTCGTCATTGAAAAGATACAACGTATGTCGCTCGACAAAGTATTCGACGCCATCCGGAGTGCCGACGAGATGATGAAAATCCAAAATGGAGACGTTGTTCTCAACCAGGCTGGTGTTGATGCGAGCAATTTTTAGCTCGGGCTCGTCGACGAAGGTGGCGTGAACGGTGTTCGGCTTGTAATCCTCCGGCGCGAGCCAAGGTTCAAGTACCAACAAGCCACCCTTCTCGAGGTGACGAGCGATGTTGCCCATGGCTTGTTCCAACTTCTGCACGGTCTCCACGTAACCAATCGAACTGAAAAGACAGGTTACAACGTCGAATTGACGACCGAGGTCGAAATCGACCATGTCACCCTGGTGAAAGGGAAGATCAGGGTGCTTGCGACGGGCGATTGTGAGCATGTCGCCATCGACATCGATTCCTTCCACGTTGTAATGATCCTTGAGATACGCCAGGTGATTTCCAGTTCCGCATGCCACGTCAAGCAAACGCACGCCATCAGTTCGCTTGTGCTCTAAAATCAAGGCGTGCAAGCACTCAGCTTCTTTTGCGTAATCTTTGAATGCGTAGATCGTATCGTAGTAACGAGCGGACTTAGGGTACATTGGGTTCTCCGGATTCAGCCCTCCTGCTCACAGGCTCGCGTCCTAGAAACGCTGATGATACAGCCCCTATGATAATAGCGCAGAATGGCTCCAGGCCAAACATCTCCATCAGCCTTCAGAATTTATTACTCCGGCAAAGCAGTCGCGCGCATCATCACAAGAAGTGACTCCCTCCGCCGACCGCGCGGTGATCCTCGACTTTTCATTCGGCAACTTAATAGAGAAGATCAGCGTTCAAGCGAGGAGAATGGGGTGGCAAGCTCAATTACCATCCTGCTGCAGGAATCGCCGAATTCGTTCACAAAGCGCCTCAACCGCATCAGCATCCCCACGTGGCGCCTGAGGCCACTCGTCTACGCGCAAACCCCAATATTCACGCGGCGTGCCCGGATAACGCGGCACCACCCAAAGATGTAGATGGTCCACATGATGGCCCAACCGGAAGAGGTACACATGTTCTGCCCCCTCTCGCTCCTTGAGTGCTCGACTCAGGCGCGTAATCATCCGGCCGATCGCTCCCGCCTCGACGTCATCGAGCTCCGCCATGCCGGGAACGTGACGTTTGGGCTCGACCATCAAGAAACCCAGATAGATCTCGGTTTCGTCATCCGAGATGGAAGCGTGCCCCACGTAGATGAGCTGATCTTCATAGACTGCCCCTCCAGGCACAAGGATTTCCCCACGATGTTTGAGACAGACGAAGCAATCCGTCTCTGAGTGAGCGTGCTCATTCATGCTTGACACCGCCCTTCATCTGCGCGCAAACGCTTGCATAGTGTACTCCCATCGAAAACCTTACGCAGAGACATAAGCAACCAGGGAACCAACACGCAGGATCGTCCAGGCCAAGTAAAATCTGCGGTGGTTGGGGCGAGGGAAAAGTGCATTCAAGTTTCTGCTGCCTCCTGTATAATCCTTACTCGTGAGCGAGTCTGTTGCTTCTGCCGATCGCCAGATCGCCCGCGCTGCGGGTGTCGTGATGTCCGGTTTCGTGCTCTCCAGCCTCACGGGTTTGGTCAGTCAGATCCTCATCACACGCGAATTTGGTACCAGCGCCGAACTCGATGCCTTCGTCGCTGGAAACCGCGTTCCCGAAACCATCTTCAACCTCATCGCTGGCGGTGCCCTGGCCTCTGCCTTCCTACCTACACTCACGGGCTTCCTCACACGCGATGACCACGCAGGCGGTTGGCGCCTCACCTCGGCGGTCGCCAATCTGGTGATCGTGATTCTCGGTCTGGTCAGCTTGCTGGCATCGGCGGCAGCTCCATGGCTCGTGCGAACCATCCTAGTGCCCGGTTTCGAGGATCCCCAGCAAATCCAGTTGACTGTCTCCCTCTTACGGACCATGCTGCTCTCACCCACGATATTCGGTGTGAGCGGTTTGCTCATGGCGACCCTCAACGCCCACCAACACTTCGCGCTGCCCGCCCTGGCACCCGCCTCCTACAGGATCGGTTTGATCCTGGGTGTAGTCGTCCTTGTTCCAAGGATAGGCATTCATGGGCTCGCGTGGGGGACGGTATTAGGAGCGGTGCTTCATCTCAGCGTTCAAATTCCAGCGCTCGTGCGACGAAAACCGCATTACTACCCCAGCCTGGGATTACGTATGCCTGCAGTCCGTGAGGTCGGTCGCTTAATGGCCCCTCGATTGTTAGGCGTGGCTGTGGTGCAGCTCAACTTCTGGGTCAACACCATGATCGCCTCCGGGCAGCCTGAAGGCAGCCTCACAGCCCTCAATTTCGCTTTTTTATTGATGATCATGCCACAAGCGGCGATCGCCCAAGCCACCGCGATCGCAGCACTGCCCACCTTCTCTACCCAATACGCGCAAGGCAAGCTCGACCAGATGCGAGCTTCATTGGTCAACACGCTGCGCGGGGTGATCTTTCTTGCGCTGCCGGCCAGCCTGGGGCTGATCTTGTTGCGACGTCCAATTGTGGGGCTGCTCTTCGAGCGCGGTGCCTTCGACGCACAGTCGACCGACCAGGTGGCCTGGGCGTTGCTCTGGTGGGCAGCCGGCCTGGTAGGACACTCGGTCTTCGAGATCGTGGTGCGCGCTTTCTTCGCCATGCACGATACGCGCACGCCGGTCGCTGTCGGCGCACTGATGATGAGCTTGAACGTGGTCTTCAGCATCGCGTTCTCCGCATTCTTCGAGCGCATCGGATGGATGCCCCATGGCGGGCTGGCGCTGGCCAACTCTCTCGCCACTGCCTTGGAATGCGTCGTGCTGCTTTGGTTGCTGAGCAAGCGTCTGGAAGGGCTGGACCTGACTCGAATACGACCCGGGTTGATCTCAACTGCGGGCGGGACTGCCACAATGAGCCTTGCTCTACTGGGGTGGTCCACCGTGATGAGCGGCTGGTCGAACTTGGTGATCGGAGC
>WVZH01000162.1:31847-40545 GCA_011772595.1 Anaerolineales bacterium
TCCCCTGGAACATAAACCGGAATCCGACTTTGCTGCATGCCAATGGGAAGTCATTCCGTCCAAGCAGACCAGTGTAGCCTTCTTGATCAAGCATCACTGGAGAGGTTCAATGTCTCAAAGATGTTCTGGACATACAGCGGTGCGAAGAGTTCCGGAGCAAGATGGTTTCCTTTCAAGATGCGCAGGTTAAAACTTTGAACATGAGGGAAGCTGCGCCTCTCATAACCGACAAGATGCTGATTGAGCTCCTCTGCCTGTCTACACTCAGGCACCGCACCCCGCCAGCGAATGACTTTGTCTGCCTCAGCAAACAAGACCACCACGCGACCAGGATACATATACTCCGAGCCCACCACTTTGGTTGCACCCCAACGTATATCATCGATTAACCGTCTCAAAGATTTGCTCCGAACGAAATCCATTGTCAGACCGATCAACATGTCGCCACCCATTCGCAGGGCAATCGCCATGGACCTCGGACCTTTTCTAATCGCATCGAACGCGATGAGCAGTATTTCCACAACGAAGCTGCCCAGGAGCTCAGGCAAACCGCGTTGCTCTAGCCCCGCCGGACAGAGGGCTGCAACCTTCGGGAAAAGATCAGGGGCTTTTTCTGCAGCCCTCAAAACGATCGCTCCACCATGAGACCAACCGATGAGCACCGTCTTGAACGTAGGCTGCTGCCCCATGCCCTCCATATCCCTGATGTTGAGCTCCTCACTCACCTTCTGGCGGACAATCTCGATCACAGCTTGCGTTTTAACCGGATCTCCTCCTCTAGGTGGATCGACATCAATGCTCCAAAGGACCTTTGAGGCACTTGCCTCAATAAGCGTCGATTGCAGCCTCCTGGCTGCAGCCGACCTCTGACCGTGGCCCGGGATGAACACGATCAAATCGCCATCCAAAGTCCCGGTTTGTGTGTTTCTCAGCCTTTGGTCCTCCGTGCGTGCGTCGATCGCGTAGAAGCTGTAGCCGCATTTCTCCCCGGCAACCGCCACCTCACCGCGCAGGATCTTCCCACTCTTTGCCATCGATTCTGGTCCCATCTCCCTCGAATCCCATCGCACATCATAGGAGCGCACGGCTGTGTGCCCCTAACTGTACCTTCCCGGAAATTTCAAGATTCCGGGAAGGAGTGGAGTCAGGTGCAATTCTAGCTTCTCACTCCACATACGAATGACGTAAAGGATTTTAAATCCGCTCAAGACCACACTCACGCATCATCAGGTTCGAAATCGGTCTCGATGTAGCCCTGCGTCTCATCAGGCACGAGTTGGCGCAGCTTGAGTTCCGCTTGATCCAGCAGTTCGCTACAGCGTGCCGCGAGCGCTTGGCCGCGCTCAAAAAGCGAAAGCGATTGCTCCAACGGTAATTCACCGGAGTTCAATTGTTCGACGATGGCCTCCAATTCCTCAAAGGCCTCTTCGTATGTCATCTTGTCAGGAGATTTGAGTTTGGCCATATGTCCTCTCCTCTGATTGACAGCAACTCTATGGTCCAACCGAACTTCGAACCCTCATGAGCCAATAACACCACTCGATATAACAGCCCTCTGCCCACGATCAGGGATGATCTCAATGAGTTCCGCTCGAAGAACGCTCCCCCCGCCCGGAGGTCACTTGGGCGTCAAAAGTGCCATCGCTCACACGTACATTCAGCTCGTCCTTCTCAGCGACTTGGTTCACAGATCGCACCACGGCACCATCGGCGGTGCGCTTCACCACGGCGTACCCCCGGGACAATACGGCCGAAGGACCGACAGCCTCCAGCGTATGGATGGCACCCCCGACAGCCGCTCGTCGCAGCGCCAGGGAATGCCTCAATGCTGTGGAGGCCAAGCTGCTCAACACGTCCAGACGCTGACGCTCGCCAGCGACTCGAGCCCTCGGCGACGCGAGATGCAGAGCGGCTTGCACTGTCGTCAAATTCGTGCGAAGTCCTAGAAGGCGGTCGCCAAAGAGGCGTCCCAGGTCGATGCGCTCGTCGATGATGATCTGTGCCAATACTTTCCGATCAGGCGTCGCCAGTTCGCCCGCCGCTGAGGGAGTAGGGGCACGCACATCCGCGACGAAATCGGCAATGACGATGTCCGTCTCGTGCCCGATTCCTGAGACCACAGGTGCAGCCGATGCAGCGATCGCGCGCGCAACGCTCTCGTCATTGAAAGCCCAGAGATCTTCAATCGAGCCCCCACCACGGACGAGCAGGATGACGTCGGGTTGGCCGTACTGGTTCAGTGCCTGCAGCGCAGCCACGATACCGGGTGGCGCATCCTCACCTTGCACCGGTGTCGGCGCCAGGATCAAGATCACCATCGGAAATCGCCGCTGCAGCACGTGGAGCACGTCACGCAGCGCTGCCCCAGTCGGCGAGGTGACGACGCCGATACGTCTCGGCCAAGCTGGCAATGGTCGCTTGCGCTCCGAATCGAAAAGCCCTTCGGCTTCCAGGCGAGTCTTCAGGCGCATGAATTGCTTGAAGAGCTCCCCTTCACCTGCACGGCGAATGGTGTCGGCATACAGTTGATACTGCCCACCAGCTTCATACACACTGAGACTGCCGTGTACCTCGATCGCTTCACCATCGCGTGGCAGGGCAGTCTGCCGTACGACCTCCGAGCGCCACATCACACAACGCAACGAGGCTTGCGCATCCTTGAGCGTAAAATACAAGTGGCCAGAAGAGGGACGTGAGACGTTGAAGGCCTCCCCAGTCACCCATAAATCCTGCAGTCGGTAGTCGCTTTCGAGTGTCTGGCGGACATAGCGCGTCAGCTCGGCGACCGACCAAATCCGGCTTTCTGAATCGAATAAGGAAAATTGTGTCACCTAGCGAAGCATACCGAACGGTGAAGTGCCTGTCAACCCACCAGAGTATAATGGCGGGAAGGGGGCATTGGCTTGAGTCTATGTCTTAGAGAGCGATACAGGGATGGGGATTAGAGGATAGGGATTAGGGGTTAGGGGTTAGAGATTAGGGAGCAGGGATTAGGCGTCTTGGAGAAGGGGGGAGGGAGATGGATGACCTCGGGAGGGGAAAGGAAATGTCGGAAGCGTTGGAGGTCTTGATCGGTCGGGCTTTAAAAGCACGCGGTTGGACCCTGGCGACAGGCGAATCTTGCACCGCTGGCCTGGTCAGCCACCGCATCACGAATGTGCCGGGATCCTCCGATTACTTCCGTGGGGGGGTTGTCGCGTACTCCAACGATGCCAAGGCAGGGCTCCTCGGGGTGCAGCAGAGCACACTCACACAATTTGGCGCCATCAGCCAAGAAACGGCGCTTGAGATGGCGCGCGGCGCTCGGCGAGCATTCCAGGCCGATGTGGGTGTATCGGTAACGGGCATCGCCGGTCCAGGCGGCGGGACACCAGAAAAGCCGGTCGGCCTGACGTGGATCGCTGTCAGCAGCCATGCTGGTGATCATGCCAGGCAGTACCTATGGGAGGGCGACAGAGAGCACAACAAGGCACAATCCGCTCACGCTGCGCTAACCCTGCTCTGGGAAACGTTGGAGAACGAAGGATGAACGAGCCCATCGCCGTCGAGGCCCGCTTCGAAGTGGACGGCACCATCCGTCCGATGGCCTTCATATGGCAGGGGCGGCGTTATCGGATCACTTCACTAGGACGTCAATGGGAACAAGATAGTGAACGACGCTTCCTGGTGATGACGTCCAGTTACCGCGTGTACGAAGTGGCTTATCTACGACAGGAAAGCGCCTGGCGTCTACGCCGCAGTCCTGAAGACTTCGGCGGCGTGACGAAGGCAGTATAAATAGATAAAAGGGGCGACCCGCTGGGTCGCCCCTTTTATCTACCTGTCGTCGCTTCAAGCGAAGCGAAACCTCGCAATCTAACTCAGGTAATCGCGCAATTGACGAGATCGACGCGGATGGCGCAACCGCCGTAGCGCTTTGCCTTCGATCTGGCGGATGCGTTCCCGTGTCAACCCAAACTTCTGTCCAACCTCTTCCAGCGTATAGGGGCGGCCATTGTGCAGCCCGAAGCGCAAGCGTAGGATGCGCGCTTCACGTGGGCTGAGCGTGGCCAGCACTTCCTCGATTTTCTCTCGTAACAAATTTTGATGGGCGCTCTGTGTGGGGGTGGGAGTGGTATCGTCCTCAACGAAAGATCCAAGCTCCGTGTCCTCTTCCTCCCCAACAGGGCTCTCGAGTGACAACGGGCGCCAAGAGACACGCATCATCCACTGCACCTTGCGCGGGTCGATTTCCATCATATGGGCGATCTCTTCAGGCGTTGGCTTGCGCCCTAGATCCTGCTCAAGCTGGCGTGCGACCTTGTAGAGACGGCGGATGCGATCGGACATGTGTACGGGAACGCGGATTGTGCGTCCCTGGTCCGCGATGGCCCGTGTAATGGTCTGGCGGATCCACCAAGTGGCGTAGGTGCTGAAGCGGTAACCGCGGTGGTAATCGAATTTCTCCACTGCTTTCATGAGCCCCAAGTTGCCCTCTTGAATCAGGTCCAGAAAGGGCACGCCACGACCCATGTAGCGCTTGGCAATGCTGACGACCAGGCGTGTGTTGGCTTTGATGAGATGATCGCGTGCAGCGAGCGAGTCCTGCACAAGTCGCTGCAGTTCGGCACGCTTCTTAGCGCCGTGCTTGCCGTTCGATTTTGCTAGGAGTTCTTCGGCTTTTCTACCACGCTCGATGCGTTTCGCCAACTCGACTTCCTCTTCAGTATTGAGAAGAGGGACGCGCGCCATCTCTTTCAAATAGAGACCGACTGTGTCGTCACTGGAGATCGCACTTAGGTCGAAACTGTGAGGATCTTCAAAGCCATCGTCGCGGCGTAAATGCGAGGGCACCTGGGAGTTTTCTTCGTACACTTCGATGCCGGCGCTGTGAAAGAACGTTTGAAGACGATCGATCCGTTCTTCGATGTCTTCAGCGTCTGGAAAAACGAGAAAGATGTCATCAAGTGTGATATAACCTTGATAATCTCCTTTTTCTAGCAAGGCGGCGAAGAGTTCTCGTTTCTCCCACCTATCTTTTGTAACGCTCATACATGTCCTCCTGGCGGCAGTACAGGAGACGATCCTCCAGGCAGATACAGAGCTCGAACGCCTGCCTGGCGGTCACGACTTCGGAAGCAAGGTCTTTAGCACCTCCATTCGTGGGTCGATGTCGGCTTCAGGATGTTGACAATCGGTATCGTTCAAATTCTCTCCACAGATTGCGCACAAGCCCTTGCAATCTGGACGACAAAGCGGTTGAATCGGGACATCCAAGAGAAGGTATTCCCGTAAAACCGGTTTGAGGTCGAGGATGCCTGTCTCGGGTATCGCCAGCTGGGGATCCTCCGCATCGCTCGGGGGGTAGATGAAGAGGTCGTCGACATCAACGCTGAGGGGCTGACTGTAAGTCGCCAAACAACGCACACAGTCGAGGCCCCGCATCGCTTGCATACGGCCACGTGCATACAGACCCTGGCTCGTACGCGTGATATTGATCGAACCCTGCAGGGCAGATACATCCAGATCACTGTCGACCTGAACGTTATCGACGTCAAAGTCAAAGTTGCGGCTATAGCCGACGCTCTTGTGCAACAAGAAACCGACGTTAAGCCGCAACGGATGACTGTTTTTCAGGTGCGCACCACCTTGCAAAACTGATTCTAAAAAAGCGTCCGCATTATAACATAAGTAGCAATCGAGGTCAAGCATCGACGTTAGTACTAAACATAAGTTAACATCTCGAGACTCATTGCCCCTACATATAGGGCATAGTACCGCGGTACCCCCTATAAACACGGCAGCGGTACTGTTCGAATAGCCATTCTCCTCGGAGACAACCATGTCAACCCTGTTGATCGCCAGCGGCAACCCTGGTAAATTGCTCGAATTGCGCGCCCTGCTCCAAACCCTGAGCCTGACCTTGATCGATCCCGCCACCTTGCAACTCGAGCTTGACGTGGTCGAAACCGGTGCCGATTACGCCGCCAACGCAAGCCTCAAGGCCTCAACGTACGCACAGGCAAGTGGCTTATACACGCTGGCCGACGACAGCGGGCTCGAAGTCGACGCCCTCGAAGGTGCACCCGGTAAACACTCGGCACGCCTTGCCGGTCCTGATCGTTCCGACGCCGACCGCCGACGCATGCTGCTCGACCTGCTCCAGCCGCATCCCAGACCGTGGACGGCGCGCTTCTGCTGCACGGTCGCGCTCGCTGGCCCTGACGGGAGCATAGATCTTGCCTCAGGCTCCTGTTCAGGGGAGATCATTACCGAGGAGCGCGGAGCGGGTGGATTCGGGTACGATCCGATATTCTCAGTGCAAGACGCAGGCCAAACGATGGCCGAATTATCCATGCCGGAAAAGAACCGCATCAGCCACCGAGCCCGCGCGGTGCAAGCAATCCTGCCAATTTTGAAGAGGAGAATGGGAATTCAAGAAGAGGGCACCTAGGCGCCTAGGCACCGTGGCGCATTGTCCTCGGGAAAGCCTTGGTTCCCAGGTGTCTAGGTGCCTTGTGTTTCCTTGTGCTAACCGAACTTGGATTCCAAAAAAGCCTTCACCACATCCGCTACCTCGCCTGGTCGCTCCAACATCACCATATGCCCCGCTCCCTCGATGATCTCGAGGCGCGCATCCGGGAGGTGCTCCTCCAGATAGCGGCTGTATTTCACAGGGGTCATTTTATCGTCGGTGCCCACAATTACCTGTGCGGGGACGTGCACCTCGCCCAGTCGGTCGAGTATATCGAAGGCGTCACAGGCAAGGAAATCCCCGTGAAGTATCGCGGGCGGGGTCTCACCCATACGCTTCTCCACCAAGGTGACAAGGCGTGATGACGCCTGAGGGCTAAACGCCCAACGTTTTATCATGTCCACGGCCTTTGGGAATGTCTTCTCTTCAGCGGTCCACGCCAGAATCTCGGGGTGGACGCGCAATCTACCGCCCGTGCCCACCAACACCAAGCCCGCCACCCGCTCCTGATCTCCGAGTGCCATCGTCAACGAGATGGCGCCGCCCATGGAGTGGCCGACGAAAACCCCTCGCTCAATCTCCTGCGCATCCAGCCAGGTCTTCAACTGCTCGACGTAGGCTCCGATGCGCATCTCACCAGCCCCTGGCGAACCGCCATGGCCAGGTAGGTCCAGGCTGTACACGTGCTCACCCGGCAGGCGTCGCACCTCGGTGGGCCAATGCAAGCGCGTCCCTCCGGCGCCGTGGATTAAAATTAGCGGCGGACGGCCCTCATCAAGACCTCCGCCGACGTGTACACGATAGGCAATCCCAGCCGATACTGGCACGCTTATTCCTGTGCCTCCAGCCAGCGTTCAGCCATCATCGCCGCCGCACAACCCTGCCCCACAGAGGTTGCGATCTGGCGGAAGACGGGATCTTGGATCTCGCCAGCCGCAAAAACGCCCGGTACGTTGGTCATCATACGCTCGTCGGTGATCAGGTAGCCGGCTTCGTCCATCTCTAATTGTCCTTCGAAGAGGCTCGAGTTTGGATAATGGCCGATGAAGATGAAGACGCCGTCCGTTTCCAATTCGTTCGTCTCGTCGGTCTTGACGTTGCGCACGCGCACCTTCTCCACTTTCCCGTTCCCGACGATCTCTTCGACGACCGTGTCCCAGACGAAGCTGACCTTTTCATTGGCGAAGGCGCGTCGCTTCAGCGCCTCCCCGGCGCGCAGCTCGTCCCGCCGGTGGACAACGCGTACTTCTTTGGCGAAGCGGGTGAGGAACAAGCCTTCTTCCATGGCGCTGTCCCCACCGCCGATGACGATCACGTCCTTGTCGCGGAAGAAAAAGCCGTCACACGTGGCGCAGAAAGACACGCCCCTGCCGATGAATTCTTCCTCACCCGGCACTTCAAGCCTTCTTGGTGAGGCGCCCACAGCGACAACAACCGCATCCGCTTCGTAAACCTCACCGTGAGTCTTTACCGAAAATGGCGACCCACTACTGAAATCGACCTCGGTCACTTCGTCGATCACGATGCGCGCCCCAAAGCGCTCGGCTTGCTTCTGCATGGATTCGACCAACTCCGGCCCCGTCGTCCCTTCCGGGAAACCGGGATAATTCTCGACCTCATTGGTGATCGAGATCTGGCCGCCAAGCTGGTTGCCGGAAATCACCACAGGTTCCAGGTTGGCCCGCGCAGTATAGAGCGCGGCGGTCAAACCCGCGGGGCCCGAGCCGATGACGACGACTTTCTCTTTCTGCATACGTCCCTCGCTTGACAAGGTTGTGCGATCAATCTTCCGCAAGAAAATCGGTCAACGGTGTGACCGTGTGCTGCAACCACCAGCGCGGCGCCCGTGTCTGTACACGACCTTTGGCGTCCATCAAGGGACGTCGACACGGATCGTCCGCCTCCCCCAGGCAACACTCGATGCGTTGCGTCCCGCAAACATGACAAGCACCCGGCGAGTCCTCGGCGATTAAATCGCGGGGGCACATGTATAACCTGACAACCTCGCCCTGCCCCATATTACCCCTCCTTTGACGACACACTGTCATTTCATTGTAAGCGACGCGACCCCGAGTTGCAATGTGAGAACCCTTACACGCCGGCGGCGATCTTCCACCACATCATCCTGCCTGCACCTGTGGCGCAGGCACAGGTGAGCGGAGTGAGCTGCGTCAGCAGCGAACGAAGTCGAAGGACGCTCGGCGACTTCGGTCCTCACGGAGAATGTCCCCGCTTCATAATTAC
>WVZH01000298.1:0-7130 GCA_011772595.1 Anaerolineales bacterium
CCTCTTCACCTTATCGGATCACATGACGCATCACACTTGTAGCGCCTCGCTCAGGCGAGGGAGGGAACATTAAAGCGTTGGGTTGAGGATGCGCTTCCCTCTCCTCCTCTGGATAAGAGGGTTAGACTGAGAAGGGGAAATCCTCAGCTATGACCCACCCTCACCCCAGCCCTCTCCCTGAAAGGGAGAGGGTGTTGGCATCTCTTTCATGCCCCCAACAAGGCCTCCCGCGAGGCCGGCGAGTAATCCCACCACCACCCAAACCGGTGTTCGCCCAAGGACGGCGATGAGATCCGCTGTGGAGAATTCGGGCACGGGATGAGCGTGCAATCCGATCTTGAGCAGCATCAACACCGCGGCGATGGGGCTCACGGCGGCACCACTCATCAACCCCGCGACAGTGCCTCTCACCAACCATTGCCTGCGCTTCAGGTTCTCATCGCCCATTCGTCGAACGAGCAGGGTGATCCCACTCACAGCCGCCAAGGCTACGGCCAGAAGTATCACAATCCCTAAATCACGATCTTCCAAACCCAGCCAGAGAAACCAAAACAACCCTATCGCCGCCCAGGCGATGCGGATGATCCAAGGAGACTTCACCATTACGTTCTCTTGACTCTTCATAACTAGATTTATTCTATTCGTTTTTATCATTCAGAAGTGAGAGAAGGATAAAGAGGGAATGTATTATCGTGTCGCCATTGGAGGTGAACATTAAGCTAAGAAGAGAACCTGCAGAGAAAGGAAGCAGATCACGAATCGTCTGTTATTCATGCCCAGGTTTTTCAACGAAACGATCTGCAAGCACTTGACGATTTGTTGTGCCTCGGAAAGTTTCAAGGCACGCTAACCATCCATCCCCCAATTCTCGTGTCATCGTCTCCGGCAATGGATACTGCGATCTTTTCTTCGAGATCCACGATCATGTACGTGGAGCTTTCTTCTAATGATCGGTTGATCGCAATCTGACGCCCATCGGGAGACCAAATGGGCGTGAATTTCCCTGAGATACAGTAGTTAGTCACCTCCCCACTTTCCACGTCCAGCACAGCCAACTCACGGAATGCCANNGACCAGACCCAATCACTTTGGCGGGAAAAGTAGGTTGTTGTCAAAAAAGACAGGCGTTCCGCTTCCCCCGTCACACTGACACGGATCAACTCAAAGCCATCAACGTAGGGGAATTCGTCGTCCACATTGATGTAGGCGTTTTCCGTTTCATCATCAGGATATCGCAATGGATAGATGGGATCACTTGAATTTGAACGGTCGACCACATATCGAAGCGCGGCGCTGGTAACAAAGTAAGTTCCGTCCCTAGACCACGCAGGTGTGCCTTCGTTCACACCGGGCATACTGTAAAAATGTTGATGAACACGCCCGGTCCGGGTGGGTCATGGGTGGCGACATAACGGCAGCGTTTGCGACGGTTGACGAATGTGGTCACGGTGCGGTCCGGGCCGAGGAAGTCGGCCAGGGCTGGGACGACGACCAGCAGGCTGAGAAGTGCAACGAGGAAGGGAAGTCCCAAGCGTTGTAGTTGGAGCTTCGAATTGCGATCGGTTGGTTTCACGGCTCACTTCAGGGGTGAGAATTCGCTCGAATGTCAACGATTCGTGACCTGGTGTCTTGTGCTTCTACCGTGAAAGGGGATGCTAGCGAGCGGTCTCTCGCTCAGAACGGTAAGAACATAGTACAACGCGCGTTGATCGATTTCAATAGCAGAGCTCATGGATGGTGTAAGCCTTGAGCATTGTGTCAAGTACAATACCCCTCCATGCAAAAAAACCAAAAACGCCCTCCTCATTGGAGGGCGCCGAAACAAGGCTGCCTTCGTGACCCTTAATGCACGAACCCGGTCTTATGTAACCTCTCGGCGCTCTCCTCGGTCAACGGCACCATAACGGAGATGCACGTCCCCTGGCCCTCCGTCGATTCGATGTGTAGCAAGCCGTTCACCAACTCCGCTCGCTCGCGCATGTTGACAATACCCAGGCTGCCGCGCTGCTCGTAATTGGCGTCGACGGCACCCACATTGAACCCGACGCCATCATCCTCCACCTCGAGCACGAACATGCCATCGTTTTGCAGGAGACGCACCCAGACGTGTTCTGCCTCTGCGTGCTTGCGGGCGTTGTTGATCGCCTCCTCGGCGATGTAAAAGACCACACCCTGTTTCGCCATCTCCATGCATTCGGACACGTCGGAATCGGCCTCGATGATCACCTTCTGCTCGTGAGTCTCGCGCACCTTCTCAGCCAATTGCTGCAACCCAGCGACCAATCCCTGTGACTCAAGAATCAATGGGCGCAAGGTGAAGAGCATGTGGCGGATCTCCTTCGTCGTGCGTCTGGCCATATCCTCCACCATGAAGAGCTCATCGGATGCGCCATTGGGGTCTCGATCCATCAAGCGCCGAGCGAAGTTTACCCGCATGGCGATGGCGGCGATCGTCTGCGTGGGCCCATCGTGCAGATCACGCGCCAGTTTCTTGCGCGCCTCCTCCTGGATCTCAGTGATACGCTCTTTCTCCACCTCCAAGTCCCGGTACAACCGCGCATTCTGCAAGGCGATGATGGCCTGCTGCGCGATGGCCCAAAGGAGTTCGACTCGCTCGACATTGAAGTAATGCGGTTCGCGGTGCGCGAAAATCATGATGCCGTATGAATCCAAGCCCGTAATGAGAGGGATGCACAACACGACACCACTCTCCCGCAGAGCCTCCAACCGGTGAAGCTCAGGATCTTGCGACAAATCGCGTGAGATCCGTGGTTCCCCGGTGGTCAACGCACGACTCATCAATCCGCTCTCCCCTTGAAAGGTTATACGCTGATCGTCAAGGGTGAGACCACGAGCAGAGGCGACATGCAACTTCCCATTCGAAAAGAGCAATAAGGCGCTGACCAGATCGACGTCCCCAGATCCGAAGTCTTCCAAGGAGCGAGCGCTGAGATCGAGCGCCATCTCAAGCACGCGTTCGTAATCCAGCGTGGTCGTCAATTCGGCTGCCATGTGGAAGGTGGCGCGCGCACGTTCCCGCTCGCGCTCTCGCACCTGATTCAAACGGATCGCTTCCTCATGCTCCAGCTGCTGTGCACTGCGACGGACCTGTCCCGCAAACCACATCATGACGACACCGGAGAGTAGCAACAACCCCGTGAAAATCCCCTGAACACGCCACTCTTCTACGCCAATGTCACCCAGAAGCGCACGCCCTCCAAACTCAAGCAAGATCCCCGCCCCAACCATCGCCATCCCCTGCCAGAACCCATGGATCAGTCCTGCTCTCAATGGGCCCACCAGAAGACTCCACCAAAGAGGGCTCTCAAATCCACCCGAATTCGCGATAGCCGCCACGGCAAATACGACCTCAATCCCCGCAGCGGCACCTTCCAGCCAAGCCGGCCGCCAGCCACCGATGCGCAGCAGACTTGCGAGCATGGTGAATACCACCCAACCCGCCAGTAGAAAGATCAACCTGCTCGAGAGCTTTCCGTAATAGCCGGCGACCAGCGGTAACGCCGCCATGGATAGCGCTCGGGTGCTCAGGATCAACCAATCTACAGGGGTGAGAGCGGCTCGGTCACGAACGTCAAGCATAACTTCAATCATAACCCCATCAGGATTGAATGCAATACTACAAATTGACCATTGCAAATGAGATACCGTGTACAGGCTCGGCGAAGAGGTCCTCAGTTGTAAGTAAAAGCAATCCCGTCGTGACCGAGATTGCTTTCCTGCTAGGCGCCCTCATTGCGCAGCCACCTCCAGAGCACGCCCCGGCGCGGCGCAAGAAGAAAGACGATGGCGAAGATCGCCGTACCGACCAAGACAATAGCCGGTCCGGAGGCGACGTCCACATAAAACGAAAGATACAGCCCCACGATCGATGATAATGTGCCAATGCCTGCCGCCAGGACCATCATGACAGGTAGTCGATGGGTGAGCAGGTAGGCGGCCGAGGCTGGGGTGACCAACATGGCTAACACAAGAGCGACGCCAACCGCTTGAAGAGAGATCACGATGACCACCGCAAGCAATACCAGCAGCAGATTCTGGAGAAAGGTCACGGGCAGGCGCAATGTGGAGGCCAATATGGGATCAAAGGAGAGCACCAGGAATTCCTTGTAGAAGGCGAAGACCGTTAAAAGCACCAACGCGCTCAAGGCGACCATCAGCCGCAAATCCGCGTCCGACACTCCCAGTAGATCACCAAAGAGAATGTGTGCCAGATCCACCGCATAGCTGCGTTGTACGGAGATCAAAGCCACACCGAGCGCAAAGGCACCGGCAAACACCACCCCAATCGCTGCGTCCTCCTTGATCTCCGCACGGCGGCTGATTGCGCCGATGGTCAGAGCGGCCACAATCCCCACGATCAAGGCGCCCAAGGGCAGCGGCCACCCAAGCAGAAAGGCGACGACGACACCGGGAAGGATGATATGCGCCAGCGCGTCGCCTAGAAATGCCATCCCTTTCAGCACCACATAGGTCCCCAAGATCGGACAAACCACCCCCACGATGAGGGAGGCCCACAGGCCGCGTAACATAAAGGTGTAACTAAATGGCTCTAGTAACCACTGCAACAGGTTAGCCATGTAGGTGATGTTCCTCTTCGTCACCGCAACAGGGCTCGGCGAGTACCACCGTCCCGTCCTCTGCGGATAATTCATGCACGTAGCCGCTATAAGCCTCCAGGAGGTGCGGCTTCTGGAACACGTCCTTTGGGTCCCCAAAGGCGATCACACGCCGGTTGAGCAGCACGACCTGATCGAAGTGTTCCGTTGCGAGACTGAGATCGTGTGTGGCGACCAAGACCGCAACGTCGGTTTGGCGCAGTTCTTGTAATATGACGAAGATCGCCTGCTCGCTTGGCAGATCGAGCCCGGAAAACGGCTCATCGAGTAGGACAATCTCCGCCTCCTGGGCAAGCGCCTGCGCTAGAAAGACGCGCTGTTGTTGACCGCCGGACAACTCCCCGATCTGCCGCTCGGCTAGCTCCGTCATCCCCACTTTATCCAACGCTTGGTGAACGAACGCCCAGTCCTGGCGACTCGGCCAGCGGAAGAGCCCGATTTTACGAATGCGTCCCATCATCACAACTTCGGTGACCGTGACTGGGAAGGTCCAATCGACTTGACTGCGCTGTGGTACGTAGGCGATGCAAACATGGCCACCCGGTCTGTGTCCAAACACGCGAACCACCCCCTTGTCCGGCTTTTCCATACCGGCGATGAGCTTGAACAACGTGGACTTACCAGCGCCGTTCGGGCCCACGACGGCGACGAGCTTTCCGGTCTGTATGCTGAGGCTGACGTCCTGCAAGGCGACGGCACCGTTGTAACGCAAATTCACGCCTTGCATCCGGATTGCTGGGGCTTCATCAACGTGGCTGGGGGGACGACCGAGCAATTGTGCCATGTGGATCTCACTTTCCTATCGCCTAACCACTATTGCGTCCATTGTACCGCGTAGGATCTCAAGTGACCGCTGCCAATTATATAAGGCACCAACCCCCTCTCCTAATTTTATAGACAGCAGATATGGCAAATGGGTCGCATTCCCCTAACTGTCCTACTGATTACGAAGTTCCCTTTCAGTGAACGCAGCGGCGTGGGAGCCGCTGCTGCTACATTGCAGGCCGGGCTCCCATGCCCGGCGGTCAATTGTTTGGGGTGGATGGATTGGAAAGAAGGAGTTCCTCCTGTTCAAGCTAGCCGGGATTCATGAGCCAAGCGCCCCCACAATGGCTTCGACGTTGTACCGCATCAGCTCGAGGTACGTCCCAGCTGGACCACCTGGTTCGCTCAAGGACCCCGTGTAGAGCGGCACCAGAAAGACACCGGTGTCCTCCGCTACCCGCTGTGCCAGCTTGGGGTTCACCGACTCCCCCACGAACACGGCTCTGACGTCCAGCGCAAGCATCGTCTCTTCCAACGCCGCTAGTTCTCGAGCCGAAGGTTCTGCCGCCGTGCTATACGCCGGAATCACTGCACCTAGCATCTCAAAACCATAACGCTCGGCGAAGTAACCGAAGACCAGGTGATCGCTGACCAACACACGATTCTTCTCAGGCACCCGGCCGACAAGTTCCTCAATCGAGAGATGTAGCACTTGCAATGCTTCAGTGTATCCGTTGGTGTTCTTCTCATAAAGCTCAGCGCCCATTGGATCCAAGGCGCCCAACGCCTGTGCGATGTTCTCGGCCCAGATCATGACGTTGAGGGGGTCGAACCAGACATGGGGATCGATCCCGGTCTTGTGACCCTCTGTGTGCTCTTCCCCTTCATCGTGGTCTTTGTCTTCCCTCTCAGCGAACCGACGCAAGTCGATCCCCTCCGAGAGGGACACAACAGGCACATCCTCAGCCACCTGCTCGAGCGTCTCGTGGAGGAATTGCTCCAGTCCCACGCCGTTGATGAAGATCACGTGGGCATCGGTCAAAGCCTGGTAATCACGCGGTGTGGGTAGAAAACTGTGGGGATCGGCGCCGGGGGGGATGAGGACGGTCAAATCGATCGACTCTCCTCCGATTTCTGCCACGAGGTCGGCGACGATGCTGGTGGTCGCAACCACGCGCAGCCGCTCGCCATCACCTAGAGGGACTGCGGAAAGATCGTGCGGGTCTGTCAGAAATTCCTGTTCCCACGCCGCGACTTCGTGCTCAGGCTCTTGATCCCGCGTCCGGGTCGACGTTGCGTCGGAGCAAGCGGCCAGCGCGATACCGAGGATGACGGCCATCTTGAGAAAAGCACAGAGCTGTTTACGCCTTATCAATTCTCATCCTCTTGGACCGATGCTGCGTCTCAATCACGAACGAAATCAAGCAACACTACCAAACTCCTTACTTGCCACAAAACATACTCCAAGAAAAGCACCTCAGACACTCTAAGGACAACACCCGTTATCTCGCCTGACATGTCGGGCACAGTCCCACCAGTTCGAGCATGTGCTCCTCGATCAGGAATCCGGTCGAGTTGGCGATTTTATCGATCCATCGCGGCAGATCCTTTGAACCTGGAAACTCCACCACCTGATGGCAATCACGACACACCAGGTGATGGCCGTGCACCAGTTCGGTGCGGGCGTAACCGCGGCAACCGTCCTCGAAGTGAACGCGACCGATGCAA
>WVZH01000298.1:7138-23861 GCA_011772595.1 Anaerolineales bacterium
CAATAACGCTTCCCGCGTGCATGGATCTCTTCCGGCCGCAGCCAGTCTTCAGCCTCATGGAGGACACGGACCACGGCTTTCCTGGAGCGCGTCAGACGGAAGCCGGCCTTGCGCAGCAATTCTAAGGTATCTCCCTTTGACCCTTCAGTCATAATTGAAAAATCTTTTCAATAAAGACTCTATGCCCAACGACACCATCCGTCAAGATCGGGACGGAAAACAGGCGTTTTCCATAAGATGCATAGCCGTGTAGGCTGAATTCGAACCTCAGAGAGGTAGCAAAGACACGTTCGACCGCCTTGCATGCGATAGGACCTACATAACTTCGCTGACCGTCATCCTGATTCGCACGATGAATTTCGAAAGCCTTTACGGAGACAGAGGTAACACCTTGAACCGTTACCCGGAAAGAATGATCAGACCAAATAGACTCATGGCAACCAGGCCGGCAAAGCGGCGTCCTTTGCGAACACGTGCGTTTCTCCCGTATCCATGTGCCACAGCAACACATCCGGGACTGCATCCGGAATCCCAACACTCAGCCGCTGAAATACGATCGCCTGCCCCCACGGATCCCAGCGATAACCCCCATAGGTGTAGCGCGGGTCGTCGGCAATGGGGTGGACCTCGCTCCCGTCCGGTTTGACGAGCCACAATTGCTTACCTGACGCACCGTCCGCAATCCGCAGGCTCACGGCGATCCATTCCCCTGTTGGTGACCATGCTGGTACGCCAAAGTCCGACCAACCTGACATTTCTCCGAGCAGGAGATCCACGCGCTTGGCGTCAAAATCCACCACATGGACCTCGACTAATGGGTGCCCTTCCGACGTGTACAAGACGTTGAACGCCATACGCCTACCGTCAGGTGACCAGTCGCCCACGAGTCCTATTTGGGTAGGCACCACCTCCTCCACCTCGGTTTTTAAGTCGAGCGTGCGAATTCCTCCCGCAATCCCATCGAAGAAAGCCAGACGAAGACCGACGGACGCCCAACTAGGATCCTGCCCCTGCACGTTCTCGTCCTCATACAATTGCCAAGTGTTGCCCTGCTCTACGTCCACCAGCCAAATATGAGGCGGACCGGGAAGCGCGTCGAATGACCCCACCTCACGCTCGCGAACGTATGCAATGAGTACGCCGTCTGGCGACCATGCGGGGTCGGCACATCGGTCCGTCTCGCAAGCGACTAGGATGAGAGCATCACTCCCATCGTCGTCCACCAACCACAGGTCGCTCCCTCCGTGCTCGTTGACAACGGCATAGACGAGGCGCGCACCACCTGGGGCGACCGTATAATCCCTGATTCTCCCGCCGGAATCCGTGATTTGCTTCGCCCCCCCATTCTCCGACACCGACGGAAGGAGCCATAATTCACGTTCCCCGTTGGCAGGCGATAGGTAGACGATGCGAGGCTGACGAACGGTGAATCGCCAGGATTGCGCTCTCCGTAGGCGTAGCCCTTCCAGGCTGGCGGCTTCGGGATCAAGACGGACTGTATATGTAACGCCCGGCAGTAGCGGCCGAATGGGGAGAAACCGGAGTATTCCACCTTCCCAAGCAAATTGACCGTCTATGGGAGGATCTAGATGAAAGCGATCTTCCACGGTATCACGCTTCATCGGCTGGGAAAACTCAAGCTCGATGCGAACCTTCGCACTCACGGTCTCATCAGCGTGGGGATACGTATCCAAGATGCGAACGCCAAGCCAGGATCTGACCAGGTCCCTACCGAAAAGCACAACGCCAAATCCGAGAGCGACACCGACGATGAAAAAAATCGCCTCCCATCGGCCCATCCTGCGCAAAGTCATTCTTTTTCCCGTGAACAAGGTCTTTAGATTACGATTTACGCCTTATGAACTCTCTTGGCCAAACAGCGGTGGCTCTCACGCCACCGCTGTTTTATCTGACCAAGTTTGACAAAGATATGCCGAAAAGCAAACGGTAACCAGTGTTACCGACAGATCAGCATCGGTTGGCGACTCGCGCGCAACACGTGGTCGACAGCACTACCCAATACCACCTCCACCACCGGAGCAGCACCATACCCCCCCATGACGATCAAGTCACTGCCTCGGGTTTCGGCTGTCTTCAGGATCGCTTCGGGGACAGATCCCTTCTCCTGCACAAAGTCTGCTTGCACACCGTGCCGGTCGAGGTAATCTCGAGCTCGATCCAGCATCTGCGGAGCGGAGATACCGTTTTCATCCACACTAACAATATCGAGCGACATCTTCCAGCAACACCCCAGATACGTCGATACGAACAACGCCTCTTCTGCCTTCGCGCTCCCATCGTACGCCAACAACGCTCGCTTCAGGGGCGACACGATACCCGGCGTCGCCAGAATGGGCAGCGGACAACGACGGACGATCGTGCGAAAGCCGGAGCTGAGCTTAGCCAATGGCCGTGGTGAGGGAGGATGTGCCAGATTGACGACCACCAGATCATTGAAGCGCGCCCTTTCACAAAGGTGGCGTGCCACCTCACCCACAACGAGATTGAGTTCCCCTTCGACCCCAGCTTTTTCACAACGTTCGTCGAAGGCACGTTTAATCGACTGGGCATCCTCACCCTCTGCCTGCTCTTCAGAGGGAACGATGTGTAATCCATGCAGTCGTGCCCCTTCCCGGCGTGCAATCTCCAATGCTTGTTCCAGTGCATTCCACCCGACCTCTTCACCACTCAAGCCCACCAACACATCGGAGAACATTGAGCCGTGGTCCCGGGTGGATAGATGTTTCTCGCGCCAACGACCCGCTTTAGGACCAGCTTCTAGTTCATCGGGCGTGACGGCGTCGAGCATCTTTCCCCCAAGACGAGAAGCCACGCGCTCGCGCTTGGGGCTGAAACGGTCAGCGAGATCTTCGGCCGCTATATCGGTCCGTACCTCCTGCCCGAGTGTCTCCGTCAACGTTGCACGGTGCTCCGACACCCACAGGTAGAGGTCGGCTTCCGTGCGTTGCGGAAAATCGCGCAGGATCCCTCGCTCACGTATGACCTCAACAACTGGAAGGTAGGTTTGCTCGTACCAAAGGTTGACCGCTTCCTCGTAGGGGATTTCGCACTCCTGCTCCAATCCGATGCAGTGGCGATGGACCCTGATCTGCTCTTCGAGCAGCGGATAC
This sequence comes from Anaerolineales bacterium, assembly GCA_011772595.1. Next base: position 10,270 of record WVZH01000298.1, read on the forward strand.
TTCCCGGGCGCCGTGAGGCTAAGATCGGCATCCGGCCAAAGCCGGTCGAATTGTGTCTTTTCTAAGAAGTCGGCGTACTCAGCTTTCATGATCAAGTCGTCCGCTTGATCGTCTGGGGAAAGCAGGACCTTGGACTCGACTTCTGTGACGTACGCTTCGATGTGAGTCGAGCCCAGCTGCCGGGCGATCGATACACGATGGTTCCCATCGCGCACGAAATAGGCGTCACCTATCTGATAAACCTCAATCGGTGGCACACCGCTCTGATCCGTGACGGCGACCTTGACGCGTGCCCAACGCTCCGCGTCACTGTCCGACCGGGGTAGAAAGTTGCGTGTGAAATCGGAGTAGCGTCCCACGCTGCCGACGATCGCCTCGAGGGGGATGTCCCGTAATTCGATCCTTCCTCTCTCGAAGGCCCGCAATTGTTTGCGTACCTCATCATAGGAAAGAAGCTCTATCGACCTGCCGGTCAGACGCGCCAGAATCCGCTCCAACGACGCCCTGCGTCGGGCGCGACGGAAATCATTTATCGCCGAAGCGATGCTCATCGCCTGCAATCCAGCCATGATCAATCTATTTCACTTAATTTGGACGTAGATTCTACCCAAGAATCAACGCGCCCGTCATAGTCCCCATGTCCTGCGCGCAAGTCTCCGCAATCGTATTCGTTCACGCCGTCCTCCGACAATCCTTCAAAACGAACGCACCGGGTTGCTGAACAGCTTCGCAGGATAAAATGTGATCCCACCTGCTAATCTCCTCTACATGAGAACCTTCCACCATTCCTCAAATAGGCCTCAATTTCTATTCCGAAAAGAATATCGCATTCTGAAGCTCTCATATCCCGAGTGTGCGAAAGAGATGTCGTTCGATTCCTATGGCGTGGGGGTAGGCGTGAGGGTCGGATTTGCAGTTGACGTCGGCGTGATTGTAGCCAAGAGAACACCTAAAAGCCAGCCTTCCTGACCTTCCTCCGTACGCACCAACCACCAAACGCCTCCACCGATTTCCTCGGGTCCACCGATAACGCTAAGGGTGTCGCCCTCTTCTACGAAACCTATGATCTCACCTTGGGGTGCGTCCCGCAGGAAGCCTCCCAGATCACCGGTGCGGAATACGATGGCCAAAGGCGGCAAGGGTGTCACGGTTGGGGTTGAGGTGGGGGAGGCGGTTGATGAGGGAGTGACGGAGTAGGTCGGGGTCACAGTGGAGGTCATGCTAGCCGTCGGAGTCGCGGATGGTGTTGGCGTGATGGTGGGAGTCGGTGTCGGTGTTGGCAAGGAGGCCATGACAGAAACGCCCAATCCAAGCGCACTTGCCAGCGCGATGATTCCCATCAAAACAATGGCGGCGGCTAAGGAATGGCTGTAGCCTGTCAGCGGGCGGAAACCGAGCACAACGAGTGTTCCCAGTCCAACGACGATTGCCCATGTGAGATGCAGACCGAAGGTCAGCAGCGCGCCTCGCCAGAGATCAGGCAGTCCGTGTGCCAATCCCACCGCCGCCGCTCCTAGCGGCAGAGCCAGCTCGTACGCCACCGCAACGCTTGCAAGTGCCGGAATGCGTTGTGTGCGCGTCAACGAGACCGCCATGAGTATGGCACCAACGAAAACCAGGGCGAAGTCAATCCAATTGAGAGATGTGTGGCCGCGGGCTAGAAGAAGCTCAGGTGTTTCCGCGGAGAGCAAGCTGCCACTCAACCCGGCGATCAAGCTCAAGAGTGCTAGCGAGACAGCTAGCGCAGCCAGCGTTCGCAGAAAGAAGCGCGGCGAACCCGAGACGGCCGCCAAGGCCAAGCCGGTGATGGGTGCCATGCGCGGCGCTACCAACGCGCCCGCGATCAAGAGCGCCCGTTGGTCAAAGCGGAATCCCAGGCCGATCACCAGGCCGGCAAGGAGAGCGTAGAGGAACAACTCAATACTCGGAGAGACCGCGTGCGCCAACTCTTCGATAAACGCTTCGCGCTCGTCTGCTCTCAATTGGGTGAGCATGCGACGCGCCCTGCGGCGCCGGGCACGCGAGAGACGTTCTGGGGTGTTCAGGGATTCTGTCGTCTGTGGGCTCATTGTCGCAGGCTGGCTACCAGTCGCAAAGGGTTTTCAAGCAACGCAAGGGCGGTGAGGATATCGGGCGCGATGATGTCCGCGGCGTTCAGGGCCTCGACGGACAACCCTTCTTGTGAGATCAAGCAAATGCCGATCGCGGCGTCTTGCAACATGCCGGCGTCGTTAGCGCCCTGCCCTAGAGCGACAACACGCTCGGGGCCCAATTCCCGCACGTAGGAGGCCTTAGCTTCTGCCTCTCCGCCTGGCTGAATTCGTACGGCTTGCATGCCGAGCCGTCGGTCGATGGCTTCCTGGCGACCGTGCGTGTCGGCCGTTAGCAGGTGGATGGTCAATCGATCGCCGAGGGCAGCAAGCGCTTTCGCGACGCCATCCATCAGTCGCCCATCAAGTGCCAGGGTACCATTAACGTCAGAGACCAGGTGGTCGAGCTGGATCTGTCCCCGGCCGGGGATGGTGAGTTCGATCACAGCGAGCTCCCTCCATGCCTCGGCGCATCGGTCGCCGCTCCCCTGGCGTCTGCACACCGCAGGCATTATAGCATTGTGTGCGGAGGGTGTGAATTGCATAGCGCAATGTCATTGTGAGCCGCCGTTAATCAAGCTCAGGGTAAACTCCTTACCGAAGCAATCCCATCCCTTTTCATATGTCTTTGCGAGGCGAGTTGTGCCGAAGCAATCCACTCCTCATCTGTCATCGCGAGGCACGTAGTGCCGAAGCGATCCCCAACACGCGGCTTGGGGATCGCTTCGCCCCTGGAGTAACTCCCTGAGCGTAGTCGAAGGGGGGCTCGCGAAGACAGGCCGTGGTACATGGGGATTGCTTCGCCTTCGGCTCGCGATGACACATTCTAGAGTGCTGCCATTCAAAGCAATAAAACGATACTTGAGCGAGCTGAACGGGGCGTACTCAGTTTTATGCTAGAATGAGCCGATTCCCTTCATTTTAAGGATCCCATCGAACGAAAGGAGCAAGCGTGCCCCTACTTCTCGCTTTCTTGAAGCCGGATGCCGTCTTACGGAAGAACGTTGGCGCGACGATCATGAAGGAACTGACGGAAAACGACGACGTGAAGATCCTCTCCTTTGAAGAGCGTGAGGTCGATGAAGCGCTCTCCAATGAGCATTACGCCCACGTAGCCGACCGGCCTTTCTACCCCTGGTTAGAGCGCTACGTGACCATCTGCCCGGTTTGGGTCATGCTCATCGAGGTCGAGGACGAGGACGCCGTGGAGCGCTTGCGCGGGTTTCTCGGCAAGACCATCTCCCACGAGGCGGAAGAGGAGACGATACGCGGGCGCTTCGGCGTGTACGCCGGTGTCAATTGCGTGCATCTCTCCGACAGCCTCGAAAGCGGCGAGATAGAGACCGCACTTTGGGAGGAACGACTGGGGATCGAGGAGGGAAGCTTCGACATGCCGATCGAGGAATTCGTCGCTCGTTTCGACGAAACCCTACCCGATCACACCAAAGTGTTGCGCGGGATTTGCGTACAGGTGGCGGAGGACGGCTCGGTGAGCGAGGAGCAGAAGGCGAAGCTACGTGCTTTAATCGAGGAGGAATGCCCGGATGCCGAGCAGGAACAGCTGGAGTTGCTCGCCCAGACGATCGTGGGGAGCTCCCTAAATTGAGTAGAGGCGAATCATCCTGCAAGTTGATCGCCGAAAAACCTACAGGATGCTTCGCCCCTACAATCTATATTATTAACCTTGCAGATTGACCCTCTTTCATTTACACTCAAAATATCCATGGGCGCGTAGCTCAGTTGGTTAGAGCGCACGGTTCACATCCGTGAGGTCGTGGGTTCGAGTCCCCCCGCGCCCACCTCAGTTCACACGGCTAGCCGATTAGGGTAGCCGTGTGGACCCGGTAAGCACTTTTCACAAACCTCGATCGAACATCAGGCCACACCGTTCCATCCTCTCCGGTTGAAATAAAACGGTTCTTCGATTACCCGGAACCAAATCCGGGAATATCGGAACTATGTTCCAGAGAGAAGACCACATGGCCCACAAAATCAACCACCTACGCCATTTGGCCTATCCCACCACCCCTCATACACCCCTCCCACTAGCAAGCCACATAACCTAGAATATTGATCAGTGAGAAAAGGGCATATGAGATCGATGGTATCAGAGGGTGCTTCGTTCAAGCAACGCTTGACGGCGACTGCACCAAACCGTACTGCTGACGCGTTCAGTCGACGATGGTTCAGATGGTTTATAATCCTTACAGGATTATGGGTCGGTCTACCATGGCTGGCGCCAGTGTTCATGCGCCTTGGATGGGAGGGACCAGCGGACGCGATTTATTTCCTGTACTCCTTCCAGTGCCACCAGCTCCCTCAAAGGTCATTTTTCCTCTTCGGTCAGAGCTTGACCTATTCACTGGAACAGATCCAAGTCGTCTGGGATGCAAGCTTAGACCCTATTGTCCTACGCCAATTCGTCGGTAACGCGGAGACGGGATTCAAGGTAGCCTGGTCGGATCGAATGGTCTCTGCCTACACCAGCATACCCCTCGCCGCACTCTTCTGGTGGCCTTTGCGCAGGCGTCTACGTTCTCTTCCCTTTTGGGTTTTCGTGTTGTTTGCGCTGCCGATGGCGATCGACGGTGTATCCCATTTCATCAGTGACCTGGCTGGGATCGGGCAGGGCTTTCGTTTCACGAATGATTGGTTAGCATCTTTAACGAATTACAGCCTGTCTCCTTCCTTCTATGTGGGTGACGCATTGGGTTCGTTCAACTCTTGGATGAGGTTGCTCACCGGCGCGCTCTTTGGAATCGGTTTGGTGTGGTTCTCCTTTCCTTATTTTCATAGCCTGATCGAAGGCACCGCGCGTGAGATAAAAGACCGATCCGTCCGGGCAGGAGTGGACTTATGAGCGAAGCAGATGGCATTCAGGTCGTACTTGCCGACGATCATGCCGTGGTGCGTGCCGGTATCCGCAAGTTTCTCGAGAGCGTAGGAGACATCCGGATTATCGCCGAGGCTGACGACGGTTCTCAAGCCATCGAGGCCATCAAGACACATAACCCCGACGTTATCGTTCTCGACATCCAGATGCCCGAGATGAGCGGAATCGACGTCACTCGATGGGTGCGCTCCAACGCTCGCTCTACGGGCGTACTCATTCTTACGACCTTTGATGATGATCCCTACATCTTAGCCGTGCTGCAAGCAGGCGCCAACGGCTATGTCCTCAAAACCGCAGATGCGGGGGAAATCATCCGAGCCGTTCGATCCGTTCACGACGGACAGTCAGCCCTCGACCCCGCAATCGCTCGCAAGGTGATGGCCCACATCTCGGGCACAAAATTGAGCGCCCCAGTAGAAAATCTCACAGACCGCGAACTAGAAGTGCTCACACTGGCCGCCAAAGGCCACACCAACAAGGCTATCGGTGTACAGCTGGGTATCAGCGACAGGACGGTCCAGGGGCACCTGGCAAAGATCTTCAACAAGCTTCAGGCGGAAAGCCGGACGGAGGCCGTAATGCGGGCCGTCTCGCTCGGCTGGTTGTCATCCGACTTAGGACAACTCCCAGAATCATGAAGCGTCTTTTAGATGGCCTGCGCCTGCAGTTGCTCGGAATCATCATCCTACCCCTGAGTTTGCTTTTCCTGGCGTTTGCAGTTGTCGGCGTTCGAATTCATCAAGACGCCATGCGCAGGCTCGTCGCGGAACGCGATGAGCGATCCGTGCGCACGGCCGCCGCCGCTATCGCGGAGCAGCTCTACCACCGTGAAGCAGCCATGCGCAGCGTGGCACTACGCTTCAGCGATGGAGCCTCACATGAGACTATTCTCGAGCAAGCCGATTTCCTCTTTGAAGATTTCGATGGAGGCCTTGCCGTCCTCGACCTCAACGGAAACATATTGGCAAGCACGGTCCACGAGGAGTTGTGGATCGGTTCTCACACCGATGGACTGATCCTCAAGCTGAAGAAACATGAAACCCGCTTCTCGGAGGTCTACCTAGAGAATGAAGTGGGGTTACTGGTTTTCGTGGCTGCACGTGGCGAAGATCAGGTGGCCATAGGGGCGTTCACGATTTCCAGCCTCATGCGCACTGCAACTCTGGGAACCATGACGGGCTCCGGGAGTTATAGCGCGTTTCTAACGGATCGCTCCGGGCAAGTCCTGACAAGCGTTGGGGACACCCTGCTGGAAGATCCCATGTCCGACCATCCAGGTGTGCAGGCCTCCCTGCGAGGTGAGACCGGCTCCTCCTACCTACCCGCCGAGGACGGCGAGCACGTCGTCGCTTTCAGCCCGATCCTTCCCACGGGGTGGGCGCTCATCATCGAGGAGCCGTGGGAAACGGTCGCCAATCCCGTCCTGAACCTTTCGCTTATTGCTCCCCTGGTGCTCGTACCTGTTTTGGGCGTCATGCTCATCGCACTATGGTTCGGCACCCGCCAGGTCGTGAGCCCCTTGCGAAGATTGGAGCAAAAAGCCGGCCGACTAGCAGGGGGAGATTATGATGCCGTTGCAGAACCGGTTGGTGGCATCGCAGAGATCCAACATCTCCAGCTCACTCTAACCCTTATGACGCAACGTATCCGCGCTGCACAAGATGCATTGCGAGGATACATCAACACCATGACTCGGACCCAAGAGGACGAAAGAAGACGCTTGGCACGGGAACTGCACGACGAGACCATTCAGGATCTGATCGCGCTGGGTCATCAAGTCCAGATGATCGGCATCAATCTTAAGGACCATGGATTGGGAGACATTCAAGAACTCCGGGAACTGCAACAATCCACCCAGGAAGCAATTGGACGAGTGCGTCGGCTTTCACGCGGCCTGCGCCCAATCTACCTGGAAGACCTCGGGCTGATCCCGGCTTTGCAAATGCTGGCGCGGGATACCGAGCTGGAGCTTGAGATCCCGGTCTCGTTCCGATCACAGGGGGAAATCCGGCGCCTCGATGCAGAAACCGAGTTGGCGTTTTATCGCATCGTCCAAGAAGCGTTGTCCAATGTAAGCCGTCACGCGCGAGCGGAACATGTTTGGATTCATGTCAGCTTCGAGGAGGACAGTGCAAACATTGTCATCCGCGATGATGGCATGGGGTTCCAGCCACCAGATCAAACCAACGACCTCGCACGGGAAGGCCACTATGGTTTGATCGGCATGGTCGAGCGAGCCGTCCTGATCGGAGCCGACCTGGAGATCAGGTCCGTTCCTAAGGAGGGGACTCAGATCACCGCCCATCTCCCCCTTAATGCAAATTAATCCTCAAACCTCTGTGTACGCCATATTGCCCATTTTAGGTGCAGCCAGAAAGCGCTCAAAGTAATTTGAGAAAGTCGATAGACTTCGTATGACTTGCAATGGAAACGCTGCTCACCTTATCCCTTCCCTGGCGCGATGTGTTGGCTCAATTGGAGCGCGTCCTTGCGGACGTCGGTCTGGAGGTAGTCCAATCGTTTAACCTTCAATCCGCCCGCAATTCATTTCAGGATCCAGACCTTTTCCCTTGTCCCGATCACGGTACTTCCCAATGTGCCTGCCAATACATGGTCTTGCTCGTGCAACAAGAAGGGCTCGCTCCGCTTACGCTTGAGATCCATGGCCACGACGATGAGACGTACATCTCCCTTGTGCATACATCCTCTGGGCTCATGGATGACGGCGTCAAGGACCTGGTCCAGCGTGCGATCGACAAGCTAGCTCTCGTGTACGATTCTCCCTCATCGTAATGCTTATGTCACTTCACGTTCCATGTGTCCGTATTTGAATTGGCTGGACTACGGAGATGGGGGTTGATGACGAAAAACGACTGACTTCGCGTCCAGTCGCCCAAGAAAAATGCCCGTCTCAAATGGGTTGAGGGGCGTGGGNNGGACAAAAAAGGTTCAGCTACGGATAGTGACGATGCGAAAAGCACTGAAAACATTACAGGAGACGATCAATGAGTTTTATCAAGACAGATACAAAAGAAAAGAAGCACCTTGGTTTGAGAATTGCACTTATTGGCCTTATGAGTCTCATTCTGACCGCGTGCGGCGCTTCCATCAGGGAACGCTCTAAGGTGGAAGACCCGCAGGAAGTGGGACAAATCGTCCCCGTAAACGACAATGGCCAGTATGTCGATATCCTAGCGCAGGAGCTGGATTCCATGCTCGAGAAGAAGGATTTCTTCTTTGCCAACGTCCACATACCATACGAGGGGGAAATTCCTGATACAGATGCCTTTATACCCTTCGACCAGGTTGCGGAGTTCCTCGATGCGTTTCCTGAGGACAAAGATGCCAAGATCGTACTCTATTGCCGGAGTGGTAGTATGAGTGCTACCTCGGCGAGAGAGCTGGTGAATCTCGGGTTCACCAATGTGTATAACCTGGATGGAGGTTTCAGGGCGTGGTCTGCGGCGGGTTATGATTTCATCGCCCCCGAGTAAACTTAGTCAGTGAACATCCCCGATTCCATAGGGGTGTTCCTATCAATCGTAGGATGCAACCCACGCTTCATTTTTTCGCCGCAAGGAGCGAGCATGGGAAAGAACTCCTCAAGGGGGTAACTGAGAAAGCGACACCAGCGTAAAAGACGTCGAACCACTCTCATCTGGGTAGGACTCGGAGCGATCGTTTTAATTTTGATTGGTGCACTCGTATGGCCGTCGGTTCGACCTGCGGCTGGCGAAGAAGTGCCCATTATGGACAGCAGCCATCATGCTCTGGAAGGTGAGGATCCAGGGTCTTTCAACACCGACCCGCCCTCCTCCGGACCGCACGATGAGACCCCATTGGATGCGGGGCTCTACGACGAGACCGCGGCCATGAGGGCTGGTCCCTATCCGGCAGGCCATTTAGTTCACAATCTCGAACACGGCTACGTCATCTTATGGTACAACTGCAAGCTCATAGACATTGCCGCTTGTGTCGAATTGAAAGGTCAGATCCAGGAGGTGATAGTTGACGCTCACAATACCAAAGTCATCGCTTTCCCCTGGATCTTGATCGATGTCCCGGTCGTGATGACTTCCTGGGGTCGGATGCTCCCGTTCGAGAACTTCAATACAACGCTCGCACGTCGGTTTGTGACTGCCAACCACAACAAAGCTCCTGAGCCTCAGGCACCATAAGTCTTGGTCATCATAGATGCCCGCAAGTTGGCAGTCATACATCTGAATAATGGAGGCTTGAAGAAGTGAAGAAACAATGGATGAATGTATTCGCCATCGCTTTCACCCTAGGATTGTTGGTCACCGGGTGTGGAGCGAGCCAGCCCAGATCTCCTATAGCACCGGCGCCGGACAAACCGACGTTCCTCTACTTCTATACCGACGGTTGATTCCAATGAGAAAGTATGACGCCCGTCGTGGACGGGCTAAAAGCTGAATATGAGGGTCTCATCGCCTTTCTAACTTTAGATGCGGCTTCTGGGGAGGGGAAGCGTGCCTTCGAGGACTATGGCTTGCCCGGTCACCCGAGTTATATCTTGTTGGACATCAACGGGGATGTGACTTGGCGCGCCTTTGGCCCTCAGCCGAGGGAAGCCCTACAAGACGCCATCGAGAACGCGCTATTACCAAGCGAGGACTTGTAACGCAGAATCTGCCATGTCGCTACACCAACTTTCGCGTTACGCCCACACAATCGCTGTTCAAGCATCGAAAGAGATCAGCATCAGACGTTCACGCTTGCTGGGTGACTGAACCCTGCTCGGCACCTGCACCAGACCAATACTCAGCAAGTCGTCATAGAGGAAACCAGCGCACACCGACTCCCAACTATGGACGTCGCCCACTCAAGGAAGGAGAGAGCTTGGATGCGTTGCAATGTATCTCCAGCTATGGTGCAACACTAGAGCTTCTACAGGACTGGATGACGTGTCCAGAGGAGAGCTGTTTCCCCGCATCCCCTCATGATTCAACACGAGGACGAGCTACTGCTTCACATCATCGTTCCCTTGAATATCCCGATATACATGGGGCGAATACAGCAGTCATCGATCCCATAAAACCCCGAGATCCTGTCGCATCCCTTCGTATTGCTCACGAGATAGCTCGCCACGTGCGCAGCGTAGATCCAGGATGTCCCCGTGCGCCCCGCCCTTGATTCGATTGAGTGGTCGATTTTGTTAGCGTGCCAGTCTGGAATACTGCTCTAATCAATTAAACCGCCCCGTAGATCAACCCGCCCCAAAATAAGGGCATGAGTCCGATGATCCCAAATCCCATACCCAGGTCCAACATAACGAAAATCTCCTTGTGATGAACTGAATGGAGCTCGACCCCATCACAGGATCGAGCTCCACAAGAATATCAGCTCAGGTCTGCCAAAATCTCATGATATTGCTCGCGGGTGATCTCCCCGCGCGCGTAACGCAGCTGCAAGGCCTCACGTGGCGACGACACCTCTGACTGCTGGCTGCCCGTCGCTGAACTCGCGCCACCCTCTCGACCCAATCGTCGCACCAGCCAGATCACCAGCGCCACGATACCCACAATGACACCCACAGTGATCACCAGACCCAAGATTCCACCGATTAACCCGAACATACCAAAACCCGAACCTTCCATCATTCCACCCATCATGATTATCTCCTTTCCGACCACGTCGCTCGATCTCAGAGCAATGCGTTTTGAAATTACAACCATCCTAATGGAGGTCGATAAAGATCTTTTAGCGCCTATATAAAGATTTGGTAAAGAATTTAGGAGATATGGAGAGGCTTTCTTTAATACCAAGACTGAGGTACCACAGGCAGGGTGAAGGAAAAGGTGCTGCCTTTCCCGGTCCCCGGGCTTTCCGCCCAGATGCGACCGTCGTGTGCTTCGATGATGTGCTTGGCGATGGTCAACCCGATACCGCTGCCTCCACCGACTCGAGAGCGTGACTTATCCACCCGGTAAAAACGGGTGAAGATGTGCGGCAGGTGTTCCAGCGGGATGCCGATACCCGAATCACGAATCTTGACCACGATTTCATGGCCGACCTGAGAAGCACTGATCCGCACCTTCCCCCCCGGCGGCGTGTACTGCAAGGCATTTCCGAGAAGATTCAAGAGAACTTGTCCGATCCGGTTGTCATCTGCGCGGATGAGGGGCATATCCGCAGGCACATCGACCTCTAAATCAACACCTTTTTCGACAAACTGCCGCTCGAGACGGTCGCGCGCTGCCTCGACCAAATCAGCAATCCGGACATCTTGAAATTCCACATCATACACGCCAGCTTCCACCTGGCTGAGCTCTTGTAAATCATGAACCAGACGCTGCATCCGATCCGCTTCACGATGGACTTGCTGGTAGGTTTCAATCTCTTCAGGGAGCACGCCATCGATCAGCCCTTCCATGGAGGCTTTAATCGCAGAAAGGGGGGTCCGCAATTCATGAGCCACGTCAGCGATAAGCTGTCGGCGCATGCTTTCAATCTGATCCAACTTGGAAGCCATTCGGTTGAAGTTCACCGCAAGATTCGCTAACTCGTCCATCTCCGCAGGTTGGAGTTTGCCTGGGATGTGCACGCGTTCATCATAATGGCCTTCGGCAATTCGCTGGCTGATCGCCATCATCTCCTCCACCGGTGCAACGATCCGACGACTGAATAACACACTCACGATGATCGCAACCAATATCGAAACCAACGCCGCTATAAATAACGCCTCACTCACTGCTGTGCGGAAATTGATGAAGAGATCTGCATCCAGGTCCATACCCATGGTCGAGTCCCCCATCATATGACCCATCATGGAACCCATTGCGGCCATATGGCGCTGAAAGGAACTTGGGACGGTAAGTTCAGCAGCCGTCGCCAGTACGAGAACCCCAACTACAATCACGATCGAATAGGAAAGGAAAAGCTTCCAGACCAACCGCCTCCGAACGGCTACCCACATTGTCAATCTCCATGTTCTTCAAAACGATAGCCCACGCCAAGTACAGTGGTGATTAGATCCTCATCACCGAGCTTTTGGCGGATATGACCGATATGGACGTCGACCACCCTGATCTCGCCCATGTGCGGTGGAGGGGACTGAGCTCCGCTAATCTGAGCATATCCAAAACCGGAGTTTGATTTCACAAGAGCTATACTCGATTTGATGGCTCAACAGGTTGTGGATCACAGCACATTGTACTTTCCCACAAGCTGTAGGGCGCTGTACCGATTGACGTTATCTAGAGATTCCTCCGTATAGCGTATCCCCCGGCCATCAAAAGGCCGTGGGATTTCGTAAGCTCTTGCCACTATTCACTGAGCGTCTCGAAAACTCTTCGAAGGCGGCTCTGGGCCTCGTCCGCGATCGGTTCTAGGCCCGGGTTCTCCACGATGCCGAGCATGGAGAGGGGATCCACGATGGAGATCACACTTCCACCATCCGATTCGTATACGATGATGTTGCACGGCAACAATAGGCCTATATCGAGTTCTTCCTGTAGAGCCTTATAAGCAAGCGGCGGATTACATGCGCCTAGGATCGAATATTTACGGAAGTCCACATCGAGCTTCTTTTTGAGCGTTGCCCGCACATCGATTTCTGTCAGCACACCAAAGCCCTCTTCTTTCAAGGCGGCGACGACCTTCCCGACGGCCTGCTCATGGGGCACAGACATCTCTGTGCGATAGGCGTAATCCGTTATTGTTTTTGTCATTTGCACATTTCCTTCCAACTGCTCGAGAGAGAGAATGCGGCGCTTCAAAATGGAAGCATTGTGAGTCAGTGCGTCTCCGACATGTCGATCAGGCGACCGTGCCAGGTGTGCAAGAAGACCCCACCGGTAAACCCATTGACACTTAGCATCCCTACTGTTGGGCCACTCTTGTTGATGTGCAACGTGTAGTAGCCATAAAAAGGATAAGCCTCATCCGCCTCGGCTCCCGCGACATAGGCATCCAGGTAGCGTTGTGCGATGCGGAGCGCTTCATCGGCAGTAACCGGCATCTCTGTTGGCGGGTCTTCCATATTCGAGCCACCCATCATTCCCATCATACCCGCACCCGCCATGGGGCTGTACTTGAGGTTCCACATCATGTTCGGCCCAAACTCTGGGCTCACAGCTCCAGTGACTGGATCTACCAGAACCTCCATCGCCCCGATGCCCGTGCTTTGCTCAATGAGCTGGGCATAAGCATGGTTATCGAAGACCATGACTTCCCCGAGGGTTAAATCAGCATTTCCCAGGCCACTGAGGTACTTCTCGAGTACGTCTTCTGCTTCCGACACGGTCAGCGGTTCCACCCCAAGCAGAGCATTGAAACCAATCCCCCCCATCATACCCTGACCCGGCATACAAGAAGCCATCATGCCTGGGCCCATACCATAGGGAAGATAGGCATCATCGCCATACTCGGGCACGGCCATCATAGTTCCGGGTCCATACCCCATCGGGCTCCACCAGATCCGGCCAAAGTTCATGCCCACCAACACCAGGGCTGCTGCACCCACGATCACAGCGAGGACGATCAGTATATTGCGTAAGGCCTTGCTCATTTCGACACCTCCATGATGAATAACAAATTCTTTGCGGCGTTTGCTAGGGAGAAGTGTAATCAGTTCGCTTGAAGTTTCG
>WVZH01000298.1:23877-78365 GCA_011772595.1 Anaerolineales bacterium
TTCTCTTCACACCATTCAAAGGTCCGAGGGGCCCCATTAGGACAGTGTCGTGTCGACAAAAGCGAGGTATGATACGAGACCAGTTGGATACAAGCCAAATGGCGCATCAGAGGATGCGCTAATTCCCGGTCCTCGAGCGTGTGGATCATAAGCAAAACGCCCCCTCACAAATTTCAAGAGTGAGGACATAATCCATATGATTTTTAATGGAAAACTTTAGAGCTAATGGGGAGTAGGATGCGTTTCGGTCAGAATATCCTTTCGGTTGGAATATGCGTTGATGAAACCGTCCCCGCCCTAGAGAAGGCGCTTGGAGCGATGGGCGGACATGTGTTTCGATCTTTCGATCTGCAATCCGCCTGCGCGGCTCATCACCTAACGTGCCCACGTCATGGCGAAATCCCCTGCAGCTGTCAATTAGTCGTCCTCATGGTGTACGCCAGTGATGGCAGGCAGTTCAGCCTAACCGTATACGGGAGTGAGGATCAAAGTGAGATCGCCATCACAAAAGCAGATCAAGACCTTATCGAACAGATCAAAGATTCGATCCTTCATGCATTCAAAACTGCGATCTATTAAAAGACCAGAGACCATCCATAACAATCATAATTACAAATCCTGGGGAGCAAGACGAAGTAAGATAGCTTCAATTGGCGGCGAGAAGTCATTTATCCAGGTTATAAATCAAAACCGGAGGTTCTACCATGGAACACGAGAATCATAATCATGATGAGACGTATGCCTACGCAGATCACCAACCTGATCACCCGCATGGATCCCATCAAGAGATGCAAACTGAGATGGACCATGGTGTAGGTGAAGCCAAGACCGTGGAACACGAGGATCACGAGCAGCACGTGGATCATACCGGTCACGAGCAAATGTTCCGCAGAAGGTTCTGGATCAGTTCGCTGATCTCGATCCCCGTTCTGCTGTACAGCCCGTTCGTTCAAGACACGCTCGGATTCGAAATGCCGGCATTTCCAGGGAGTGACTGGATCACACCCATTTTTTCGGTCATCATCTTCTTCTATGGAGGTTTACCCTTCCTGAGAATGGCCAGACCCGAGCTGAAGAAACGGCAACCTGGGATGATGATGCTCATCTCGTTGGCGATCAGCGTGGCCTTTGTGTACAGCGTGGCGGCATTATTCCTGCCGACCAGCACCACCTTTTTCTGGGAACTGGTCACGCTGATCGACATCATGTTGCTTGGGCATTGGCTCGAGATACGCAGCGTTCGGCAAGCCTCGGGCGCGCTGGATGAGCTCGCCAAGCTGATGCCCGACACTGCGGAACGAATCAGGCCGGACGGCGAGGTGGAAGTTGTCAGGACGAGCGAGCTCAAGTCGGGGGATCTCATCCTGGTTCGACCTGGCGCCAGCATTCCAGCAGACGGCCAGATGGTGGAAGGCGTTTCGAACGTCAACGAGGCCATGATTACAGGCGAATCGAAGCCAGTGTTGAAAGAACCTGGCAGCCAAGTCATTGGCGGTTCCATCAATGGCGATGGCAGCCTGCGGGTGCAAGTGCAGGCTACCGGTGACGAGACTGCGCTCGCAGGCATCATGCGCCTCGTGGAAGAAGCCCAACAGAGCAAATCCAACACACAAATCCTGGCAGACAAAGCCGCTGGATGGCTTTTCTACATCGCCATTGGTGCCGCGCTACTTACGGCCGTGGCATGGACCGTCGCCGTCGGATTCAATGTTGACGTCATTGCGCGCGTTGCCACCGTGCTGGTCATCGCTTGCCCGCATGCCCTCGGCCTCGCCATCCCGCTGGTGGTCGCTATCACCACGACGCTGGGAGCCAATAATGGCATCCTGGTGCGCGATCGCCTCGCGCTGGAAGAAGCACGCGAGATCAACACCATCATCTTCGATAAGACGGGAACCCTGACCAAGGGTGAATTCGGCGTGGTCGATATCGCCACCGTTGATGGCTGGTCTGCAGACGGGGCTCTCGCCCTGGCCGCTGCCATCGAGGGAGACTCAGAACACACGATCGCACGCGGCATCAGAACCTCTGCTGAGGAACGAGGCGTGTCTTTGCCGGTTGTCACAGAGTTCGAAGCCATCAAGGGGCGCGGTGTGCAAGCTTATTATAATGGCCATAACAATTATGTTGGCGGTCCCCGGCTCCTTGAGCTGCTTGACCTGTCGCTCCAAGGATCCTTAGAGCAATTCGCGAGTCAGGCCAGCGAGAGAGGTCAGAGTGTGATCCATCTGATCCATGAGGATCGAGTCGTGGCCAGTTTCGCGCTTGCAGATGTCATCCGTCCAGAGAGCAAACGAGCCATCGAGCGCCTGCATGAGATGGGCGTGGGGGTGGCCATGCTTACGGGTGATAGCGAAGCCGTCGCTAAATCCGTAGCGCGTGAATTGGAAATCGACCAGTATTTCGCCGAAGTGCTCCCGGAGCATAAGGATCAGAAGGTGGCCGAGNNCCGGCGCTCACGCGCGCGGACGTCGGTATTGCGATTGGCAGCGGGACGGATGTGGCCATCGAATCTGCTGATATCATCCTGGTCAAGAGCAACCCCCTGGACGTGGTCAAGATCTTCTCCCTAAGCCGAGCCAGTTATCGCAAGATGATCCAGAATCTGATCTGGGCGACAGGTTACAACGTCATGGCGATACCACTGGCGGCCGGTGTGCTCGCACCTATCGGAGTTCTCCTTTCACCAGCGATTGGAGCCTTGTTCATGTCCTTGAGCACGGTGATCGTGGCTATCAACGCCCAATTGATGCGCGGACAAGAGATTGCGGCATGATTACATGTACCCCCCAATCGATGGGAGGCTCGCCCAGTAAGTCAAGTGGCGGGCCTTCGTTCATGTCTGTTACAAGGGTTGATTAAAAAGGCCGTTTACAATACAGCAAAGCCTACATTCCCGATCCACCCTGTTGGACGCCCATTACCTTTGTTCACTCACAAGTTCGCCGTAGGAAAAGCCTATCCTCGCTGCGCCAAATGACGCTCCCCACATCTGAGAAAGCCCGTAATAATGATATTACGAAGGTGCCCCAGGATTCCTTCCTGACGTGTGAGTATCGAGGCATGAATGGAGACAGGGCTCAGGACCTCCAGGTTCTGTGGTCGAATGGGAATAGATGATGAACGGACCGACGCACGACCGAGAGATTTCACGAAGAGGCTTTGTTGCCGGCGTGGTTGCTATCTTGGGAGGTCTCATCTCAGCCGTCTTGGGCTTGCCGGCTATTGGCTTCCTGATATCGCCCGGATTGAAGAAGACAAACACAGATTCGTGGGTACCTCTTGGACCAGTGGACGCATTGGTCGAAGGAGAACCCACACTCTTCACATTCACCAGAACAAAGCAAATCGGCTGGGAAGCCACCGCAATAAGTTATGGGGTCTACGTCATCCGCAAAAGCACCGGTAAATACGACGTTTTCTCGAACGTTTGCACGCATTTAAGCTGCCGCTACTCGTGGCGAGAAGACCTCGATCACTTCTTTTGCCCTTGCCATGATGGACACTACGCCAAAGATGGCACAGTACTTGCTGGCCCTCCACCCCGTCCTCTAGATCGCTTTGAGTATAAAGTCGAGGATGGGATCATGTCTGTCCATATCCTCGAGGCATAGAGGTCAAATTCGTAGATGCCTTGCTCAAGCGCCCGTTTTCCCAGGATGAAAGAGATGTAGAGGGGAAAATCGAGCCTGTAGAGAGCAAGGCTGGCGAGGAGAGAGACACATATCAAATGACTTACTTTACACACACCAAGCAATATCCGTTGGACGCCCAATAAGAAGATGAGTGTCAAACTATGATGCAAAAATCAGCTATTGAGACAACACCGTCTCCCGTCTCCTTGACCAGAAGAGAATTCCTCAATTACTTGTGGGGCATCTCCATGGTGATGTTCATGGCCGGATCAGGCGGCGCGGTCATCTGGTTTGCCTTACCTCGTTTCCGGAAGGAAGAATTCGACGGAGTTTTTACCATACCTCTTGAGGAGGCACCCCTTCCGGATGCAGGACCCAAGGAATTCGCTGATGGGCGCTTTTGGCTGGTGAACATCGGACCAGAAACGACGTCCGATCCTCGGCAGCCTGAAGCCTACCCACTGCAACCCGGACTGTGCGCCCTCTACAAAGTGTGTACCCACCTCGGATGTTTATACAGGTGGACAGCTGGAAGCAACCGTTTCAAGTGCCCCTGTCACGGATCGAAATTCCTGAAGACGGGCAGCAGGATCGACGGCCCTGCGCGCCGCAACCTGGACGTCTTTATCATTGAGGCCCTGAACGAATCCGGCAAAGCACTGGCGCGCACGGAACCATCCATGAACAGTAAAGAGGGCACGGCACTGGAAATACCACCCAGCGCCGTCTCCCTACGCATCGACACTGGCACCGAATCCTCGGCGTTCCGAATTGGAAAGCGGGCGGCTGGCTATGAAATTTAGGCAAGAGATTGTGAGAGGCACCGTTCTTGGTCTTAATCAGTCCCTCCACCGGCCACGCAAATAATAAAGATCAGTCGATTACATTCCATCAAGATCCTATAAGTCGTAGAGGAATTGGGGATAGCGATACCTCACCCGCTAATTCGCATATAAGCTCGGGATTAAGAAAGCGCTGGAACTATAATGGTTAATGAAATAGTCTGTAGATGGAAATGTTCGTGAGGCTGATGCAAAGTTGTCGATCGATGATAGGCTCTCAGGAAGGGTGATGAAGGAAGGCATGATGGGCGACATGGCGAAGGATCCTGTATGCGACATGGAGGTAGATGAGGCTACGGCTGAATGGAAATCCGAGTATAAGGGAGATATTTACTACTTTTGCGCGCCGGGCTGTAAGAAGGCGTTCGACGTAGATCCGAGAAGATACATCGAAGCGCTTGATCATGAAGGCTATGAGCATCATAGGTAGCGCGGGTGATGCATAGGCGGCTCGATGTTTGTGAACAAACAGAGGATTTGAGCTTATCCCCTCCCCACCCCCAGCAGCCCACTCTAAGTGGCGAGCCGTTAGCTAATTTTGCTTCCCAACAGCAAGTTGAGGATTCGCGATTTGTTGGTCTCGTTCTTCCTTTTCAGACCTCATCGAAAAACTCTTCTTCTGGATCATGGCTCCTATCAACTTTCTGAACATTAACCCTGCAGCACCACAATCCCCCGACAATGAGCGCAACGCCAAGGATTGAGCACTGATCAACGACCCAAAGCGCATACACGTAATGAATCTACAGATGTTCAGAGTATCCACTACCCGCGAACTCTCTCCCCTGGCGTTCTCCAGCTGTCCTATTTTCACCAGAAAAGAGGTCAATACCGGCTGTTGGATTGTAACCTCGGTTACACACCCTACCTTTCCAAGATCCTATGCATATCGTCGAAGCGAACTCTACTGGCCTGTAACCGCAAAGAAGCTCGAAAGTGAACAAACAATTCACTCAAGCTGGAAAATACCCACATCGGAACACGCCAAAAAGCGCGTGACCTCAGCGTATTCTCTGATAGCATCAGGGTACGGAGGTAAAACACGTGGAAACCGATTCATCAGAGCACCGTCAAGATCCCGATTCATCATGGACAGAGTACATGCGGTTCAAACGGAGCTATTTTTATGCAGCCTTGCTGCCTCTCACCTTCGTCGTCGGCCTCGCAAGCGGTTTCTTGATCTGGGGGCGTACCGACTCACCGGAAGCAGGGAGCCCTGGGGTGACATCCTTGCCAATCGCACCCACTCCTGTGGAGCAGCAACCTGTGCGCTTAGAGGTAAGCCTGGACGACGACCCAGCGCTCGGCCCTGACGATGCGCAGATCGTGATCGTTGAGTTCAGCGATTTCAATTGCCCCTTCTGTCAGCGCTTTCATCAAGAGACCTTCACGGATCTCATGGACGCTTATGCGGGCCAGATCAAATTCGTGTATCGTGATTTTCCAATCGTGGGCGGTGGTCAGGTTGGTTTCGAGGCGGCTCGTGCGGCGAACTGCGCGGCCGAACAAGGCGACTATTGGGCCTTCCATGACGCGCTATTTTCCGGACGGTATAATCTCGACAGAAATGGCTTTGTGCAATATGCATCAGGACTGGGCATGGATCAAACACTCCTGGAAGAATGCTTGGATAGTGGTCGTTATGATGATGAGGTACAGGCAGATTTCCGGGAAGGGGTCGAGCTCGGTGTCACGGGCACTCCCACTTTCTTCATCAACGGCATACCGCTCGTAGGCGCCCAGCCCTTGAGTAGTTTTGTCCGGGTGATCGAACCCGAGTTGGCGCCCGACTAGCCGCTACCAATGAATAGGTAGCTTGGACCCAAGTTTTAATGAACTATACCCATCCATAGGGAATTTCACTCTGATACGCTCTCCAAGTGAAAAGACCAATCGCAAGAACTAAGATCGCCGAAAGCCACAGCGGAAAGGGTACCCAGACCTGCATACCCAACATGGCACTCGTGAACGCCGCAAACATACACACTGATGCAAGCCCTTTCCGACGCGCTCGCAATTCTCCAATCCGGGACGCGAGATCAGCTGCAATTGGGTTCCCTGCTTCTGCAAACAAAGCATCAATGCGTGGTTGAATTCTATTATTCACGAAGAATAATAGTCCACCCATCACTCCCAAAAGGACAAACTTGAGACCTAAGGCGGGATTTGTAACCAGCAGGCCGAGCTTCTGCCCTCGGAGAAACATCAACGCCAAGCCAGAGATCCCAACGGTCGCTTGAAACACAAAGCAGGGAATCGTGCGGTTCTTGATGATGTTCTCTATGTATGTATCTACCCGATCCCCTAATGGAGGTCCGAGTTTTACGCGTTGGTTGACGGCCACCAAGGCGTAGAAAGGCCAGGCCATCAAGATTGCAGAAAGGATGTGGATCACTCTCAGGATAGAAATCAACTCAGCCATTTTGCCTCCTCCTTGATGGGCGTAACTTACTGGAAGATTCGTGTAATTTAAGTCGTTGGAAACTTTTTCTATCTGCCTCGGAGCTATCTCTGCGGTGCGAGCTCAATCAAGCGGGGCACCAAAACAATGCATAGTGATAGTCCCACCATGATGACTGAATCCAAAAAAGAAGTGGCGCGCTCCTTCTTCACCAGCCTCATGATTCAGGTGGTAGGACTTCAGCAATGATCCGGAATTCCGCCTCCGCCTGATCGGGATCGTTCGACGCAATGAAGACCTGTCGCACGAAGAGACCGTTGGCTTCAGGACCATGCGCCCCAGAATCATAGGTCACGATAAGCGTACCCGCCCCGCCAGGTCTGATCGTCGCTGGCTCGACTCGCGCGGATGTGCAGCCACATGAGGTGGTTACAGCCTCGATGACCAGCGCCTCGTCACCTGCGTTACGAATGGGTATCTCAAGCGTCCTGACCTCCCCATTTACGACTTCACCGAGGTCAACTTCCAGCTCACTCAAAATGAGATTTGGCGCACCACCAGCACAGGACACCATCAAATAAGATATGAGGCTTAGTACAATCCACAGCTTTCTCCGCACGTTCAAGCGTTTCCTCCCTCATGTGGGAATGACACATGCGCATGGATGATTTTAAAGATGCCGCCCTTTCCGAGGTCCTCCACTTGATCCAACATGAGACCAGATCGGATCACATTCCCCACCGTATCCCGGTTGATGTTCAGTCCCATCAAGCGGACAACGAGGGGGTTTAAGAGGTCCATCAATTTTCCCATCAATGGGTTACGGGAGCGGACATGTTCCATGAGAAATATCAATCCGCCTGGTCGGACCACGCGCGCCAATTCTCGGAGACCCAAGAGTGGATTGGGTACCGAGCAGAAGACGAACGTAGCCACTGCAACATCGAAGCTGTCATCCGGGAATTCCAGGCGTTGTACATCCCCGTCCACGATCTCAGCTTCCAACCCCAGTTTCGCTGCCCATCGGCGAGCTCGAGCCACCATGCCCGGTGTGAGATCTATGGCAGAGATACGTATCCCTTGAGGCCAATGGGGTAAGTTCTTTCCCGTCCCAACACCAACCTCGAGCAGGCGTTCTCCACGAGACAGCTTGCCCCTAACTTTCTCCCAGAATCTCTCACGCCAGGATCGATACCGCAACTCGGGTAGGACCTCAACGAAATCATAAATCGGCGCTAGACGACCATACCTGGCCTTGGTCGCCTCGGTTGCAGGATCTTCAAGATATGTCATCACCTATCCGATCTCATTCATTTTCTAAGGAGGATAGGGTTCAGCCAGCAACTCGACCATCTTCTCATCCAACTCCGGAGGGAACAAAGGTCCCACTTTCACACCCCTCAGCGTACCATCTTTTCCCACGAAGAAGGTTTCAGGAACGCCCTGGATCCGATACGCCTGTGCAATATTCGTCCCGATGTCTGGGCCATTGGGGTAGGTAATATCGAACTCTGCGATATATGCGCGCGCCTTTGTCTCTGTATCGACATAATCTACTCCCAGGAAAACGACACCTTGGTCCTTGTACTTACGCCAAGAGGATTCCAAGTACGGTGCTTCGTCACGACAGGGTGGACACCAAGAGGCCCAGAAATTGATCACAACGACCTGCCCTCTTAAATCGCTCAGGGTTATTTGCTCACCGTCGAAAGTATTAAGCGTGAAATCTGGCGCCGGACCTTCCGAGCGAGGTCCGGCATAGCCTTGGACCAAACCCCAACCCAAGAGTCCGAGGATGGCGAGGACGATGCCATAGGCAAGAATCTTGGGCCAGGAGCGGAGGCCTGCTTTTCGAAGTTCCTCACTCGGCTTAGCCGTTTCCACATTCAAGCCTTTAGGGGTTGCTGAGCACAGTGGCTTGAACCCAGACCTCGACGTTTGAATTTTTAGGGTCGTTGTTCTCAATGATTACGCCCCTGCGAACCGTTTGCCCCTGCACGTCATGCAGGCCGGCATCGTAGGTCAGGGTCATGACCGAGACTTTTCCGGGCGGGATGACCGCCGATGTTAAATCCGCGGTTGTGCAGCCACAAGTGGTATACACACGGCTGATCGTCAGTGGGGCTTCTCCCACGTTCGCGATCACGAATTCCCGGGTAACGACATCCGTCGGGCCGACGGTCCCAAAGTTGAAGAACTCCTCATTGAGGGCGATCTTGGGTTGCGGGTCATCCTTGGGAAGAAATGGGATCGCCGGCCCAGCCCCCATTTCATGCACCGCGTGCAGTGGCCGATCAGAAGCAATGTCCTCAGGGCCGTAATCGAAGGCAGCGACATCCGATTGGCGACTTCCCCACCACAACCAGCCAACAGCAACAAGCAGAGCCACTCCACCCAAGATTGCAACACCTGCTGCAATACGCCGACGTTGAGCTTGTCGCTGCCTCATGGCTCTTCGCTCTTTTCGAGACAATGTCTTAGTTGCCATTCTTCACACTCCTCGTTCTCACAGAATAAATCCAAGTACATGTGATTAATACGATCACAAAACAAATGTCGTCCGCCGGACCACGCTATGATGCCTTTCGTTTCACCATAACAGGTCGCAGCAGGCTTTGCTAGCGCCATTTGGCCCGTCATAGGACGAATGTTATGTTCTTCGTAGATTATTGAAGGAGAAATACCGATCAGAAGGATTTATGACCCAATAGGCCACACACGTAAGGGAATATAAACTCGATCTTTGTATTCTTCGTTTTAGAAGAATGGGGTGGAATTCCTCTCGTTTCACGATGATTGAGCGCAAGTCGAGCGGTCTTCGATGAGATCACCGATCAGATGCACGAGGACGAGCGCTGCTCGATGATCACCGTTCTCTTATCGTGGCAGTTAAACTCAGCAAGCAAACTAACGAGACCTATGTCCTCATCGCCTATCCAAAGATAGGCCATTCTGCCCTTTCTACCTTCTCATCCCTCGGATAAATTTATAGTTGAAGTTCTCACTCTACCTGGATGATCGTCTAACCTTGGGGACACTGATTGGACGTCTGCTTTCAACGAACGCTTGCAGTCGTAGGGGAGCGGGTGAACCACCTCGACTGTATTGAGCGATACCTTTGAAACCATGCCCCTAGCGCGATGATCCTCGTTCGGGGCTATGGGGATGCGTACATAGCGCTCCTAGCGTAGTTGTGACGCTGTTCCCTCCACACTGCACCTAACACGGCTGGAAGCTATATGGTCGACACGCTGATTGAGACAAAACTATACCTCCCGAAGTCCCGCTTGAATATCGTACATCGCGCCCGGCTAATCGAGCGGCTCAACACAGGACTGGCAGGAAAGCTAACGCTTATCTCGGCACCAGCAGGTTATGGCAAGACGACAATTATTGAGGACTGGGCTCAGAGCTTGGAACGGAGAGTCATATGGCTTTCCTTGGATTCAGGAGATAATGACCCCCACCAGTTCCTGACCTACCTCGTGGCAGCTTTGCAGCGTGCAGATCCCGAATTTGGTATACCGGTGGTGACGGCCCTGCATTCCACACCGCTCCCCGATCTCCAACTGCTGGTGACAAGCTTGATCCGGGAAATCGCATCCATTGATGAATCCTTCGTTCTCATCCTTGACGATTACCACACCATCCAAGAGGTATCCATACATGAGGCCATGGCTACGCTGATGGAGCGCCAGCCGGCTGGAATGCATATGGTGATATTAACGCGGGTAGATCCACCGCTGCCGCTGTCCCGCATGCGTGTACGCGGGGACATGGAAGAGATCCGAGCCAAAGACTTACGGTTTTCAAGAGATGAAGCGCTTTCCTTCTTCAACGATGTTATTGGTTTGGAGCTAAATACATCTGAAGCCGCGATGCTGGAAGCACGAACAGAGGGCTGGATCGCGGGACTGGTGCTAGCCGGACACTCTCTTCGAAGTGCGCCAGATCGCTGGCGTTTTCTACACGATTTCGCAGGGGACGACCGGCACGTGATGGATTACTTGGTGGACGAGGTGTTGACCAGCCTCCCGCCCGAGACCGAGGAATTCCTGCTGAAAACTTCGGTGTTGAAGCGCTTGAGCGCCCCTTTATGCCAAGCCGTGGTGTACGGTGGGGGAATGGATTCACAGAGCCAGCGCATCCTGGAGAATCTGGAGAAGACCAATCTATTTACAGTCGCGTTGGATCAGCGTAGGGAGTGGTATCGCTACCACCACCTTTTCAACGAGCTGCTGCAGAACCTGCTGCAGTTGAGGATGCCCACAGAAGTTGACGATATCCATCAACGAGCAAGCGAATGGCACGAAGCGAATGGATACCTCACTGAAGCCATCGAACACGCGTTAGCCCGTGATGACCAGGAGCGGGCTATGGATGTGATTGCCGCACACGGTCTTCCCACGCTATCCCGAGGTGAGGTGAGAAAGGTCCGCGGCTGGTTTGAACGCCTTCCGACAGACACATTCCGTTCTCGCCCATTTCTATGCGTACTCTTCGCGTGGACCTTATGGTTCGCAAATTATTCTGATCCACCAGCCGCTGTCGCGGAATGGGCCAATGAAGCGGAACGCGCTTTATCCACGATGGAGCGAGACAGCGACGATCAGGCGCGCAGCAGGGATCAACGTGTCACTGCACACATCTGTACCTTACGCGCAGGGATGGAATTGTTCAATGGCGAAGATCCCCACAGCGCGATCAAGCTGGCGACGGATGCCCAAGATATTGTGGAGCAGGGAGAGCACTGGCTACGAAGCATGCTGGCTCACTTTATTTCGGTATGTCATGTATTTCTTGGCGATGTCGCCTCTTCCGTCCCCTTCGATGAAGAAGCCCTCCACCACGCGAAGGCCTGCAAGTTCGACTACCTGACAATAGGAATCCCTTCCGGGCAGGCAATGATCGCCATCCGACAAGCAAGGCTCCGAGATGCTGAAGCCAATTGCCTAGACGCACTACAGTTCGCAACCAGACAGGGAAAGCTTCTCTCTCCCGCTACAGGCTTGCTTCACATCATTCGCGGGAGAATCTTATATCAACAAAACGACCTTGAAACAGCAGAACAGATGTTGATTAAAGGGTTAGATTTGATCAGTCTAACGGGAAACCATGAGGTTCGAGTGTTGGCTGAGGCGGATCTTGCCAGGCTCTATCAAGCACGACTAGATTGGAAACGTGCGCAGGAAGTCATACTGCTGATAAAGCCACGCTCGCCCTTAGCTGAACATCTCGCTGCCACGTTGCAGGCTCTATTGTGGTTGAGGGAGGCCCAGCACAACCCGGCCACACGGCGACTTGCATATAAATGGCTCGAGAAAGACGGAGCTGACTTGGCTGCGGAAATCGACATTGCCGCATCCATCCCATTCCGAGAGGCGATTCCCATCCGATATATTGTCTCGGCAAGGGTGCGCTTAGAACATGTTAGGGAGATGCCCCTTACCGAGCGTCAGCAAACCATACAGCCCTTGATTCGGTTTGTAAATGCCCAACTGCAACTCTCCGAGGTAAGGGGTTGGAACGAGCAAGTTATGGAGTTGGCGATTCTCAAGGCACTTGCTTTGGAGACAGTGGAGGAGATCGAAGGCGCTATCACAGCTTTGCAGCAGGCGCTCACGCTCGGCGAGCCGGAGGGGTATGTTCGCTTGTTCGTAGACGAGGGGCCAGCGATGGGACGGTTGTTGCATGAGGCAGCATCTCGCGGGTTGATGCCAGAGTACGTCGGCAGGTTGCTTGCCGCCTTTCCAGATGCCGAGCCAATCCGCGCGATCGGCTCTCTAGCGCCTGATCAAGCGGACGAGATAGTCGAGCCACTCAGCGAACGCGAGTTGGAGGTGCTCCATCTCATTGCCGAAGGGCTATCCAACCGGGAGATCGCACAGAGGCTTTTCCTCTCCCACAACACTGTGAAAGGACACTCTCGCAACATCTATGGCAAGCTCGGTGTCAATAGCCGGACTCAGGCCGCGGCGAGAGCCAGGTTGATGGGCCTGCTCACCTTCAATGAACTTGACGGATAAGACACCTTCCAATTCAGGTCTCAGCACTTTAACATCTTGCTACGCTTATCAGCCGCGGAGAACGATTGAATCTTACGCATGCAACGGTGATTAAGAAGAAGTCGATGAACTTGGGATGATGAAACTAAACAACCCAACATTAATCCATTTAGGTCATGACACAAATAGCGTGCTCATAATAATCTTGAGGCAAAAGGAGCTAACCACCATAAATGCAAAATAATAGGAGGTGAAAACGCTAACTATCTCGTGAGTCCCTGGTTCGCTCGTGGTTGGGATGACCGAACTTTCCTGCCCAAGGCATTAAATAAAATGCCCTTATATTGGGGTTGATCCCAAGCTGGCCACACACATTCTGACTACAGCTTTCTTTATAACCGCCCAGGAGGTAAAGAAAATGGCAAATTGTCCTGTTTGTGGAATGATGGTTGATGAGAATACGGCCCCTTCATCTGAGTACAAGGGTGAGACGTATTATTTCATGAACCCGACACACAAGGCCATGTTCGACAACGATCCGGAAAAATTCTTGAAAAAAAGGCGAGAAGCAGGCGATCCTATGTCGATGGATGACATGTAGGGAACAATATAACGGAATAGCTGGAATCCAACTGTTTCGCTGAGGTCTTCTGATTGGATCTCTGCTCGAAGTCAAACTTGAATTACGCTTCAGTGATCGTCGTGTTCAGCGTAGTGATCCCATAACAAATTACGCCGAACATGTATTCCAATGAGTGCTTCTTTAGGGCAACTTCGACTGCCGGTGGATTGTGGAGCGGCGATGGACCGGCCATTGCAATCTTCAGTCTATCGCAGGATGATGTCCGAGAACACCTGGAGGGCTGATTGTGGCATCTACGCATACAGAGCCGTTCCCGTCAGCCCTCCCTCTCGAACGGAAACGGAATTAGAAACTTGAGACGACCGAACCTCAAAGCAAGCACGAGTTGGAGGTGAAGCACTTTATTTCCAAAGGATAATCCAATCGGGAAAGTGAAAGGAAGAAGTCTGCCTCACAGCGGATTTTTAATGCTCCTTGTACGTCAGGACCCGTCCCCATAGGCTTTTTGAACCCCAGATCCCCTGGCGTAGGGCTTCCAATTGAACAATCTGACTATGGTCCACAAATAGATTTACTTCAGGACCGAAGGTTTTCACATACCAGGAAAAGACCTCTGGTTCTGCTGCTTCGAACATCAATTTTTCAAGACCAAGAGCGTTGATGATTTTCGACACCGCATCCATTCGCCAGATCTTGACATTCTCCGTAATCCCTTCCGATTCAACCATGATCCGAGAGACGCCCGCCTCCAGAAAGCGCTTGGCCTGAATGATCATCATCTCGGGATCTCGGACACCCTCGGCTTCAAGCTCCTGCGTCGCTGTAGCACCACCTGCACCAAACTGGATCCCCACTTCCGGCTTCGCTTTCAAACCTGCCTTCTGGACTTTCTCCACAATACGCAGCCAATCATCAATAGGAATGCTTATGAAGCCACTTGAAATCTCAATGATGTCAAATCCTAATTCTCGGCATGTGCGGATGTATTGATCTACAGCATCCTCACCTTGAGTCAGCACGTATTCCATGAAACCACCGGTAGAGACCAACACATCGAAGCGGTGAGCAAGATCTATGATCTCCTTGAGGATCGGTTTTGGCATCAGCGTAAAGGATCCACCCGCAAATTTCAGCGAGTCAACATACTCCCCCATGCTCTCCAGGATATCCTCCAGGTAACGCTTGCCCATGGGGGTGTAATACGGTCCTCTGATCTCGGTGATTCCCAACGACCTTGGCTTGGATTGCCGATAGTTCATCCTAAGAAAATCAAATGCCTTTTCCTTATCCACATCTAAATTCATCCTCAAACAATCCCCCGAGGCATGGAGACCCTCCCTAGAAGTCCGGCCAGATCACCAGCCTGAATATTCTCAAGAGCACCAGCGGCGGCAACAATTTCATCACTTAGAGATGGCTCGACATGAAGAGCGGCCAACCTCTTGAATTTATCTAAGACACTTTCCCAAGACGCGGGCCGGGTGAAGAACCCTTCATAGTCCATCTTTTCCTTCCGGAGGATGCGACCGTCTTTCAACGACACGGTCAACTGGCAAGGCATCAGGTCCGGGAATAATCTACTGTAGCTCTCCGTCGGGCGAATCTCCACCTTGCGGAGCAACTTCTGGACATCCTCTCGTCGGATCCGCTCCGATCGGTACTGGGCTGGTGTAACCTCTCCATCCAACAGCGCGACCGCAAGCATATACGGTAGGCTGTGATCGGCCTCCTCCTTGGTCTGGACCAGGGTCTTTGCCCCTTCTTCTCCCCCACCGATGATGTGATAGGCTACGTCAAAAATCTCTATTTCAATTTTCTCAATGGCCTCGGAGTTCAACCCATACTCGGACTTTAATTCGAGAACACCTTCAATGGCCGATTGGGAATGAATTTCCGCGTTGAATTTCTTGATTATGGTACGTGTAACCCGTTCTAGATTCTCCTTCGACCAGTCGATCTCGAACGGACCGGCTATTGCATCCATAAACCCTTTATTCCCCTCAAAGATTTCAAGCGGGCCCGTAATCCCTCGCATGGCAAGAAACGCCGCATGCGTAGCTCCGAAGGCGGTGTGGGGGTATGCGAGACCTTTCCAATGGGATAATCTCCCTGTACGTGTTACACGCAGGGCATTGAGAGCCGCACCGCTGATGGCAATCGCATGCGCTGTTTGTTCGGCTTTCATCCCCAAAGCCTTTGAGACTCCAGCAGCGACGGCGTATGAACCTTGGGTCGTATGGTCAAACCCCTTGTGTCGCACCGGCGCGACGTCGCTCAAGCGACATTGAACCTGATAGGCCACCGCCAATGCCGTCATGAACTCTTTCCCACTCACTCTGGCGTATTCTGCAGCAGCAAGCGTCGCACCTATGTTATCGCTGGGATGGCCGGTTTCTCCTTTCGATAAGTAGCTATCGTTATAATCGAGATATCGTACGAGAGCACCGTTATAAAAAGCAGCTCGATCCGGAGCTGCACGTCCCCCGCCTATCAGCGTGCAGCTCCCGGCACCATCGAAGTCCTCAAGTTGAGCACGCACGATTTCGATCGGTTCCCCTCCTAACGCTCCAATGGCGCAGCCCAGCGAATCCAGGACCCGGATCTTGATCTGAGCCCTGGCTTCCTCGGAAAGGTCTTCATATGTGGACCTGATAACAAAGCTGGCGAGCTCATGGACCATGGCCATATCGTGAAACCCTTTGCTCCTTGTCGACTATCCCGGAGGGATCATCACACAAAGCGCTGTTTCAACCGTTCAACCTGATCGGCGCTGAGAGGCTTCAATTCCTGTTTCACTAACGATCCTTGTTGGAGAGCGACTTCCTGATCCTCGTAGGTAGGACGTTCTTCTTGGAAGAGCACCCCGATAGGGATCCGATCTCCCCAGTCTTGAGCCAACTCCCAAGCGGTGGATTTGTTACGCCGATCGTGTCCTTCGGTCTCCACATCGTAGACACGTGCGCCATACCAGTCATAGGTGTTTATTCGGTTGAAGATGATGCAGGGTTGAAGCACATCCACCAGGGCATACCCTCGATGCTGGATGGCTTCCTTGAAAATGCGTAGCATGTGTTCCTTGTCACCTGCGAACGTGCGCGAAACGAAACTGGCGTTGGCGGCGAGCGCCAGCGTGAGCGGGTTTATGGGGGGTTCTATCGCTCCGTATGGAGAGGTTTTGGATTTATAACCCTTTTCTGAGGTCGGTGAGTATTGCCCTTTGGTGAGGCCATAAACTTGATTGTTCTGGGCGATGTGGGTTATGTTGAGATTACGGCGCATGGTGTGGATGAAGTGGTTGCCGCCAATGGCATACCCATCACCATCACCCGTGATGGCAATCACGACCAACTCGTCGTTGGCGAGTTCAAATCCCGAAGCCACGGCGAGAGGGCGGCCATGAATGCCCATGAAGCCGTTGATCTTCAAATAATCGGGCACCTTGCTCCCGCAACCTATGCCTGAGGAGATGATAGCCTGGTGGGGTGCGAGATCGAGCTCCGCCATTGTCGTCCTGAGAGTAGCCAGGATATGGAAGTTTCCGCATGTGGGATTACCAGGGCACCAGGTTGGTTTCTGATATACGGTGAAGTCAGATGGTCTGAACATTGAATCGCTCCTCCTCCAAGCATTGAATAATGTAATTGGGTGAAAGGGGCCGGCCATCGTACTTGAGGATATTATTTTCGATGTGAATGCCTGTTATCTCTCGAATCAGGCCTGCCAATTGCGCATTGAAGTTCGACTCCACGCCGATTACCCGGCGGGAATCGCCCAGGATCTCACGTACCTGCTGATCGGGAAAAGGCCAGACCTGGGACAGATGCAGCATGTTAGCGCTAGCCCCATCGTCGTTCAACCAATCGACGGCCTCTCGTAGTGGTCCATACGTTGAGCCCCAGGCAACAAATGTGACGTCTGCGCTTTCCGGGCCATAAAGCTCCGGCTGCCAGAGATCTTCACGGGCGGTCTCTAATTTTCTCATCCGTTTATTCATCATCCGGATGCGATTTTTTCGATCTTCAAGAATATGGCCATCCTCGCCATGTTCATCAGAAACAACGGTAAAGAATGCCTTCTCATGCGATCCTGGTAAGGCGCGTGGGGAGATACCGGTTTCCGTAAACGCGTAGCGCAAGTACTCGCCTTCCACGTTATCCAGCTCCTCGGCGCCTATGAGCGCCCCGCGATCGATCATTACCCGGTCGAATGCCAAGGCGTCTAGCTCGAGGAGTCTGGTGGAGACCCCCAGAAACTGATCGTAGAGGACAATCACAGGAGTTTGGTATTTTTCCGCCAAATTAAAAGCTTGAGCACCCGCCTCGAAAGCCTGCTCTATGGTTCCCGGTGTCAGTATCAGGCGAGGGAATTCACCTTGGGAGGCGTGAAGCATAAAGCGCAAGTCGCCTTGCTCCGTTCGGGTTGCTAAACCTGTGGAGGGGCCGGGACGCTGGACGTTTACCACGACGACCGGCGTTTCCGTCATTCCTGCCAGACCCAGAGCCTCCACCATCAGGGAAAATCCACCCCCAGATGTCACCGTCATTGCTCTAACTCCCATGTGGTTGGCACCAATGGCCATACACATGGCCGCGATCTCGTCTTCAGTTTGCTTCACCAAGACACCGTATTCCTCGGCGCGAGAAGCCAACCACTCCATGATGCTGGTGGCTGGGGTCATCGGATACGCTGAGACGAAACGGCATCCTGAAGCCAGCGCTCCCAGACTAAAGGCGTGGTTCCCATTGATTATCATACGAGAGGGTCGATCCACTACTTCGAGATGGTATTCGAAGCCTTCGTAATAGGTATCTCTACCAAAATCGTATGCTAGCTCTGCGACCCGAAGGTTTGCCTCCACAATTTGCTTGCCTTTCCTGGCAAAATTACTCTCGATCACCCCACCGATATTCTCGAAACTGTATCCGGTGATCCCGCTGGCCACGGCCACAGCCGCGGTATTACCCATCAAGCGGTTTCCACCTACCTCCTCCGCGATCTCATAGATCGGCGAAGCGAATGCCTTAATCCCTTGATCCTGCAGCGCGGCTCCATCTACCTTCATATCTTGATCGTAGATGATCCCTCCGCCGGGCTTGATCTCTTTGCGGTAGGTCTCGAAGGCTTCTCGATTCATCGCCATGAGGAGGTTAACTTCGTCGGTATGTGTGTAGATCTCATATGGGGCGATCCGGATTTGGAAATAATTCAAACCTCCTCGTATACGGGACATGTAGTCCTGCATGGTGAAGAGATTTAAACCGCCTCTGGCAAGTGCCAAGGAAAAGCCGGCACCGGTTGATGCCACACCCTGGCCTGCCTTGCCAGCGATTCGAAAGCTCATGTTATTTGTAGTCATTGCGCGTCACTCCTCATTCGAGTTGTCGTTACACTATCCCCCAAAAACAGGCATCAGAAATTGATGTTTCAAGATTGGCGATCCTTCGCCAAAGATCAGGATTGTAGGTGCGAACCCGCTCATGACTCCGCCCGTCCACGGAAGAATTCGATCACCAGGTATCCGATCGTGATCCCGGCCACGCCCGCCACGCCTTCCACGTCATACGGAGCCGGCACCTGAAGCCGGGCCACCGCAAAGATCACGCCCACCAGGAACCCCGTCCCGAACCCCATCAGCAACGTCACTCTTTCACCTTCCTTCCGTCAGCTTCGCCTCCGGATAAAAGTCAAAGCCAGCCGACCATCGCTGGTCCTCGCCCGTCGTCCGGGACCGCCCTTCGTGCGCGCTCCCGTTCGATCCGATCAATCAGGTCGTTCAGGACGTTCGATTCCTTTTCCTCTTTGATGACGCTCTGCACGACCCGGTCCACGTCAACCTCCGAACTCGTAGCCGGCAAACTTCCGCCAGTGATTGATCACGGTAATCAAATACAAGAGGTGCGCATTGATCACCGTGGATTCTCCCAGTGCAGAATATGGACTGCTTTGCGAGAGATCCTTTCGGCCCGATGAATATCGGCCTAGCGCTCGGGCACCATATGTGATCCCCAGGATTATTGCGAGCAAGAATAGAAACCCGATGATTAGCCCAACCCATTCCATTCCAAACCCAGGCATCGCGTTGTCTCACCTCCTCGTTTGATCTCTTCATGGCTGTTGCCAATTATGAGTATCATCTCGGGAAGATCCCGAATCTCAATCCCAACCACCGGTTGGTTCGCGACCTGGATGCAATCGACGATACTTCGCTTTGAGTTCATCCTTGGTCTCCCTGTTGTTGGGATCGAAGATTACGGCATCTACAGGGCAGACCTCTACACACTGTTGCGTGTCGTAAAATCCCACACACTCAGTACAGAGATTTGAATCGACTTCGTACACAAACTCACCTTCGGAGATTGCATCATTAGGGCAAACAGGCACACACGCACCGCACAAAATGCAATCATCCGTGATAAACATTGACATGGTTGTCCTCCTACGATGTTTGCTCCCTTCAGATAGATCCGGTGCTCAACAGGAAGCTGTGTAATCATCGTGCTGCTGTCCAAGGTATGGGGTTCTTGCCCCATTACGGTCTATCTTTTCATGAAACTTTATCCTTCTCGTTCCATGATTGCAGGTGAAAAAAGCTTTCAGCACAGTCTAGTCACCGGCGAGTATTGTTGTCATGACCCAAAGGGGTGATTGCAGGGTTAATTACAACCTTAACCTTGGATCGGGTGGAGCTGGCAAAGAGTCCCCCTGCTTGTAAAGATTTCTCTCAGTATTTTGATTTAATCCCACGCGGAAGCTTTTTCCCTACTTCCTCGGAATTAGGCTATTTTGGATCTCTTCCCGAACCTGGTGTTCGATCTGAACGCTCGCGCTGGTACCCAACCGTGTCGCACCCGCTTCGATCATCGCCCTGGCCTGATCCAACGTCTGAATCCCACCCGACGCCTTCACGCCAATACTCGATCCTACGACACGCCGCATAAGGGCGACATCCTCCAAAGTGGCACCCCCAGGACCAAAACCGGTTGAAGTTTTGACAAAATCAGCACCTGCCTCCTTTGCAAGTAAGCAGGCGATGACTTTCTCCTCATCGGCGAGAAGCGACACTTCGAGGATCACCTTTGTTTTGACGCCTCGGGTGTGGGAAATTGCGACCACCCTCTCAATTTCTTCCGCGACCTTTTGATGATTCCTCGCCTTAAGCGCACCGATATTAATCACCATATCGACTTCGTCAGCACCAATTTCAGTCACTCCTTCGGTCTCGAAAGCCTTGACTTCAGTTAGCGTCGCACCTAATGGAAATCCAATCACTGTACCGACGTTCACCTCCGACGCAGTCAAGTTATCCACGGCTTGCTTCACGTTTGCCGGGTTGACGACGACAGAAGCAAAACCATACTTCTCTGCTTCATCACAAAGCCTTTCAATATCCTCCGGGACCGCCTCCGCTTCGAGCATGGTATGATCGATCATACTGGCAATGCTTTTGTCGGCAGGAACTGCTCCCAAGCCAGCCTCAATTCTGCTAGCGCCGATCTGAATGACACTTGCGACGGTACTGCTACAGGTCTGGATACAGAAACCGTCGACGCAATCCGGTCCGCAATTTCCATCAGGAGTGCGGGTTTCGAGAACATCGATCACGAGGTTCAAAGCATCCTGAAGACAGATCTGAGTGAAAGCCGCTATTGAATCTTTCGCGCTGATAAGATCGGACATCGGGAAAACTCCCGCTCGCTTGTTGTATTGTTCAATTTCCGAGATCTGAATTCCCTTATCTGTTAGAGACATCCGTATTCCGTTTCAGCATATTCAAGGGTTTCGAAGAGGGCTAGCGCCTTTCCACCAAGCCATCTATAAGCAATATGGCTTGTTGCATCCAGTGAGGAGGCAGTCTCATAGGCTGACACGATGTGCCCTTGGAAAGCGAGATGCGTGAAGGTAAAATCCGCCTCCCGTACACGAATAAGACGTTCATCTTTGGATGAGGTACGTTCTCGACCTTTCTAGCCCAGATCAAATCGATTCAAAGGAAATCCACGCCATGAGAAATCCTGACTTGCTCATCACCCATGCCAAGGTCATCACGATGGATAAAGAAAGGCGGGTTCTTCTGGATGGAGGGCTTGCAATCCACGAAGGACAAATTCTCGAAGTAGGGAATTCGAAAGCATTGCAAGCAAGGTATCCCAATCCCAAGGAGACGATTGATGCATCTGGAAAACTCGCATTGCCAGGTCTTATCAATACGCACACACATATCGCCATGGCTTTATTTCGAGGTCTTTATGCGGGTGATCCCAGTTCAATTTATGCCATTATGTTTCCCATTGAAGAGAACTTAGAGGCCGAAGATGTCTATCATCTTGGACTACTGGGGGCAGTAGAATGTCTGAAAGGTGGAGCTACGACGATCGTCGACCATTACTACTTCATGGATGCGATCGCACGCGCGGTCGAGATTGTTGGCCTGCGCGGAGTTCTTGGTCATACAATCGCGGACCGATTGGCCGCATTCACCGGGAAGCATGAGAAGGTACGAGCCCTTCGGTTCCTGCGCGAATGGCGGAATCGAACCCCGCGTATCATCCCCGCCCTAGCCCCTCATTCCCCGGAAACCGTGTCGATCGAGACCTTGTCTGAATTGAGACGAATATCGGATAAGGAAAACGTCCTGCTCCACATTCACCTGGCTCAATCGCCGCAGGAAATCGAATATATACGCCAAACGCACGGTGTAACGCCTGTCGAACTCCTCGACCGGATTGGCTTTCTGGGATCGGATGTGCTGGCAGCGCACTGTGTTTTTGTGGGGGATGCAGACATCGATCGCTTGGCCTCTCATCAGGTCAGCGTCGTTTTCTGTCCGACATCACAGGTCTCATACCTGCATAGTAATGTCACGCCCGTACCCGAACTATTGGCAAAAGGGGTCAATGTTGCATTGGGTACAGACACTGCAGCCGGAACAGGGAACATGAACATTCTAGAAGAACTCCGCATTGCATCAACCGTGCAATTATTCCGCTCTGGTGACCAGGGCAGGCTTTCGCCGCAAAAGCTGCTCGAGATGGTCACCCTAGACGCTGCGAACGCGATCCAACTAGGGGAGCATATCGGGTCTTTAGAGCCTGGTAAAAGAGCGGATCTACTTTTGATTGATTTGCAAAAGGCAGAGCTGGCTCCGATCAATGACCTCTACATGACAGCCATTTTTGGCATCACCGCGCCAAACCTCGACACGATCCTAATTGATGGCCAAGTCGTTTTGTCGAGGGGGACAGTGGTGGGAGTGGATGAAGGAGAACTCATAAGAGACGCCTCTATGGCACGAACCGAGGGCTTAAGTCGGGCCATGAAACGGCACCCTCACCTATCGAGGTCCTTGATGTGGCTTGAGGATTGACCGTCCATGGACCTCAATGCGGCGGAGACTGTTCACATACGGAGGCGGACAACGAATAAAACATCGCCAGTGCACCTCCCGGGTGAAAGGTCCATGACCTTTTCTGAAACCTGCAGGCAACGTCTCCCTCCTTCTTAGCTTGGTCTTCTTTGTCACCTGACTCTCCATCCGAGAATTAGGACGCCCATAGTGTCATTTATGGATCACGCCATCGTAGATCTTCTCATTGGGGAAAGTCCTAACCGCATCGCCAATTCGTCGACCTTTGCATATAGTTCCTCAAGAGAACCATCGTTGCTGATCGTCAGGTCCGCCATTGAAATCACCTTATGAACCTGGAAGATTTTTTCTTCGGCATCCTCTTGTCGCAAGAACGCTTCGAAGCTCGCCGGATCGCGGGCTTCAGCCCGAAGACGGCTCCTTTCGAAACGAATCCTAGGATCGGTCACCTGCACGTGAATGATATGCAAGCGCTCCCCGTATGCCTCCTTGAAAACTTGGACATCGGTGGGGGTACGAATTCCCGTCCAAGCAACCACGGGCGAGGACTCCTGCTTGATCCTTTCCAATACCTTCTGTGCAAAGTATTCAGGCCCATACTTTTGGAAATACTTCTTTGAGATTTGCTGGAGGTTATCTCGAGTAGATTTCAATCCCTCATTCTCTGCAATCTCACGAGTGATATCTCCAGTCGAAATAATCGGTACACCAAATTTCTGGTTTAGGCGGTTCACGACCTTATCTTTGCCCGATGCTGCACGTCCCACCAAGCCAATGACAACCGGCTTCTTACCACGAACTGAATCTGAAGGTAAGGCTTTTTCAAGGTTTACTAGCTTTTCCATGACGGAATTCCATGTCCAGAATTTTTTTTCGAGTTGTAGAAGAGTAAAGTCACTCCTAATGAAGGCCGTCGAATCCGGTCAAGCTTGTCATCCTCCCATTTTGGGAACATGGTCGTATCGAATCTGTGTTTGTTCCACCACGAGATGAAAGGAATGGGGGAGGCTATTTTCTCACCGCGCATCCCCCAGTTCCCATACTCAAACCTCCTCAGGCAGTTTCTTCTTCCCACGCTTTTCATGCAGGTAGGCGTCGCGATCATGCGTGGGTATGGTGATGGTCAATAGACCATTTTGAAAATGAGCCTCAACGGCATGTGGCTCAAAATCGCCCTCTGGTAGAGGAAACGCGCGTCGAATTCTCCCATAAGGCAATTCAGCCAAGATATATTTGCGCTCCTTCTCCACGGTCGCTTGGGCACGATGCAGTTCCGCCTCTACTAGGATCGCTTTTGGACTCAACGTCACCTTTATATGCTCAGGAAGGCACCGCGGGAGTCCCACGTTTAACACAGCGTAACTGTCTGTGGAATAAAGATTCGCCAGTACACCTCCAGTTGGACGTCCCGCAACATAAACTGGTTCTTGTGTCTGTTGAACCGCCACGCGATGGGGTCTCTGATCTAATGCCATCCATTTCCTCCTTCAACCTTTAGTCTTCTTTGAGATCTGACCCTCCGTCCGACAGGTATACGATTCCTTCATTACCGTCGACGGTTATAATTTGACCACTTCGAATGGTACGGGTGGCTTGACCGGTGCCCAGGACAGCTGGGATGCCATACTCCCGAGCGACGATTGATCCATGGCTAAGCGGACCGCCCACATCAGTGACGACGGCCGCCGCCCGAGCAAACAGTGGAGTCCAGGCTGGTGTGGTGATTGCAGCGACAAGCACATCTCCTGTATCCATTTGGTCGAAATCCTCCGGACCGTGCAGGACGCGCGCCGTAGCGGTGGAACGGCCCGAGCTGGCGGCTACGCCTTTGAGGGTGTTCCAATCAGAACCCCTCCCGCGTCTTGCCTTCGTCTTTCGTTTGCTTATACCTGGGACCGTGATCTTGGGTAATGCTACTGGAGGGGAGATACGTCTCGCAGCATACCAAGCTGCCTTACGCTGAGGGATGACCGCGGACATATCATTCAATTTCCCACCACGATCCAGCAACTCGGTAGCCCGCTCGACTTCGTCCTGGTTCAACCAGAAAATGTCGTCCTGGTCTTCGATCATTCCAGCCTTGATAAAGCGGGAACCGATCTCACGGAGCATCTGCCGAAGAAGAGGATAGCAGAGGCCAATGTCGGCCAATCCATCCTCCCTGAGTGGGGCATACCGCTGCGCAGTTGTGAGAAACTTGCGGAAAAGATTCCGACGCAGACGTTTCAACCTATTCTCCGTGGCCTGCACCGCCTGCTCACGCTGCTCCGCTGCAGCTTGCTGACGTGAATGCGGATCGACCCCACGCCCGCTGATA
The DNA here is from genome assembly GCA_011772595.1 of Anaerolineales bacterium. The sequence goes on from WVZH01000298.1 coordinate 49,025, forward strand.
TACAATCTGATTGTTTCCAGAATGGGTCTTGGATCGTCCGCGGGGACCGGATTGCCAAAGTCGAGATTGTAAATCATATGACCAAAGCGCCGCATATGTGTACTGAAGCGTGTACGCCATTCACCCCAAGAAACTGGATTTATGTCAGGAGGTACTTCGCCACTTTCGAGATGAACAGTTTGCTGCTCTGTGGGCGTATTCTGAAGATAGGCAGCCAGATTTTTATCGCCGCGAGCCCACACGGCTTGGTCATACAGCGACTTCTCCGCCTGGATAGGAAGGCTGTCAAATCCAAGCAGAAAAATTGGCGCCGACGGATCCTTGCGGCGTTTGATCAAGATGTTGTAAACCAATGTGAACAAGCCCTCACTGATCCATGCGGCTGGAAGGACACCTGAGACGAGTGCCAGGTAGGCATCGATGGCCGCTTCCGCAAGTTCGCGCACCCCGGCCAGAATGTTTGAGGATGAATCAGTACGCCAGTCTTGTTTTTCCCATCTGGTAATGGCTGCGAGGTACTGAGGACGCCCTTCTTGCGTCCACCTTTCTACCGCACCACGAAACATACGCTTGGCAATCCCTACGCTTCTGAACAGGATCTGGGCAATTTGCCAGGGTTTTAGCGATCCGTTGTAATAGGCGTAGCTATTAACCAAAATGATCGGGCCTTCTGGCATCAAGTCAGGTCGACCGAAGAAATGCTCAAGTAAGCGGTTCATACTGGTATTCACGGCCGCCAGCCCCAACGATCCGAACAAGGGTGTCAAAGGATCAGCCATTAATTCAACGATGTTGTTGCGCAGTGCGGCGTAGTTTCCTTTTGGCAGCTTCCATTCAGTCGGTGGATCAGGTTCAGGTTCGGGAAGAGCCGTGATGGGTCGCGCTTGGAGAATGGCATACTTCCCATCGAAAATCGCCCACTCAACGTCCATTGGCATTTGGTAAATCTCCTCTATCTTCACGCCGAGTTGGGTAAGTTCGCTAGCGGAATCCTCGTCAAGCACAGGTACTCGCCGCAGGTTTTCCGCCACAGGTTGTTCTTCAGTGGCGTTTGCTATACGCACGGTCATTACCTGCTTATCGGCGATCTCACGTTTCTGCTCGCGTCCAGTCTCTTTGTCCATGATGTAGGTGTCCGGAGTCACCAGACCCCCAACAACGGCTTCACCCAGGCCCCAAGCTGCGTTGATGATTAATTGATCGCGTCTGCCGTTGATGGGATTTGCGGTGAAAAGAATACCCGCAGCCTCTGCGGGTACGAGCACCTGCACAATTGCAGCCATTGAAACATGTTCACTCAAGATCCCTTGCCGGGCGCGATAGCTGATGGCGCGAGTTGTCCATAGGCTGGCCCAGCATTTTTTGATCGCTTCCAGGAGAGCATCTGCGCCCCGGACGTTGAGATAGGTTTCCTGTTGCCCTGCAAAGGACGCTTCCGGTAAATCCTCAGCAGTCGCCGACGAACGAACCGCCACCGCTGGATCGATGCCGGGAAAAGATGCATAGGCTTCAATGATGGCATGGGCTACATCGGAAGGGATCTGTGCTGCGTCAAACGCTTGTCCAATGCTGTTTGAGGCCCTCTCTAAGGTGACTGGCCTAGAAACATCAACCCCTTCCAACACGGTGAGAATGTAATCCTGCAACTCATTTTGATTCACAAATTCACGATACGCAGTTGTGGTCACGTGAAAACCCTCTGGCACAGGCAATCCAGCTGCGGACAACTTTGCCAGGGAGGCTCCTTTGCCCCCAACCTCAGACAATTCTGCTCTATCGTCTGAGAGCGGCAATACGATTTCAGTATTCATAGTCTACCTCCTCGATTTCATCCAAGAAGAAATTCACGCCTCATCCCTAAAGCTGCGTCGGTCATGCGGATGGATTCTCGGCCGTCTTGAACAACCCCGGCGAGGGCGCGGACGGCATCAACAACTTCGGGGATGACGACGGCCTCGTTGTAGACCTGATAGGTGTAGTACAACTCGGATCCATGCACGGTTAACACATCCTCCCAAAGGGCTACCTCCCACATATCACCGCGCGGCCGGCCAAGGTCCTTCATGAGTTCAATCGTGCTGTTGAGGGCCACGATGCCATCGGTCATACGAATGAATGCGATGCGCGGTGCGGCGCGGAATGCGGACAGCACCTGCTCGCGATCGACCGGGTGGTTCAGGTTCACAATCCAGTAATGGTTGTGTGTCTGTGTATGGGCGGCTTTCGCCGCGATGGTGACCACATCAAGATCGGGCACCACCGTCTTTGCATCCGGTGCCTGGTGGCTTGGGATACGCGCTTCGGGCACGACGGTGTTCATAATTCCACTATGATCCGATTCCCACGGGTCGGTAGCGCGGCGCACCAGGACCCCGCGCGCGCTTTTGAGTAAACCAGCTTCCTGCAGCGCGGTTAAAGTGCGGACCGTACTGGTCGTGTTGCATGAAACAATGCGAGTCGCATCGAGCCCCAACGCCGTTTCATAGTTCGCCTGCGCCACGAAGGAGTGATTGGTCAATTCATGCTTCTCTCCCCCCTGGAAAATGGCTTTGACGCCGGCACGCCGGTATCTTTCCAGGTTTTTCGCGCCCACACCTTTCGGTGTGCAGTCAACCACTACGTCAATCGCAGCCAATAAATCATCGAGGGTGCCTTCAACCGGGATGCCAGCCGCTTCCATCTCAGCGACTTTTTCAGGCAAGGAGGAGAAAACCCGCAAGCCGAGAACAGAGGCGACCTTTACCCTATAATCGGTTGCCACATCACTCACTCCGATAAGTTCCATATCCGGCTGCAACAGAACAGCATCCGCGACACGTTTTCCGATGACACCATAGCCATTGACACCCACACGTACCATATTTTTTGCCAAAGTTATCTCCTTCTACTACCTCTACCATGAGGTGTTGTGTTGATCGCACGCGGATGAGACAGATCCGATTGAAATACGGCCAAGGAGATCGTCATCATGCTCCATCATCAACGATCTTCCATGGCATATGAGGACGCCTCACATCGTTCCATCAATCATGATGTCCTGACCTGTCATAGCAGCAACTATCTCCTTGAGGTCTTCAGGCGTGCGTGGTGGCGGGAAGAGTGCATTCGAGACTTGTCTTGCCCGAACCTGAGCTCTAGTAAAAGCGCGTGTAGCACGAGCAAGGACATAAATGGCATCTTCACCGGTATTCTTCGCAGCCGAATCCCTAAACTGCTCGCCTGTCTTGAATTCTCTTTCCGCGCGATTAAGCAGATCCTTCAAAGGCTGATAAGCGGCATCCTCATTCGCAACAAGCTCCCCTAACTTCTCACTTGCTTCTTGGATGTCCTCGGCGGCTTTTTTCCAGGAGTGATCTGTGACTTCTTCTGGGCTGGATGCCAGCCTCAGCTCCCAGAAAGTGTTGGTCTCGCCATAAACCGGGTTAAAGGAGGCGAAGTAAGGCGATGTCGGTCCTATACCTCGAGTTCCCGGCCCGACGCAGAAAGCGTACCTCCCCTGATCACCGTTGTCCGGTTTCATGATGCCAATTGTCCCGTTCGAGGCATTCGCTCCGGAGATCTCTCCCCACTTCCCTGTCTTCCTCCATGCCGATGCATTTTTCTTCCACGCACCCGAAGGCATGACGCCCGATTTTCGATAAATCATCTTGATGTATTCGAAGTCGATGCGATGCAAGCCTTGATTAAGTATGTCGAAGAAATACCTGCTTCGGAGATTGCTCCCGTAATAAATCATGTTGTACCTGTTGAAAAAAGAAAATTTGTCTGGATACCAACCTCCGTTCTTGTGCCACCGCCAGTTCTTGGCTCGCTCCTGCATCCACTTCGCCTGTTTGGCTTCGGGATGAAGCGCACTATTCGCGGAGTAGAGAAAGTCCGTCTCTCCCATTAGCCCCGCTTCACGAATGAGAACAGGATCCTTCCGGCTTTCAAGAACGTACCCGTATGTGGAGTCAGCATAAAACCCGCCGACTGTGCCACTATCGAGGCCAACATCTCCTATTGGGTAACTGAGCTCCATTTCCCTTGCTTCCTTAGCGCTGCTGGCGAAACGGAGAATATGCAAAATGGACGTAGTTCGTCTGAGCCCATAGCCCCAGTACTTTTGGGGCTCAATCATCTTAGGTGTACCGCCATGATGGACGTAGGCTAGCCCCCTGTTATTCATTCCAGGATGACCAAATAAATGGACGCCACCGATGAGTGGCACATCACCGGTAGCGCCAAAAGGTGTAAATATGAAATTGTTGCCTGTTTCCGGAAATGCAACGATGGTTACCGTGTACGTCGCGTCAAAATCTCCTGAGGCTCCTGCCACAAGCTTGCCGTCAACTGTGGCATCGCCCCATGCTGCGACTCCGGAGCAGGCTAGTGGAGGCACCTTGCCCATTCTCGGGCCACCAGAGCCAAAATAGTCAACTTCCGGAGGAAGGTCTCCGGTCCACAACGCCAAGACATCGAGGTATGACATCGGGACACCAGCATCGGTTGCGCCCGCCGACCAACCATCACAAATTGACAGAATCTCGGGTGCGTACTTGGCGATCATTTTCTCCCATTCCATGATGTAGCCGAGTTGTTCATCCGTAAACTTGCGGTTAGCCTTCTTGGCCAAGATCCAAGGACCAAAAATATCCACAAGCTGCCTGGCATATTGATAGCCCATTTCAAAGTCCGAGCCCTTTAAAATCACCACGGGGCAGATTTCAGGAACGAGTGGAACCCCATCGGCAAAGGTGATCTCGTTGCCTTCCCTGATCAGAACGGATGACTCATGACCGCTAGATTCAGAATCGCCGGAAGTTAGTCGACTCAGCAGCTCCTCTCCCATCTCCTTGGCCTGTTTGAAATTGTTGAACGCCTTGGCCCAATCTTCCTTTGAGTGAGTCTCACTGGCTTCGGTGGCATACCACCTTGCTTTGGTCAAATGGATCATTGCCTGGTTGAATTCCTCAACTCGGCGAACATAGACAGGATGGTGATAACTTAATTTCCCGATCTCCAAATTGGCTCGCAAAAGAGCTGTCTTCACAGGGGCAAGGGATTGATAAGCTCTCAAGGATCTCCATTCCTTAAGGGCGACTTTGAATAGCCTCCAGATACGCCCAAAGGTATCTAAGAGACGAAACGGATATCCCTGCTTACTATTCTCTTTCGACATTGCATCTCCTTCCTACCACTTACCAATCCAGGCCATTGATGGTCTTTTTTTTCCTGCCTGGTGTCGAGCCCCCATTTCACTCCGTACCATGACCTGATAGATTAACTCCTTCGGAGCAGCATAGGCTTATCCGTGGTCATTCGAGCAGAGTCTCCCCCCTCTCCCAACACAAGGGCGCTTCCCATGCCTCGCTTCCAGCCAACAGAAACCATCCACCAGCTGACTGGATAAGTAACGATAAAGCCTATTGCGATCGAGGCTGACATCATGCCCCAAAATTCAAGGCTTAACGGTGAAGGCATGTGTCCACCGCTTCCACCAGCCGCCTTCATCAAAAGGTACATCGTGGGGAACATGCCCGCGACCATTGCAGTCAGTGAAACAAATTCCGCTCGCAAGCCGTCGAGTAGCGCCTCCCGAAAGGACTTACCCATGAACACCATGATTGGTGGAACCTGGAAGATCAACCAACCGAAAAGGAACGCAAAGGCGTATTCGATGGCGAATTCTGCGAGCATGGGAAGATGCGCATTATAAATAATGACTGCAACCATCACGATACCCAGGGCATCTCCTGAGACGCAATGGATGGTCGATCCCAAAGCCCGTTTCCACATCGGCGACACGTACTCATCGTGGCTAATTTTTGTAGGCGCCCGGCAGGAGAGGTTATATAGGATCAGCCCTATGATCCCCAAGTAGAGAATGACGAGCACCCAGGCAACCTTGATAACCGGCATAATTTTTGGTTGCTCGGTAATCAGATCGTAAGCTGTCCAGAGCGCGGCTAAGAAGGCGCTCGCAAACCAGATGATAAGAAACGTATTCACAGTACTACCTCCTGATCAATAACCTTTCTTGGCGTTTGTAATGCTCGGGAAACATCAAAACGAGAGCTCCGACGCCCATAAAGCTGGAAAAGAAGAAAACAACAATCAAGTAGGCCGAAAGCTCTAAAAAAGTTGCATTTGACGCACTACTGACGCTTGTGCCCAGGGAATAAACGCCCCATGTAATGAGGGCCAGGGTTAGCCAGTGTACTATAAACCTTCCTGTAATGAAGTAGCATAGAAATAGCAGGGAAGCGAGTAGCAAAGGGCTGATTGCTAAAAGATAAAGTGCAAGTGTTAAAGGGTGAAATGTTGAGAAACTAGCTGGGGCTTCCAAGCCAATCAGAGAGGCTAAGAAATCGCCAATCAATAACCCAAGGAATAGAACAAATCCAAAAATCGGTGTCTTCCAGAGATAGGTGAATATCTTTTCAAGCTTCATTTTAGGAACTCCAATTCAGCTTTTTATAAAGCTTCTCGAGGGCTGATGAAGCCATCCTAATCTTTTATCAGGGTCACTGTCATGCTCCTAAAGTGTTGTAAATGGGTTAAAGGATCTCAATTCTCAGGTGGCGTATCCCTCAATAAACTCGTGATTCACCTCTCGGAAAAACGACGCATGCCTCACAAAATCGAAAATAATTGGGGGTTGTGGAGTTCGAGCCAGTCTCCATGAATGGGAGCCCTTATCAACTCTTTGGCAGACTAAATCATATTCTTCTATCCGTATCGCCTTAAAACCATGCAATCCTCCAACAACACCTTTGGGTCATGACAGGGATACCTACCAAAGGTTATTCTATGCAAGCGTTGTCTGATCCCGTGTCATGTTTTGTCCTTTTCGCACGGGATTCATCGTCAAATTTTGGAGGCCTAGATTGAAGAAAGCTTATTCCCAACTGAGCATGGCGGAACCGCTCAAGTACAGGATCGAGGTGCAAGGTTGTATCGAAAAACGATGGCTCGCGTGGTTTGAAGGGATGGAGCTAGTTGGGATAGATTACAAGGTAGGCTTCCCTGTATCTACATTGACTGGCACGCTCGCCGATCAAGCCGCCTTGCACGGCCTGCTCCGCAAGCTCTACGATCGTGGGTTTTTATTGTTGCGCGTGATTTGTATATACCCATACGACGAGAGCCAATCGAACTCTCCGAGCTTTCAGGTTGAAGAGTGACAAAAGCGGATCCTTGGACTGAAAGTCATTATTCAGGCTCGACGGACTGACGATCGAACATGAAACCGGCGCGACGATTTAGAGAGCCATTCCTGCCAATCCATCAGCCACCATTAACCGAACGTTTCATTACGAGTGTTGAGCGTTGGATTAAGGGAATTCTGTTCAACTGCAGCATGTGCGGTAATTGCATACTTCAGGAGACAGCATTTATCTGTCCCATGCTATGTCCGAAGGGTTTACGAAATGGTCCTTGTGGAAGTGGGTCTTCCATATCATGCTGTGTAGATCCCTCTCGTCCCTGTATCTGGCACCACATCTATGCACGTTCCGACGAGCTAGACAGGCTCGACCGGTTGCTCGAGGTACAGGCACCGTTGGACTGGAATCGTGTCGGCAGGGGAACATGGGGAGGGATCATCTCGGAAGCCCGAGCACGTGGGCTCTTGTCCCTGACCGGCGTTCCGGGTTGGACTGGCTGGCGAGAACATATTAATCGGTTGTTCGAAGATATCCGTCAGCCAGACTGGTGGCAGGGGGATGATCGGTTTCATCCCCCTGCTTTTTCTCTCCCGATGTCGAGTTTGCAAAGCGCGCTAAATTACGGGGAATTTGTCGTGACGGCTGAGGTTTCCCCTCCAGCCGGATCCAGCCCCTCTGCAATAAGGCGAAAAGCAGATCGTCTACGGGGTCTTGTTCATGCAGCCAATGTTACGCAGAATCCCATGGCAACTCCGCGGATGTCCAGCCTCGCCTGTAGCCTATTGTTGGCACGTTCTGGAGTAGAACCCATCCTGCAACTGACCGCTCGAGATTACAACCGCCTAGCACTTCAATCCGAAGCACTTGGCGCATCCTCATTAGCGGTAAACAACATCCTTTGCCTCACAGGAGATCCTCCAACCGCGGGACGCGGACCAGCGGGCGAACTTCCATTCGATCTCGACGCAACACAGATGCTGTGGATCCTACGACGCATGCGAGACGAGGGTCGCTTTCTTGACGGCCGCAAGTTAACACACTCGCCGCGCTTCTTTCTCGGTGCCGCCGGCTCCCCTTATGACGCGAACCTTGAACATGAAGCGTTGCGGTTGGAGAAGAAAATCAATGCTGGTGCGCAGTTCATACAGTCCCAGCTCGTTTACGACGTCGATCCTCTAGAACGTTGGCTGGAGGTATTGGACAACAGGGGGCTGCTTGACAAAGTCCACATTCTGATTGGCATTGGTCCGCTTCGCTCTGCAAAGATGGTTCGCTACATGCAAGAACACATCCCCGATATCACTATTCCTGCCAACGTAGCCAAACAACTCGAAAACAGCGCCAATTCGGAAGAAACTGGGCTTAAGCTTGCCCAGGAATTAATCGAAAAAGTCAGGCAACGATCCGACGTCTCTGGAATCCACATGATGAGCATGGGTTGGGAAGAGATCCTTCCTCGCCTCTTGCAGGAGCTCGGATTGAATCAGGAAACGTAATCCACTGACCCCTACGAAACCCCCTACCAAATGCACCTGAACGTTTGCCTTTCCACCATCACAAACATACGGAACCCTGAGGAGCCTCAAATTGAGGGGATCGGTCCCATGTGTTGGCGGGAACAAGGATGTGAAATGACCCACGTGTAACCCTTTTGTGTCATGACAATCACCCACATCAGGAATTATTCTGGGTGCAACCGTGGATGAGCTCTTTAAACCTAATAAGTACGAAACAATTCACTCACAAGGGGACTGGGGAGCGAAAACAATGAAGAAGCTATGGATATGCAACGACCTTGAAAAATTGGAGGATCTCATTCATTACCTTGGGCTGCTAATCAAGGATCTCGAGCTAGAGAACACCCGGCTTCGACGAGAACTGAGAAAGCACCAAATGAAGCAGGTGAGGCGTGCTTTTCTAGATCAGCAAAGTAATTTGTTGATGTGAGCCCTTTTGGCTCGGAAGTTGCTGATTATAAAAAAAGCCATTTTCGCGGCGACCCCTAGCATTGATGTCCTTTAGAAGAAATTGAATGCGAAAGAAATGGCTCTTTAGCCGCCTGGACATTTGAAGATCATATCTTTGTCGAGACACACGATGGCTAAAATTGAATTTTTAGACACCTTTATATCGATTAAAGCAGGTGAAGTTAGAAAAACGTAAGGAAAGGAGTTTATGACGATGCCTAATGGATCAGTTACGCTTCCAATCGAAGGCATGACCTGCGCTTCTTGCGTTTCAACTGTCGAAGGTGCATTGAGAGGGGTTGAAGGAGTCAAGACAGCCAACGTCAACCTCGCCACTGAGCGGGCGAATGTCTTCTTCACCGATGGCACGATCGATCTATCGAAATTGGTGGAAGCCGTATTTGATGTTGGTTACAGCGTCGACCTCGAACAGGTCACCTTGCCCATCAGCGGAATGACCTGCGCGTCTTGTGTATCCACTATTGAAGGTGCGCTACAGGAAATCCCCGGGGTGCTGGAGGCAACCGTCAATCTTGCCACCGAGAAAGCTTCCATCACCTACGTGCCGACGATAGCCTCGCTGCAAGACTTCAAGCGTGCTGTGGCCGAGGTCGGGTATGAGATCCTGATCTCAGAGGAAGCGAAAACGGATGCACAAGAGGAGGAAGCCGTACAGAAAATGCGTGAGGCTAGAAAACGCATGGCTGTGGCCTGGGGATTCACAGGTCCCATCATCCTCTGGATGTTCGCTGAGATGTTTTTCGGAATTTTGTGGCCCACGGAAGCTATCTTCAACCTGGGCGTGATCCTTCTGTCCCTACCCGTCCTCTTCTGGGTCGGGCGTCATACCTATCGAGGTGGTTTTATGGCTGCCCGACGCGGTAGACCGAACATGGATACGCTCATTGCCCTGGGCACCGGGGTTTCCTTATTGACCGGTCCGGCTTCTTTCTTCTTTCCTGTTGCCAACTACGCCGGCGTAGCCGCCATGATCATGGCTTTCCATTTAACAGGTCGCTACGTCGAGGAGACTGCCAAAGGTCGCGCATCCCAAGCCATTCGAAAGCTGCTGGAACTCGGCGCCAAGACGGCTCGCGTGCTGCGTGGTGGCCGGGAGCTGGAAGTGCCTATCGACGATGTGAGGATCGGCGATCTAATGGTTGTCCGCCCCGGAGAGAAGATCCCGACCGATGGTCAAGTTATAGAGGGGGAGAGCGCCGTCGATGAATCGATGGCGACTGGAGAGTCCATGCCGGTCAATAAATCCCCCGGGGATGAGGTGATCGGAGCGACGGTGAATCAAGAAGGTTTGCTTAAGGTAGAAGCCACCCGCGTAGGAAAGGATACGTTTCTCTCACAAGTAATCAAACTGGTGGAGGAATGTCAGGGTTCTAAGGTACCCATCCAGGAGTTTGCCGACAAGGTGACAGGGATTTTCGTGCCTATTGTCATCGCAATAGCTATCCTGACCTTCACATCATGGATCCTTATCTCAGGACCCATGCAATCCTTGGTCGGCGCTGGTGAGTTCCTGCCGTGGGTCGATCCTAATCTAGGCATCATCACTTTGGCCGTCGTATCAACCGTAGCAGTCCTGGTAATTGCCTGTCCTTGCGCTTTGGGATTAGCGACACCTACAGCTCTAATGGTGGGCAGCGGGAAAGGCGCCGAGAACGGCATCCTCATCCGCACCGGAGAGGCTATCCAGACCTTGAAAGACATCCGCGTGATCGCCTTCGATAAGACCGGAACCATCACCAAGGGGCGCCCCGAGGTGACCGATGTCGTTCCTGCGACCGGATTCAATGGGGACGAAGTCCTGCGAATTGCTGCCTCGGTTGAGCTTGGTAGTGAGCATCCCTTGGGCCGCTGCATGGTGGATAGGGCCCAAGATCTCAACCTCTCCATCGAAGACCCCAGAGGCTTTCAGGCCATACGTGGTAAAGGTGTCAAAGGAGATCTCAAATGCGGTCACGTCATGGTCGGCACTCGGCGGCTCATGCGTGAGCATGACATCGACCATGATGCCTTCGAGCACGTCCTCCAGCGATTCGAGGACGAGGCCAAGACAGCCATGCTCGTTGCTGTCGAAGGAGAGATCATCGGCGCCATCGCTGTGGCCGACACCCTCAAAGAGGACTCCACGTATGCCATTCGGGAGCTTCACGACATGGGCCTCGAGACAGCCATGATCACCGGCGATAATCTGCGCACGGCTCAGGCCATCGCCCGCAGAGTTGGGATCGATCATGTTCTTGCCGAAGTCCTACCAGACGGGAAGGTGGCAGAGGTACAGAAACTTCAAGACCGCTTCGGCTTCGTAGCCTTTGTTGGTGATGGCATCAACGACGCCCCGGCGCTCACACAATCCAATGTGGGCTTTGCCATTGGCACAGGTACAGACATCGCCATCGAGGCAAGTGATGTTACCTTGGTCAGGGGTGAGTTGACTGGAATTATTGAGGCCATCAACCTCAGCAGCGCCACATTCCGCAAAATCAAGCAGAACCTTTTTTGGGCATTTTTCTACAACGTAGCGATGATCCCGCTGGCCATCATTGGCTGGATGCACCCTGTGTTAGCAGAGATTGCGATGGCAACAAGCTCCAGCACGGTTATCACCAACGCCAATCGGTTGCGCAATGAGGACATCCGCCCCAGCTATCTTAAGGAGGATTTGGAGACCCTCGATATACCGGCTGTTGAAAGCGTGACAGGCTTCTAAGGTAGATGGGTAACTCCGAAATTGCTGGTTGTGGAAGGTTATGTATAGGTAGGTATTTATATGCTCCACCAACTCCTTGATGATCAAGGGATTCGAGAACCAGCCTTCTCTAAAATCCGGGATTCCATTAGCCAATGGATCCTGTTAATACGGGACCTGTTCACCAAAAATTTATCCGCGCTGCTGCTTTCTACGGCGATTTTCGAAGTGACCTCAAACATCGTCTATGTCATGTTTATGGAACGGGCTTTCGATCTCGGCCGCGGAGTTACAAGCGTCGGGGTGTTCCTCATCATTCAAGCAGGTGCACAGTTGATACTGAGTTCGCTTGTCGGTTCCCTGGCTGACAGCCTGGGCGCTCGCAAAGCTGGAATCTTTGGCCTGATCTCCCAGGCGGCCATTGCGCTCGGCCTGGCGTATACGGACTCGATCGAGGTCATCTACTTGCTGGCGCTACTCATCACGGTGGCGCGACTTTTTGTGATCACTTCTCGTTTGCCCTTGGTAACTCAACTTTGCAAGCGAACGATTTTTCTGAGGACGAACACGGCGATATCCGTACTGTCGGGTGTAGGGCTATTCATGGGTCCGGCTTTTGGAGCAACGCTCTATCTACTGTGGGAGGATTCGTCCCTTCCATTCATGATCTCAGCAGCCTTGTTCTCGCTGGCGGCTGTCCCGTTGTTATTCCTTGCTTCACCTGATATTGGGCAAGAATCGATACCACGCACGTCATTCTTGAAGGAAGTCCGTATAGGATGGAAGCACATACTTGATCACCGCCCCATCTGGGAAGTGCTGGTGTGCCTCTCGATCTCTAGCATAACCTTCGGCGCTACCATGCCCATGCTCACGCTGCTTGCCAAGCGTGTCGGTCTCGGCATGGAGGGAAGTGGGATCTTCGTCGCCGCGCTTGGACTGGGTTGGATGCTAGGTCCGCTATCCTCCGGTTTTCTCATTCGCCGGCTGAGCTATACGCTGGCACTCCTCTTCACAGGTCTGATCACACCGATCGCTGCACTCGCCATTGGGTTTATACCCTCAGTGAGTGGCATCTTGAGCGCACTGACGATAGCTGCGTTTAGCGGAGCGAGTCTTAGCGTGATCGTGATCTCCATCATCCAACGACTGACACCGAACAAACGACAGGGCTCCGTCATTGGAGCACAGCAAGCCTTATCTGGGCTGGTTTGGATTCTGTCGGCTGCAACTGTCACCGGCATTCTGAGTATAGCACCAGCGAATATCGATCCACGTGGGCTTTTCATCCCAATTGGAGTCCTGGGTGCTGTATTGATCTTGATATGTTGGTCTTTCGGGAGGCGAAACCTTCAGCACTTGCCTGCAGACGCTTGATACCTTTCCACGTGAGAATCCTGCAGGGAATGCTTAAGTCGACTACATGAGAATAACTCCTCAACATACGCCACGAAGTTACTTGGTCGATCGAGGTAAAGAGGTTGGATGCAAATGAAAAAATTACAGGCACAGGCGGAGACATCATCAAGCCTGAGTCCATATCACCGAATAGCATTGGATGAGCAAAAGGCGGTCCATGTGTTTCACAGCACGCTCGCTACGTTGGGTGTATCACGAAGTGAGGCGGTTGCCATCTGGATCGGACTTAAATCTAAACCTGGCATGATTCTCCGAACTTTGTCGCACAACTTAGCCGATCGTGTTGCCTTCAGGATCGCACAAACCATGCTGGACAAAGACTCACATCGATTTATTCTGATTCAAGGGCATCCTTGGTGGGCTCATCCAGGTCCTTATCAAGCGCAGCAGATCACGATGCAGGGACGGCTCACGTCTGTTCGTTTGCGGGCTTTCCTTGTGAACGCTGCAATGAACGGGAATAGGGAGTTCATGCACATCATCCTGATTCAGGGGATAGGACGCGCAGAATTGTATTCATATTTCACCCTAATCCCACGGCAATTGCACGCCCTTGGTGGGGTGTTGGATTTACCTTGGGATTCCGCCACGAGTCCAACGGCTGTCCATGAAAATGTCTTCATGATGGCAACTGTGAGACAACGATTGGGAGTAATTGACCAGCCAAATATTTTGGATTTTTGTACGATTCTAACTCTCCAAGATCCGTGCACAAGCTCGACCTCTAGCGAACTTGATCGCTACTTTTCAAGCCCGCTGCAGCACGCGCTGTCCATTCACCGAGCGTTCAACCCGTTTTTTGCAAGAGCATTGATACCAGCCAAGCATAAATCGGATGCCTTATGTGTTGTCGGCGAAGCACTCACACTGCTCGATAAAAACGATGTGCAGCCAGATCCGGGCCTTGTCAAGGATGCATACATGTATCTGGGCCATGCATGGGACTTGAATCACCAGGGACTGTTCTCCAAGCGCGTGAAAACGAATGTCCGTCTAGCCAGTGATTTCTGGCTGACTCAATCGTTCATTCCCCGCATCTGGGGAGAGGCAAAGCGTCGCCTCCCGCTGCAGAAGGATGTTGAACGCTTTTTCACCGACAGGTACTTGAAGGCGGAGGCCACATGGCTACACTTATTGGAATCACGAATTCATTGATTCATGCATCGATGTCGAACAGGGACAAATCATCTGAATATCAAGGGGAAGTGGGCATAGTGTAGTCACAAAGGGTAAGTATGCTATAGCCCGTACAGACACTAACAAAACCTACAGAGCTCGACTCGGATTTCAGAAACCCTTGAAGGTGCAGGATCTACGCGAGACAGGTGATACCATTCGACAATGTGGAGCTCAATGAGCTGGCTTGCTATCCAGGGACAAGGTGGGAACCTGATGCGGGAAGAGAAACGGGAAGATATCATGCAGCGGCTACGCTGCATCGAGGGTCACACGCGAGGCGTTGTACGCATGCTGGAAACGGAAGCTGATTGTGTGGCTGTCATGCGTCAGATTAAGGCAATCCAAGGCGCACTGGCAAAAGTCACGCAGTTGATCTTGCATGAGAAGCTCACGACTCACCTCTCCGATCCATTCTTGCGGAAAGATCCCGAACTTCAAGAGAAGCTACTTTTGGAATTCGCTGATCTACTGACAATCTCGCGGACGAGTTAGATGCTTACTGCTCCCCATCAAAGGTCATCCGCCATATGGCATTCACCAGCGCCCCTATATCCTGGGGTTCGAGAATGGCGCCCCAATAGGGCATGCCCGTCCCCATCCCGCCGCGGATGATCTTGCCTTCCAGGATGATGGTATTCGCCTCAGCCATACGCTCGAAATCTGTGAAATCGGCGACTGACGGGTCCTGAAAGTTCTTCGCCATCACGCCATCACCCTCGCCCGCCATGCCATGACAAGCGGCGCACTCTGCTGCATACAAGGAAGCCCCGCGATCCACCGCTTGCGCCTCCAATCGTGAGACCCAAAGGTAGGCTAACAGATCCCAAACCTGCNNCCCAAAGGTGTGGTGAGATCAGGATCGACTTCATGGAGCCATTCCACGGTTGGCAGCACTCCCAGTTCGGCGCCACGCTCGGCCGAGGGCCGGAGGTTTGCCCAGCGCGGCGTGAGGTTGCGGGCGTCGATGTCGATGTCGAAAGTTATGTAGCGCGCTGGGGGCTGCGAAGTGGGTGTGGGCGCCCGACCGGATGGATCCACGACGGTAATCTCGCCGGTCATGCGCCAGTGATTCGGTCCGCACCAGCGGGTGCAGTAGAAGGTGTAAGTCCCCAGCGTCGTCGGCTTCCACCTTGCTTCTGTCCAGACGCCGGGCTTTAGGTCGACTTGATCGAATTCCGTGCGTGCGATGGCGAAGCCATGCACGACATCGTCACTTGTAAGGCGGAAATTCACACTCTCGCCCAAGGACACTTCCATGTAGTCAGAACTCCATCCGCCGGATTCGGCCATGCGCGCCCGCAGCGTCAAGGTCCTACCGTCTTCCTGCGAGGGAGCATTCATCCAGAGAAGGCTCGCGGGAAGTCCCACCAGGAGCACGGCGAGGTAGAGCCAACGCAGCGCCTTCATGAGAGGATCACCATCAGTGCAGCGCCGCACAGCGCATAAAAGGTAAGCACAGGAACGGATGCCAACGAGCTTCGAATCGTGCGGTCGGTATGAAGGACTTCCTTGAAGGTGATATACGCCGCCCCGGCGAGACCGGCGATCAAAGCAAATCCCTGGAGCAGTGGGGTAATGCCGGTCAACGCCGGGCGCCACGCTAAATTGGAAAGGCCGAAGAGGTCCCAGCCCCATCCCAGTGGGTCAGAGAGGGCATTTAGGACATAGGATCCGTTGGCGAAGACGAAACCCAGGCTGAAGGCGACCCATGCCCCCAGCCCCAAGGGGATGAGACCTGCAGCCGCGCGCCGGATCCCTTCACGACCTCGAAGAAGCCCAGACGGATCCAGTCGCGCTCCGATACTTGCGGCGAGCGCAAGCACTCCCGGTACAACGACCAGCGCCAGCACCAGCAACCCCCCAACGTAAGTGAACCATTCAGCTGAAAAGACGTTGAAGGCGGCCGCTTTCAACGCCCCCCATGGGCCCAGCATTACGGCGCTGTAAACCAGGGCGGCTGCGAGCATAATTGCACCCTTGAACACCTCGTCCATGTGCAGGGGCCGGCGACCCGGTCCCGCCGCGAGATCTGACTGCCCAGGTCGCCAAACCAAGGCTACGTTGTCCAAGGGGCAGGTTCGCAAGCACTCCAGGCACAGCCCGCAGTTCGCGTTTCGGTTCAATGTCCCAGGATAGACTTGCCATGGGCAACCGTGCCCCAGCGCGTTGCCGCGATAGCAATCCTTCGTGGGGTGCGTACGGCAGACTTGAGGGTCTTTCACTCGCAAGGCCAATGGAGAGAGTAGAGAATAGAGGCCGATAAAACCTCCCACGGGACAAAGGTAACGACAGAAGGAGCGCCGCTCAAATAACAGGCTGACGGCAAGCGCGATCACGACGAGGGCGATGAGCAACCAGGCAGTCGCTCTTGGGAGGGTGAGGATGGGCGCGCTGAAGATCGCCAAAGCCAGAAAGCCAATGTTTTGCAGCCACAGGTTGCGCCATCGACGCGGCCATCGCCGTCCCAACCCCAACTGTCGGCGGCCGTCCGCTTGCATCAACCCGCCACGCTGCGCCCACTCACCCGGGAGTGGCAAGGGGCAAATGCTGCACCACAGCCTGCCACCCACAGGTACGAGAATCAGGATAAGCGCACCCCACCAAGCGATCCAAACCAACGTGATAGCCAGGTTGCGGTTTCCAACCGGCGTTCCCGCAATCCCCGCCAAGGCAAGGTAGGTGAAAACCGCCAGTGCCGTCGCCCCCACCAGCCACTGCGGCCAGCGACTGATGAGCAGCCTGCGCAGCAGAGGATTATCCGTGAGCAACCGGCCCTCAGGATTCACGCCTTAACCTCCTCGAAGTGGGAATCAAACCCGCAGCCAACGCCAGAAGTGAAGCCACGACCGCCCGGAGAGGTCGAGCGGTTTCACCCACCTCGAGCCTTCCGAGCATGAACGGGTGCAATGGTCCGCAGGTGACCGAGCAGCGCATCCGAAAGGTCCCCGGTCGATCGGCCACAAAAGTGGCGCTCGCCACCTGACCCGGATCTGCTTGCAATTGAATTCCATACTCGTCGATGAAGAGTCCGTGGACGACGTCCTCTGAGGTAAGTTCCATGGTGATCCGTTCCCCGACCTCAACTCGCAGGGTCGCCGGCGAGAAGGCGAAGCGGTTGGCGTGAACCCTCACGACGTGCGCTTCCGCGTGATCCCACGCGGTGTCCAATGGCCAGGGTAGCCTGAGGGATGCCACCGCAGACAGGAGTAGGAATCCAGAGAGGAAACGGCTGCGCCACATGGTTCAGGGCATGTTCGACGGACCGAAGGCGCTGTACTCTTCGTCGATGAAGGTCTTCATCTCGGCAACCGACTTCCCGTCCGCTTGCATACGCATCACGTCACGCGTGATGTCCACGCAAATGCCTCAGCCAAAAGCATGGGCGTCGAATACCACACTTCCGTCCTGGCGCACCTCGGAGACGTAACAGTCGTAATTGGAGGTGTGTCCCACCCCTCCGCAGCCACAATAGCACGGTATCTGACGCAGTAGATCAGGGTTGGCGAGAGCGAAACGGTAGGCCTCCCGGACGGTGTTCGGGGCAGCCTGAAATTCAGGGGGCAGATCCGACACGGGTGCGAGCTTTATTGCCTCCCTCTCCTTGGACCCACATCCCACGAGCATCACCATCAGAAATACAAGCATTGGCAGTAGCCAGCGCTTCATGCCGATAATCCTCCGTCTATGTCGAATGTAAGATTTCCATCCATACTACCGCTGTCTTATTTCGGCGAAAACAGATAAGCATCCTATAAAAAAGAACGAAGGTCATAAAGAGGGTAGGCATTTTTGCCTATGCTTGTATGCCATGCTCTCTTGCCACGAACCCCGCATTCAAGCGGAAGTGTCCGCACGGACAGGTCGGCTCAGACCTTCGGATCCGGCTGTCGCAATACAGCCTTCAGGTCCTGTGGCGAGTTTTGCTGTGGCCCGCGCAACCGGGTCGCGTGGTGATCGTCTTGGTAGATCAGACTGTTTTTCTCTGCGAAGGCTTGTAATTTCGCCAGTGTACGCAGCTCCTAAGGAATTTAGGCTGGTATGCACATTCTGGCATGAGGAGAATTCCTTGAATGTCTTCCAAGCGCGAGAGATTGAGCCCAGGATTTAGGCTTCTTCCGACGTTGGGGATACATGAAAGTAGCACTCGTAATTCGAAGTATAGGAATCCAAACTGCGGCCAATTTGGTTCGGACCAAGGACCTAGCGGTCACGGGCCTGAATCCCAAATACGCGTCTTCCACCCTATTATTTTCCGGGAATCTTGAAAACCTCAAAAGAATCGAAGCACCAGACCTATGTCCTTAGGATCCCCTGTCCGAATCCTAAATTGCACACCTTAGATTTCAAGTTACTTAAGAAGAAATGCCCTCTCGGGCGTTTTCTTTTTAGGTCGCGGGACTTGGATTCGAACCAAGGACCTTCAGGGTATGAGCCTGACTTTCACCATGCAATTTGTTTAGTACGCTAAGTTCTGGCAATATGCCTTACCCGGAACCAAAATCCGGATGAAAGTAGAACCAGAGAGGGTCGAAAAAACCAAACGTAGTCCACATAGCTACTTACTTTGAGTTGACCACACGGCTCGCGAAATCGAGGATCCGTGTGGACCATGGTAGGGACTTTAGGCCACTGGGTTCACATCCGTGAGGTCGATGGTTCCCTGGAAGGTTACCAGGGCGGGTGAGGCCATTCGCGCCAAACATCCTGTCCACCGCAGAGCGCTAGCGGTGGCATTGGTTTAAATCCCATTTACGTTCATGACGGAATACTTAAGGCTGCAGTCCGATAGCTCAGACAGACCTCGCAGCGTGCCTAGCCTTCTCTCGCGCAGATCGGATCGTCCTGTTGTTGATTGACGGTCGCATGGCAAAGCTGACAAGAATAAGCAACAACCCGCCGATCCAGAACGGGGTCGCTAAATCTGTCGCCCGCGCCACCACTCCTCCGAAAAGCGCCCCCAGCGGTAGCGCGCCCAGGACCACGAGACGGTAGGTACTTGCGACTCTGCCGAGAAGATGATCAGGGATGATCTCCTGGCGGAGTGAAATGATGATCACATTGCCGAACATATTGCTCATCGAAATCAGAGCGAACATGAGACCAACTATGACCGGTTGGGATGTCAGTCCGATGCCGATGAATGCGACCCCGCTGAGTATGGCATCGGCGAGCAAGATCTGTCCGGAGCCGAAGCGATCGCTCAAGTGTTTCGTCGTCAAGCTGCCAAGAATCCCCCCGATGGCACCGGAGGCCAGGATGAAGCCATAGGCGGCCTCGCTCAACCCTAGGACATCCTGGGTGAAGAGGACGAAAACGCCCATCGTGGCGCCGAACACGAAATTGAACGTCCCCGCGAAGAAACCAAGCGCCCGCAAGAGGCGATGCTGCCAAAACCAGCGCACACCCTCCCTGATTTCGAGGTAAAGGCTCTGGTGTTGCTTGACAGTTGAGAAATAACCACCTGGGATCCTATGAATAAGCAGTGAGGACAGGCCATAGGCCACGGATGCCGAAAAGAATGAGGTCGAGCGAAAGAGTGCAAACAGGGTGCTGCCCAGCGGTGGGCCGATCAGTTCGTTCGCCAGAGTGGCGGTGGCGAACAAGCGCCCGTTCGATTCTTCAAGTTGCTCCTGCTCCACGATCGCCGGTAAGATCGCCAGCGCAGCGTTGTCGAAGAGCGTCTCGATCGTGCCGAGGAGGAAGTAGATCAGATAGAGCATCGACAAAGTAGCCCATCCGGTCAGCACAGCTATCGCTAGTCCCCCTAACAGAATGAACCGCCATGCATTGGCCGTCTCCATCACCTGTCGTCGGTCAAGCCGGTCGACCAGCGCACCACTGATGAGCGTAAAGATGAACCAGGGCAAGCGTTGGGCGATGGTCAAGCCCGATACGAGCAACGGATCTCGCGTGAGAGACGCTGCCAGTAGCGGTGCTGCCGTCAGTCCAATCCCATCGGCCAGATTGGATAAGCCACTGGCACCCCACAGCCTATTGAAATAACGGTGGGAAGTATTTGCGGGAGTATCTTCCATGGAGAGCCTAACCGGAGCGACTATTCTTCCCAGAGGTTAAAGATCACCCCGAAGGGATCCTCAACGTAGCAATCCTGCCCTTTGCCTTTCCAGCGAATCACTTTACAGCCTTGTGCGACGCGCACCTGGCGCGCCTGCTCGAGATTATCGACGAACAGCCCATCACAGCACCGCTGATCTCTTGATCCTCGATGACGAAAAAGGTCGATGGTGAAGCGTCAAGGTCGGCCTCGTCCAAACGGTTTTCAAAGCCGAGGACATCGGTGTAAAGCGCAACCGCCTCGGTGTAGCGATCCGTTCGTACGGCGACATTTGAACTCATTCGAAACCGCATGATTCCCTCCTAAGTGTTCGCCAGTTATTACTTTGTCTGCGTCGCCACCAGGGCTGCACCGATGATCAGTGCCCCGCCCAGGATTACACCGGGACCGAGCGTATCGTGCCAGAGAGTCACCCCCAGCAGCGCACCAATGAGCGGCTCAAGATTGAGATAGACGCCCGCCGTAGAGGCAGGAACGCGTTCAAGCCCCCAATTCCATAATACAAATGCGAGAGCAGTGCAAAACACGCCGAGGATTATCACGGAGGTCCATACCGAGATGGGTAAATTAAAGCTGGGCAGACCATCCTGCAGCAAGGTGATCGGTGCCAGAGTCAGGGTCCCAAAGCTCAGCAGGTACGTCGTGGCGATCGGGGCGGTGTATCGCTCGTTTAGGCGCTTGTTCATGATCACCCATACAACGGAAATAAGGCATGAGATAAAGACCAGCCCATCCCCCGCCCAACTGCCACCCTCACCCGGGGTTCCAACGATCACCACGACACCGAGCACAGAAGCGGCAATCGCAGCCCAGCCGCGCCGCCGTGGCCGCTCCTCAAGGAACACTGCAGCACCCAACGCGAGGAGAGGGGGTATGGCGCCGATGATCAAGGAGGCACGGGCAATCGTGGTTAGCGCCAGGCCTTGGAACTGTAGCAGGAAGGTGACCGGGACAGCCAGGAAGCCGGTCAGAAGGAAACGTGGCAAATCCTTCCGCTGCACCCATGCCCGTTTAATCAAGATGATTGGCAGCAGAGCAAGGGAGGCCAACCCGAAACGCAGCAGCACGAGCTGAGAGACCGTTAATGCCTCCAGAGCGAGCTTCCCGAAGGCGAATGCCGTCCCCCAGATCGTACACGAGATCACCAGCGCAGCGATTGCAAACCAGGAGCCTTGCAGTTCGTCAAGGACAGGCAACCTCTTAATATGGGTAAATACTGCATTCTGAGTGGTTTGCATCTTCAACCTCTCGATAAGTGATCCTGCTCATTTAAGCCTCACAGTATTGAATATGCGTGCAGGCAACGTATGTAGATGAGCTTATTGACCTTAAGGCTATAACCTGCTAATATTATTATGATGGTTAGAATATAACACAATATATATAACCTGTCAACCGCGAATAGAGGGTTACAACAACCATCGGGAGGGACACCAGGATATGCGAACGCAGGATTGGGAAGATCGCTGGGATTTCGATGCGGATCTATTGCCGCTGGACTTTGCCAACACGGCTGAATGGCACGCGGGGCCGGAACCAACCGAAAGGTTAAATTCTTACAGTGACCTTGTGGGATGGTCCCGAGCTGCAGGTTTGCTAACTGAAACCGAGGCAGGATCCTTGTTGGATAAAGCTGCGAAAGACACGAGCGAGGCAACCCGTACGCTCGCGAGGGCGATCGACGTACGAGAGGCGATCTACGACATTTTCTCTGCGCTCGCCGCCCATCGGGAGCTACCGGAGGGAGCGTTGGACACCATTAATACCGCTCTCTCTGAGGCACTCGAGCACGCCAGAATTACTCCTGCTGATGAAGCGTTTACCTGGGCTTGGTCCGGCGAGGGGCGCCTGGATCGCATGTTATGGCCCATTTTGCACGCGACGGCCGAGTTGCTCACCTCTGATGATCTGGAGCGGGTGGGTGAATGCGCGGACAATCGCGGTTGTGGCTACCTCTTTTTTGACACGAGTCGGAACCACAGCCGCCGCTGGTGCAGCATGGAGGCATGTGGCAATCGGGCTAAAGCCCAGCGGCACTACAGTCGGAAGGTCGCCCAGGAGCCGGTTACTTCGTGAGCATAAATTTGGAGACCATAACCTGATGACGCAAAACACGGTTAAACGCCCGAAGGGTCGTCGAAAGAATTCAGGCGAAATCTCGTTCCCGCTGGTAGGTCCTGGGGGCGAGAGCGTCGACCTCTGGAGAATCCTATATTCACACGGGATGAGCTCCTTGCCGCCGATGTCTCTCTACGAGGAGGCGCACACAATGGAGATCAGCGTTGCGATTGAAGGTTGGCGACCGCGCACGATCCGTATCAGCGAGGGCCAACGCGGTTTCGGCACGATCCAAATCGTTGGTAAGTCGCTCGGCCAAAGAGCCCAACAAGCCTTGATGGCAAAAATCCGGCATATCTTGCGCTTGGATGAAGACCTATCGGGTTTCTATTCCATCGTGTCCGAAGATCCTGATCTTGCCTGGGTGACAAGTGGGGCAGGACGGATGATCCGGAGCGCCAGCGTCTTCGAAGATGTGATCAAGACCATTTGCACTACGAATTGCGCGTGGTCCGCCACGCAACGGATGGTGGGTGCGTTGTGTGCGCATCTCGGCGAGCGGGCTGTTGGAGCGCCGAACGAAGGCGTTAGGGGTCGGGCTTTCCCTACCCCGCATGCCATGGCTGTTGTGGATGAAGCCTTTTATCGAGATGTCGCCAGGGCGGGCTATCGAGGTCGCTACCTGCTTGAGATTTCCCGGGCTGTGCACGAGGGATCGTTGGACCTGGAGGCGCTTGGACGCGCAAGCCCAGATGAGATCACAGATGATGACCTGGAGGAACGGCTGCTAGCCTTGCCGGGTGTGGGACCGTACGCGGCTGCGCATATCATGTTCACCATGGGGCGCTATTCGCGTTTGATACTTGACTCATGGACTCGCCCGAAGTATGCGCGTCTTGTCGGCCGAGCCAGCGTCAAGGACACGACCATCCAAAAGCGTTTTCGCCGATACGGGCGATACGCCGGCCTTGCCTTTTGGATGTTTCTCACCCGCGATTGGGTCGATGAGTAGTTACATGCATAGCAAATCATTCTCCACTTGGAGGCCTCAGCTTACGCAGCAGCCCTAAGATCGGACCGCACCGCGAATCTTGATAGTTCCAAGCTGCTCGTGAACCAAGGGGGCGCAGTGAAGACCCGTCCGACAGGCGATGTTATGGTCGATATCAATCATCGTTCCTACATCTTCAGCTTCCATGCCCTCCACGTTAAAGGACAGGACCGCGATGTGATCGGCAAGATTATCTTGGCAATACAGCGTGACGCCGGGGACCTCACGGAGACCATCACGGAGCATCCGGGCAAGCTCCATCTCCTGCTCATGAATGGCGCCTAGCCCCTTCGCGAGCACCCATTTCAACCCGGTGTTTAGCCCAGCGATCCCAACGACGTTGGATGTGCCATATTCCAGGCGGTAGGGATATTCATCAAGATGGGCACGGTCGGCGGAACGGACCCCTGTGCCGCCTGCCCGGGTGTGCCGGATTTCGATCCCCTCGCGCACACAAAGTCCGCCGATCCCGGTGGGACCAAGCAGGGATTTGTGGCCGGTGAAAGCGACGACGTCTAGAAATTGCTCTTCCATGTCGATCGGGATAGTGCCTGCGGACTGCGAGGCGTCAATGGCGAAGGGAACGCCAGCCTCGCGGCAGTAACGCCCGATGTCTTGAATTGGTTGGACCGTCCCGATGACGTTAGAAGCATGGTTCAGGATGACCAGGCGAGTGTTCGGCCGGAACCGTTTGCGAATTTCGTCGGGATCGACGAAACCCGCACCGTCGAAGGGAACATAATCGACGTCTACCCCTTCCTGCGAGAGATGATAGAGCGGGCGCAGCACCGCATTGTGTTCGATGGTGGTCGTTATGGCGTGGTCACCGGGTTTAAGCATGCCGAAGATGATGAGGTTCAGGGCGTCGGTGGAGTTGTGGGAAAAGCAGAGGCGATTCGGCTGTGTGCCGTTTAAAACTCTGTTAGCATCTTGCGCGTATTATCAACAACGGCTCCAGCCTCCACGCAAAGATCATAACCCGATCGGCCAGGATTCACCCCGAAATTGCGGTAGAAGTGATCCATATAGGAGTACACCGCTTCGGGTTTCGGGAATGACGTCGCCCCGTTGTCCAGGTAAATCAATTCACTCATCAAAACCTCTCATACACATTGATTGGGGTGCCCCCCGGTTTCCAGCTTGCCAACTTCGTCCAAGTTCAGCCACTTAGCTGGACCGGTTGCAGTTCTCCCTGCACAATGGCCTCCATGATCCTATTGCGCGAGGCGATGATTTGACGCCTGATCGCATCCCGCGCCTCCTCGACATCCCCTGACTCCAGAGCGGCGACGACCTTCAGGTGCTCTAGCACCATCTCTTCGCTGCTGTCCCGCAATCGGAGCCCTAGATGGAAGAGACGATCCATTTCGAGTAGCAATCCCTCAAGCATTTCCACCAAGCGGCGATTCGACGCCGCCTCAGCCAGGGCTAGGTGGAAGGCGCGGTTCGTCTCTAGAAATAATATGTTGCTCTCAGGATCTTCCAGACCGTAACGGACGACCGCCAACTCCTTGAGCACAGCGATTTGCTCAGGCGAAGGGTTTTGAGCAGCCCGCTCCGCCGCGGTCAACTCCAGGATCAAGCGCAGATCAAAAATATCTTGAATATCCTTGATGGTGATTGGTGCGACCATGTAGCCTCGGCCGGGGAGGCGTTGCATCAGCCCATCGTGACAGACCTGCGTCAACGCCTCTCGGATGGGGGTCTTGCTCATCTCATACCTACGGGCTAGCTCGCGTTCAGAGACCACCTGACCGGGCGAGAGACTACAGGTCATGATTTCCTGGCGCAAGCGGCGGTAAGCCTGCTCGGCCAGGGAAACGACGAGTTCATTCGATGCCATGTCCGTGTCTCACCATGATTTATCTCTGGTATACCACACTTATACCAGAAAGCTGACAAGAAATAAATACCCAAAAACAACCGTGTTCCTCAAGGTTTGGCACGTCAAATTCCTGGTATTTTTATCGATTTCAACCCGTCCCCTTTGACAAATCCCCCAAAACACGCTAAAAATATCTACATAATTCTTCCATACCGCAATGAAGCCTGAGGTGCATATGGCATCTCTCTCGGTAGCGCTTTTTCCCCAAAAATGGTCCAGACGACTACTGGAATTCGCAGTAGTCTTCAAGAAGGTTCTTCGCTGCCTAACGGTAAAATTTCTTACGTGGTTAGACAGCCAGGGGATTGATTTGCCGCGGCCGGATCTCGATACATCGCGCTTCTCAAGCAAGGTATGTTGCCGGTATTACTCAGGGTTTATCTCAGCGGTAGCCGTTCCTATCACAATCGTGCGGTCAGCGTACCTGTTTCCCGGGAGATGCTCTACTGCCGGGCCAGGACGACAGATCGAAAGAGATACTCAAGCACCTTTAGCCTTGAGCACATCCCGACTTCATTTTGAAATAATGGTATTGAATTGGGTGCCCACCTCACAAAGACAGTTCCATGTGTAACAGCGCCCAATCTGCGGCTTGACGAGGAACAGACACAAAGACTTGTACCTGAACTGCTTAACGCTGAGCCAATAAGTAGCTTGTCTTTCTTTTTTCGTTCTTGTAGAGATGATGTGTTAAGGAGGAGAAAACCGATATGAGCGAGAATGAATCTATTGAAATTAGTGAAGCACAAATTGCGGTTCATTGGCAAGAGGAGCAGTATTTCCAGCCACCTGCGAGCTTCATCGCCCAAGCAAACATGACGGATCCCGCGATTTATGAGCATCTAAGCTTAGACAATTTCCCCGAAGGTTTTAAAGCATATGCCGATTTGCTGACTTGGTATCAGTATTGGCACACGACGCTGGATACGAGCGATGCCCCTTGCTGGAAGTGGTTTGTCGGCGGCAAGATAAACGCCTCCTACAACTGTGTCGATAGACACCTAACGAAATATAAAAACAAGGCAGCGATCCTATACGTACCAGAACCGGAGGACGAGCCTCATGTGGCACTAACCTATCAAGAGCTATACGTCAGGGTCAATGAGCTCGCAGCGCTCCTGCGAGACTTCGCTGGACTCAAAGCTGGTGATCGAGTGACGCTTCATATGCCGATGGTTCCTGAACTCCCCATCACCATGCTCGCATGTGCCCGACTGGGAGTAATCCACTCTGAGGTATATGGAGGATTTAGCGGCGGAGCGTGCGGTGAAAGGATCGCAGACTCAGGAAGCCGTGTCCTGATAACCATCGATGGGTACTACCGCTCCGCAAATCTATTAGACCACAAGGAAAAGTCTGACCTCGCCATCAAGGTAGCTAAAGAGAATGGCCAGGCGGTTGATAAAGTTCTGGTCTGGAGGCGTTATCCCGGGAAATACGTCTCCAAGAGCCCCATGGTTAAAAACCGTGATTATTTTGTGGACGATCTGCTCGGTGATTACGCCGGAAAAAGAGTCGAACCCGTCCCTATGCCTGCCGAAGATCCTCTCTTCCTGATGTACACCAGTGGCACCACAGGAAAACCGAAGGGTTGTCAGCACAGCACAGGTGGTTATCTGGCATATGTTGCTGGAACATCAAAATACATTCAAGACATCCATCCCGAAGACGTTTACTGGTGTATGGCCGATATTGGCTGGATCACGGGCCATTCATACATTGTTTACGGTCCCCTAACTCTCGCTGCAACAAGTGTCATGTACGAGGGTGTTCCCACCTGCCCGGACGCTGGACGTCCCTGGAGGATCGCCGAGCGACTCAACGTGAACATATTCCACACAGCGCCGACAACCATTCGCATGCTCCGAAAAGCCGGTCCAAATGAGCCCAAGAAGTATAACTATCAGTTCAAGCACATGACCACGGTGGGAGAACCCATCGAACCCGAGGTGTGGAGATGGTATTACCACGTCGTCGGTAAAGGCAAAGCTGTCATTGTGGACACATGGTGGCAGACGGAAAACGGCGGGTTTCTTTGCAGCACAATGCCCGCTCTTCACCCCATGAAACCCGGAAGTGCTGGCCCCGCGGTGCCAGGAATCCATCCGGTGATTTATGACGAGGATGGGAATGAGGTGGAAGCTGGAGCTGGAAAAGCCGGGAACATATGCATCAAAAACCCCTGGCCAGGAACATTTCAAACCATTTGGGAAGATCGCGAGCGATACGTTGCTCAATATTATGAGAAGTACTGCAAAGATCAGAACAGTAAGGACTGGCGTGACTGGCCATACTTCACAAGTGATGCCGCCATGCAAGCCGAAGATGGCTACTATCGGATATTAGGCAGAGTTGACGATGTCATCAATGTTGCTGGTCACCGCTTAGGAACGAAGGAAATCGAGTCCGCTTGTCTCCTTGTCTCCGAAGTTGCAGAATCAGCTGTCGTACCTCTTGTAGATGAGATAAAGGGTCGGGTACCCGATGTTTACGTATCACTTCAGCCGGACATCAAGCCCAGCAAGAAGATTGAAAATGCGGTTACGAAGTCGATCGAAACAACGATAGGTAAAATCGCCCGGCCAAAGAATGTCTACATCGTGCCCGACATGCCTAAGACGCGTTCCGGAAAGATCATGCGACGAGTCCTAGCAGCCATCTCCAATGGTAGAGACATTGGGGACGTCACCACATTGGCCAACGGGGAAATCGTCGAAGAGATTCAAAGGATGGTTCAGGGACAATTGTGAAGGAAGGAGCTGTTTGATTCAGACACTGTAGCAACTCTGAGCCTTGCAGCAATTTCCTGGTAAAAAGCGAGGATCACTCAGTTCGAAAAAGATTCAGCCCTCATAGAGGGGCATGAACATCTCCTCGTGCTCTTGATTCTTTCAACAGTTCGGCCCCCTCTAGATCTGAGCCCGATCGTTAACCGCCGGGCGTACAAGACGATCACTTTTATACTTTGTCACCGAAAACAATTCGATAAGAGCGTTTTCACATATCCCCATCAGCCCAATAAAAACTCAAACCTGTGTAGCAATTCATACTATACAACCAAAATAAAACAAGCTTCCTCGATCGATAATCAACTCATCTGAAGCGATCAGGTGCGATGATTCAAATTTGTGCGTCTAGAAACGTCTCGACACGCTCTGCGGTTGGTAACGCGGGGATCACACCCTGTTTGAGCGCAGTTAATGCGCCGACTGCGTTGGCGTACACCAAGGCTTCATGCAGATCTTCGGGTGTGAGACGGTCATGCCATTCACCTTCTCCAATTAAACTGCACAGCATACCGGCGATGAACGCATCGCCGCAGCCGGTGGCGTCAACCGTGTCGACCTCGAATCCGGGAATGTGCTCCCCGGCATCAGCCGTATGGTAATAACTTCCGTCCGGTCCTAGGGTAATGACGCACACCCGAGGGCCATACTGCAGGATGTTGCGAGCAACGTCACCAAGTCGTTTTTCCTCGACCTCCACGCGCTCAAAACCGGAAAACATCGCAGCTTCGATCTCGTTCACCTTGACCAGATCCACATAGGAAAGCACTTTCACGATGACGGCGATCGCCTCATGTGGAGCATTCCAGAGGGCGGGACGATAATTGACATCGAAGGAGATAAGTGCACCCTCTTCACGTGCGATTTCCACGGCTTTAAGTGTAGTGCTGCGGCTTGGCTCTTGGACCAGGCTCAACGAACCGAAGTGGAAAACTCGAGTCGAGCGTAGAAGCGCGTAGTCGAGCTCATCCTGTCGCAGCAACATGTCTGCGCCCGGGTTGCGATAGAAGATGAATTCGGGATGATCCTCGTCCGGCATGGCGATGAACGCCATCGTCGTGCGCGCCT
>WVZH01000298.1:78488-82135 GCA_011772595.1 Anaerolineales bacterium
GTGATGACGTCCACGAAAAAAGGTCCGAATTGTTGCACAATTGATTCCGGTGTCTGTCTTGAGACGTCTCGAGGCAATGGCGATCTCGCACCAATACTCCACCAATTCTACTATGCCGATCGCCACCTACCAATTCGACCCTTCCAGCTTGGGTTGTTATGGGACGGATCGGAAATGCAAACCCCTCTCGATAGAGGGGTTTGCGAAAAGGATTTCGGTGGACGGTGTTCAGCTGAGAGGGCTCAACCGAAGAATCGTCCGATCAGGTCGAAGATACCCAGTAAGTTCAGGGCGGAAACAACCACCACAACGATCAGCAATCGATGCACCCACACCACGCCGCGCTCCACCGCCACCTTGGTAGCTAAGTAAGCCCCCAACATATTGCCGATTGCGACAATACCCCCCATCAACCAGTTCACTTGATCATTACGCACGAATACCACCAGGGCCGAAATGGTGAAGAAGAAAACAATTCCAACTTTCACGGCGTTGGCCCTCACGAGGTTATAGCCTGCCCCCAGAACCAGTCCGGCCAACAAGAAAATCCCTACCCCTGCCTGAATGAAGCCGCCGTAGAGGCCAATCCCAAAGAAGATCAACAATTGAAGGGCGGAGGGACGACCCTCGAAACGTTCCAGCACGCCGTGCAACCAGCGTCTCGGACGCAGGACGATTACGAGCAGCATCACCAGCATGAGCACGCCGATCACGCGCTGCATCATAGCCTCGTCCAGGTTAACCGCGATTTGTGCACCCACGACCGACCCGAGAACAGCCGGACCACCAAAGACGAGCGCGCCGCGCCAATCCAGCACTCCTTCTCGCCGGAAACTTTCCACGGCGACCAGATTTTGCAGCAAAATCGCAACCCTGTTGGTTCCGTTCGCTACGGTGGCAGGCAATCCCATGAAAATCAACATGGGCAGCGTCACCAGAGATCCGCTTCCTGCAAGCGTGTTGATGAAACCCGCCACGAAGCCAGCACCGATGGCGGCGAGAACAAGATACCATTCCATTCCTTTAATAATCCTTTCCCAGATGATGATGGCGCTACGATCCCATGCCCAACTGGGAGTCGTTCAGGTCAAAAAATAGGAAATAGCGAGGCACCTGCGCCATGTAAGCTCGATAGGAATCCCCATACTGCTCCAGGCAAAGCCGCTCCTCCCCTACGATACGGATATGGTAAAGAGCACTCATCCCAGCCCACATCAAAACGGCCAGCCAGGAACCAACAGCGAGGCATGCTCCTAAAATGATGAACATCAGCCCCAACGCTTGCGGGTTGCGGGAAACACGGTACAAACCGTCGACGACGGGTTGATCGAGCGGTGTGTACCTGTAAGTGATCAACGCCCAGGTGATCATGGATAAGCCGAGAAGGTACACGACAATCCCAAGAGCAAAAACCGGCTCGCCAATCTTCAGTGGTAGCGCCACGAGCAGGCCAAAGATCAGAATAAAGGCAATCAAACGCCCTATGATCCAAAGAGCTTTTATGCGACCGGTGTGCTTGGGAAGGTCATAAAGTCGCCTGACAACCTGGCGCGGAAAGACCAGCAGCATGAGGCCGAAAATGAGGTAGAAGGTGGCCGGCAAGAGCCAGCCATTGAGCAAACCGAAACGGAAGGGCGGGAGGAACTCCATGTCGCGCTCCTTTCGTGCAACATCCCGCTTGACTGTCCTACCTCTGCTGCGAATGTTGTCACTGCACTTTACACAGCTACCCGGCAATTCTCCTGATGGCAACCTTTAGAAGTACACCGATTATAAGAACTGCAACAGCGATTTCGGCGATTGGCGGGCTTTGAAGCGTCCGTACCACCACGCAAATGGTAGGAGGATCACCAAACCCAGCAACCAGAAGGGATACATCTTCGCTATGCTGGTGCCGTTCGGTGCGAACAAGCGGCCAATATAGACGTAGAGCAACAGATGCAAAAGGTAAGAGAACAAAGGCGCCCTTCCAAATGCTGCCAGCGGTTCGAGCAGTAGACGAAGCCGTTCGGTCACCCTCGAGAACCCCCAGAGAATGATCAGGTTGATGCCGGTGGTCAACAGATTGAACGTCATGCTAGGTGGATACTTGACCACGTTCAAGTAATCGATCAGGCTGTCTCCCATCCGG
Source organism: Anaerolineales bacterium (assembly GCA_011772595.1). The sequence goes on from WVZH01000298.1 coordinate 80,620, forward strand.
GGGCGAATGTTGCCAAAGCCATCGAGATAACGCAGAACCACGAACAATACCAGAAACACGATGCCCAAAATCAAACCCCTCCGGAAAGCCTCTTTCGAGTTCTCCCGCACCCAGTGCCCAAAAAGCAGCCCGAACGTGACCATCTCCAGCCATGGCAGAATCGGATAGTTCACCCAGAAATCCGCGCTCCCGCCGCTATATCCCAACACCAACCCGAGCGGCTTGTCGAAGATCAAGCCCCATTGCGAAGGGTCAGGATGGGTCAGCTCCATACCGATGAAGAGGGCGAGAGTGAGAAGCAGAAGATACGTTGGCTTTAGCCGCAGGAATAAGCTACCCAGGATCATCGTCCCGCCCAGCGCCACAAGGACCCCAATGTAGACTTCCGGAAAGGGCGGTGGGGCCATTTGCCAGATACGATTCACGACCAACAGTTGCAGGGCGATCAAGAGCGCACCGCGGATCCAGAAGTGGCGCAGGATCTGCCATGTGCTCCAACCACGTTCTCGTCGCGATTCGGCAAATAAAAGCATGCCCACACCCATCAAGAAAAAGAAGCCCGGTGCGCACAGGTGGGTCACAAAACGGGTCACAAAGGCTAACGTGTCGTGAAACACAGGGAACGGCCCACCCCAGTGTTCACCCGATGAGTGCTTCAGGGCGACCATATAATTGGCGTGGTCGAGCGCCATGAAGACGATGATCAACCCCCGTAATGCGTCAATAGAGAGCAGCCGCGCTGCCTTGGAGGTCGTCTCCTTCATGGCATGATTGTTTTGTGATTCTGTCATGGTGGTTACCCCTTTCACAACTACGATGAAATCGATGCTCCTAACAAAGCTTCACAATACAACGTTCTCGATTCACTCGATCAGTCTTGTGTTGTAGAGAGCGTAATTGAACAACATTTCGTGCAAAGCGCGCTCTTGATCATTCTGTTCTTTCAACGATTGAACGCTGACGACATACGAACCGGCTTCGTCCGTTACCAGCGCAGCTTTCGCCCACACATTCCCGATCTCCGGGACAGTCAACTCGATCGAACAGACATCCCATTCAAGCCCAGGCGACCGACGGTTCCCAACCGGCGACGGTAGTTCACCCAGCGGGGTTTGTTCCGAAAAAGCCGTTATCATCTCTTCCGGAGTCCAACCCGAGAGGGCAAACACCTGGTAAGTCCCAGCACCTTCAGGGAACCGCCACGCACAAAAACCCCAGCATCCGCTTGACGCCAACCGACCGGTACCACGCTGCTTATCCCCATGCCTTCGTTGACGTATGTTTCCATGGGAACGAAACCATGATCCTCATCCACGAGCGGAGTGCTGCAAGCGGATGCGATCAGGAGCATGCACACCAGGATACCAAGTGCGAAGATTGTTTATGGTCGCCTCTCCAGTCCTCCCGCCATTGCATATCCTATAGAGATTGGACGATAAAAGGCATGGACATCTGTACTGCTTTTATATGCTATTACGCGGTCCTCTCGATGCTTCGATATGCTCTCCCCTCTCAT
>WVZH01000381.1 GCA_011772595.1 Anaerolineales bacterium
TGATGGCCACGCCAGCTTTCTTCGCCGCCGAGTCGATCTCCTCGGCCTCCTCTTTTGTGGGCCCCGAGAGGTCCACTGCGTGGGCTACGGCTCTTATGGCGCCCTCCATTGCCTTGATGTTCAAGGGATGGAGTAGGGCAATGTATGCCACATCGCATCCTTTTATGTTTCGAGCCAGTCCTTCGACATCCTTTACGTCTTGGACAATCATCTTCAGGCGCGACGGGTCCCCTAGGTCCCCAGCTACTTTTTTGAGTCGGTTCTCATCAATGTCGACTAAAAGTACTTGGTCGACATCCTTACTGGAAAGACAATCCATCGCCAATGTTGGGCCCATGAGACCTAGACCAANNAATCCATCGCCAATGTGGGGCCCATGAGACCTAGACCAATTACAGCGACCTTCATACAACGTCGATTCGTGTTTTCCCCGTTCTATCTAAAAAGAGTTTATAGACGGGCGCGCGCTGAAACTTGAATATGAAAAGAAGTCGATCCCTAATAATCCACCTCCTGTGGCGGAAAATTCTGGATTGCGATCTCAACCGTGGATACCGCGCGCGCAGATGGAATAAATTATGTCTGATTTAGGGAGAACTCTAATTCCAGGACATAATTGGCAGTTACCTTTGAGTGGATCGCCTTGTAATGATTCCAGGCAGTGCCATACCATGGTCGAACGTCTACCTGATACTCGGAGCAGTCATAAGTTCGGGAAAGCTCAGCTTGGTCGTCGAATACGAGGAAGGCACGGTCGATACAGACACAATGAATAAAATCAAGGACAAGACGATGGAACTCTTTTTTTTAAACGAGAAAAGGAAATAAGAGTGAGTGGGTCATGAAAGCTGTTGTTTATGAAAAATATGGTTCGCCAGATGTTCTCCAACTACGAGAGATCGATAAACCCTCCGTCGCAGACGACGAGGTCCTGGTGAAGGTCCACGCGGCATCCATACAGCAGACGGACATCAATTTCCGAACAGGGACTCCCTTCCTGGCGCGGGTCCTCGCCGGACTGTTCAAACCGAAAAACCAGATACTGGGATGCGACTATTCAGGCACCGTCGAAGCGACGGGGAAGAACGTTGACGAGTACAGCGTCGGCGACGAGGTCTACGGGCAGCTGAACAAGCGCACAGGCACCCACGCGGAGTACATCAGCGTATCAATGAAAGAAGTATCTCCGAAGCCAAGAAATCTGAATTTCGTGGAGGCCGCGTCGGTGGGCGTGGCCGGGACCATGGCCCTGCAGTGCCTCCGGGACCACGGGGAGATACAGCAGGGGGTGTTGGTCAACGGTGCTTCAGGGGGGATCGGGACGTTCGCCGTGCAGATCGCCAAGTCCTATGGCACCGAGGTGACCGGGGTCTGCAGCACCGCGAACCTCGAGATGGTCAAATCCATCGGCGCTGACCACGTGATCGATTACACCAAAGAGGACTTCACCGAAAGGGTCGACGAGTACGACATTATCTTCGATGCCGTGAGGAAAAACACGTTCGCCAACTGCAAGAACGCGCTGACCTCGAAGGGCATATACGTGACCACCGAGTTCGGGCCCGGCATCATGCTGCAGATGAAGATGAACTCCAACCCTAATAGGAAACGTATGGTGGGATGGTTGGGGAAGACAGATCCGGCGGATCTCATTTTTCTAACTGGGCTCATCGAGGCGGGAAAAATAAGGCCTGTCATCGACAGGACGTATCCACTCGAAGAGATCGCCGACGCTCACCGATACGTGGAAAAGGGCCACGCCAAGGGCAAAGTCATAATAAAAATTGCGTGAGAAGATTTGATCAGCGCCTCCCTCGCTATGAAGCTGTGTGGATTCCTCTACATCTACATACTAATCACGAATGCGGCCAGCGTGGGCCTCGGTAACAGGACCGGCGAGACGGACTCCGCAGCCAAGTTGCCCACCATATCCGAGAATCCGGGTCGGTACAGGATGGGCGTGATCGTCGCCATCGCATCGCATCTGGGGATCGTGGCGATCACCGGGACATTGTTCATGGCGTTCAGCCCATTCAACAGGCAGCTGGCTCTGATCGGCTCTGTCTCCCGTCTGGGAGAAGCCCTGGCGATGATCTACGGGGAGGTCACCGTCCTGAGGCTGATCGATCTGGCGAAGGAATACGCGCTGGCTGACAGCAACAAGGAAAGCCTACGATTGCTCGGAGACCAGATTCTACGGACCAAGAACACCGGAGTCGATCTGGGCCTCCTGTTGCTCTCCNNCTCCTGCTGCTCTCCATCGGCGCCATCGCTTACTGCGTCTCGTTCGTTCAAAGCGGGGCGGTGCCTTCGATGATCGCATGGCTGGGTCTGGCTGCAGGAATCATCTCCGCTATTGGAATCCTGATAAAATTTGCCTCTGGTTTTAGTGCTTTAGCTGTGATCGGAATGGTATTGATGATGGTCTTCGAGGTAACATTTGGGGGATGGTTATTATTTTTCTCGCACGCATATGTTAGGAGGGAATTAGTGTAATGACAGTTGATCAATCTTGGAAGGGAGTCTACAAATCAGGAGGATTCTCACTCTTCGCAGGCGGAGCCATCCTAGTCATATTCCTCCTCTCCGTATTCATCTTCCGAGTAGCTCTCCCGCTCACACCACA
>WVZH01000241.1:0-382 GCA_011772595.1 Anaerolineales bacterium
CTCACTCCGGGACATCCAGAAAAAACGGGTCTTCGCCAGAATCTGTGGGTGAATCAGGGAAAGAATAGTGACTCGGGGGATGGATTTTCGGAGGCATGACTCGGGCGTTCGATGTGATTTTGAAAAGGCTGCCCCGGCGGTGAATCCCGCCAGGGCAGCGATGCGTCATCGACGCGCCCTCGACTTGGCTATCCCTTGTCGAGTTGCTTCCCAGCAGAGCTCAACTCTGTTTCGCCAAGCAATACGAAGTATACCAAGTCTGGATCGAGAATCAATAAGTACACGGCTGCAGGATTTTCGGTTATGGATGGTGTTGCAACACAACACCCAAACGGAGTCCCACAGCCGTGCAATTAAAGACTATCCTCAATTACGTCGAGCC
>WVZH01000241.1:425-769 GCA_011772595.1 Anaerolineales bacterium
CGTGCCAACGGTCGTGCGATTTGCTCGAACTGCGACCAGCCGGCGCCCGGCTACGACCGTCAGCCACCGCGGCGGTTCGAGTTTGTACCGCTGTGGCAGATTGCGGTTTTCTTCGTGTACGCGATGCGGCGTGTGAACTGCCCGCGGTGTGGGGTGAAGGTGGAAAAGGTCCCCTGGTGTGACGGCAAGCATCAATTGACGACGACCTATCGCTGGTTCCTGGCGGGCTGGGCCAAGCGTCTCTGTTGGAAAGACGTGGCCGAGGCCTTTGGCACGACGTGGCAGAACGTGTTTCGCTCGGTAAAACACGCCGTTGCGTGGGGCTTGGAACACCGCAACCTGGC
>WVZH01000241.1:796-1576 GCA_011772595.1 Anaerolineales bacterium
TTGGTCTATCAGATCGACAAGGGGACGAAACGGCTGTTATGGATCGGCAAGGACCGCACGAGCAAGGCTTTTCTGCGCTTCTTCCGCATGCTGGGCAAGGAGCGTTCAGGAAAACTGAAGTTCATCTGCAGCGACATGTGGAAGCCGTACCTGAAGGTGATTGCGAAGGAAGCCGGCCAAGCGATCCATGTCCTCGATCGATTCCACATCATGCAGAAGATGAACAAGGCGATCGACGAGGTTCGTGCCGGCGAGGCCAGGCAAATGAAGGAAGATGGCTACGAACCGCTGCTCAAGCATTCTCGCTGGTGTTTGTTGAAACGACCAGAGAACCTGACGGACAATCAGACGGTCAAGCTGGCGGAGTTATTGAAATACAATCTGCGGTCGGTACGGGCACACCTATTGCGGGAAGACTTTCAGCAGTTTTGGGAGTACGTCAGTCCTGCCTGGGCAGAGAAGTTTCTCGACGCGTGGTGTACGCGCACGATGCGGAGCCAACTTGAACCGATGAAGAAGGTTGCCCGCACCTTACGCAATCACAGAGACCTGATCCTCAATTGGTTTCGTGCAAAGGGCACGCTCTCGTCGGGTGCCGTCGAGGGATTCAACAACAAAGTAAAACTGACCACGAGAAAATCGTACGGCTTTCGCACCTACGAAGCCATTGAAATAGCCCTCTATCACAACCTCGGAGCCCTTCCAGAGCCAGAATTTACCCACAGATTCTGGTGAGGAGGCCAAATTATAAACACCTCTCCTGATGGCTCAAGGATACTG
>WVZH01000317.1:0-842 GCA_011772595.1 Anaerolineales bacterium
TTTAGTTGCTTTCATCGCCGCCGACGGCTGTGAGGCAAGGGGAACCGCTAATCTTCGCTGAGAGGCGCTAATCAGAAAGCAACAAATAGTAACACTTTAGCGGATGGCAGCACACGGAAGGGTGCCACCACAGGTTTTGAACAGAAGGGAACTGAGAAAACGGAGCTCTGTTTTCTCTGCGGTCTCCTGTTCAAAAATCTGACACCGCGACACGTGGTCGCTGCCATCGGCTAAGGTGTTACAAAAAGTTATGAGCGTCTATCAGCGTTGATGAGCGGTTTAGTTGCTTTCATTGCCGCCGACGGCGGTGAGGCAAGGGGAACCGCTAATCTTCGCTGAGAGGCGCTAATCAAAAAATAAAAAAGAGCGAAAAGGGGAGACAGGTACATATTTATCGTTTCTTGGGCCGGCCGCGTGAGCGGGTGGTGAATTCCAGCCCAAGTCTCTTGGCGGTTTTGTCGGTCCCGTCCGAAGAACCGAACGGGGTTCCTCGATTCACGCTGCGACGCAGCGCCTGCAGTTCCGCTTCCGTTTCCGGCCGATGGACATGTTTAGCCCAGTTTCGCGGGGCTGGCACAGGCCATGGAGAAAGCCAACGGCAGTACGGTGCAGATCCAAACTTGCCGATCCACCAGCTCGACCATTTCCAATGCTCGACCTTATGCACCAGATTCGCTCGCCAGGCATTCCGTTCACCATAACGGACAACTTTCAAAAAGTGGTCGTCCGCTTCGATGGGAAACGACTTGTACCGCCCCTGGGAGAGATGTCCGAAGCCAACCTGTTTTTTGTGCTGCTTCCACCGAGCGGAGTGTGTGACGGTCAGCCGCTGCATGAACGCC
>WVZH01000317.1:891-1015 GCA_011772595.1 Anaerolineales bacterium
TGACATGGAAAGGCATTCTTTCGCGAGCAGCTCGTGCAGAACGGGGCATGCTCAGAAGATAAACGATCGCCCCCGGATGTCAATATATGTACCTAGTATCTTGGTCATGGACGGCCAGGAAGTC
>WVZH01000524.1 GCA_011772595.1 Anaerolineales bacterium
TCGGAGTCCCGTTCCACCCCCAGGTAGGTTGCCGTTTGAACGAGGACCATGAGCAGTAAAAAAGACCGACTATTCCAGATCATTCGTGAGACAGCCGATCGTTGTCCTGATTGTGGTCATCGGCCGCTCAAGCTGGAAGAGGACATTTGTGATGGTCTGAGCGTGATTCGCTGCAGTTTCCGCGGCTGTCATTGGCGGTTCTCGATGGCGCACGAGTTTTTGGTTCATATCTGCAACCAGCGAGATTGGGAGCAGTTATTCAGGGATATGCTGGCAGTCGAACTAGAGCGTGCGTGGCAAGTATCCACCGAGGACCATGAGGACTAAAAGAGCGGAAGTTGTGAGAGGTCAGGACGATGCCAGTCGGTTATACGGCTGGGTGAACTTGGGTTTGGACGCGACGGATCAAGAGATCCAAGAGGCGTTGGAGGATTTGCATTTTCGGCTAGTTCGGGCTCGCGACGAACTAAGCCAGGAGTCCCGTTCCAGAGGTGAGGAGGGGTCCCGCGAATGACCAATCTTTCGCTAATGCTAATAGTAGCATCAGTTCTTGTCGCAGCAGTGCTTGTGACTGGTTTCATTGTCGGTGGCGTCCAGGGTTTCTTACTAAGCCTCACCATTGCATGTCTCGGTTTCATCAGTGGTAGGAGCGGAAAGTAATGCCGAAGAATCCGACTGACCCGTGTGACGACTGCGGCGATCCGCCGGACCATGAAGTTGAGCAGTCTAGGAGTCCCGTTCCATTGGCGGCACACCTTGAAAATGTCCGGCGTCACCACAGGTCCTTGGAGGCCGCCGGCAAGCAGCTCGTGGACGGCGAACGCTGGAGTGATTACGGCGACCCGCGCTTGGCCTGGGACCGGATCGCCCGGTTGTGGTCTGTCGTATTGGGCACGCACGTAACGGCGAGGCAGGCGGTCCTGTGCATGATCGGCATGAAGGTCGTCAGGGAGTCGATCAGCGGGAAGGCCGACAACCTCGACGACATCGAGGGCTATACGGACATACTGAGGAGGCTCGAGCGGTGAGCCAATACGGAGTCCGGTGTGAAGGACAGCCGTGGACTCTGGACACGCACCGGCCACGGAGCCGTTTGAGCCTCTTCATCTTGAAATCGTGACCGATGACTGACACCAGACACCCTCTATTGACGCGTTCTGACGCATTTTTGAGGCATTTCGCCGGTCGGGTAGCCCTCGTGGTCGCGGGCTGGCTCGTTCGGCCGTTTGGCTACGAATTGGTCCCGAAGGCCGAACTCATCGAAGCGCGCCGGACGTGCGCGGATCTCTGTCGGTACGCTCTCCGATCGGGCCACCTGACGCGCGCGTACCACGCCGGCGTGCGAATCCGTCACGGCTTGGGTGATATACATTCACGGCTCGGCCGGGCATGGGTCGAGAGGAGGAAGTGAAGTGGCACCGAAGAAAGATGCAGACGAAACCCGGCGAGAGGTCAGGTACACCTGGCACGGGGCCGACTTTGATGCTGAACTCTACCTGTTCGGGTTGACGGGCGAGACCTTCCCGACGAGTGGCCGGCTCCGGTTTCTGTTTGGGCTGGACAACAGGGCTTCTGTGCAGATCGACGACCCGCACGACCTCGTCGAGATCCGCGACATGCT
>WVZH01000171.1 GCA_011772595.1 Anaerolineales bacterium
ACCGGTCATCGCGTCCAGCAGAGTTCTCTCGGAAACAGGTGAGCTCAACAGAGCGGTGATGGGGGGTTGGGAAGCAGATAAGGGCAGAGCAAGACAGTCGGAGAGGTCAAGGCGGGGTAGAAAAAGCTGCTGAACAACGAAGGGGCAGGCGGAAAGAGGAGTTCAGGCTGGGGAGAGCCGGGACTCCAGGGGCGAATATAGACTTGGGCGCGCTGCAGTCAAGGAGCGGATGCCTGCTGCAGCTGGGTACGTTGGGCGAGTGCATACCAGGCATCGATGTGCTGGCAGATAGCGGCAAGCATCACCCGCAAGAACCAACGTTCGCGACCAGCGGTGCGGGTCTGGATCAACAAGAAGTCATACTTTTTGCGCTTGTGAGAACGCTCGACGCAGCCGTGGTGGTCATAGTGTTGCGTCCAAAGCGCCGAGTCGCGAGGGATGGGTGTAAAGAGACGGTAGTTGGATTGAGGATAGGTGTAGACGACACGGCCATAGGGAGAAGGCGAGCAGGGCGATGGACGAGTGCAAGGCTTGTCGCGTTCTGCTTTTGGGCCAGCGATGTTGGGGCAGCGCCACTTGAGACGCTGACGGTCGGGGCAGTGACCCCAGTAGACCATCGGACGATGGCTCGGACAGATGGGCGTACCGTTCTCGTTCAAGGCGATAGGCGGGTCGTACTTGAAGTGACCTTTGTTGCGCTCATTGAGCGGGATGACCAACGAGGTCTGCCAGCGTTCATAGGCCAGACGGTAGAAGCCCATAGCATCGCTGGCTTTGTCAAAGCTGGCGACCTGAAGCGGGAAGCCGAGAACGTCTTTGGCTTCGTGCATGGCGAATGTGCCGAGGACAGAGTCGTGGCGATTGTTGTCGGCCATAAGGACGACCAAGGGCAGCTCGAATGAATGGTCAAAGGAGTAGGAAGTAAGTTCGTAGTAGGTGTGCCCATAAACCCAGCAGTCGTGGTAGCTATCATAGCCCCAGCGGGCTCGTAGATCGTGGTAGTAGCGTTCACAGTCACACCATTGTTCGGGTTTCTGGCCCTTGTTGTCGCATTGGCAGTGCTTACGACCATGGGGATTGGCCCAAGAGCGGAGTTTCGTGCTGTCCCCAGCGACAAAGAGGTGCTGTAGGTCGATCAGCCCCAGGTCAATCGACTTGCTGACGATGCAAGTGTAAAAGATCGCTTTCAGAATGCGTTGTGCTCTGGAGAACTTGCTGCCGTCAAAGTGCCCTGGGGAAGGCGGTGCTGTGGTCTGGCGCAGGAAGTGCTTGGCGAGACGATTGATAATGCCCTGATGCTTGGGCGTGTCCTTGTTCTTGTCTTTGTCGACCTGCTTGTCCTTCTTGGCTTGCTTACGTTTACGTTTACGCTTGGTTAGATGGTCGGTCTTCTTGAACTTGATGTGCAGCAGACGGTCCATAAAGTCGTAGAAGGTGCCGACACCGGGGACGTGTGCCGGATCAAAGCCACTGATGATGGCATAGTAAGGTCGTTGGCGCATCAGTTCGACCCAGCGGTCAATGGATGTGTATCCGCACAGCATCATAGCGATCAGGGAGCGAAGCAAGTCCTCTGGCGGGATCGCAGGGCGTCCGCCAGCAGCGTAGGCAGTGGCCAGGAGGGTGATCGCCAGGGTCAGGTCTAGCAGCAGAAGCTTGCCCTTGACCGGGTAATGGCGCTTCAGGATAGAAAGTGTTCGTGTCTTGCGTTGGACGAAATCGATGTAGTCTTGATGTGAACGAGATGGTCTGAGCATGGTTCACCCCCCAGTGGATGTGCGCAAGGAAAGCAGTCGGTGCTCTACTTTGCCACATTTGCTGGGGGTGAACAAAGAACGGACCGTGTGGGGGTGAGAAGCTATCGAGGGAGCAGGCTCTACACATCGATTAATGAATGGTGTTTACACTCGTGTGTAGTGCTAGATGATCAGATGGTTAGTGTGCAACGAGTTCTCGGGTTTTCCGAGAGGGCTCGTACGAGTTCTCTCGGAAACAGGTGAGCTCAACAGAGCGGTGATGGGGGGTT
>WVZH01000341.1 GCA_011772595.1 Anaerolineales bacterium
AAAGTCCACCCCGGGCGGAACGCGATAATCTAAAATAATCAATTAAAGGGGCCTATACCGATTGATTCGATATAGGCCCCGAATTGATGCAAAATCACTTGACGATTTAGTCTCTCCAGTACTATCAAAACGGCTTGTCAAACGGCTCAGTCCTGCCGGCAAGCCAGGCAACCTCACCTGCCGATAGAGCATAGTCATAGATGCGGGCATCATCCACCGCGCCAGTATAAAAGTCGCTCGGAGTAGCATTATCCCACTCCTGACCTATCGACCACCGTGTTACCGAGGCTAAACTAAAGCCCGCTGAATACGTGCCTCGCAGAATTCCGTCGGCGTATACGTATCCTGTGTCGCCGTCCCTGACATAAGTTATCATATGCCACAGGTCGTCATTGACAGGAGGGGGGAACTTTGTGTCGTCACCATCATTGACAAATGGAATGCCACCTGTAACGCCAAACATCAATGGGTGACTGCTAGTGGCGGTATTAGCTGCAAACACGTTGCCCTCACCTCCTTGCGTGGTTTTGATCCATGCGCTGAGCGTAATATTGGTGCTTGTTATGTCATCGACTACGCCGTCAATTACGACATAATCAGCGCCTCGGAGGTCCAGTGCGTTCGAGCCAACCTTACCGGCTACGAAAACTGGTGGAGTAACACCAGAGGTGCCATGGTTACCCCTGCCGGAAGAGTCCTGCGTGTTGCCGTCAAACGTCCAGTGCCCTATCAGACGGCTGTCATCGGGCGTCGATGGTGTGATGAACTGACGCTCATAAGGATACAGCCCGATATCGTCAAAGTACAATGTACCACTGGCACCGTTGCCGTCGATCCCAATAGCCAGCTTCGTGACATTCTGCAGGCTCGCACCAGACGATGCAAGGTCGATATTCCATGCTTGCCAGCCTGTTTGCGCTAAATTACCGGCGGGGCCGTCATATAGAACCTTGGTGTCGTTGATTTTCACATACAACTGCCCGGTGTTGCCCTCAGCGCCGTAGAAGTGCACCGCCAGCGTCTTAACTTGAGCTTCAGTCCAGTCCTGGGCCGGGCTCAGCGTCAGCTCGGCCTCCGAATATGCAGCGCCGCCGGTGTTGCTATAAAAGAACGGCATCGACTGCTCACCGCCGTGAACGATAGTCTGCTCGCAGAAAGGAGGAATCTCGTAACCAACGAGAGAGCCGTTCGTCGCGATGCCGTATCCGTCGAGCCATACGTTAAATATTCTCTTGCTCGCCGGTTCAGTGGTTTCAAGGTCATTGTAGCTCTCGAAATCGTCCACGACGATGTGGTTGGTTGTCGTAAAGTTCCAGATGGCACTTTCCCAGGTACTTATGGTCTCGGCCTCATTGACTTCGTTAATCTTCCAATAGTAGGTCATTCCTAAATCGAGGGATGAGGGACCGTAGCTGGCCTCGGTCACGGTAGCGACAGGGGCGGTACCGTCTATAACAGCCTGCTCGTCGGTGCTAAGGTATACATCGTGCGTAGCTGCCTCTCTTCCCGCTACCCAGCCAAGG
>WVZH01000073.1:0-1331 GCA_011772595.1 Anaerolineales bacterium
GTCAGCTTTGGCTACGATGGCAAGCCGGTGCTGAAGAACATCAGCTTTACCGCCCGGCCAGGAGAGACGATTGCCATCGTGGGACAAACCGGCTCTGGCAAAACCACCTTCACCCAGCTCATCAACCGCATCTTTGACGCCGATAGCGGGCGGGTGCTGGTGGATGGCGTGGACGTGCGCGACTGGAGCCTGGAGTCGCTCCGCTCGCAAATCTCGACCATTGAGCAAGACGTGTTTCTCTTTTCCCGCACCCTGGCCGAAAACATCGCCTTTGGCTGTGCCGACGCCAGCCAGGAAGCGATCGAGCAGGCAGCCCGCGAAGCCCAGGCGCACGAGTTTATCACCAGCTTTAGCGACGGCTACGACACCGAGATAGGCGAGCGCGGCGTGACCCTCTCTGGCGGACAGCGGCAGCGCATCGCCATCGCCCGCGCCTTTCTCACCAACCCGCGCATCCTGATCCTGGACGACAGCACCAGCGCCATTGACAGCGCCACCGAAGACCAGATTCAGCGGGCCATGCGGCGCATCAGCCGCCAGCGGACCACCTTTCTCATCACCCACCGGCTCAGCCAGATCCGCTGGGCCGACCGCATCCTGGTCTTGCGCCGGGGCGAGTTGGTGGACCAGGGGACGCACGAGGAGCTATTGGAACGCAGCCCAGACTACCAGCGCATCTTTGCGCGGTACGATTAGAGGTTAGAGGTTGGAAGTTGGACGTTAGAAATTGGAGGTTGGAGCAAAAATGCCGATTACAAGCTATCGTGATATTGAGGCCTATCAGCGTGCTAAAGCGTTGGTAGTTCCTATGCACAAACTGGTCACGGGTTTTCCAGATCACGAGCGATTTGATCTGTGTGATCAAATTAGACGCGCCAGCAAGTCGGTAGTGGCTAACATTGTAGAAGGCTACAGCCACAAAGATACACCCGCCAAAGCCAAGCAGTTCTGGCGCACTGCGATGGGGTCTGCCAACGAGATGATTGAGCACCTGGAAACAGCCACCGCTTTGGAGTACGCTTCCCAAGACACCTGCCAGTCTTACATTGAGGAATATACCATTGTGGCCAAACAACTCAACAAGCTGATCCAAAAGTGGCGTAAATTCTAACATCCAACTTCCAACTTCCAAGATCTAACTTCTAGAAGGACACTATGGGCTTTATCCTGGACGGCCTCGACACCGAGGCCTACGACCGCAATTACAGCGATAGGGAACTGCTCAGCCGGATTATCGGCTATTTCCGGCCCTACGCCCGGCAGATGATCCTGGTGGCCATCATGATCGCGCTGAACTCGGCGGCCGGGACCGGCGGGCCGATCCTTATCTC
>WVZH01000073.1:1376-1600 GCA_011772595.1 Anaerolineales bacterium
ATTGACGTCCTGGCGCAAGATCCATCCGTCGAGAAAATGCTGCTCCTGGCTGGGGGCGTGCTTTTGCTGGGCGTAGCTGCCTGGACCTTTAACTATGTCCGGCAGATGGTCTCCGCCCGGGTGGTGGGGAACGTGGTCCTCCAGTTGCGGGAGGATGTCTTTGATGCCACCATCGGACACGACCTCTCCTTTTACGACGAGCACCCCTCCGGCAAAATTGTCAG
>WVZH01000178.1:0-2953 GCA_011772595.1 Anaerolineales bacterium
CTTTGTACCGCATTGACGAGATCATGAACGGGTCGATTAACTCGACCAGCCGTTCATAAGATTTTCCTGAGACGTAGATTTGATCGCCATCTTTCTGGTGTCGCAACGAACATTGCAGTTCGAAACGATTCTTCAGCAGTTCAATCAGCCGCTCGACATCCGAGCGATTGAAGCCCTGTGTGTTGAGGATCACTCCTTTGGACTGCCTGGATTTCATGGACCCATCGTCCATGAACCAGTAGGCAAATCCGCGGGGAGTCAGCCAGCGATGGATGAGCTTTGGCACGCGTTTTTTGCTGTCACCGTAAAACTGGTGAGCATAAAATCGAAATGCCGCATGGCTCACGGTATTGAAAACCCAGCTTGTTGTTTGTACGCCTTTGCGAGTGCTGGTCCTCTGTCGAGGGCCGGAGAGCACCCAGGCGCCAAACAGTTCTCGCAGGTGCCGAACGTAAGCTTCATGCCGAGCAGATTGCTCGACCTTCAGCCGGTACGTACGGCCGCGATCGAGGGTTTCCAGACAGGCGTCCCCCAGCAGGATGCCGACAAGAACTTCGCGCTGCACCTTGGTCAGTGCCAGCGATTTCTTGTGACGTTCCACTTCGCGTGAACGCATGTCACCCTTTCTAACCCACGTCTCTCATCTCGCCGCTAGGCGCTGAAAAATTCAGCTCATGGTCGCCCATGAGATCAGACTGTATCACCATCCCGACCATTCGGGATGCTCGGCGTGCAGTCGTTGAGGGGTCAAGTGGACGATTATGGATGGTCGTCGACCGACTTCCCTGCTGATGATCCGCACCGGTCGGATTTTCACTCAGTTCGTCCCTTTTGTCGACAGGCAATTTGCCTGTCGCGACGAGCTTGAGTACCGCCGGATACTGCATTGTCTGGTCGCTGGTCGTAACGGAGAACGACAGGCGACTGACAAACGGATGTCCCAGCATACAGCCAAGTACGGACCCTGGCATTACTGCCAGAGCGCCCCACATTGAGGAGACCGCCCCAGTCAAACTGCCCAGCTGAAACTGTCCGCTGCCCAGATTCACGGGAATCAGCGTTAGAACCAAAGTATAACCAGGGTGGTATTTCAAGGTTGGCTCCACCCGAACTGGCGTCCCGGCTTCAAAGCCTCCCACCTATCCTACACAAGCCATACCCAGGCCCAATATCAGCCTACAGTAAAGGTTCACGGGGTCTTTCCGTCTAACCGCGGGTACGTGGCATCTTCACCACGACTACAATTTCACCGGGTCACTGGTTGAGACAGTGCTCCTGTCGTTACGCCTTTCATGCAGGTCGGAACTTACCCGACAAGGAACTTCGCTCAGCATTGTTACTACTGATTACCGAGTACTGGGTACGCGCGCTTTCAGCGGGCCGGTCATTTCTGCCAGCCTCTGCATGTCGCCATGCAGCTCGGACTATCTCTTCATCCAAAGCAACTTGGATGTCTGGCGTATAGTCTCTGAGGATCCTACTGGTTGAATTGTTTTCAGCGAGAAGCGAATTCAACTTTGGTTTCCTGCTGGTTGTCTGCACCGCACGGATTGTCACTGCCCACACGAACCGCTCGAAAGCGGAACGGGAAACTGGGCGAGTACCGACGGATGCTCAGATGTTCCAGCATACAGCCAGATGCAAAACCTTGTGTTACCACAAGAAAGGGCAGTCAAGAAACTACCTTAGGACCGTCATAGTTACGGCCGCCGTTTACCGGGGCTTCGGTCGCGAGCTTCGCACCCGAAGGAGCTAACCCTCTTCCTTAACCTACCGGCACCGGGCAGGCGTCAGACTCTATACATCCTCTTACGAGTTAGCAGAGTCCTGTGTTTTTGATAAACAGTCGCAGAAGCCGATTTACTGTGGCCCCCAGCAGCGTGAACCGCCAGAGGCACCCCTTATCGCGAACTTACGGGGCCATTTTGCAGAGTTCCTTAACCAGTGTTCTCCCGAGCGCCTTAGACTTCTCGTCTCGCCTACCTGTGTCAGTTTTAGTACGGTCACAAAGCTTCAACCCTAGAAGCTTTTCTTGGACGACCTGCAGATGACATACGGAACATAAATGCCGTTGTCCCCATCGCTTGGATTCTGTCGCGGATTTACCTTTCGACCACCTCACGATGAGGCGAGGGACATTTCTATT
The DNA here is from genome assembly GCA_011772595.1 of Anaerolineales bacterium. The sequence goes on from WVZH01000178.1 coordinate 2,147, forward strand.
CGTCCCCTCACCTTTCAATCGCCGTCACTCCATCAGTCAGCTTTGTGGCGCAGGAATGTTGACCTGCTGTCCATCGGCTACGCCTTTCGGCCTCGCCTTAGGGACCGGCTAACCCTGGGCGGAATTACCTTCCCCAGGAAACCTTAGGCTTTCGGCGAGCAGGATTCTCACCTGCTTTATCGTTACTCATTCCGGCATAATCACCTGTAGGCCCCACCACCGCTCCTTTCGGTACGGCTCGTATCTGACCTACAGCGCTCTCCTACCGCACAGATCATCCGAAGAATCACTGCACTCACGGCTTCGGTGTCATGCTTACTCCCGTTCATTATCGGCGCAGAATTGCTCGACCAGTAAGCTGTTACGCACTTTTTAAATGGTGGCTGCTTCTAAGCCAACATCCTGGCTGTCTCAGCAATTCAACTTCCTTAGTGACTGAGCATGACTTGGGGACCTTAGCCGATGGTCTGGGTTGTTTCCCTCTCGACCGCGAAGCTTATCCCTCGCGGACTGACTCCCGAGATAGTCGCAACCGGTATTCGGAGTTTGGTTCAGCAGGGTACCCCGGGAAGGGCCCCAAACCGATTCAGTATCTCTACCCCCGCCGCGTAGTGGCTCAAGGCTAGCCCTAAAGCTATTTCGGAGAGAACGAGCTATCTCCTGGTTTGATTAGACTTTCACTCCTCCCCACAGGTCATCCCCTCAGTTTTCAACCTAAGTGGGTTCGGTCCTCCACGCGATATAACCCGCGCTTCAACCTGCCCATGGGTAGATCACCAGGTTTCGCGTCTACCACCTACGACCAAA
>WVZH01000178.1:2981-3435 GCA_011772595.1 Anaerolineales bacterium
TAACCAAGCCGCAGACGGTAACTCGCCGGATCATTATGCAAAAGGCACGCCGTCACACATTTCTCGATAAATCGAGACATAGTGCTCCGACCGCTTGTAGGCACATGGTTTCAGGTTCAGTGTCCTCCCCTAGCAGGGGTTCTTCCCATCTTTCAGTCACCCTACTGAGTTCACTATCGGTCATCAGGGAGTATTTAGCCTTACGGGATGGTCCCCGTAGATTCAGTCCGGGTTCCACGTGACCGGACCTACTCAGGTACCTTTCGAGAGACGATGCCACTGTCGCGTACGGGACTGTCACCCTCTGTGGCCGGTGTTTCCACAACCATTCTGCTAGCGGATCGCTTTGTAACTCCCATGTGAAAGGCCCTACAACCCCGCAGGGGAAAACCCCCGCGGTTTGGGCTGTTCCGCTTTCGCTCGCCGCTACTGACGGAATCGATTTTTCTTTCTT
>WVZH01000420.1:0-3299 GCA_011772595.1 Anaerolineales bacterium
TGCCAATGATGACCTGGGGGAGCAGGATAGGGTGGTCTGCTGGAGCCTCCCGCACTCCTAGCTCTGATCAATCGTCCCCCCGTCCCCTTGCGCCGTAGCGCTAGCGGTGTCGTCGAGATTGCTGCCATTAATCCTGCAGCCATGGCCACCCAAGGTGTGGCGTCAGATGTTCCTGCGGCCGGTTCCTTACGAACTGCCACGCCACTGTTCCCTTGCAGACCCCACAGCTTGCTGAATTCCTCTGCACTCACGACCTGCTTGCCCAGGGTTGGGTCGTTGTAGGTGACCCACTTGCCGTCCGGTGAGATTCCTGTGACCGTTACGAAGTGACCAGGCAAACCTTCGCCGTTGGCTCCTAAAGAGACCACAACCGGTCGTCTTTTCACCAATTCACCCCGAAGCTGTTCAAGCGACCAATCGTGAAAAGGAACCGAACCCTTGTAACCGAAGGATTGGGCGGCATAGGCCAGCTCCTCCACACCGGTGCCGAAGTCGTACATCATGCCTTCGCCTTGCAAGAATCCCAGGAGAGCATTGGAAGAAGGAGCCGGGCCCCCAAGTCCCCCCATAGCCATGCCAAGAGCCTGCACACCGCAAGAGACGTCGGAGGGGTCTTGATAGCGCATGCCTACAGGGAGGGTCTCAAAATCAGGTGGCGTCTCCGTGTCGGCTAAAAAAAGGAGCCGGCTTGAGGAAGAGGGGCGGCGGCACGGATTCGACCGGTGTCAGGGCGCCGGGTGAGGCGGCTTCACCCTCAAGACCGTCTCCAGCGTTCGAGTCGGTATCGATCTCTTGGGATTGCGGGGGCTCGATGGGGCAGTCGGGGTCGTCCTCGGAGCATTGGGCTCCGGCGGGGATGGTGATCGTGAGGAGGAGGCCGACAAGAATGGATAGTATAAGAATGCGGAAATCCCTCATCGCAGTACTCCCCCGAGAAGTTTAAGAAATGGTACCTGGGTACTGTTAAATCATTTTCTGTTAAAGAAGGGGTGATGTCAACAACTTTTCATTTTTCGGGTTTCTCTAATCCTTTCCATTTGAGCTGATGCTGTCACAATGAGACGGCGCTGAGGTGGGGGATTGAGTGGAGGTGTTGACAGGCCAATCTCTCCTATGCTACATTCAGACCAACTAGTACTGTGGTCCTAGGGTGAATGGGGGATGCACGCGATCTGATCGTCCCTCAAGAATGTCACCGAGAGAGAAGCAATTATGGAAAGGTCTCCCACACCACCACCTGAGACGACTCCCAGTTGGGCTGCGGGATTCCGGCGACGTGTGCCTTTTTACATTCTGGCCGCGATCCTGCTGGCACTGCTCGCTGGCGCACTGACATTCGTCTACCTGGATCGATTACGAGCAGAAGCTGTTCCTACGGGAGAAGCGTTGGTCGCCCGGCGACCCATTCGGCCGGGAACGTTGATCGATGGGACGATGGTAGAGCTACGAGCCGTGCCGGAGGCACTCTTGCCTCCCGATCATATAACCACTGTTGAAGAGGTACTGGGGCGTGAGGTCGTGATCCCAATCGCGGAAAACGAGGTTTTGTTACCCGGCAAGTTTGCAGGTGGGCCGGGCACCGGGCTTTCTGCACGGCTACCGGACGGACGTTGGGCTATGGTGCTTCCCTCCGGCTGGTTGGTCAGTCCCGTGCCGGAGCTCACCCCCGGTGATCATCTGGATCTGGTGGCATATCAGTCCGGCAAGCCTGTTCAGGAGGCGGGTGTGGTCGTGAGCGCTGTCGAAGTCCTACAGTTTGCCGGGACTCCGACCAAGGCGGAGGCGCTTACGCTGGCGGTGTCGCTTGAAGAGGCCATCGCCATCCTCTACGCACGCGCCAACGGTTTCAACTTGTTGGCCCTTTTGAGGCCGGAGGGGGGGTAGCAGTTGACGGTTGTTAGCGTTCTTGGTGCGAAAGGGGGCTGCGGGGCGTCTTTGGTGGCGACGAATCTCGGAGTGTTCCTGGCAAGCCAGGACGATACACTTATGGTCGATCTCTCCCCAGGCCTGGGCTACGGCGACCTTCTTCTCGATCTGACATCAGAACGCTCATGGGCGGATTTGTTGCCTGTGGCAACGGAACTCAATGACCGTCATCTGGATTTAACCATCGCAAATCACAGCTCAGGCTTGCGTTTCCTGCGAGCTCCCGAGCGTCAACTCATAGAATTCGATACTGAGGCGCTTCGTTCCCTCTTACAGGCGCTAGCAGATCAATTCGCTTGGTTGGTATTGGACCTTCCCAGCGGGATGGACGAGATCAAGAGACCGTCACTCTCGATTACGGACGTCGTATTGCTGGTGTCGACCGCCGATCCTCCAGCGTTGCGGGCGGCGCAGCGATTAATGGAAGCGTCGCCTGGGGAGTTGAAAGAAAAAACAGGATTGGTGCTCAACCAAATCACACGACGCCACCCGGCAAAGCCACAGCAGGTAGCCGAATCGCTTGACCTTCCTTTATTAGCTGCATTGCCGCCAGATCCGCGCGGCGTGGGTTATCAGGTGAACTTCGGTCGACCTTGTACGCTCGACGAGCGCAGTACTTTGGGGAGGGCGGTCAACGGATTGGGTCGCAGACTCTTGTCCGTTATCGCACAGCGTGACCATTCTACGGTGGGAGAGGGTACCTCGTCTTCTCTGTGAAAGATGCACGTAGGAGCGACCTGAATGAAGCATGAACAGAACGCATCGGAAAGCATGATGCTCGAGATGGAAGATCGCCTCCATCGCCGACTCTCGGATGAGTTGGAAGCCGAGATGGAGCTTGGATTCCTAGAGACCATCCCGCCGCGCGAGGCATTGAGCGGTAGATTGCAGCGGCTAATCGAAGAGGAGCGGCGCATCCTAACCCAGACGCAACACGAAGACCTCACGCGATCGGTGGTAGATCGAATCGTCGGCCTGGGTCCGCTCGAGCCCTTGCTCGAAGATCCAACCATCACGGAGATCATGGTGAACGATCCGTGGAATATCTTCATTGAACGCGATGGCCGTCTCGAGCGCATCGACGTCGCTTTCCGAGATGAAGCGGACCTACGCCATGTGATCGATCGCATCGTCGCTCCCATCGGGCGGCGCATCGATGAGAGCAGCCCCTTGGTGGACGCGCGCTTGCCAGATGGCTCACGCGTCAACGCAATTATCCCGCCCCTGGCGATCCAAGGACCTGCGCTTACCATCCGTAAGTTCTCTCGCCAGCCATTCACACTCGAGCGGCTGGTGGATTTAGGCACGATCAATCCCGAGATGGCGACTTTCCTGGAGGAGTGCGTGCAGGATCGCGTGAGCGTCATCATCTC
>WVZH01000420.1:3347-10633 GCA_011772595.1 Anaerolineales bacterium
GAAGGTGTGGGTGAGATTCCCATCCGCACTCTGGTCCGGAATGCTCTCCGTATGCGGCCCGACCGCATCATCGTCGGTGAGGTGAGAGGTGGAGAAGCCTTTGATATGCTTCAGGCGATGAACACCGGTCATCGCGGTTCGCTGACAACCTTGCACGCCAACTCGCCACGGGACGCTATGATACGGTTGGAGTCGATGGTCTTGATGGCCGGATTCGAACTTCCTGTGTCGGCGATCCGTCGTATGATCGCTGGTGCGATCGAGATCGTGGTGCAGCAAGACCGCCTGCCTGATGGGAAAAGAGTGGTCACGGAAATCGCCACCTTGGAACACGGGGAAGGTGAGGGGTTGCATCTCACCAGGCGCTATTTCTACGATTCCAAATCGGGTAAACATCGCAAGGTTACCAAGGGATCCGAGACGCACGGTGCTACTCCCTTGATCGAAGAGAACAAAAACCGTTAGGAGGACCTGGTGAGACTGCGTCTGGTCGGGCCCTATCTTCTGCCAAGTGCGGTCTTTCTTGTCATTCTCATTAGCAGCGCCTGGTTTTCTCGCGGTGCCTTGTATGATCTGTATATAGAAAAGCCGGCGATTCTACCTGCGGCAGTCGTTTTTTGCGCCGCATTGATGGCTTGGCTGGGCAGCCTCTTATCGCTCGAGGGGGGCGCACAGCGCCGCTTCTGGTTGCGGCGGACCGCGCGGGTCGCCAGCCTTGAAATACTCAAGCCGCTCAGCTTGTGGCAGAGGCTGACGCGCAGGTTGCCTGATCCAATAGAGTGGCTTGCTAGACCTTTGCTGCGGACGCGAGTCGGTCGAGCTCTCGCAGAAGAATGGACTGACGCAGGTTTTGGAGACAAGCCTTCCCGATATCTCATCCTGCTGTTGTCAAGCGCGCTTGCAGGTGGCTTGCTGGGAAGCAGACTGGGCGGTTCGGTATTGGCGATTGCGCTGGCAGGTCTCGCGCCTGTGTTGCCTCAGCGAATTGTGCGCGGGCGCGCCGAAGCGCAACGGCGTCTCTTTGGGGAACAATTACCCCAGGCGCTTGACGTATTGGCCTCCGGCCTGGCGGCGGGATTGTCCTTTCAACAAGCGGTTGTATATGCCGAGCAGGAGTTGCCTCAACCGGTCTCCCATGCCTTCACGCGCCTGCGCCGTCGTACCTCCCTGGGTCGTCCGGTCGAAGAGGCAATGCGAAGTTTGCTTGACGAGAGACCGGAAGAAGCCCTGGCACTCGTTGTCGACGGGATCATCCTACAACGTCAATTCGGTGGGGACATGGTGAGAATGTTGGCTGAGATCGGAGAGCTTCTCCGACAGCGAATCGAGCTAGAACGTGAAGTTCGGGCAGTGACGACGCAAGGTCGTTTTTCAGGGGTGGTCATCGCGGCTCTATTGCCCGTCTCGGCAGGGATTCTGCTCGCATTTAACCCACGCTACATCGACGTGCTATTCGACACGCTCATCGGGCAGGTGCTGCTCGTTATTGCCTTGATCCTGCAGTTGATCGGGTGGACGATCATCTCTCGCTTAGTGCGAATACGACATTGAAGGTTCGGTGAACAGGATGATCATCGTTATTCCCATCTTGGCTGCTCTAGCTGTTGGTCTTATCAGCTTTGCCCTCTTGCGGATTTATCTCATCCAGCAGACCGAGCGGGCCGATGAAAGACGCCCCCTTACCGTTACTGAACGACTTGTCCCCCTATTGGGAGTCGTCGCTGTACCAGTGTGGGTTTCGCAACGTTGGGGCACGCCCGATGTGGTTAAGCGTCTCGTTTATGCAGGAGCGCCGTGGAAAGTGGGGGATTACGTCGCGCTTCGTTGGTTATTGATCTGGCTGGCAGCGATCTCAGCCATTGGGCTGGGTAGCTTGCGAGGCTGGGATTTACTAGGGCAATTTCTGGCTTTGATTCTGATGATGTCTGGCTGGCTTGGGCCGAGCGTATGGCTTGCGTGGCAGGTAGAGCGCAGGCAAACCGAAATCGACATAGCCTTACCGAATTTCCTCGATCGCCTTGCGCTTGGCTTGGAGGCCGGCTTGAGTTTCGATCTCTCGCTCAAGCGAATTGCCGGCACATTTTCCGGACTTCTGGGCGAAGATTTACGACGCCTCGTTCGCCAGTTAGGACGCGGCCACAGCCGGAGCGATGCTCTGGATGAGTTGGTGCAACGTAATCCATCACAGGATTTGCGGGCGTTTGTCACAGCGGTAAAGCAATCAGACCGCCTAGGCACATCCCTGGCGAAGGCGCTACGCGTGCAAACTGATCTGTTACGCTCGAAAAGACGACGGCGGGCAGAGGAGGCGAGTCGCAGGCTTCCGATTCTGATCGTATTTCCACTGGTTTTCTTCTTCTTGCCTGCATTATTGATCATCTACCTCGCGCCGCCGGTGTTGCACCTTTTCTTGGGGCGCTAAGGGATTGCGATCCTATCGGTTGGATTGTATGCAGGTGTATAACGGGGATATCTCAAATGCGATGTGTGCATAGCCAACTTTCGCGGGTGAAGCGATGCCATGCGCAGGCGGTTGTCGAGTTCGCCATCGTCTTGCCTGTCCTATTGCTGTTGATGCTGGGGCTGATCAACTTAGGTGTGATGATCAACGCACAAATCATTCTCACGCAAGCTGTATGGGAAGGCGCCCGCGCCGGTGCAACGCTCGATCCGGAGATCGAGGACGGTGATGCCCACATCCGTGGTGCCGTACAGGCGGCGATGAGTGGTCTCACGAATCCAGACTCGGTCCTTATCGACATCTCACCTTCTGGTGATGAGCGCGATGCGATGGGATGGCCCAAGCCTCGCGGCGAACCCCTTCAGGTGACACTTGAGTATCCACTAGGACTCACACTCCCATTTCCAGTGACGTTGAAGTTGGGTGCGCAGGCGACGAGTCGAATAGAGTATTCGAATCCACCATGAGCCAACGGGGTCAAATCTTAATCGTGATCGCAGTATTGATCCTCGTGGTCTTACTGCTCTTGGCTGTAGCCGTCGATGCGGGTCGGCTGTATATCGAGCGGGCCAGGATGCAACGCGCTGCTCATGCCGCGGCCGATGCGGGAATCAGCGTCGTCGCTGAGCAAATGGTCACACAGGCCGTAGCCAGGCAGACATTGCTCGCCGCGACTCCCTCCCCCACAGGTCCAGCGGTGATGACGGCCACTCCCCCGCTTTGGGATGTTCAAGCTTGGCTCACTGATGAGGATCGAGCCGCATTGGTCTCGTCATCTGTCCAAGCGGCTGTGATTGGTGTCGCAATGGACTACGCTGAGAGAAATGGATACGACACATCCGATCCGGAGACAATCCTGGTCAGCGCTGAATATCCTCAAGCCGGATATACTCCGGATGATCCTGACATTCGGACCCTTCGCTTCTCCGTCATCGTGCGGCGTAGGACCATCATCCTCTTGGCAGGTCTTCTCGGGGAAGAGTTTGTAGAGCTTTCTGTGGAAGGAATGTCAGAGATTCCACAGCGGTGAGGGGGTCGTATGCCTTGGATGCGATTTGTACTCCAAATCTTGCCTATAACAGGTCTGGCGATGGTCAGTACAGTCGTTGGTTTGTTCGCGATGCCTGTGGAAGTCGGGTTTCGTCTGGAGATCCCGCTGTTGTTGTTGGGCCTACTGCTGTTCGTCACCATGCAGACCTTCAAGAATGAGAGTGGCTGGAACGTGACACTCCTCCTTGGATTTTCCCTGGTTGTGGGGGCGATCTTGTCTGTAATGGGTGGCGTTGACAGTAGTCGCGGATGGATTTTTGCAATCGGGGGAATGACGTTCATTTTGGCCTCTGCCGCTCTTGTGGGGAGGTTTTTGCGTGGTCGCTTCGCCGTTCTGGGTGTCGGACTTTGGATGTCGTCGTGGGTTTATCTGTTCGGCTGGGGTGCGATCGCGCTCTTGCACCTGGAGGAAAGCTTGCTTGCGATTTGGGCCTTGGCCGGATTGGTGATCTTTGCAGGTCTTTCGGTGGTGTGGTTCGCCGGTATCGCTGATCGTGCTAGAGAAGACACTGTCCCTGCACTGGCGATGGATTTGTACATTTTGGGAATCAACCTCGCAATAGCTGCCAGGCTCCTGGCTTGAATTAGAATCTGTTGAGATTTCTTTACGCCATCTAGCAAATCTGTTCTGAGGATCTTCCCTGACCTTCTCTTAGAAACATCAACGAACAATTCCATAATCTACTACGAGGCTCTTTCAGGCACTGGCGGAAAGTGGATTACTGACCTATGATCATGGGTGCGTGTGTAAGTGCGTTTCAGCGCAGGCCAGAAAGATGCTGAATTTCATACGCTTCGTGGAAGGATTGATAGGACATGTGCGCCAAAATCCTTATCGTCGAAGATCAATTGGAAATGTTGCAACTGCTTGGGATAACCTTGGAAACCGACGGACATACGATCGTGGTAGCTCAGGACGTGGAGACCGCACAGGAGAAGATCGCGCAGAGTCCACCTGATCTGGTCATCCTCGACATCATGTTGCCAGGCATCAGCGGCATGGAGTTGCTCAAAGCAATACGATCGAATCCTCAGGTCCAGCATCTGCCTGTAATCGTTGTCAGTGCGCTCTCGAGCGTTGAGGACAAGATTGCTGGATTGGAAGCGGGTGCGGATGAATATCTGACAAAACCGGTCGACGCGAGGGAGGTGGTGGTTCGGGTTGCATCCTTATTGGAACGAACCAAACGGATGCAAATGGCAGTGCCAGCGGCTCAAGCAGTTCGAGGCCAAGTGCTCGCCTTCCTTGGCGTGAAAGGGGGTGTTGGATCGACGACGGTCGCTATGAATGTAAGCGGTGCATTGATTCAAATGGGAAACTCTGTAGTAGCGGTTGAATTAGGAGCTTCTTTCCTTTCGTTCTCCCATTACCTGGGATTGCCTCCACACGGTCAGGCAACGGATCTCATGGTATCAGACGCCGATCAGTTTAATCACGCTGCGCTGGACAGTGCATTGATGAAGCATTCATCAGGCTTGCGTCTGTTGTGTCTTGCCCCCGAACTGGGTCAGATTCAGGATCTCAAGCCCGAATCGGTCATTTTTCTTATCGAAGCTTTGGTGCAAGCTGCCGAATTTGCCGTAGTGGATTTATCGCCGCGGATCGACGCCGTCAACCAGGCTGTATTGGGGCACAGCGACAAGGTCGTTATCGTCTTGGAGCCCACGCCGATGTGCTTGGACGCCTCGAGGGTTGTCGTGACGTACGTCAGACAATGGGCGTCAAGCGCATCAAGCATCAGTTGCGTCCTGGTCAACCGCAGTGGGATCGCTGCCTCTTTGAGCGCGCCCGATATTCAAAAGGAACTCGGTGTCCCGGTTCTAGGTAGCATCCCTCAAGCTGGAGACGTCCTGGCAAGTTTCTATCAGCGAGGTCAAATTCTTTTGCATGAATTGCGTGAGCACGCCGTGGCGAACGCGGTGAAGTCGATCACAAGCTCCTTGGTCGCGAGTGGGTAACGGACGGATTCTCGAGCGGTCTTTCCACAGAAAAAATCCATAGCATACTGAAAACGAGTCCGCAGGTTCCTAGATGTGAACCGTCAGGTAGCCACGGTTATCTCTCTGGCTCTTCCTGCCACCCGTTTTCTGGCGTATGGTACAATCCCCATCATATTTATCCAAAATGTAATAATGAATAACTCCTTTGTTTGAGTGACGGAGAGTTTCCTAAAGGTTTGCAACACTCGGATTGATTTCATCTGGGCTTTCACTGATGCGGCCAATCAGATGAAGGCCGTATCCGGATTACCCTTTACATGGAATTAGGAGGAATATCATGAAGCGTTTCCTGATCGAGACGCCGCATACGGGAGAAAATTGTCATCTCCTGGTGAACGAGGTCCATGCGTTAGGATACCTGCACAATTTTGATTGGGGGTGTAAAGCGGGAATTCACTCCGGCTGGGCGATCATCGAAGCCGAAAGTGAGGCACAAGCAAGGTTGGCAGTACCGTTGCTTGTCCGTGGCGCGGCCCGCGTAATACCGCTCGTCAAGTTCAGCCCGGATGAAGTACACGAGTGGCACCACGCTTGAAAGACGATCTGAAATCTTCTGGAGAACTTAGAAAAGTTGAGACCCTTCTGGTTCGTGCGGTTGCATATTCGGTCGTCTTGCATTGATATGACTGCAAAAACTCCAAAAGATGTTTCGCGATGGATATATCCTTCGTAGGTGGTCGGTGAGATGTGTTAGCGAACGTCTGTGAGACTTACGGGACTTTCGTTGCCACAAGATCTGGATTGAGGACGTAATTCCACCAGTTGTTGGAAACCCCCCCTGTCTGTCCCTCGAAGTGCGGGAAGTGCCGGAACCACCACAAGTGATGCAAGCGGATATCCCCATTCCCCCATTCTTCGCAATTAACTAAGCGCGGTTCGCCTTGGAAACCTGGCGGTTGGAGCCAGTCATCGCAGCGACTGGGGACAAATCGACGGTTTCCCCAGTCGTAATCGCGCTCGCTGTTGGGAGCGAAGTGTACTGTGCCGACCTCTGCCTTCCCAGGGTGTGAGCGATCGTGGCGCGTGAAGCGTTGCCAAAGATTCGCCTCTGCATCGTGATCCACATAGACCTGTGCCAGGATGGATTCGGCTCGATGGCCAAAACTCTCCAGCATCTCACCGCTCCCGCGCTCGTAATTAAACGCCATGATCACAAATCGCCGTCCAGCATCTTCTGACCCTGCTAGCGGTGGTGCGTTGCACCAAAAGGCGCCCGGTCCTCCCATGATGGACTCATAACATCCCTGATATGGAAAACCGAACAGCCACACCTCATCGAAGCGATCAGCATANNCGGGTTCGCCAGGCGGTGAGATAGCTCTTCGGCGTGTAGATGAAGCCGTCTGCCTTTATGGGAAAGGTGTCGACCTCGACTCGCTGAGTAATCTGAAAGCGCGCCCGGCCGTGGCTGCATTGACGAAGATCTTCGATGAATTGGACTGTCAGTCGATCGGGGTCATTCCAGCCTAAGACTTGGTTTAGCTTTTTCCCCCGCTCGAATGGGATCGTCGGATTGTGGATGACAAGTAGAACCCGGCGCTCACCCTGGATGGATTGTGGTGCTCTTGGATCTGGATCTTGCAGTGGGTCTTGATTGAGCGTTTCCATCGCTTCACTTGTTATTGAATGGAATTAGAGCATTTCATATTGGATCCATTCTATCTTCGATCACACTGGACGCAAAGATAATCCCCTCCATGAAGCCAATTATCTGCGCGGAAGTTGTGGTCCAGAGGAACCGTTGGTAAAAAGGACTTTCTCGGCTAAAATAATA
>WVZH01000420.1:10724-24431 GCA_011772595.1 Anaerolineales bacterium
GCGTGCGGGTTTGAGTAAAGGCGCCTTCTACCACCATTTCCCGAGTAAGAAAGACGTCTTTCTAGCATCGCTGCATGCATGGCTGAGTGGGTTGGAACTGCAATTAAACAAAATCCGCCGTGTAGCCGGAAGCGTGCCTGAAGCGCTCATGGCCATGGCAAGCGAAGCAGGGCAGGAGTTTGAGGATATGCGTGGATTGGCCCCAATGTTCCTGGAATTCTGGAATCAAGGGGCACGCGATCCTGAGGTGTGGCAGATTCTGATCGCACCATATCGCCATTTTCGTGACCTATTTGCAGAAATGATCGCTAAGGGAATCGAGGAGGGTAGCTTGGAGGATATCCCTCCTGCTATCGTCTCCCAAGTGATTGTATCCTTTGCGGTTGGGGCTTTGATTCAAAGTGGGATGGATCCCGAAGGAGCGGATTGGGGGTTGATCACCCGTGAAGGTGTCCGCCTGTTCTTACAAGGGCTTGAAAGAAAGGAATGAGATGAAGGTATTACTCACCGGTTCGTTTGGGAATGTTGGTTTGAGTGCACTTGATGAACTGATGGAGCGGGGTCACACCGTTCGCTGTTTTGATCTGCCGACGAAAGCGAATCGCAATACAGCAAAGCGCTACATCGACACGGCTGAGATTGTATGGGGCGATTTGCGCGATCCGGAAGACGTGACTGCCGCAGTCCATGAGCAGGACATTGTCGTCCATCTAGCGTTTGTCATCCCCAGGCTCTCGTCAACGGGAGTTAATTGTGAAGAGCGCCCAGATTGGGCACGAGCTATCAATGTAGGTGGGACTCAAAACCTGATCGGAGCCTTACAGTCGCAACCAAAGCCTCCGCGGTTGATCTTTACCTCTTCATTTCATGTATACGGCAGGACGCAGGATCGACCACCACCAAGAACTGTAAACGATCCATTAAAGCCGGTCGAACATTATGCACGCCACAAAGTCACCTGCGAGAAACTGGTCGAGAATGCGGGCTTGGAGTGGTCCACCCTCAGACTGGGAGCAGCGCTACCCGTTCGATTGATCCTCGATGCGGGGATGTTTGATGTTCCTTTAGAGAACCGCATTGAATACGTTCACAGGCGTGACGTGGGCGTGGCGATCGCAAACGCAGTGGAATCGATGAGCGTTTGGGGTCGAACATGGTTGATCGGGGGGGGCGTGAATTGTCAATACGAGTACCGTGAAATTGTTGAACAGGTGCTGGAAAGGGTCGGCATTGGGATGTTGCCTGCGGAGGCTTTCAGCTCGACACCATACGGCACAGATTGGTTGGATACAACAGAGAGTCAGAGGGTCCTGCGATATCAGCGACGGACACTCGATGATTACCTCCAGGATCTCTCCGATCAGCTCGGCTACAGGAGAACGCTCGCCCGCGCCTTCCGTCCTCTCGTACGAGCGTGGCTCTTGAGCCGCTCGCCATATTACCGAACCGCTGAGTTGTAAGCTCGAGCATAGTACAACGGTTTCCGAGTTATCTTGTTATTGTTAGGCGTTGAGAGTTCCATGAATTGTGCATATTTGAGGTTCACCGTACACTTGGCATCGTGAATTATGCTTTGCCGGAGGGAGGGGTCGATGCGGAAGCCACTGCAAAGTGTTTGTGTTCTTGTGATCTTCTTTGGATTGACACTCACAGGTTGCACGGTGCTCCAGGAATCCTCCCCCACCGCTACACGCACTGCACCGCAACCAACATCCACGGAGACACCGACCATAACACCGACTGTTCCCTCTCCAACCCCTGTTCCAACGGATACCCCTACGCCACCACCCACACCCACACCCTCTCCCCAACCCACAACCACCCCAACGCTTACCCCCATCCCCGTTGGATTTAAAGTTGTCCCTGATGTCGTGGGCATGCATCATTCTGAAGCAAGAGCGTTGATTCTCAGCGGAGGTCTGACATTTATTTATCGAGACATTTACGACCGGGATCAACCGTTTGGAACGATCGTGGAACAGGAACCACCAGCGGGCAGCGTGATTCCTGAAAACAAATTTGTGATTCTGTATCGTACGTTCCAGGCACCGGGCATGTGGGTCGGGGAAGCGTGTATGCCACTGACCCTGACATCGAAATCTGGGAAGCTTTTATTCGCCGTCTGGTTGGAAGAGGGGGAAGAATACGAGATCAGGACAGATTTTCGGTTCGGTGAGACCTCAATTTCAGATTCCCTCATGATCCTGCTCCACGACATTGAGAACGACAGAGAGGATCACCTATTCTTTACACCTGAGTGGACTGGGTGGTATGTCATCACCCTGGGACCCTATCGCATCAGCCAGAGTCAGCTCAATTCTCATCCAGAGGGGGTTTCGGCCGGCTGTCTTTGGGTGTACCCGACTACAGAGGAGTAAATAGAGAGAGATTGATTACGGGTTCTGAGATTCTGGGATCTTGGTTTCTTCAGGCTCGCTCGTCAACTCCACAGGGTGCACCTTCGAACGAGCAGCTGCGATTTTTTGATGCAGGAGTTCCTCTGGTTTGAGGACCAACTGCTCTAGAACACTTTCAAACTCTCGACCTTCCTCACGCGCTAGTTGGAGTCTGTTCTTACCCAAGAGCGCGAGGACTTCCTGGTTCGAGAGTTCCTTCCTCTCCAGCAGAGCTTCAACGAGCACTTCAACCTCGTCCGCATGTATGCTGAGAATTTCCTCAACACGTTCCTCTAACTGTATCCAATATTGTTCGACGCGTTCATCGGTGAATCGCAACTCTTTGATATCTGTGAAAAGCTCTGAGACGGGTGGACCGAAAAAGCCATGCATCGCCAGAAGACGGAGCATGGTGCGAGCGTTGTTGTAGTCACCGGTGGCTCCAGTCCAAAACTCGCCCATGAAAACCTTGACCGCAATGTGACCTGCCAGCGAAACCATGATCTGACCGACCATCCTCCGAAGGGGCTGGGCGTAGATTTCGTCGGTGTCGACGGGAAGCATGTATCCCAGCGCTCCACTCGAACGGCGGATGATGCTGACCCGAGAGATGCGTTGGTCGGGCAATACGTAGTGCTGTATTACAGCATGTCCTGCTTCGTGGTAGGCCACTTGACGCAGTTGGAGCGGATCCATGTCCTTGATCGGATTGGCCATACCCACGAGTTGCTCCTGGAGCGCTTGGTCAATATCTCGCTGTATCACGTAATCACGACCGCTGAAGAGTGCTCGTCGCACGGCGTCTTTGGTGATGGCTGACATGAGT
This sequence comes from Anaerolineales bacterium, assembly GCA_011772595.1. Next base: position 13,947 of record WVZH01000420.1, read on the forward strand.
TGAGCTGGTGTGGTATGCGGTGTATCCGCTACGATGTCATTGATATTGATTTGATTCGGGTCGTGCTTGATTTTGTCGAGATAGCCCTTGATGATTTCTCGCCGACCCACTCGATCGGGGCGCTCAACTTTAATGACTTGATCGAATCGACCTGGCCGGAGCAGCGCACGATCGAGGACGTCGGGTCGGTTGGTCGAGCCCATGAACATCACATGCCAATCTCGTTTCGGTGGGTCTTTCCCGAAGATCCTGTAAACCCTTGCCTGCAGACGCTCCCAGAATGTCGGCTCTCCGATGCCGTCCATTTCATAAAGCAGTCGTGTAAGTGCACCGTTCATCATCATCCCGCCCATCAATCCGCCCATTGTCGTACCTGTACCTCTTCCCATCACACCTGCGCGACTNNCGGGCGTCGCGGACAAAGGTCATCATTTTGAGTGTGTCCATCCCCCAAAACATCCCTCGGAAACCTGACCCCTCAACGGACAGGAAGGAAATTCCCGCTTCGCCAGCCATAGCTTTTGCCAGCATTGTTTTTCCGGTACCAGGCTCACCGAACAGCATGATGCCGTTGATGTACTCCCCCCCCATCTCGATGAATTTCGAGCGGTCTGAAAGCAAATCAATCCATTGCGATACCAGCTCGACCAAGGCGGGTTGCCCCCAGTAGTCGTCGAAAGTCACTTCTTTTTGATCACCAGGCCGGATGACGACTTTACGAGTGCGACTGATGAACCAAAAAAGGGCACCGAATTGAACAACCATGAAGAGAATAGCAAACAGCAAACGGCCTATGAAACTAAGCGCGTAGAGAAGGATGTCCAAATTCGCGGGGTCTTCCATGGCCCAGAGGACGAGAAAGGTCGGTAGCGCCAGCCACCAAAAGTGACGTAATTTGCGTATGATGTTTGATAATCGACTTCGTTGTGGCCCATTTTTAGACCAGGATCTTTCAAAATGATTCCCCTGTTTTTGTGCTGTGATTTCTTGGTCTCCAACGGTTGAAGTCAGATTTTCTACCTCTGCTGCACCGCCAATGGCATCAACATTTGAGGGATCTTTTTCGCTCATCGGTTTCACCTACTTGTTACAATAATCACCATTACCTCAGTCAGAAACATGCATACCATATCTATCGACATGAGGTAAACCACTTTAGGTTTCCGAAGGCGTCCCTCTCCTTCTCTCCGTAAAGATGGACATCTCTCGTTGGTTAACCGCTTTCCTCATTTGAGGAGGCGCGAGAGCTAAGTCTTGCATTAATTGCTCCTCCCCACCCATGGGATGTCTTCGTCAGCGATTGCCAACGCGTTGCCAGGGAAGACCAAACACTGCCTCAGGAGCGGAGCGGCGTTGGTTCCATCGTATTTTTTGATTACATGCCATGCGCAGATAAGGCTTTCTTGATGAAGGAAGACCTCAACTGGTTCGGACTCGACCGATAATGCCTCGGTTTCACTCCATATTTGGGATTCGATTGCGAGTTCCCCCTCCCTGGCAAGATCGACCAAATAGAAGGTTACCTTGGTTAGTTTGGCTACATCTTCTTCACTCCAGTTACCGTACGCATTGTCGAGAACGGTCATGACGACCCGATCGTCGAGGGTGCGGATGTTAAGAACATCGAGCTTTCGATGGTCTGCCTCGATCTTAAGAGCAGTCTCATATTCGGGGCTTGGGGTTAAACTTGAATCTGTCTTTAATTCTGTGGATAGCCCTAGACGATGGAGCAATCCCGGTCCGAATGCAACCACAGCAATTGTGAAGACTGCCAGCCCTATGGCTGATTTGACGACATCCTCAAAATGGACCCCCCGAAACATATCTCACCACTTTCCTGAACGTGCACAAAAAATTCCGTTCAACCCTGTTAAATGAATTGTATAGGACAGGCGAATTGCACCCGCTTACAGTCTACCTACAGTTCTGGGGGAGGGAATGGATCAATGTGGATCGAACAGGTTCACAGCAATTAAGCACTGGTTGCTGGGTCTCAGGTGGCGATCGGGATCGGGAGGATAATGACGAACCCATGCGATGATAAAAGGTTGAGTGTAGATCTTGCATTCGATCTAGCTCATCAGGTATTCTTACACACGTCAAAAACCGCTGCACCTTGCCGTTAAATCCAAGAAGCGAAACTGAAGCAAAATCATGGCATAGGTTTGTTGATTTTGATGGTCGACTGGTATGGATGGTCGAAGCGGGCCTCAGATGTATTGCTGACAACTTTCCATTTCATATGCTTATCATCGGCTAACCCGGGACGTTGTGAACCCATTAGAACAGCCGCCCTACCTTGAACCGATGGAGGGGAGAGTATGTTGCAAATCAATTCCACGCGATATCCGAAGGGCTTCATTTTATTGCTCGTGACGTTTGTAATCCTAATGTACCCACTAGCTGGTTGTTCGGCCATTGGGGGGCAGGTCCGGGAGGATGAGCGTGAGGAGGAATTGGCTCCCGAAGGCACATCGAAGGACGAGGATCGTGAGAAGCAGGATGAATCCGAGAGGTCAGAATGTCCGCAAACTGATGTCCAGGTCCTGGTGGACTATGTTCATATCATTATCATGCGGCCGCCTGAGGGAGAGGTCAAATTGACTGCTCCAGCGGCAGCAGAGTTTTTCGTTACTTTCCGGGGCGATGGAAGCATCGACAGTAACGACTATGAGAACCGTATTCCTGTCTTTCTCAGCGGGACTCTGGATGATTGCACGATTGAGGGAGAGGGGGAGCTAAGTGCAACGTTTACGGGTACGTGCAAGAATGGATTCGTGAACGTAGATATTGTTGAACGACTCCATGGGTCGACAGCCACAATGACCTGTCCGGAAGAGGGTTCACAGACCGTCAGTCTTGAGGGCTTGTTCTCCGCGCCGGAGGAACTCGCACAGTTTGAGCTCAAGGGTACAGAATACAGCCATGTCCTGGAAGCGGATGTCGTGGCGCAATCGCTTTATTACAGTTGGACGTTCAAATTTGGCTGGGAAGTTGAGCCCCTTGCTCCGTGAGAATATGCGGTTCAAGGTTGCGGTTCGAAGCAGAATCGAACGTGCGGTTGAATCTTGAGGGGTGTGGTACCGCGGTAGAGCGATCCATTGCGCTAACTATTGGCGATCTATTCGCTTTCACCAAGGAAGGAATGAGGTATCGACATACGATAGATAAAAAGAAAATCCCGGTGCTCTTTGGGATGCCATATTGGGTCTGGATCGCTCAACCAAAACAAGTGCATCCTCGGACACCCAACCGACTTTATTGCCGATGTCGACCCACCACCAGTGTGTTCCCTTGGCAAGCACGCCGTTCGTATCATTCATGTGTGGCAAGATCACCCCGCTTGCATCTTCGGGAACGGTTCCACGCAGTGCGAAATTTGTCCCGGGGCCGAAGTACACCCCTGTGGATTGTAGGGTCTTTACCTTATCCCGCACTTGGAAGGAATCCGAGCGTTCCATCGGCTCTACGACGACCATCATAATGCCGTTCGCCACCTCGCGCTCTGCACCGTCGGAAGGTGAATTCATCACCTTTCCATTGACCCACATTGTAGAGGAGCCGCCGCCATCTTGATTGATCCCCCATCGAGCACCTAGATCGTCCCTACAAAACATGGCCAATTCGTCGCTCGTCATGCCAATGCTGAAGTTTTTCTGGCGGCCATCGACGACGACGAAAAAGATGTATTCGTCGTTGTAGCAGATTGCAGTGCGTGGGTGCCGTTGGGTTGCTCCAAGATTATCATCAAAGCTTTGGATCTTACCGTCTTTTAGGAAATAGAAGCTCCCGCTCAGACTCGCATAGGTGTTGGCCCAGCCGACGTTGAGCGCATTCTCACAATCAGACTCAAGGGATGTGATCTCCAGGGAAATCCCAACGACATCACCTACCCTCACCGTGTCGAGGAGTTTCCTGCTTTCGCCGGCACCATATGTCGAAATCACGATCTGGTCGAAAGGTATCTGGATTGGACCCTTTTTGAATTGAACCTCGCGCACGATACCCACCGTCATGTCCGGATATGGTCTAACGCCAAGAGGGCGGGTGAGTTGTATGCGCACCTCCGCATTTCCACTCCCCGCATTGCTTTGTTTATCGAATTGGGGAGTGAAAAGGATGGTTTTTTCACCTCGGTCGCGGAAGTTGATGTTGTCGATTTGGATAGTTTTACCCGTTGTCAGGTTCGTAAGGATTTGTTTTTCAGGTGGGTGGTACGTGCACTCACCGATAAACGCCGTTCGGCTTTGCTTCCATGCAAATCCACTCGAGCCACCTAAATCGCCGTACGTTTTCACATACCATCCTGAGTGGACGAGTCCACCCGAGGTCACGCCGGTGTCTGGATTGTAGAAGGTGCCGTTGATCGCGACCACGACGTCGTTGCGAGGTCCCCAGGGTTTGAGTATTGGATTGGTGGGTCTTCGACCATCCGAAACGGGAAAGATGGTATCTTCCTTATCCGGTCCGGGAGCCCAGGCGCTCAGCGATTGATCATAACGGTCCGCCATTTCGCTTACCGTTTCCTTGCCTCCCGAAAGCTTTCCCTGGGCAATGCTAGTCTCGAGGATTAGATTTTGATTACTGCGATCCATACGGGCCACGTAAACCCGCTTAGGACCAGTTAAGTGGAATTCCTGATAATCGATTCCCTCAACGACGGTCTCCCAACCCGTGGAAAAGGCGGGCATACTCAGCGCATATGCGCTAAGCGTCAGGGAAAGTAGGACCAATACCAAGAAAGATCGTCGTTTCACGAAACAATACCCTCCTGGAGAGTGACGATGCTCCTACCATCATACCTTCAAGTACGGTTTCATGGAAAGGTGACTTGGGTATGTATCCGCAGGGTAGGGAGAAAGCGAGTGAATTATACCGATTTCTACAATTGTTTCTGAATCGTGCTATAGTCTTTTCTAGCCTTTTTCGTAATAGATGTCACAAAAGAGCTCTCCGATACGTTAGAGAGGTGTAAGTTGTCAGAGGATAGTTTGAAGGTAGTCGGGCATGTAGATGTCACGTTGGTTCAACAGGCTCAGCAGGGAGAGGGTGAAGCATTTGCTGCGCTCTTCAATCAACTGCACCAGCCAGTGTTGAACTACATTTACCACATGCTTGGGAACCGCCAGGTGGCAGAGGATGTCGCGCAGGATGCTTTCATTCGCGCCCACGAGCGTATTGGCCAGCTTGGCCCACCCTGGGATTTCAAATCGTGGGTCTTCCGTATTGCCAGCAACTTGGCGGTTGATTATTTACGCGGTCAGCGACGATTTGTAGATCATGAAGAGCCGGAGATGATGGCAGGCCCGCCTACTACTCGACGACCATCCGAACGCGGCGTTCAGCGAGAGGAGGTGCGTCGCGCAGTTCGACAGACTCTGGATGGTTTGCCGACAGTTTACCGCCAAGCACTTGTTTTGCGTGAGTTTAACGGTTTCAGTTATCGAGAAGTCTCCCAGGCGCTCGAGTGCACGTATGACAACGCTCGACAATTGGTACATCGGGCGCGATTACGTTTCCGAGAGCAACATGGACTTCGAATGACTCTCGAAGAAGGTGTTGAACGCTGCAGGGAGTTGGGAGATCTCCTTTCCGCTTATCACGATGGTGAGATCGATACGAAACAACGTAAGGCGGTCAGGGCTCACATCTCTGCCTGCCCACAATGTCGGGAAACGGAAGAAGACTTGAAGAAGGTCGGTGCGTTAGTAGCGGGATTGGCACCGATATGGCCTTCGGAAGGTTGGATGGCGCAAGTTTTAAACCAGGTGGGAATTCAGGAGGTTCCTGCGCCCGTCCCGGGAGGCGTTGGGGGCGGGGCGGGAATAGGAGGAGGAGGTGCAACCGGCGGTGGGATCAAGGCTTTCATGATGAGTGGCAGCTGGATGATGAAAGTGGGAGCGGTCGTCATGGCCTCCATCCTCGTAATGGGGGGACTGGTTCTCGCCTCTCTCATTCTGTCGCCGCCGCCACCTCCGCCTCCGCCGTCTGAGACCACCCAAGCGGTCACAACCGAGCCACCTGACGCAACCTCCTCGGCCCCGCCGAGTACACCGGCACCTGGTGGAGGGGATGTGGAGGAGACGTCGACAAGCACGCCGACGAGCACAGCCACCACGACCCAGACGCAAACTGCTACAGCGACCGATGGTCCGCCTATAGCCGAAGCCAACGTGAATAGCAACTGCCGCTTCGGTCCCGGTGCTGTCTACGCCATTATCGGGACTCTTCTGAAGGGAGAAACGGCGCCGATCGACGGTCGCAACGAGGATTGGACTTGGTGGTGGATCGAACGACAAGACGGTCCTGGACATTGTTGGATTTGGGATGCGCTTGTGACCGTAAGCGGGGATACCAGCGCGGTGCCGCTCATCCAAGCCCCACCCCCTCCAGAACCAGAGGACACGGAGCCGCCTTCCGTATCCATCAACCACAGCCCCAGCGGAGGTTTGAAGCCCGACGAAACTGACGTTGTCTCGTTCACCGCTTCGGCAAACGACGATGGTGGTGTCGAGCGTATCGAGATTTGGGTTNNGACTTGCGTCTATCAAGGCGGTCCTTACCGACCCGGCAAACTCGTCTATTACGCCAAAGCATACGATGCGGCAGACAACATGGGTGAGAGTCCACAGAGTCAGGTGACGGTGTGGGCGACGGTGAAATGATTCTTTCATGAAATTTAATCGAATTTTGAGATTTTCTTCACGGAATGGGGGGAGAGGAGGGCACACAATCCCGCAAGTTTGCATTTCTTCAAAGCGTATTCGGGCTCGGAATAGGGATATTTCCCTATCGTCCAATGGGTCGCTGCGTGCTACCCTTTCGAAAGTTCACAGGGTTACTGGTCTAGTCAGCGATCATCCCCTTCCGGTGTTGAGGGATGAGAGCTGTAAGAGGACGTCGTAACCAAGAGCTTGCATATGAGGTCTGGCGCATTCTGGGAAATTGGAGGAAACCATGAAAATCTCAAAACGGTTCCCGAAAGGCCTGTTGATTATCGTCGTGCTTTTCCTGGGATTGCTGGCGGCCTGTGACTTCCCAACACCAACACCCACACCCACAGAATCATGTATTCCGGATCCCTTTGGAGTTCCAGACCTCATCTCACCCGCCAATTTCGAGGTTGTTTCTTCTTTAACCCCAACCTTATCCTGGACGTATTCGAGTGTAGACGGTTGTGATCCATCGGGATTCGCCGTCTGGTTGGATACAGAAAATACATTCTCTCCTCCAACCTACGGAGGCGATCAAGACTTTCCAACCATGAGTTGGAGTCCTGGCAGCCCACTGAATCCTGCAACGGAGTATTGGTGGAGAGTGACTGCGAAAACGGATCGACCACCACCTGCCCAGCCGATACTGGGACCTCATTCATCGTCAAGGCGTTTCTTCACCGGGCCAATCTGTGCACCCCCGGATTTTGGAATTCCATCTCTCGTGTGGCCCATGGATGGAGAGGTGATCAACACGGTGATGCCAGGTCTTGACTGGGAGTGGCCGTCGATCGGTTGTTTGCCTGCGGGGTATCGGATCGATCTTTCCACGGATCCGAGTTTCGCAGATACCAGCTTGAGCGGCGGTACGGGAAACCCCAGCACGAAATGGTTCCCGGGCGATGATTTGTTGGACTGCATGGAGTATCACTGGCGTGTCGCGCCTATCACTGGGACGACGCTCGGTGACTTCTCCGAGACTTGGTCCTTCTCGATCGATGTGTCTGGAATCTGTGAACCGCAGGCCGAGATCAACGGTATTGTCTGGCACGATCTCTGCGCCACGCCCCATGAGACGATCCCGCTTGGCGACCCGCTTCCGTTAGGGTGCATCCGCATTGATGACAGCATCGTCGCCGATGGGATCTATGATCCTTCAGAACCAGGGATTGAAGGTGTAACCCTGCGCCTTGGAAGCGGGGCATGCCCTTCATCTGGTTTGGCGACGGACACAACGGATGTGAACGGTGTTTACACGTTTACAGGCCTGTCCGCTGGCGATTACTGTGTCACGGTTGATGCTCTAACGGACGGCAACGATCTGGTTTTGATCCCGGGTGGATGGACGTATCCTGATCGTGGGAACAATCCACAAGAAGTATCGATTTCGTTGTTGGCTTCTCAGACTGAGTCTGATGTGAATTTCGGATGGGACTACCAATTCTTGCCTGCACCTGAGGTCCCAGCGAGCCTACCGATCAAGATCAACTTCAACGCCGACAGCTACGCCATCGATGAAGGCGACTGCACAACCTTGCGCTGGGAGGTCGAGAACGCCACGGATGTGTTCCTCGACGGCAAACAGGTGAATGCGTTGGATGCGCAACACGTTTGTCCAACGAAGACGACCACCTACACGATGCTGGTGACGTCACCTGAGGGAGAGAAGGAAGCCCTGGTGACGATTGAGGTTGAGGAACTGCCAGAGCCACCACAAGCTCCGGGGCAGTTGAGACTCGTTGATTGGATATGTAACGAAAAGATCTTCGAGATCCAATTGCAATGGGTCGACCAGGCCGACAACGAAAAGGGATACAAGGTGTATCGCGATGGCAGTCAACTTACCAAACTGGCGGCAGATTCTACGCGCTACACCGAGAAACCACCCTTCGGTGGACCCTATACCTACGAGGTGTCAGCTTATAACGAAGGTGGCAGTTCCGCGCGAGTGTCGGTTCAAGTGAAGCCTTGTTCTCCTTGAGCGCCTCTCTGGCTACCGGTATATCCAAATGATCAATGGGATTTGATGACAGCAGGGTTTCAGGTGGCATCGATGTTGGATTTGAGGGTAAACTCGAGGTTCGATAGAGGTATACGCCCACAGGCTCTTTTATGCCGAAGATTTGGTTGCTGCATTGCGTTTTACCTATCTGAAACAAATGCAGGTAAAGCGAGTTGGAAGGGGAGTTGAAAATATAGTGGACAGAAGGTTGCGCACGCTCGTTTTGTTTACTTTGGTGGTTCTAAGTTTTTCAGCGTGCGACGGTCCTCCGGATTCCGCCACTCTTGCACCGACTTCACCTCCCTCAGATCAACCAGAGGAGACCTTTGTGGGTCCCCCAACGAAGTTTGAATCCACGAGCACACCCACACCAGAGTCGGTCCGTGAGGTGATTTCTCTGAGCCAACTCAGCGATGAAGTTAGGGATCTCGAATTTGATGCCGACGGTAATTTGTGGGTGGCAACGCCGGCTGGTGTCTATCAATGTAAGGTAGTCGAGGGTTTGTGCGATCGGTATACCGTCCAGGATGGGCTTACAGATGACGATGTCACCGCGATCGCCGTAGCGCCGGATCATTCACTGTGGTTTGGCACTTCTTGGGGTTTATCTCACTTTGATGGTGAGAACTGGACGACTTTCACTGCCACGGATGGCCTCGCAGGAAATGTTATCTTCGATCTCGACTTCGCATCTGATGGCAACCTATGGGTTGCAACGAATAGTGGTGTTTCTCGTTTCACTGGAAGCCAATGGATCACCTTCACAAGGCTGGATGGGTTGGTGGACGATTATGTTTATTCCGTCGTTGAGTCTGAAGACGGTATTCTATGGTTCGGAACGTCCAGGGGGGTGGCATGGTTTGACGGCTCAGTATGGTCAGCTTATACGCGTGATCACGGACTGGCGGCGATGGACGTTTTGTCGATCGCGGTTGCACCGGACGGTGCGATGTGGTTTGGAACCTTGTTTGGCGGAGCCTCTCGTTTTGATGGGACTGAGTGGCTAAACTACACCTCTTCTTATGGACTGGCGAACGATGTTGTCCAAGCTATTACCCTCGATGCCGAAGGTGTCTTGTGGTTCGCCACCCGGGAGGGTATCTCCGGGTTCGATGGGCGTGGGTGGGGCACCTTCACGATAGAAGACGGACTGGTGAGCAATGATATCAATGCCATTGAGATTGCGCCTGATGGAATTCTATGGATAGGCACAAGCTCGGGAATATCACTTCTTACCCCCTCAATAGAGCGATTCGAAGAAGTGGGCACACCTTTGCCTCTCCGACCGACACCTGTCCCCGAAGCCGCCTCCATACCGCGTTTTGAAACTGGGGAATCAGTGGTCATCAGTAGCATCCACATGCTCAATGAACAAAGGGGTTGGGCATTGGGAGGTAAAACACCTCGAGGGGATCACGTGTTGCGTACCGCAGACGGCGGGATTACGTGGCTAGATGTCACTCCACCGGAACCTGCTCCTGTCGACGATCAATCCGAAAAGATGGCCTTTGGTTTTTTCCTGGACGAGGAGACCGCCTGGATAGGGTACCACTCCGCGCTCGATTATCCATTGAACGATACTCTTGAGGAGAACATTGAATTTTATACCTGGCGTACCCAAGATGGCGGAGGATCCTGGGAACCGAGCGGATCGGTTTGGGTCGAATTCGTCGGCTCTAATTATGTACGGCCCTATATGCAGTTTGTTGATGCTCAATCCGGTTGGGTTCTCGCCCGGAGGGGCGGGGTGGGGATGCATAAATATCCAGT
>WVZH01000420.1:24452-25897 GCA_011772595.1 Anaerolineales bacterium
GGCTGGGTCACGATCGGGAGTTGCCCCCTCACCGAAGCCGTCGTCCAGATGTCCGTGGACGGTGGCTCCCAGTGGGAGATGGTCTATCTTCCGCCGCCAGCTGAACAGCCAGATCTGTACGATATATCCGCGTGCGATTCCCACTCGCCGATCTTGTTCTCAGCTTCACACGGTGTGCTGGCTGTATCGTGCATGAGTTGGTCTGACGACACAGAGAGTGAAAATCATTTCATGTACGTCACCGAAGATGGCGGCCAGACGTGGCGTGCGAGCCGTTACCCGGGGGGCGAACTCATGTTCCTAAACTCAGATGTGGGTTGGGCCTTGAGTCGCGATCTCTACGAATCGCAAGACGGCGGACGAAACTGGACGAAGATCAAGACAGTGAATTGGGACGGGCAGTTCAGTTTCGTCACCGATCAGCTTGGTTGGGCAGTGGCCCGTAATGATGAAGAGATCGCCCTCGTGTGGACTCAAGATGGCGGTCAGAAGTGGATGGAAATCAAGCCGAAAATTGCACCCTGATACGATCCACTCATGGAGCGTTGATCTGAACCACCCTAGATCGTCCTGTCACAAATGGATAGTGATGATCGTTTATAGAAGTGAAAGGGAGGCGCACAGCTAAGCCTCCAAAAGGAGAAAACGATCATGCGCACAAAACATCTGCTCCCACTCATATCCATTCTTACTCTCGGGTTGATTTTAGCGGCCTGCAATTTCCCCTTCTCGGTCGAAGAACCACCTGAAGTGGGTTCTGTGGATCTTGAGACTGAAGCACCTCCACAGGACACAGAAGAGGTGATCGAGAGTTTGCCTGCAACGGACACCCCTTTACCCCCAACTGAGACGCCCACGCCGACTCTACCGCCTCCAACGAACACACCCGNNCGAAGACCTGGCGACTACGTAACGACGGCACATGCACATGGACTTCGTCCTACGCCTTGGTCTTCAGTCACGGTGATCAAATGGGTGGACCGGTTGCGGTGCCTCTCGCAGGTGCCGTTTCACCCGGGAATGTTGTGGATCTCTCTGTGAATCTAACGGCTCCGGTGGATCCTGGAACCTACCAGGGCTTTTGGATGCTACGTAACAATGAGAGTGTGCTCTTCGGAATTGGAGCGGACGGTAGTGTGGCTTTCTGGGTGAAAATCGTCGTCCCCTCGGAGGATCCGATTGTCGAGATTCCTCCCTTGCTCATTGAGATCGAGCCCATTCTCCTGATCTACAAAGCCAGCGGGACGGATGTGAACGTGCATGATAACGGGTGCTTTGATCTGGACGAGGGCGTGAGTATAGGCTGCGGTTCTCCAGAAGCTGATTTCCAGTATGAGCACTCCCTATTCTTGTTCGTGCACGAATATGAGATCGATCCGATCCACGGCTCAAAATTCAAGCTCTTTGGTTCGAGTAAGCCGACGAGCGAGCAGTGTCAGGCGATA
>WVZH01000420.1:25956-29813 GCA_011772595.1 Anaerolineales bacterium
GGCCTCGAGAATAACCCTTCGAGCCAGTCGCTTAGCTTGGACTGGCTCGTTTCATTTAAAAGATACATCTGGTTCGAAGTGTGCTGAGAGATGACGCTGCAATAGGAAATCAATCGCCTAGCGGTTCGAAGCGGGCCGTGAAATGTCGCAACAGCTCCGGTGCGTACGTAATTCGGTAGCCGCGAATTGCCTCGCGGCGCTCAGTGATGCGCGCCATCGTTTCAACTACGAAGTCCAGGTGCGCTTGTGTGTACATGCGGCGGGGGATGGCAAGGCGCACGAGTTCCATAAGGGGATAATTCATTTCACCCGTCTCAGGATCGGGATATGCGAACGCCACTGAACCGATTTCCACACCGCGAATGCCGCCTTCCAGGTAAAGTTCAACGGCTAACGCCTGTCCAGGAAATTGATCGCGTGGAATATGAGGTAGTAAGCTCCCGGCGTCGATATAAACCGCATGCCCGCCTGGCGGCTCGACGATGGGGACGCCGGCGTTGAGAAGACCATGTGCCAGGTATGCTGTCTGGTTGATACGATATGCAAGGTAGGCTTCATCCAGGCCTTCCCACAGACCTATGGCGATCGCGGATAAATCCCTGCCAGCCAGACCTCCATAGGTAGGGAAGCCCTCGCGCAGGATCAATTCGTTACAAGCAAGTTGGAAGAGGTGTTCATCATTCATCGCCAGAAAACCACCGATGTTCACGATGGCATCTTTTTTTGCGCTCATCGTGGCACCGTCAGCCAGGGCGAAAATCTCCTGGGCGATGACTAGAGTTGATTTATCAGCGTATCCTTGTTCCCTCTGTTTGATGAAGTATGCATTTTCCGCGTATCGACACGCGTCGATGTAGAAGGGGATCTCATATTCTTGATAGATTTCGCTAACCTTGCGGAGATTCTCCATGGAAACCGGCTGCCCGCCCGTGGCATTGTTGGTGATTGTGATCATGCCGATCGGGATATTGTCGGCTCCTTTGTCCTGAATAAAAGCCGCCAGTTTTTGCAGGTCCATGTTGCCCTTGAATGGGTGATGAACCGAAGGATCTGCGGCTTCGTCGATCACGAGGTTCACGGGGCGACCGCCGCGAGCGCGGATATTAGCCTCGGTTGTGTCGAAGTGCGTATTGGAAGGGACGAATTGGGTAGGTTTGACCAGGAGTGTGGTAAGGATGTGTTCTGCAGCGCGACCTTGATGTGTTGGCACGAAATAACGAAAGCCAAAAATCCTCTCAATTGCCTCTTTAAGTTCGAAGTATGACCGAGCTCCAGCGTAGGCTTCATCACCTTGCATCATGGCACTCCACTGACGGTCACTCATCGCGCCGGTGCCCGAGTCGGTGAGCAGATCGATGTAAATATCCTCGGATCGCAAGCCGAAGACGTTATAACCGCTGGCTTTGAGCGCGGTCTCGCGCGCTGTGCGATCGATCTGGCGGATGGGTTCGACTGTTTTGATCCTGAAAGGTTCAGGCGGGTAGGATGTCATAGATGCCTCCGCATTTGATGCTAATAGAAGTCTAGCATGACTCTGGACTTATGGCTCATGCCCGCGGTTTCATTCGTCATGAGGGTAGAGACAACGATGGAGATGTGGGCGTTGTCATGATGACGCTGATGCAGGGAGGGGTTCCGAGCTCCCCCTTTTGTCATTCCGAAAGAGCTCTTCGGCTACCCTTAGGATAAACTCTGCGAGAAGGGTATCTCGTTCTCCTAGTTGAAATTTTTCCCCGGGAACGAAATTCCTCACTGCGCTGAGGTTCGCAGAACCCATCGACCTGTCATTGTGAGGAGCGAAGCGACGAAGCAGTCACCAACCTTCATGAAGGAGATAACTTCGCTGCGGTCGAAAAGACATGGGATGGTTGAAGGCCTCCTATTTTCCCGCTATACTTCGTCTCAATCTTCTCAAAGATTCTGAAATCCGGGTGCGTATAGTGGTGAAAGCTGCAATTGCGAAGCGTGCGAGGTGAGGTGCTGATTTGATGAACAAAGAAGAACGTGTGGGGGACTTCGTCATTGTCACTTTTGTTGTGGGACCGGCCGCCACCAATGCTTATCTTGTGGGTAATTCGGGTACAGATTCATCCGTAGTGATCGACCCGGCGTGGCAGGGTGAGATGATCGTGAAGGAGGCCGAACGACGTGGTTGGAAGATTGGGTCGATCTGGTTGACGCACGCACATTTTGATCACTTCGGGGGTGCAGCAGCCGTGGCCGATGCTACGCCTGGTCCTCCCCCTGTCGCGCTTCATCCCGAGGACATGTCGTTATGGCGTTTGCACGGTGGTGCGGCCCTGTTTGGTTTTCCCACCTTCGATCCGGGCCCGGAGCCTACTATTGATTTAGAGCATGGTATGGAACTCCAACTCGATACACACTCCTTCGAAGTGCGTCACACCCCTGGTCATACTCAGGGTCATGTGATGTTCCTGCAGCGCGAGGCTGAAATCGCTTTCTGTGGGGATTTGATATTCCAAGGGAGTGTCGGCAGAACTGATTTGCCGGGGGGAGATTGGCAGACACTCATGAAGAGCATCCGAGAGGATGTTCTCAACTTGTCAGACGAAACTCGTCTCTTCTCCGGTCATGGCCCAATGACGACCGTAGGGCATGAACGCCTTACCAACCCGTTCATCACGGGTGAAATCCACCTCTGACCTCACCGCCCCGAAGATTGCTTGTCTTGGATCCACACGAGCCAATCCCGCAATGCACCGATCGGTTCCTTTGGTGCAAAAGCAAGCACCGTGATGGATAGTGGGTAATCTCCGTCCTGAACGGATTTGATGCTCGGGAGGAACTTCTCCACACGGACGGCACGTACCTGCTCCGAAAGTATCGAGAGTGGTATGTATCCTACTGCACCAGGATCTTCGGCGATCATACGATTCATCGCGGACGGTGTCGGGGCCAAAAGCGTGTTAACCGCAGGACTGAGTTCTCCAAGAACAATACTCTCAAATTGTACGCGGATTTCATCGGTCGCTATCGGAATGATGGGTTGAATCGCTTGGTTCGCACCTCCAAGGTCACTCCAGTTCCGTACCTGGCCACTGAACACAGCAGCCAGATCTTCGAGCGTGTATGAGCGGACACGGTTCCCGGGGTGCACGATAACGGCGATGCCTTCCTCGAACAAAGGAGTGGCAAACCATCCATCCGGGGGTGTTCCACCTGCTAATGCGAGTTCCGAATCCCCTGCCATTACTGTGTTCCTTACTTCCTGAGGGGGGAGCACGTGGACTTCGATGAGCACTTCGCTTGAGCTCGGATACTCTGCAATCCATCTGGTAACAAGAGTTACGAAAGCTGGGGAGGTGGCGACAGGTGATAAGGCCGTTGCAGGTGTTGCACTGGGTTCGGCTGTACAGGCCGTCAAGAGTATGAGGACTAAGGTCAGATAGATCTGCCTACCCACGGATCACACTCAAGAGTAATCCCACGAGCCCCGCGAATGCACAATAGGCCGAGAAGACCGACAACGACCTTTGAGCTAGGTATCGGATCAGCCAACGAATAGCCAGGTAACCAACGACCGTGGCAACGAGGACGCCGACGAGGAGTGGGATGGTTTGATCACGTCCATCGGGAAGTTTCGTAAGGTCGAAAACGGCGACAAGCCCCGCTCCGATCATCACCGGAATGGCGATGAGGAAGGAGAAGCGGGCTGATTCGGCCTTCCGCATGCTGCGCATCAATCCTCCCGCGATGGTGACACCTGACCTAGAAACGCCCGGAAAGAGAGCCAACGCCTGAGAGAATCCGACCCACCAGGCATCAGCCGGGGTAAGCGCCGAGATCGATT
Source organism: Anaerolineales bacterium (assembly GCA_011772595.1). The sequence continues at coordinate 29,768 of WVZH01000420.1, forward strand.
TTTCGTGTGTCGCTACCCGATCACTGATCGCAAGGATGGCCGCGGT
>WVZH01000420.1:29906-58942 GCA_011772595.1 Anaerolineales bacterium
GCTAGGAGAGTCCCCCATTGCACCAGGACATTAAATATGAAAGCTGTCTTCGGATCTAACGACCAACCGAGAAGCCAAGGCACAAGAACTAGGTGACCGGATGACGAGATTGGGAGGAACTCTGTGACGCCCTGCACGAAGCCGAGCGCCATGGCTTGAAGGAGGTTCATTTGTTATATCTCCGGGGGGCGGTGTTTATGGTAGTTTGCGCGGAACTCCTCCGCGAATTGCTGAAAGCTTCCTTCAAGCACGGCCTGACGTAAGTCGCCCACCAACGCGATGAGTGTGTGGACGTTATGGATGGAGAGCAATGTTGCGGCGAGCATCTCTCTTGCGACGATGAGATGCCGCAGGTAGGCACGACTGAACGTTTTGCAAGTGTAACACAAGCAGGTCTCGTCGATTGGGCGAAGGTCGTCGCTAAACGGTGTGTTTCGCAGATTCAATCGACCCCGACGTGTCAGCGCAGCATGGTTGCGGGCCATGCGGGTCGGTAAGACACAATCGAAGATGTCAATTCCGCGAGCGACCGTCTCCACGATGTCTTCGGGTGAACCCACTCCCATCAAGTAGCGTGGACGATCTTCTGGCAGAACTGCGTTGACGGTCTCAACCATGGCGAGCATCTCTTCTTTGGTCTCGCCTACGGACAATCCGCCGATCGCAATCCCGGGAAAATCCAGTGCGGCAATGAAAGCTGCCGATTGCTCCCTTAGATCAGGAAAGATCCCCCCTTGAACAATACCAAAGAGCGCTTGGTCAGAACGCGACTTTGATGCCAGGGAACGTTCGGCCCAGGCATGCGTCCTCGATAGCGCCTGGATATTGTAATCTCGATCGTAGGGTTCAGAGCACTCATCGAGCACCATAATAATGTCGGCACCCAGGTTCTCCTGGATGGCGATCACTTTCTCTGGAGTGAAACGATGCGTGGATCCATCGAGGTGAGAACGAAAGGTGACGCCATCAGAATCGACTTCACGGCGTTCGGCTAAAGAAAAAACCTGAAAACCACCCGAATCTGTCAGTATCGATCCGGGCCAGGCCATGAACTCATGCAAACCGCCAAGGTTGGCGATCAGTTCGTCCCCTGGACGTAGATAAAGGTGGTAGGTATTGGCTAACACGAGGCCAGCGCCCAACTCCTCAAGCTGTTGAGGTGTGAGTGCTTTAACTGTGGCTTGAGTGCCGACTGGTGCGAAAAGAGGTGTGTGTAACTCGCCACGGGTGGTCCTTAATACACCTGCACGTGCGTTTCCCTCCACACCTATCACCTTGAAACGCAGTGCACTCATATGCCCCACACCCAGTGCAAACCCAAGGTGGCGATGAGCACAGTGATGATCGTGAGGGGGATCCCCAGCTTGAAGTAATCGCGGAAGGTGTAGCCACCTGGGCCCATCATCAGCAGGTTTGCAGGGTGTCCGAGGGGGCTGATGAAGGCTAAAGAACAGCCGATGGCGACGCCCATGGCGAGAGCGCGGGGATCTATACCTGTGGGGCCGGCGGCTGCGATCGCGATGGGCGCCATCACTACGGCGGCTGTCTGACCGCTCAGGAAGAGACTCAATGCTGAAGCCGTCAGCATGAGGATAATGGCGGTTAGAAGAGGGGACAAGCCACCGATTTGGAATATTCGTTGTGCCAAGACGCTCGCCGCGCTCGTACTCTGTAAGGCGATACTTAGGGGCAGCATCCCCGCGATTAGGAAGATTGCCCTCCACTCCACTGCACGATACGCTTGGTCCATGGAGAGACATCGAGTAAGGACCATGAGTGCAGCCCCGAGCAAAGTGGCGACGGCAATGGGCAACACTTGGGTTGCTGCCAGACCCAGGCTGAAGATCATGATGCCTCCTGCCAGTAAAGCACGTGGACCTGGTCGTGCCTCGAGCTCTTCTTCGAGGATCAAGAAGTTGGGGTCCATGCGTAGCAATCTCACCTGAGAGCGAGGTCCTTGGAGCAGCATAGCGTCGCCGAAGCGTAGGGGGATATCGGCAAACTCGTGTTGAATCACCAATCCCTCGCGCCACAGTGCAATGACCTGGAGACCATATCGTTCACGAAAGTGGATCTGTCGTAACGTTAGTCCCTCAAGTTCTGAGCGGGGGGCAAGTGTCGCTTCGACGAGCGGTACATCCATCGAGGCCAGACCGCTCACCAAGTCGGAGTCGAATGTGAGCTCCATCCCATAGGTCTGGAGTTGATCGTGTGTGGGGATGCCGTCCAACAGAAGAATGTCGCCATATTGCACTTCGTCGTCTGGTTTTGGTGCCAGCATGAGTCGATTTTCACGTAAAATGCCAAGCACCATGAGACCCAAATCCTGGCTCCATCCCCCTTCTTTCAGGGTCTGGCCGCCCATAATGGAATCGTTCTTGACCAATACTTCCGAAGTGCCTTCTCGGAGGTGATAAATCTGAGCCAACTCACCATGCAGGAGAGTCATTCTGGCGATCTCACCGGCCACATCTCGTGCCGGAAGGAGCATAGGAGCCAGCCAGAGCATGAGCAAAGTGCCGCCGATGACAAGCGGTAGCCCGATGGGCATGAATTCGAACAAGCCGAAAGGTGCCAGTTCCGCCTGGCTCAGCGTGCTACTGACGATGATATTCGCCGTTGTAAGCAGCGTGGTCGTTCCACCAAGAAGGGCGCCGAAGCCAAGCGGCATCAAAAGTCGCGAAGGGCGAAAATTCAACTCGCGGGCGATGCCCATCGTTATGGGCAGCAAAACCGCTGCGGCGGCGATTGTGTTCATGAATGCGGCTAGAAAGGCGCTTGTGAGCGCCAGCACGGCGACCAAGCGGCGCTCGGTTTCACCTGCTAAGCGGAGCAGTTGACGTCCGACCCATCCGGTAATCCCGGTCCGCTCAAGACCGTTTGTGAGGATGAATATGGAAAGGATGGTGATCACTGCGGACTGGCTGAAACCCGAAAGCGCCTCCTCAGTAGAGATCACCCCCATCAACCGTAAGCTGAGTGCGACCAAGAGCGCCGTGAGATCAGGGCGGACTCGCTCGGTGATCAATAGAATGGCGGCGATGGCAATCACTGCCAGCGTGATCCAGCCCGAAGGTGTCATAGCACCGCATTATACACTTGGAGTTGTCATCATGATACGGTCGTTCTATACTTCGGCTCATGGAATCGAGACGTCACTATCTAACGTGGGTTGAAATTGATCGTGGTGCGATCGAGAACAACGTGCGTTATTTCGTGAAGAAGACGACGGCAAAAGTGATGGCCGTCGTGAAGGCCAATGGATACGGACATGATGCAGTTCAAACAGCGAAAGCTGCATTGAATGCAGGGGCCACATGGTGTGCTGTTGCCCGTGTTGACGAAGCACTAGAGCTTCGTCAACACGGGCTGACGTGCCCGATCTTGTTATTGGGTCTGGCACCCAGTGCGCGCATCTCGGAAATGCTCACAGCTCAAATCTCCATGGCGGTGTGGCAACAGGAACACATAACTGCGATTGCAGATGTCGCCTCGAGGGAAGGGGAACAGGCAAGGCTGCACCTGAAGGTTGATACGGGTATGGGAAGGTTGGGGGTGCAACCAGAGCAGGTTCCAACATACGCTCGATACATAGTGGACAACCCTGACGTAATCTTTGAGGGATTGTTTACACATTACGCTCGTGCGGACGAGCGAGATCCGGCACCGTCCGATGAACAAGATATCCGCTTCCTACAGGCATTGAGCGGTCTCGACGAGATTGGTTTGCGACCTGCGCTTGTTCATGCAGCAAACTCCGCCGCGGCGCTTAGGCGCGCGCAAAGTGAATTCGACTTAGTGCGTGTGGGAATATCGATATATGGATTGCACCCCTCGAAAGATGCCCCTCTCCCTGTGGATTTTCGTGCTGCACTTTCTTGGAAGACCCAGTTAAGTCAGATCAAGGTGCTTTCACCTGGGCATGGTGTAAGCTATGGACACATGTACGTCACATCGGGTCACGAACGTATCGGAACGTTGCCGATTGGATATGCGGATGGATTCCGGCGTATAGAAGGCAATCAGGTCCTTGTTGCCGGTCAGCGCGCGCCGGTAGTGGGACGGGTTTGCATGGATCAATGTATGGTGCAGCTTGATGCCATCCCTGATGTCAAAGCTGGTGACGAAGTGGTCTTAATCGGTCAGCAGGGTGAAGAGAGAATAAGTGCCGAAGAGGTAGCCGAGCGATGGGGGACGATTAATTACGAAGTCACGTGTGGAATCGGAGCACGTGTTCCACGGGTGTTTAGCTGAACTGAAACCTAGCAAAGCCCATGTAAGGGCGAAGCATCTGCCAGTCATTCATCTACAAGATGATCTTCAAATGATGCAGATGCTTCGCCTCTACTGCCCTACAACGAGTAAGTCGGGGCGACCCGCCGGGTCGCCCCTATAGGCTATTGTGACTTCTCGTAGTTTAGCCTCCGAGGTACGCTCGCTTCACGTCCGGATTGACGAGCAGATCCTGAGAGGATCCTGCGAGCACGAGATTCCCGTTTTCGAGCACGTACCCCCTTTGTGCGAACTGAAGAGCCATGCGAGCGTTTTGCTCCACGAGAAGGATGGTAGTTCCCTCGTCGTTGATGTCTTTCAGTGCAGAGAACACGCTCTGCATGAGGAGAGGGGCGAGCCCCATCGAAGGTTCATCCAGTAGCATCATTTTTCTGGCGCTCATGAGTGCACGGCCTACAGCGAGCATTTGTTGTTCTCCACCGCTTAGCGTGCCTGCTTTCTGTTCGATTCGTTCTTTTAGGCGTGGAAAGATGGTGAACACTCGCTCAAGATCATCCTCAATCTCAGAGCCGTTCTTCCGGGCAAAAGTAGCCAACTTCAAATTCTCCATGACCGTGAGATTATCGAAGAGCCGTCTACCTTCGGGGACGTGGGAGATGCCAAGTTCGCTAACCACTTTATCTGCAGGATAGTCCTTAAGATCTCTATCCTGGAAGGTGATCGTCGATCCGGGTTCTGTCGGGATGAGACGAGAGATGGCGCGCAAGGTGGTGCTCTTGCCTGCGCCGTTTGCGCCGATGATGCAGACGATCTCCCCCTCATCGACCTCGAAGTCAATGCCGTGTAAGGCTTTAATCTGATCGTATGAAACCCGCAGGTTTTTCACTGAGAGGAGCATTAGATCTCCACCTCCTTGCCCAGATAGGCATCGATAACCTTCGGATTGGATCGTACCTCGTCCGGAGTTCCCTCGGCGATGACCTCACCAAAGTCGAGCGTTTGAATGATTTGACAGAGATCCATGACCACCTTCATTCTGTGTTCGATGAGGAAGATGGTCAGATCTAGTTCCATATGAATCTGTCGGATAATTTCCATCATTTGTACCAACTCTTCGGGATTCATACCGGCAGTGGGCTCATCCAAAAAAAGTATTTTCGGTTTCATCGCCAACGCCCTGGCCAGTTCCACCCTGCGTTGCGACCCGTAGGGCAGATTGGTCACAAGCTGATCCGCCAAGTGGCGGATGCCTACCAGCTCGAGCAGCTCGTTAGCCAAGGCTTCAATTTCAGCCTCCTCCTTCTGACGCTTTGAGGTTCCAAAGAAGGCTCCAGTCAAGCCGTAGCTGATTTTTGAGTATTGAGACATCTTCACGTGCTCGAGTACCGTCATGTGACGCCACAGTCGCAAGTTCTGGAAGGTCCTTCCCAAGCCCCTGGAAGCGATCTCGTAGGGCGGCAAGCCCTTGATCGATTGGCCGTCTAGATGGATTTCTCCTTCATTCGGCGTATAGATACCGATGATCAGGTTAAAGATCGTGGTTTTGCCAGCGCCGTTAGGGCCGATCAATCCGCGTATCTGACCAGGCTCGATCGTGAGATTGTAGTCGTGGACTGCACGCAACCCGCCGAAGAAGTGAGTCATATTGCGGATATCAAGGAGTGCCATGGTCCACTCCTTTCTCTGGGGGTGATTTGGGCCTGAGGAGCGATGTTGGATCGAGTTCGGTGAATGCGATCAATCCCGTTGGGCGGAAGATCATGACCAAGATCAGTAAGACCGGGATGATGATCCATTTCATGATCTCGAGCGGCCGCAGTGCCTCATTGAGCAAGTTGAAGCCGACGGCTCCGACGACAGATCCCGCGACCGAGTTCAATCCGCCCAGATACACCATCCCCAGTACTTCGGCCAACTTGCGGATGCCGAAAGTCCCAGGATTGATGTAGCGGATGACGTGAGCGAAAAGTCCACCGGCTATCCCAGCCCAGAAGGCTGCGAATAGGAAGGCGATCATTTTCGTTCGCCGTGTGTTTACCGTCATAGCACCTGCTGCCAGTTCACTGTCGCGCACGGCGTTGAGTGCTTTGCCGAGGGTAGATCGAACGAAATTATTGATAATCCAAATCGAAAGCATGCTCCAAACGAAGATCGTAGGAAGATTGGCATAATCTGGCTGGTTGCTGAGACCGCGTGGTCCGCCGACGACCTCGAGATTGTTGAACATGCTCAAGACAATGAACATGAAAGCCAGGGAGATGATGGCCAGGTAATCTCCACGAGTTCGGAAAGAGGGGATCGCGACGGCTAAGGCGCCGATGGCGGCCACGATGCCGCCGAGTATCAAAGCGACAGGGAATAAGAAGGGTCCGATCTCCGGTGGGAGCAGCGGAGGCCCGAAGCGATTTTCCTGAACGAAGAGCACGACGGTGAAGACAGAGGCCGTGTACGCACCAAGCGCCATGAAACCTGGGTGGGAGCAGGAAAATTCTCCCATGTACCCGTTCACCACATTCAGACTGAGCGTGATGATGATGGCGATCAGGGTTAGTTTCACGACGAGAAGACGGTAATCGCTGATCCCAGACCAGAGGTGGATGTTAGCGTATAACAGCAGGATGTGGACGATAGCCGAGAGCACAATGGAGGCATTGAAAAGCCTACGGGCGATACCATTGGTAATTTTCGATGTGAAGCGGGTTATAAGGCCGATAGGTAAAAGGTAGATCAAGAGCACATAGAGGAAGGCACTAGGGATAAACTCCGGTTGTTTGAGGATGAAAACCATGCCGAAGAGGGCTGGAATCTTAGACATCCCCAGGTTACGTGCAAGCCAGGTCCCGATGAGTTGCTCGAGTAGCACGGCGACCAACGCTCCTGCCAACCAACCCAGGATTGGGACTTGCTGGTACGGTTTCCAAAACTTACTCAAGGTTCTTTGGATTCGTTCACGATTGTTTTGCATTGTTTCCACGATGAGTCCCATTACGTTTCCTCAAGAGATTCGTTGATACGTTCCAGGAATGGGTTCACAGACGCATGCGTGCACTGTACGGTTCACCGAAAAAACCGTGGGGACGGAAGGTTAGAATAATCAGTATGATCGAGAAGGCAATCAAGTCTCGCATCGTAGAGGGGAAGATGGCGGCAACGAAGATCTCGATGAAACCGAGAAGGAAGCCTGCGAGTCCGGCTCCCAGGATCGACCCTCGACCGCCGAGAATTGCGGCCACGAAAGCTTTCCAACCGAAAAGAATCCCCATATAGGGGTCCAACACAGGATAGGCGACGCCGTATAAAATCCCCGCCGCAGCGGCAAGTGCGGAGCCCAAGCCGAAAGTTAGGAGGGCGATCTGGTTTATTGAGACGCCCATTAGAGGAACAACGACGAAGTCAAACGCCATGGCGCGCATGGCCATGCCCCATTTCGTCCGCCTGATAAACTGGTGCAATGCGAGTGTGAGCAGTATAGAAACCAATACGATTACGATCTTCTTATTGGTTACACTGACGCCAGCAAATTGGAAGGTTGCCGTTTCAATCAAGGCGGGAAAGCTCAGGCGCGTGGCACCTAAAAGGCGAAGATTACCTGTCTCAAGGATGATGCCGATCATGAGACCGGTGATAGCGGCAGATGCGCGCGGGGCGTTTCTTAATGGCCGGTAACCGATCCGCTCGACGAGCATTCCAACTAGGGAGTTGAGAAACATCGAGACAATCAGGGTTAGTACCAGGACTAGACCCAGCATGACGCCGTCAGGCAGGACAATGATCCCTGTCGAAGCGAGCGATAGTAAGGTGGTCGAGACGCCGAAGCCGATGTATGCACCGACCATGAATACATCGCCGTGGGCAAAGTTGAACAGCATTAGCACGCCGTAAACCATGGAGTAACCAAGCGCGATGAGTGCATAAAAGCTACCGAGTTGCAAGGCGTTGATCAACTGCTGTAGGAAGAATTCCATGGATGCCTTTCCTCATTGTCGCGGGGGCGGGCCAGGGCATTAAGCCCTGGGCCCGCCCCTTATTGCCAACACTCGCAGTGCGCTCGCGAGCGATACATAGCAGGTCCAAGATCAACTGACTGCTACGGGCAAGCTGACTCGTAGAAGGCGAATTTACCCTCGTCGGTGATTTGCACAATCACCGCGCACTTGATGGGATCGCCCTCCTCCGTGAAGGTCATATCGCCGGTGATGCCATGGAAATCCTTAATGTCAGCCATGGCATCGCGCACGCACTTGCGGTCCGCCGCCAGGTCACCTGTGATCTCGCCGCAGTCCTGGATTGCCTGCTCGACGATCCGGAAGGCATCCCAGGTCAGCGCGGCGACATCAGCGGGTACGTAACCGTATTTCGAGTTGTATTCGTCGATGAACTCTTTCGTGGCTCCGGTCGCACCCTCTGCCGCGTAGTGGGTGCTGAAGTACAAGCCAAAGCAATCCTCGCCACAAAGTTCGACCGTGTCTGGTGAACCCCAGCTGTCGCTTCCCACAATTGGTGCCATGAAACCGAGCTCATGCGCTTGCTGCACGATCAAAGGCACCTCGTTGTAGTACTGTGGTGTAAAGAAGAACTCGGCTCCTGAATCCTTGATATTGGTGATCTGAGCACTGAAATCGGTATCACCAGTTGTGAAGCTCTCGAAGGCGACCACGGAGCCAGCACCATGAATGACTTCCCAGCCGTCTTTGAAGTTGTCGGCCAGCCCTTTGGGGTAGTCGCTGGCAACGTCATAGAGAACTGCCGCCTTGGTATAACCGAACTCCTCGGAGACGAAGTTCGCTACCACCGGCCCCTGGAAAGGATCAAGGAACGGGGCTCTGAAGACCCAGGGTCGGTTGAGCGTCGTGTTGGGATTCGTCGACCAAGGGCTGATCATCGGTGTCTCATTGTCGTTGGCAACGCCACCTGCAGGGACTGCTTGCTTGGAAGCCTGGGGGCCGACGATCACGAGTACCTCGTCCTGGGTGATCAGCTTGGTGTTAACGGCAGCTGCAGATTCGGCCTTGGATTCGTTGTCTTCTATGATGAGTTCGACAGTGTATGTCGTGCCACCGACTGTAATTTCACCGCCGACCTCTTCAAGCCACATTTCAGCGGCAAACTTCGTTTGCTCCCCTTCCTTTGGGATGTCACCTGTAAGTGGCGCGTTGACGCCTATTTTGATAACATCCGGGGCTGCAGGAGCGCAGGCTGCTAAGACGAAGGCGACCAACAATACGAAAATGAAAAGTTTCTTAGACATGCTTGTCTATCTCCTCCTGCTTACTTGGTTCCTTGATGGATTTCAATGACGGTTGGTGAATAAGCTTGACCTCTTCACTCACCTCCTTCCCAGTTGTGAAAGATGGTTTAGATGATTGCCCCTATGTTTCAGTGTTCTCGACTCACGAAACGACATGAGCACACCTCAATGGTGTGCTCTCATTTTTGATTATAAGTAGCACGGTCTGGACAGATGTTTGTGGGTGAAAATGAAAAATTGTGAGCAAGTATTGAAAGCCTGTAGTGGAAGTAAACTCGTCATTATCGCACAAGGAATTGGGGCAATTTCCCACTTTGAGTTGTCAGAATCGAGACGTAAGATTTGATCAATTCTTGGATTGTGGCTGATCCTTGATAGGCCTATTCTATCTAAAGTTGGGATACAAGTAAAGTCGCACGTGAGGAGCCACGCCAGGACTACTTCGATTTAGCATACCGTTTTGTAATCGTCGGGACGAGGTACTCATCGAATGCACGGTCCACACCATAATCAGGTTCCCATTCCCATTCTTCACGAGCGGCGGTGTCATTCAAATCTGCCGGCCAACTATCCACGATCTCCTGACGTGAAATATCCGGCTCGAAGTCGACGACGGCATCCGCAAAGGCCGCTTTAACGCGCTTCATGAACTGGTTTGCGGAAAGACTGAAACTCGTGACGTTATAAACGTGGCGTGAAAGCGATTCACGGTTTGCCCTCTCGAGTAGCGTGAGGGCTTTAATCGCGTCAGGCATGACCATGAAGGGTAACTGTGCATCCGGGCGGACGAAGCACTGGTAGGGTTTCCCCTGTGCGGCGTGATGCAACATCTCTGGACCGTAGTCGCTTGTCCCCCCCATCGGGATTGTGGTGGCGCTAATTAGACCAGGGTATCTCAAGCAACGAAAGTCGACACCGTGAGGTTCTCGATCGGCTGCGAGTTGTTTGTAGTGTTGGGCGTAATAGCGTCCCAGATGTTCGCAGTAAAGCTTATTGCAACCATACATGGTGGTGGGGGAGCAGTACTGACCCTCTTCTACAGGACCCAGGGCGGCCTTGGTCTCTAGATTGGGAATGCCGTAAGCCGCAATCGAGCTTGGATAGAGGAACTTGACCGGTTTGCCCTGCCATCGAGATTGTTCAATCGCCAGATGGAGTAAGTTGAGCGTCCCTTCGACGTTGACCCGATGGGCGGCCTCAGGGTTGTATTCGGCGCTTGTTGAGAGGATTGAAGCCAGGTGGTAGATGGTGCGGATTTCGTATTGCAAGACGATCCGTCCTAGAAGGACCACATCGAGAATATCGCCTAGAATGAACTCGTGGCAGTGTGCAACAAGATCGTCCCCAAGTGGCTGAATGTCGAGAGCAACGATACGGGCGTCGGTATTCTCCGCAAGGTGGGTGATGAGTCCATGACCAACTTCGCCACTTGCACCGGTGATGAGCACTACTTCTCTTCTCATATCCCCTCCGTGCTTTTCAGGCTTCAACACAGTATTACAGTGTCGTCGCGATCGCTAGTGACAGGTCTCCTGATCTGCCCGATCTGATTCCAAGATTGTAATCGTGGAAGGCCAGATTCTCGCCGGACCAGGCGCTCATGAGGCCATTCCGCTGGAGGTTAGGAATATCGTTCACACTGGGGGGATTGGCTTCCGAACGAGTTCCCTCGCACCTCACGGCGGCATTCGGGATCAGGGATTGCCTTTCTGTCTATGGCCGTTCCATGGATATCGTCGGGGCGACCGATCAGTCTCCCCTGTCGATCTTCTGGCAACGCCACAGACAGCACGTTTATAAATCAACTCACCTTTCAAGGAGTGTTTGCTTGACATTTGTCCCCACGCTCCGTAGAATGAACGCAACAACCGACCACAGGTAGGGGAGAGATCTGGCTCTGCCGGACACCGAAGGGGCAAACCTCGTTAATAGGTGCAAAGGCGAGGTGAAACTCTCAGGTAAAAGGACCCTCTCTGGTTGTCCCTCTGGAAAGTCGCCCGACACCGAAGGTGCAAGCCGCTTGAAGGCGGTGAATCTCTCAGGTTATCGACAGAGGACGCACACCGCTTCGGCGTGCGTCCTCGCTTCATCTGCAACCACGCCGGTTTGCGAACTCGAAGGAGGATACGCGGATGGAATATCCTAGCGAGCTGAAGTACACAGAGAACGATGAGTGGATCCGGGTTGAAGGGGATGTAGGTACGGTCGGGATCACAGATTATGCCCAGGATCAACTCTCCGATATCGTCTTTTTAGAGATCACCGCCGCAACTGGCGAAATGCTCTCGCAAGGCGAGGTCTTCGGGGAGGTGGAGTCGGTTAAAGCGGCCGCTGAAATCTACATGCCCATCGATGGCGTGATCACGGAGGTCAATGAAGCGCTGTCCGATGCACCGGAGACAATCAATGCCGATCCCTACGGCGAAGCGTGGATGATCAAGTTCGAGTTCAAGGATTCTTCACAGATTGAAGGATTGATGGACGCAGCGGCTTACGCGAAGTACAACGAGGATAGGGAACACTAAATCGTTCCGATCTCGAACCGCAGGTGAGGTGACGCCAATGAGTCCTCCCGTTTCCGGGAACATTAGGTGTGTGAAGTAGGGAAAATCAGGGTCGTACAATAAGGAGGGTTGTTCGCATGGCTTATATCCCGCATACGGACGATGACCGTACAGCGATGCTCAAGACGGTTGGGGTGAAGCGTATCGAGGACTTATACGAAGCCATTCCTGCCGATGTTCGCTTTCCGGATCTTGATTTACCCGAGCCGATTTCGGAAATTGAGATCAGCAACGAATTGCAGGCGCTCGCAGAAGTCAACCTGAGTATGCGCCACGTGGCTTGTTTTCTGGGAGCCGGTGCATACAACCACTTCATCCCCTCCGTGGTCGATCACATCCTGCAGAGGAGCGAGTTCTATACAGCCTACACGCCATATCAACCTGAAATATCCCAAGGCACGCTCCAGGTAATCTTCGAGTATCAGAGCTTGATGAGTAATCTGACGGGTATGGAGGTGTCTAACGCCTCGCACTACGATGGAGCTACGGCGCTGGCAGAAGCGGTTATCATGGCACTCAATGTCCACCGGGGTAAGAAACGAAGGGTGATTCTTTCCCCCGCAATCCACCCTCAATATCGCCAAGTTGTACGAACTTACACACAGGGCATGGGGTTGGAGCTCGTTGGTGATGAGGAGTTCGAGAACGACGCAGATGTGTTGGCAAACCTGGTGGACGAAGCGACGACGTTGGTGGCGGTCCAGTACCCTGACTTCTTCGGGCGCGTTCATGATTTCTCCGCTCTTGGGGCCGCCGTACACCAAGCGGGAGCCCTGTTCTGTGTTGTCGCCAATCCGTTAGCGCTTGGGATGCTGAGGCCACCGGGTGATTTTGGCGCTGATATCGTGGTAGGCGAGGGACAGCCGCTGGGGATTCCACTTTCTTACGGTGGTCCGTACCTAGGTTTCTTCACCACGCGCAAGGATTACGTGCGCAAGATGGCCGGACGATTGGCAGGTGAGACTGTAGACAGCCGTGGTCAAAGGGGCTTCGTTCTCACCCTAACCCCACGGGAGCAACACATTCGGCGAGAGAGGGCGACTTCCAATATTTGCACCAACCAGGGCCTCATGGTGCTCGCTTCAACCGTATATCTATCGGTCATGGGGAAACGTGGACTACGAGAGGTTGCAGAGTTGTGTTACCACAAAGCGCATTACGCAGCAGAGAGAGTTTCTGCGTTGGAGGGCTATCATTTGTGGAACAAGGGTCCTTTTTTCCACGAATTCGTGATCGCATGCCCTCGCCCTATCGCTGCGATCAACGAGTCTCTCCTTGAATGGGATATCTTAGGTGGATACGATCTCGGTCGGGATTACCCAGAACTCCAAGATCACATGTTGGTCACCGTCACGGAAATCAACTCCAAGGAGGAAATCGATGATCTTGTGGCTGCGCTTGAGGAGGTGAGCCGTGACTGAGCCGCTTATCTATGAGCTTTCTTCACCGGGGCGGATGGGAATGACGCTGCCGGAAGCGGACGTCCCACTGACGACGTTGCCGGAAAACCTGATCCGTGAAAATCTCCCCTTACCAGAGTTGTCCGAGATGGGCGTGGTCCGACACTTCGTCCGCCTTTCTCAGTTCAATCATGGCGTCGATACGGGATTCTATCCGCTTGGATCCTGCACGATGAAATACAATCCGAAGGTGAACGAGGATGTCGCCCGCCTGCCCGGATTTGCATTTTCTCACCCGCTTCAAGATACGGCGCTCTCACAGGGTAACCTGGCGCTCATGTATGCGTTGCAACAGTGGCTGGCTGAAATCGGTGGCTTCGCGGGGGTGAGCCTACAGCCGGCAGCGGGAGCACATGGTGAGTTGACCGGCATTCTCATCATCCGTGCCTATCACGCGGATCGAGGCGATCAGAAGCGGACGAAGATTTTGGTACCTGATTCGGCACACGGCACGAATCCAGCCTCGACCAAGATGAGCGGTATGGAGGTGATCGAAGTACCCTCAGATGCGCGCGGCAACGTTGACCTAGAGGCATTGCGAGGACATTGCGATGATTGCGTCGCCGGCTTGATGCTCACCAATCCAAACACATTGGGATTGTTCGAAGAGCAGGTGGGTGAAGTGGTGAGGCTCATTCATGACTGCGGCGGATTGGTTTATGGCGACGGTGCCAACATGAACGCCTTACTGGGCATCGTGCGACCAGGTGATCTCGGGTTTGATGTCTTGCAATACAATTTGCATAAGACTTTCTCGACCCCACACGGTGGCGGCGGTCCTGGATCGGGTCCGGTCGGCGTAGCTCCGCATCTCGTAGATTTTCTTCCCGGACCTATTGTCGCCATTGTTGAAGAGGGGGACGAGGATATCCCGCCATTGTATGGCCTGATGAATCCGGGGAAGAGCATTGGGCGGGTGAAGTCTTTCCTCGGCCATTTTGCCATGTGCGTTCGTGCCTACGCCTACATGCGTATGCAAGGGAAAAGTGGTCTGCGTGCGGTCTCGGATTACGCAGTCTTGAACGCGAATTATCTGCGTGTCAAATTGCGTGACGTTTATTCCATTCCCTACGACCGCATCTGTATGCATGAATTCGTGGTGGAAGGCCGATGGGAAGATGCTCCTGACATCCATGCGCTTGACATTTCCAAGCGTCTCATGGACTATGGATTCCATCCCCCGACGAACTACTTCCCACTCATCGTACCTGAGGCTTTGATGATCGAGCCGACAGAGACGGAGAGCAAGGAGACTCTAGACGCCTTCGTGCAGGCGATGGTGGACATCGCCAAAGAGGCTCGAGAAGATCCGGAGACTCTAACCACAGCGCCGCACAAGACACCTTTCGGTCGAATGGACGAAGTGAAAGCTGCGAGAGAGTTGGTCTTGTGCTGTTGGCCAGCGAAGGTTGAGCCAAGCTGATGGTGGGCGAACAGATCCGACCTTAACGTTCCTCGTTGTCTTATAAACTTGTCGGAGCGTCTACCCCACGTATGCAGACGCTCCGAAAAGAGGGAAGTATAGTGCCCCGGGTCCCCTGGAGTCCGGGGCCTGGTCAATCTTTGGATGGTTATAGTCTACCCTTCATTACTCAATCGATTCTAAACGTCAATTGATAGCTTTCCCACGGTCTCCGGTGAAGGTCGAAATTCCCTCTCCCCCAACAGGGGAGAAGGTGCTGGGGCTTGATCTCGGTGAGGATTCAGAACCATCCCTGGGCGGGCTGCGTCGCGAATAGGCGTGAGAATCTATCTTAAGGTAGAATGAGTTTTGCTGGAGTGACGGATAGATGTCTGTAAAGTCCGATGTGACGATTCGTGAAACACAACCTCGGGATACCGTACAGGTACATCTTCCCAATGGACGCGTTCTGGAAGGTCCACGCGGAAGTCAGTTGTTGGATTTTCTGAGGGAAGAGGATACCCCTGAAGCACCCATCGTTGGCGGTATCGTCAACGGGGAGTTACGTGAATTGACCTATCCCATTCAAATGGACGCGCGCATTCGGCCTGTGACCATGGGCACGGCGGATGGTATGCGTCTCTATCGCCGTTCCCTGACGTTTCTACTGGCGGCCGCTTTTGAGGAACTCTTTCCCGGGGCTGCGCTTGCTGTCGATCACTCGATCGCCTCTGGGGGATATTTCTGTGAAGTGCGCGGCCGCCCACCGCTTTCTAAGGGAGAATTGGACCGCTTAGAGGAGCGCATGCGGATGAAGGTCGAAGAGGATATTCCCTTCGCAAAGAGCCAAGTTCCTCTTCAAGAAGCCATCGAGTACTTCCAACAGAAAGGCTACGAGGACAAAGCCCGCCTGCTCGCGCATCGGAAGAAACCCCATATGGTCATATACCAGGTGGGCACGTTCCGCGATTACCATCACGGTTACATGGTCCCTTCAACGGGTTATCTCAAATGGTTCGCCTTACAGCAAACGGACAAAGGGTTTACGCTTCGCTTTCCTCGCCGGCACCGGCCCACGGAATTGTTACCCGTGCCCGAATATCCAAAACTGCTGGCGACTTTTCTCCAATATGGGGATTGGATTGAAACGCTCGGCGTACCCAGTGTGGGTGCGCTGAACGACGCTATTCGCGCAGGTAGAGCGAGGGAAATCATTCTAGTGTCTGAGGCGCTACATGAAGGTAGGATTACTGAGATCGCAGCGATGATCGCCCAACGACGTGGTGATGCGCAAGTGGTGTTGATTGCAGGTCCCTCCTCTTCTGGGAAAACTACTTTCTCAAGACGACTCTCTGTGCAGTTGTTGGCACGTGGAGTCTCCCCATACCCGATCGAATTGGATAATTTCTTCATCGACCGCGAACAGACCCCCCGGGATGAGGATGGGGAATACGACTATGAATCTCTGTACGCCCTTAACCTGGCAAGGTTAAACTCCGATTTAAAGCGACTGATCGCCGGTAAGGGCACACGTTTACCGCGCTATGATTTCATTTCCGGGAAGCAGGAGGAGGGGGAATTTGCCCACCTTCAGGAGGATCAGATCATCATCCTGGAGGGGATACATGGTCTCAACCCGCAATTGGTCCCTGAAATCCCGGCAGAGAATACCTTTCGCATCTATGTGTCTGCACTTACACAACTCAACTTGGACCGTCTCAACCGAGTCTCGACGACGGACACACGTTTGATTCGCCGCATTGTACGTGACGCAGCGCAGCGTGGGTATTCTGCAAGCGAGACCATTCGCCGATGGGAATCCGTGCGCCGCGGCGAAAAGCGCTACATCTTTCCTTTCCAGGAGAACGCCGACGTGATGTTCAACTCGGCATTGGTCTATGAGGGTTCAGCCTTGGCGCCGCTCGCTGAACCCCTAATACGTCAGGTGCCCTTTGGCACCGTAGAACACGTGGAAGCGAAACGCTTGCTGGCATTCTTGGATTGGTTCTTGCCCCTCGATGTCGAATTGATTCCCGACAACTCCATCGTGCGTGAGTTCATCGGCGGCTCCATCTTGCAGGACTTCGCCCCCTGGCAACAAACGCCACACAGATGATTCATCTGCGATCGATGTTATCCCTCTTGTTGACCGACAATTTGGTTTTGGAAAGCCAACCCGTATTTTCATTTCGTTGCAATTCCTTACCTGTGGGTCGGTGAACAACTTTCGATTGCACCCTACTACATGACGTGGTTCCCGAACTTGACGGAAGTCTCCAACCTATACTCCTGTTGAGCTTTGTATTTCCATTTAGGTAAATTGCGCCAGTTTCTATCGCAACGCCTCGCAGCGTCTTCTAGATAGGATGACGATGCCATTGTAATCGAGGAATGATTGGTGCTACTTTTGTGATGAGCGCCAAATGTGAATCGTTCAGTAACTACATCAAAAACCGTTGATGGGATTGCGTTTTTAGCATAGGGAAGATCTATCTTCCCCGACGGATTGGCGGACGTTCGTGGTATGGTTGAACTCGTAGGACAGACTTTGGCGAATTACACGCTCCTTTCCAAGATCGGCAGTGGAGGCATGGCGAGCGTATTTGAGGCGCAGGATCAGATCCACGAGGAGATCGTGGCCTTGAAAATCCTTGCTCCGCAGCTGGCGATAGAGCCGACATTCCGCGAGCGCTTCAAGCGGGAAGCTCAAGTCCTGTCACGATTGGAACACCCCAACATCATGCCGATTCTGGATTATGGGGAGTCTAATGGTTTGTTCTATATCGTTATGCCTTTCATGGAAGTGGGCTGCCTGGATGATCGGTTGGAGAGCGGCCCATTGGACGTTCAAGAAGGGGCACGTATCTTTAAGCAGATCGCTGCGGCGCTTCAGTTTGCTCACGACAGTGGGGTGGTTCATAGGGATGTAAAACCATCCAACATCCTGTTGGATAAATTTGGGAACGCCTGGCTATCGGATTTTGGTTTCGCACACGTGAGCGATGCTTCGGTAAGCCTGACAGGATCGGCGATAATAGGGACCCCGGCGTACATTGCACCCGAGGTGGTCTTAGGAGACCCAGTGACACCGGCGTCGGACCAATATTCTCTCGGTGTGGTGCTCTATCGGATGAGCACAGGCCGCTTGCCGTACGATGCCGAGACACCGATGGCGATCGCAGTCAAACAAGCCTCAGAGCCCTTGCCGCGGCCGAGATGGGTGAACCCTAATCTCCCCGATGCCGTCGAAGAAATCATCTATAGGGTGCTCTCAAAGGATCCGGAAGATCGCTACCCATCCATTGCGGCGTTGCATGCAGCCTTCCAGAATGCGTTACACGAGGCCATCGATCCGGATTCGGGCGTCATCAAACCGGGAGCCAGGGGACAACTCGTTGGTACGGAGCTCTATGATTCGCCTGAATTGGACAGCGCTGGCGTGGAAGAAGCGGAGGTGCCAGAGGAGAAAAAACGCAAGCGACGTGTCCTTGCCTTGGTCTTATTGAGTCTTTTGGTGCTGCCGTTGGCCTGTTGGGCGGGGGCGCGCTTGGGATCTGGATTTGTCTCGTTGACCCCTCAAGTGACAGAAGTCGCTGCAGTAGGATCACTGAATGACCTTGATGCCACATTAACTGCATTGTCAACCGAGCTGGCGCCGCAAAGGGGGACTGCGATGGCGACTGGGGAAGTGGAGACAAAGGTTGCACAAACCGTGACATCGATGGCGATGGCGGGGGAAGGATTGGTACTGGTAAGCGTAACCCCCACGGTGACATTGGAGGGCGAGACGCTTCTTTCAGGAACGTCAACAGATGTTGGCTTCTCAACCGCTACATCGACGGGGCATCCACCGTTAGCGACCGAGCTTCAGCCCTCGCCGACAGAAGCAGCAGATGCAACACCGGTGACCACACCAACCCTAACACACACCCTGCCTCCCGGGGTCACACCTTCAGCCACGCAGATCCCACCAAATACTTATACGCCCACCTTAACCCACACACTGACCTTGACCACCACGATGCAAGTAACAACCCCCACTGTCAGTGCTACTGTGAGTAATACACCTCCCTTTACTTCATCTCCTACTTCGACACGAACCCCCGCTCCGAGCCCCTCGATGACGTCGACTACACCCCCATCAGGAGACGTATGCTCAACGGCTACCCTTAACAACTTTTCCGTGAGTGGATTGTATGTTAATTGGACGCTAACCAACAACGGGACGGAGACCATCAATATCACAGAAACCTATATCAACTGGCCCAGCAGTAACGAGGAATTGATCAAGGTCTATCTTGGTGGATCTAAGATTTGGGACGAGACAGATGAATCTCCACCTACAACCCTCGGTTCCGATTGGGAGGGGGGCAGCCGCGCGATCGCACCGAGTATGTCGAAGACCCTCAAGTTCGAGTTCGACGTGAACGCTGCCTCGTCCGGCTACTCGCTTACGCTGACCCTGAACAATACCTGCCAGATCAATGCTGGGGGCTAGAGGATCCACCGATCTAGATGTTGATACCTTCGCCAACCCCAACAGAGGATATTTCTGCTTTTCACATACTCGATGGTTTCGATGTCGATGAGGATATAAATAAATTGGGATGTGACAAGCAGCAGTTCGAAACGATCACGATTTCGGAAATCAATCTCGATTGGCCGAGCGAGGGGAATAGATCAAGAAGGTGAAGTTAGGGGGCGAGTAAATCTGGAAGGTTGGAGATGAGGAGTTGCCGATGAGGATCACCTCCAATTGGCATGGGAATCTATAGGACCGTCAGTCGGACACGGTGGGGAGGAAAAGCTTAAACTTGAGTTCAACGAAAAGCGGGGCCCATCCGGTTATGACCTCGAAATCTCATTCGACGTTGGATGTACTTTAAGAAGCGTAAACTAGCTCCAAAGCATCTATGATGGGGAGATCCGTGAGCGTTCTTTGAGGTGCCCGAAGAATATGTTTTGCGTGAGCTCATCGTGGGATCCGTCTAGCAGGACTTCGCCCCCAGGCAACAAGCCTCGAACAAATGACCAGCTCACGGATGTGATTTCTCCCCTGGAGACCCCCAGAGTTACGTTGTAAAGTCGGATCGCAAGAATTGACCTTTCCCCTGCGTCGAATATTCTCCCTAGGATGATATGACCATTGAATGAACAGGTGTTTTGATGTTTATTTTGGTTGGAGCGCCGAGCATTGATCGTTGCACGCCTATGCATCGAGATGTAACGAAAAATCCCTGTTTATTGGGTTTGATCTCCCATTCCCAACGGTCTGTATGGTACTAGTGATATGTTTGAGCTCGTTGGCAAGACGTTAGGCAAGTACATCCTCCTTTCCATGATCGGCCGTGGGGGTATGGCGAGCGTCTTTAAGGCGCAGGACCAGACTAACGAGCAGATCGTGGCCCTCAAAATCCTTGCACCGCAATTGGCGATGGATCCGAAGTTCCGGTCGCGCTTCAAGCGGGAAGCCGAAGTCCTTTCGCGGTTGGATCACCCCCATATCATGCCGGTCCACGATTGGGGAGAATCAAACGGATTGTTCTACATCGTCATGCCATTCATGCAGGTGGGTTGCCTGGATGAGCGGTTGAGAAGCAGCCCGGTGGACGTTGAGGATGGGGCGCGCATCGTGGCCCAGATCGCTTCAGCGCTTCAATATGCGCATGACGCTGGTGTGGTCCATCGAGATGTGAAACCCTCCAACATCATGCTAGATAAAGAAGGGAACGCCTGGCTGTCGGACTTTGGTTTTGCGTATGTGGGCGATGCATCGGTGAGCCTGACGGGATCGGCGGTGATCGGAACGCCAGCATACATTGCGCCCGAAGTGGTGTTAGGTGCTCCATGCAATCCGTTGTCGGATCAGTATTCGCTCGGTGTGGTTCTCTACCGCATGAGTACGGGATATCTGCCTTACGACGCTGAAACGCCGATGGCGGTGGCGGTCAAGCATGCCTCCGAGCCGCTACCGAGGCCGAGATGGGTAAATCCCAATCTACCCGACGCCATCGAAGCGGTCATCCTCAGGGTACTCTCAAAAGAGCCCGATAAGCGCTATGAATCCGTCATGGCCTTCAATGATGCCTTCCAGGCTGCGTTACACAAGGCCATTGATTTCGAATCGGGCATCATCAAACCTGGCGAAAGGGGGGAAGATGTAAGTACGGATCTTTTTGAGGCGGTCGAGACGGAGGAACTCGACACTGGAGAAAGAGAAAGGATTGATAAACAAAAAAGTAAGCGGCGTGCCGTGGCGCTCCTTTTATTCAGTTTGTTGGCCTTACCTCTGACTTGTTGGGCAGGCGTCAGATTTGGATCAGGATATTTTTCTGAGGCTAATCAGGTTACCGAGGTCGTGCAGGCTGGATTACCGTACGATTTGGAGGCCACATTAACCGCCTTGACGACCGAACTGGCGCCTAAAGAGGGGACTGTGATGGCGACGGGTGAAATCGAAACCATGGTAGCGCTGACCATGACGGCAATGGCCACAGAAAGTGAAGGGCTCTCCCTGGTAAGCATTACACCTGATATGCTCCTTGGGACGGAGGGCATTCAATCCGAAACGCCTGTTAGCACGGGTTCCGTCACGCCGGGTTCTACAGAGGCTCCTTTTTCTGCGACGGAGACCAACGCTCCGCCGACATCTCCAGCTACACCTGGACCTTCGAACACACCGCCCCCCACCAACACGCTGCCTCCTGGCGTAACGCCTTCGGCTACGCAAATCCCTAGCAAAACACCCACGCCCACTGTAACGCAAACGTCGACTATGACAACCACGCCGACGTCAACATGGACCTTCACTCCGACCCAGACATGGATGCCTTCGCCAACGACGGTGCCAATCAACTGCGGGGAAATAAAGTTGCAGAACTTTAAAGTCCAAGGGCAAAAAGTAAGTTGGAGGCTCATAAACGGCACGACTTCAACGATCACGATCACTAGGATATACCTCAATTGGCCGAGCGCGAACGATTTATTGGACTGGGTTGAGTTGGGTGGGGAGGCGATTTGGGACACGCAAGACACATCGCCCCCAACGGACATCACATCCGGCTGGAAGGGCGGTGCGGACCGGAGCATTGCCCCAGGAAATAAATCCCTGCTGTTCCAATTTGGCATCGATGGGCAAAGTACGGGTTACGATCTCGAAGTGACCTTCGATGTCGGCTGCATGAGGGAAAGTCACAAGTAAGCTCGCTCGATGAATCTACAGGCGTAATTGCCCCCCTGTTATCCAACCAAGTAGTTTTCTCAAATTAAATTGGTCATATCCTATCAATACACTTCGAATCGGGCTCTGATAGGATGATATGACCATTGAATGAATGTGCCATATGATGTTTATTTTGGTTGGAGCGCCGAGGTTTATTCATTGTACGGCTGGATATAGCGATGTAACAAAGAATCCTTATTTAATGGGATTTATCTGCCTTTGTGAGCGGTCTGTACAGTACTGGTGATATGTTTGAGCTCGTTGGCAAGACGCTAGGGAAGTACATCCTCCTTTCTATGGTCGGCCGCGGGGGCGTGGCGAGCGTCTTTAAGGCGCAGGACCAGACCAACGAACAGATCGTGGCCCTCAAAATCCTAACACCGCAATTGGCATTGGAGCCGAAGTTCCGAGAGCGTTTCAAGCGCGAAGCTGAAGTCCTTTCGCGGTTGGAGCACCCTCACATCATGCCCGTCCATGATTGGGGGGAATCGAACGGATTGTTCTACATCGTCATGCCATTCATGCAGGTGGGATGCCTGGATGACCGATTGGAAAGCGGCCCGCTGGACGTTGAGGAGGGGGCACGCGTCATCGCCCAGATCGCTTCAGCGCTTCAGTATGCGCATGACTCTGGTGTGGTCCATCGGGATGTGAAACCCTCCAACATCATGCTGGACAAAGAAGGGAATGCCTGGCTGTCGGACTTCGGTTTCGCGCACGTGGGTGATGCGTCGATGAGCCTGACGGGATCGGCTGTGATCGGAACGCCAGCATACATTGCGCCCGAGGTGGTGCTAGGGAATCCTTGTACACCCTTGTCGGATCAATATTCTCTCGGTGTGGTTCTCTACCGCATGAGTACAGGATACCTGCCGTACAACGCCGAGACCCCGATGGCGGTGGCGGTCAAGCATGCCTCCGAGCCGCTGCCGAGGCCGAGATGGGTGAATCCCAATCTCCCGGACGCCGTTGAAGCAGTCATTCTCAGGGTACTCTTGAAAGACCCGGAGAAACGCTATGAATCTGTAACGGCTTTCAATGAGGCCTTCCAGGCAGGATTACACACAGCCATCGACATCGAATCGGGCGCCATCAAACCAGGAGCCCGCGGAAACGATGTAGGTACGGAGCTTCACGAATCGCTTGAAATGGAGGGCCTTGGCGAAGAAGAAGACAAGGAGCCAGAGGAGAATAAACGCAGGCGACGGATCCTGGCGCTGGTTCTCGTGAGTTTCCTGGCGCTTCCCTTGGCCTGTTGGGTGGGGTCGCGCTTGGGAACCGGTTTTTTCTCGATGGCCAGTCAGGTTACCGAGGTCGCAGCGGCAGATGCTCAGGAAGATTTTGATGCCACGTTATCTGCGATATCGACCGAGCTGGCACCCAGAGAAGGGACTGCCGTAGTAACCGGGGAAGTAGAGACAAAGGTGGCTATGACCGTTACGTCGATGGCACAGCAGGGGGAAGGGTTGATCCTGGCGAGCACCACACCCACGCTCACCCTGGAAGGTGAGCTGCTTCTTTCGGGATCGCCGACAGACGATGGCTTGCCTGCAACCACGTCGACGGAGGGGCCAACCCTGGCGACCGAAACGCGGTCGCCTCCCACCGCTGCGGTTGGGTCCGGTCCTGGGCCCTCAAACACGCCGCCTCCAACCAACACGCCACCCCCCACCAACACGCTACCTCCCGGCGTCACACCTTCGGCCACGCAGATTCCAACGGAAATCTATACGCCCACGATCACATACACACCGACACGTACCCACACGGTGACCTCGACCATCACGCCAACGCCAAGCCGGACCCACACACCAACCCAGACCAGGACCTCCACGCCAACAACTGCGATTAATTGTGGGGACATCAGATTGCAGGACTTCAGGGTTGATGATCAAAAGGTAAGTTGGAATATTGACAACACAACGGGCGCGACCATCACGATCACAGGCATTTATATCGATTGGCACAGCGGCCATGGTCTGTTAGACAAGATCGAATTGGCTGGCAATGCGATTTGGGATACGAAGGATTATTCACCCCCTACGGACATTACTTCCGGCTGGAAGGGCGGTGTGAGCCGAAGCATCCCCTCCGGTCCAAGAAAGGAGCTCATGTTCCAATTTGGTGACGAAAAGGAAGAAGCGTGCTATGACCTCGAAGTGAGCTTCGATGTGGGCTGCATGAGGGATAGTTTCAGATGCGACAACGATTAATGCGTCTCTCCTCAACCCTTGTCTTGGTTTCCACATAGTTTTACTCCGCAATTTTAATCCAGAAGATTGTTAGTCAATTGCAAGGGTTGAACGGTACTTACACGTGCTAATCTTGTAATGGAAAACAAGGAGCCGTCATGGGTTTTTTTGAGCCGGTAGGGTAGTTTGGATGCCGGGCTGGTAGATGGTTAATGGTCGCTTTGGTTGAAAAGACTCTGGGGAATTACCTTCTTCTCGAACAGATCGGTCGCGGAGGCATGTCCAGCGTCTTCAAGGCCCAAAATCTGATCACCAATCGGATTGTGGCCGTGAAGGTTTTGGCGCCACAGCTTGCGCTCGACGAAACCTTCCAAGCGCGCTTCATGCGTGAGGCGAAGGTCCTGATAGAACTAAGTCATCCCCATATTGTTCCCATCCTCGACTACGGGAAATCTGAAGAAATCAACTACATCGTGATGCCCTTCATGACGGTGGGAAGCTTGGATGATCGCTTACAGGATGGTCCCCTCTCGGTTCAGGAAGGCGCAAAGGTTTTCGACCAGATCGCCTCCGCATTGCATTACGCCCACGAGAGAGGCGTCATCCATCGCGACATCAAACCCTCGAACATCTTGATGGATGGGGAAGGAAATGCCTGGCTCTCGGATTTTGGATTTGCCCATGTGCACGATGCGACCGTGAGCCTGACGGGTTCGGCGCTCATCGGGACGCCGGCCTACATGGCTCCAGAGCAGGTCCTCGGACATCCCGTATCCGAATTGTCGGACCAATATTCGCTCGGTGTGGTTCTGTATCAGATGTGTACCGGGGCATTACCACATGACGCCGAAACGCCCATGGCCTTGGCCCTTAAACACGCCAACGAACCCTTGAGAAGACCGCGCCTTGTCAATCCCAACCTCCCTGACGCTGTGGAAAGTGTATTGATCAAGACACTAGCCAAGGATCCACTGCTACGCTTCCGCTCTGTCGCGCAGCTCAATCAAGTTTTTCAGCAAGCTTTACACTCAGCAGTTGATTTGGACGCGGGTGCGCTCAAGGCCGGAGCCAGAAGTCAGAAATTCATGCCAAGGGATGACTCTCCAGTCAGCCCTGTTAGCCCAGTGCCTCCGCTCCCTCCCATATCCCCGGTTGATTATTCGAATGCGGTGGTTGAAGATCAACTGCGAAGCACGCGCAGATCCATTCGTGCGGCGATTCTCCTGCTTATGCTGGTCTTACCTTTAACATGCTGGGTGACGGTCAATGCGGCCCCGCAGCTGCTTTCGATCCTAGGGGTCGGGAGGCAGACCACGACTGCCAGCCCTTTCGTCGACAACCGAGCCACGGCTGATGTAATCTCAACCGATGTGGTTTGGAATGTTGGACCCTCTCAATCAACGGACGAAGTCAAGACGGCAGTTGCCGCTACGTTGACGGCGATGGTTGCCGATGCAAGCCATACCCCTGAGGGAGGCTTGCTTCCAACCTCCACAGAGGGACATTCGACGGCTACAGAGCGTAGTGGATCGGTGAGTCCGACAAGTACACCAGGCGGGATCGACCCACCTGGAGGTACAGAGAATCCACCGACCGCAACGCATTCTCCAACGCCTACACAGACGCTGTCCTCCAGTCTTTCGCCGACGGTCCCTCCACCGACGACCACGACCGGAACCACTCCAACCGAAGCTACACCAACGAATACGATCACCGCAACCATCATCCCGACCAAAACGATAACGGTGACCCCGACGACGACAAAAGAAACACTGATTACCCCAACATTACCCCCCATCGTGACGACGACGACGAACGTTCCGGCCGATCCATGCGATCGGGTCGGAGTGGGGGGGTTCTCCGTGACGAACCGTAGGGTGGAATGGAAGATTGGAAACGGGAAAAGCTCTTCGATACGTCTTGTCAACATCTACATCGAATGGCCGTTGGATAACAAGAGCTTGGTGCTGGTTACGCTGTCGGGGAAGATCTTGTGGTCGGGAATCGATGATAATCCGCCGACGAGCATCGATCTGCCGAGCAAGGGCTCGGGGGACAATGTCATCCCGCCATCCTCGATCGCGCCGCTCGTCTTCACCTTTTCGGTGGATGCTAAACCCTCGGATTACGAACTCGTCTTGCTCTTTGGGAATGGGTGCAAGATTGCTGTAGAGAATTAGCGTATTACAAGCGTTGCTCTTCTTTAATCCTGAAAGTATGAAAAATCGAAACCAAGCCCGAGGCCGACAGAATTCGTCAGCCTGATGTATTATGCAGAGGCGACCCACTGGGGCACTTTTGAATGATGTGCTGTTTTCTGGTCTTTAACCATGGGTGATTTCAGGTGAGGTTCCGCGTGTCCTGTGTGACCACTTTTAGTCCGGTGTGGAGCAAAATCACGAAGTAAACAGGAACATATGTTCGATTCGCATCCTGTTCCTACTTCTGTTCCTCCCTCTGCCAATTCCCCCGTATCATCACCTGGGCGAAATATTAGGGTTTGAAGATAGACTCTTGTGTGCTTCTCATCTTTTATGCTATGATATAGTACTTCATTCCTATTCGTGTTCCTCCTTTCCCTTCCAGCGCTACGAGCTCCTCTTTTCTGTGGGAAGGGAAAGGATTGCGGTTTCGGTAAAATTCGGGTAAAAA
Source organism: Anaerolineales bacterium (assembly GCA_011772595.1). The sequence continues at coordinate 56,880 of WVZH01000420.1, forward strand.
TGGTGCGAATTGACCTGATATTTTGCCGATATCTGCTCAATAATCCACTTGTCGATGGGATGAAGAATGCCAGGGGAGGTGGATCGGCTTGCATAGTCGTTCGCCTCTCGTTTGCCGATCCTTGTCTCGAATTGGGGGCTTCGTAGCCAGCCAGGGTGAGTAAGGCCCTGGTGGTATTAACGTGGGTAGGGAAGACAGCATGGAAGAATTAGAAGGTAAGACCCTCGGAAATTATTATCTTATTGAGAGAATCGGCCGCGGGGGCATGTCGAGCGTATTCAAGGCTCGGGATTTGGCGAAGGGTAGGGCTGTGGCCGTCAAGGTGTTGGCGCCACAACTCTACATGGATTCCAGCTTCAGGGCGCGCTTCAAACGTGAGGCGAAGGTCCTCGTTGGTCTCAGACACCCCAATATCATACCCTTTCTCGATTACGGTGAAGCTGAAGGTGTGATGTTCATCGTCATGCCCTACATGCAGCTTGGTGGACTGCATCACCGTCTCCAGCGCGGGCCGATGAGCGTCAAAGAAGGTGCCCGCATCCTGGACCAAATCTCCTCCGCTCTGCAATATGCACACGATTTGGGCGTGGTCCATAGGGATGTAAAGCCCTCGAACATTTTGCTCGATGAAGAAGGGAATGCCTATCTATCGGATTTCGGGTTCGCGCACGTCACCGATGCCTCGATAAGCCTGACGGGCTCGGCCGTGATCGGCACCCCGGCCTACATGTCGCCGGAGCAGATCCATGGCGAGAAAGCCACTCCGCTGTCGGATCAGTACGCATTGGGCGTGGTGTTGTATCGCATGAGCACAGGGTACTTACCCTTCGACGCCGAAACGCCCATCGCCATTGCGCTTAAGCACGCCACAGAACCATTGCCGAGGCCGAGGGCCGTCAATCCTAATCTTCCGGAGTCGGTAGAACGCGTGCTGCTCAAAGTTCTGGCGAAAGACCCCACGCAACGCTATGACTCGATCATGGCTTTCAATCGTGCTTTTCATCTGGCGTTGAAGGAAGCTATCGAGGGGATCAAACATGGACTGCCCACGGAAATCCCCCTCGAGGCGCTATCCACGAAATTGAATGGCTCGATCGTCGAAGAGGCAGTCGAAGAGGAGAGACGGGAAAGGAGAAGGCAGAGCCTGTTGCGGCGTCCTGCACTTGCGATCGCTTTGCTGGCGCTCATCGTATGCCCGTTGAGTGTCTGGGGCATGACGAGATTAATTCCCAGCCTGACTGGTGGCGGTGCCGGCGTGGCGCTGGCTACGCCAACTGTTATCGACATCCAGGCCACGCTGGATGCGTTCGCCACGCAGATTGTGGGTCAGGAAGGGGCGGGTCTGTCAGAGGAGCAAATCGCATCGCTGCTGGCCTCTACGCTCACGGCACAAGCAAAGGAGACCGAGCAGGGGTTGCCTTTCACCGGAGAGGATGCGACCGCGACGCAGCTTGCGCTCGAGGGCGCTCTCCTGACTGGAACGCCAACGTTAGGTGGTTCTCCGGCGACGGCCACGTCAAACGGGGCTGGAGTAGAGCCATCACCGACAAGTTCATCAGGGGGAGGTGACACGGATCCAACTGCGCCGCCAACGGATGCTCCGCTCCCACCTCCGCCAACCAACACACCAATCCCACCGACCAGCACGCCAATCCCACCGACCAACACGCCTCCGCCACCACCCACAGCCACAACAGAGAACGTTTGTGCAAACCTGAGCGTGGGTGGGAAATCGGTCCAAAAGAAGAAAGTCACTTGGAACTTCAATAACAACAGCACCATCAACGTGACGATAAGTTACGTCAAACTAACATGGCCGGATGATCCGGGCAACACATTGTTACGCATAAAGGTCGGCGAGAAGAATTTTTCTGTCAACGATACAAGCTCCCCCTCCGAGAAAAGCGGCGTCGGCTGGAATGTACCTTCCGGAGGGTTGGCGAAGATACAATTCGAATTTGAGGGTGATACCAATGCATCTTCGTACTCAGTTAGTGTAAAAGCTGGTGGGTGTACAAAAGGATAATGGATCACATTTGGAGTGGTATGTACGAGCTGCATTG
>WVZH01000420.1:58947-84349 GCA_011772595.1 Anaerolineales bacterium
TGTTCCTTCCACAAAACCACATGGATGCTTAGAGGACTGGGATTAAAGATGCCAGGGGAGCTGGATCGGCTTCACGCAGCGAATATTTCGCAATAGTCGATCCTCAAACCGATCTGGGGGCTCGTTAGCCAGCCGTTTTTGGTAATCACCAGGCTGTGGAAGTACGGGTGGGGAATTGAGCTATGGCAGAGCTAGAAGGCAGGAGTATCGGGAACTACCACCTGGTTGAAAAAATCGGTCGCGGGGGGATGTCAAGTATCTATAAGGCGCTTGAATTGACGACGAACAGGGTTTTCGCCGTCAAGATTCTTGCCCCGCATCTTTATCTTGATGATAGTTTCAAGGTCCGGTTTAAGCGCGAAGCACAAGTCCTCAGCGAAATTCGACATCCCAATATCATCCCCATCATCGATTACGGCGAAGCCAACGGTGTGATGTTCATCGTCATGCCCTTCATGCCAGTTGGAGGATTGCATGATCGTCTCCGGCGCGGTCCGATGAGCGTCAAAGAAGGTGCGCGCATTATCGATCAAATCTCCTCCGCTTTACAATACGCCCACGATATGGGGGTGGTCCACAGGGACGTAAAACCATCCAATATCTTGCTCGATGAAGAGGGGAAGGCCTATCTTTCGGACTTCGGGTTTGCGCACATAACCGACGCCACGATAAGCCTGACGGGCTCGGCCGTGATCGGCACTCCAGCTTACATGTCGCCGGAGCAGATCCAGGGCGAGAGGGTCACGCCACTCTCCGATCAGTATGCATTGGGCGTGGTACTGTATCGCATGAGCACGGGTTACTTACCTTTCGATGCTGAAACGCCCATCGCCATTGCGCTGAAACACGCCACGGAACCGTTGCCGAGGCCGAGGGTCGTCAATCCCAATTTACCGGCGTCGGTGGAGCGCGTTCTGCTAAGAGTCCTGGCGAAGGACCCCGCACAACGCTATGATTCAGTTAAGGCTTTCAACCGTGCCTTTCATCTTGCCCTTCAGGAAGCCATCGATGAGATCAAGCATGGGCTGCCAACGGAGATTCGCACGAATGCGCTGTCCACGAAATTGAACGGCTTGATCGGCGAGGAGCCAGTTGAGCAGGAGAGACGGGAAAGGCGAAAGCCCAGTCTACTACGGCGCCCTGTTCTTGCAATCGCTTTATTGTTGCTCTTTGCCTGTCCCATTGGGGTCTGGGCGATGACGAGTGTGATCCCGAATTTGATAGGTGGTGGCGCCAGCGTGGCGCTGGCCACACCAACCGCAATCGATGTTCAGGCTACGCTGGACGCGCTCGGCACAGAGATTGTGGGCAGAGAAGGGGTGGGTCTGTCAGAGGAGCAAATCGAAACGCTGCTTGCCGCCACGATCACGGCGCAAGCAGAGGAGACCGATCAAGGACTGCCTTTCACGGGAGAGGAGGAGACCGCCACTCAGCTTGCGCTAGAGGGGATTCAAGTTACAAGTACCCAACCGCCTGGAGGGCTTCCAGAAACGGATTGGCCGAAAGGAAGCGAGGCAGGTGCATCGCCGACACGTCCCTCTGGGGAGGAGACTTTAGACACTACGGAAACTGCCCTCCCAACGACGTCTACACCAACGACAGCATTTATGGATACATCGACCCCGGAACCTACCGATACTCCGCTTCCACTCACCAACACACCCTCAGTAGCAACCAATACATTTTCTCCACCGACTAACACACCCACCGTGTCAACCAACACAACCGCCCCGTCAACCAACACCAACACGCCCCCACCTCCACCGCCACCCCCTCCACCGACAGAAGATGTGTGCAAGAAATTGAGTAAAGGTAGTCCAAGTGTAACCGGGAACAAGGTCAGCTATAGCTTCAAGAACAATAGCAGCCAGAGCGTCACCATCACCTCCGTCAAGCTTGGATGGCCGGATCCCGATGGCAAGCAATTCCTTAATAAAGTTGAAGTGGGAGGGTTTAAAAAGGACGTGAACGATGAAGAGTCTCCAACGGAGGTTGGTGGTGTGAGCCAATCCGTTGGGTCCGGGTCATCGAAAGCGATTAAATTCACCTTTAAGAAAGCTGCTGCATCCTCTGGTTACTCACTGACCGTGTGGACCAACGTTTGTAAGAAATAATGACGGGATGGTGAATGCAAACCTAAAGGTGTCAAATAATCTCGTGAAGGTTAGCGGTACGGTACGTTCATCAGATCCCGAGAAAATATTCCTAAGTCGACTGAATCCTTTCACTCGACATCTCGATTGATCCCCCCTGAACACTTACCATCATAGCTCGACAGGCTTGGGGGGGCCTGTCGTTAACTGACGTCATTCAAGGCGGGCTTCGCCCAACGATTATTGTTTGCGCTTTCCTAACATATCGGGCGCAGATTTCTTATTCTATAGGGAAACGGCGCAAGGAAAGAAACCACTAGGAAATTACGCCTATTCTATTCATTGGGGTGTCATGCTAATCTATTATATCGAGGGAGGGAGGCTGGGGTGTCATTCTTTCATGCCTCCTTTTATGTTTAATCATGCATTCCCCTCCTCGAGTTGCGCACGGCGCGAAACGGTGGTGGCGGGAGGGTGTTACGCGTGCTCTACAGACGATAAGGAAACTAAGGCTAGGGATATAAAAAAAAGGACAACAGTCTTTTATTTAGGACTAAATTGGAAGGCTGTACGGCAATATATTTGCTTACTGTGGCGAGTGGCATCAGATATAGAGCATGAGTGAATTGATCGGGAAGACCGTGGGGGGGTATGAGATCCTCGAGCAGGTTGGGCGTGGAGGGATGTCGAGCGTCTATCGCGCAAGAGATAAAGCCAACGGTCACGATGTCGCGCTCAAGGTACTTGCGCCACAGCTTGCAATGGACGGCACTTTTCGGGAACGCTTCAAACGCGAAGCCAAAGTCTTGAGTGAGCTTAAACATCCCAATATCGTTCCTATCCTCGACTACGGCGAAGAAAATGGGCTGACATTCATCGTCTTGCCATTCATGCGAGTGGGCAGCTTGAATGATCTTTTACAAGATGGCCCTCTTGACGTCCGCGAATGTTCGCCGCTCATCAAGCAAGTCGCATCTGCATTGAAGCACGCGCATGATTCGGGTGTGATCCACCGCGATGTAAAGCCATCGAACATCCTGATGGACGTCGACGAGAAAGCCTGGCTTTCGGATTTCGGTTTTGCCCACGTACACGATGCCAGCTTAAGCCTGACGGGATCAGCGTTGATCGGTACACCGGCTTATATGTCTCCTGAGCAGGTGCAAGGTGATACGTTGTCGGCGTCGTCTGACCAATATGCTCTGGGGATGATCGTTTACCAGATTACAACGGGCTATTTGCCCTACGAGGCAGAAACCCCGATGGCAACGGCGATCCGTCAGGTAACTGAGCCGTTACCCAGACCACGCTGGCTGAATCCTGAGTTACCTGACGCCGTTGAGCAGGTCATTAAACGTGCCCTCTCCAAGAAGCCTGGAGATCGATACGAAAGCGTCGTCGCATTCCACGATGCGTTGGAAGAGGCGATCGAAGTGTCGTACGATCCGGAAACAGGTGATCTGCTCCCTGGTGCCGTCGGGGAAGACCCGGTGACTGAGGTTTTTGAATCGGATCTTGAAGCCATGGAGGCACTGAAACCATGGTACGCTCGTATGTCTGGTCGCGTGGCCTTGCTCTTACTCCTTCTTGCTATTCCGCTCACCGCCTGGGCAGCCTCCGCATTTCGCTCTGACGCCTCAGGTAGGGCTTTAAGCGTAGCGCAGACTGAAGTTTGGGATTCGATTATGGCATCTGCGACGGCAGGAGGGGGGATCTCCACGGAGGACCTTCCTACGGTTATAGCGGCGAATTTGACCGCACTAGCTGTGGAAACCCAAAATGGGAACACAGCTACTCCTTCTGGACCGGAAGCGAAAACGTTAGCTGCGATCGCCCTGGCATCTTCCCAACCCTCAGCGACGTTGACGCCTACAGAGACGAGTACACCCACCATAACCAGCACGGTCACACCCCTACCGCCAACCTGGACGTCGTCTCCTCAACCTACCAGGACGAATCCCCCGCCACCCCCTCCGCCCCCTCCAACGAAGGTGAACGTATGCTCCCAGATAAAGATGGGAGAAAAAACCATACAGAATAAGAAGGTCTCCCGACGTTTAAAGAACAATAGTAGCGGTAGCATCACCATCAGTCTTGTCAGGCTCTCTTGGCCAGGCGATGGGGGTAATGCCGTGAGAAAGATCGTTGTAGGTGATAAAGAAAAAACGGTGAACGACAGTGATTCGCCCACCGAATACAGTGGCGTTGGGTTAAGAGTCCCTTCAGGAGGTTCGGCAAGCATCCAATTTCATTTCGAATCCAAAGCCGAGGCGGATTCATATGGGTTTACGGTCATCATGACCAATGGCTGCAAGAAAGGTTAGACGGCAACAGGGCAGACGTTACTTGTAGAATTCCGCTACCTTCACAAGGCGTGGTTATCGGAGCAGCATGATGTACTGCTCCGTTTCGTTTTTCGGTTCGAGAAGTCGTATTCAAAATGGTTGCAATCCTTTGGATTTGGGTTCCGTTGTACGCATTCCTGAGCCTACTGAGGAGAGAGTAGCCACAACACGGCCATTCCCACGGCGATGGTCAGCCAGGTGTTTTTCGTGCGCCAGGCGACGAGTGCAGCCAGGATACCTGCAATCAGCCGATGGTTGTTTAAACTGAGATCAACGCTGCCTGAATGTCGTACGAGCTCTGGTAGGATCAACGCGGCCAGAACGGAGGGCGGTACGTAGCGTAGGCTACGTTTGAGTAGTGTCGGGACACGCTCTTGTGGGATCAGGGCGATGAACGATAACCGGGTTGCATAGGTCACGACCATGCCCCCAAGAATAATTCCCCACAGATTGCCGCTGTCGATGCCGTTCATCCAACCGCCTCCTCACTCGAAGGTCTAAGAAACTCTGTGACCAACCCGGCGAGCACCCCAAGGATGACCGCACTCAACAAGCCGAGGCGATAAGGCAGGCCACCGAGCGCAACGGAAGAAATCCCAGCAACCGTCGCTGAGATCCAAGCAGGGTGGGAGATCAGAGCTGGCGTGAGTAGGGCCATGAAGGTGAGGGGGAGAGCGAAATCCAAGGACCACTCCTCAGGAATTCCTGTACCTAACAAGATTCCGATCGCTGTGCTGATCTGCCAGGTCAGCCACAACGTGAGCCCGGTTCCGAATGTAAACCAGTGCGTATGTCTGTTGACTTGGCGCTGGTAGCGAAGCGATGCCGCGGCGAAGGCTTCATCGGTAAGCAACCAGGCGAGAACAGCTTTCCAGGGTCGCGACAAGTGATGCGTATGGGGTGAAATACTAGCGCTATATAGAGCGTGGCGAAGATTCACGATGAAGATGGTCAGGACGACGATCAAGGGTGGGATACCATCGGCGATCAGTCCGGTGGCAATAAATTGAGCGCTTCCAGCGAACACGAAGAGCGAGAACCCCTGTGTTTCAAATGCAGGGATGCCAGACGCCAGTGCCAAGGCGCCGAAGATCATCGCAAAAGGCGAAACACCAATGAGAAGGGGGAATTGGGCGCGCACGCCTGCGAAGAATTCCGCACGTGCCGACGGTTCATCCGCTTCGAAAGGGCTCATGGTCAAGGCGAATCGCAGTAAGCATGAAATCGATTGATTATGAGGATATCGGAAGATGATTAATGTGTAAGGATCTGGCTTAGGAATATCTTGGTACGTTCCTCACGTGGATTTTGGAAGAATTCCTCGGCCGTATTCTGCTCGACGATATTCCCATCCGAGAAGAAGATGATTCGATTTGCCACCTCTTTGGCGAATCCCATCTCGTGAGTGACAACGACCATGGTCATTCCAGAACGAGCCAGTTCAACCATTACATCGAGAACTTCTTTGATCATTTCCGGATCTAAAGCCGAGGTGGGCTCATCGAAAAGCATGATCTTGGGTTGCATCGCCAGGGCGCGAGCGATCGCGACTCGCTGCTGCTGTCCGCCAGACAATTGTCCGGGGTACTTATTGGCTTGTTCCGGGATGCCAACCCTTTTAAGGAGTTCCATCGCCACCTTTGTGGCTTCATCTTTCGACCGCTTTCGAACCCAGATGGGGGCTAAGGTGATGTTGTCGATAACCTTCAGGTGTGGAAACAGGTTGAATGATTGGAACACCATGCCGATCTCGCGCTGAATTGCGTGAATATTGCGTATATCGCTGGTCAATTCGATGCCATCCACGATAATGTCGCCGCGCTGGTGCTCCTCCAGGCGATTGATGGTGCGGATAAAGGTGGATTTACCACCTCCCGACGGACCACAAACGACGACGACTTCCCCCTTCTTGATTGTTACGTTAACACCTTGCAGGACATGGAAATCGTCGAACCACTTATGTACATCTCGAAAGATGATGATTTCTTCCTCGGTGTTTATCTTCTGGTTTTGCATTTAATCCCCTTCCTTGGTGGGGTAGTAAGTTCCAGGCATTGCATGGTAGATGTTTGTGCTCATTGCCGATCGATAAGGGACTGAATTTAATTATATCTCTTCTTATCTCTCTCCCACGCCAAGCGCTTGCTCCAACCGGCGGCTGGCATAAGACATGGCAAAGGTACATACAAAGAATATGACCGCGGCGAACGCATAGACCTCTTTATGAAGGCCAATGAATTCCCGTTGACCGGTCACGGCCTTAGCGATTCCCAAGAGGTCGAGAAGTCCGACGATGACCACTAGTGTCGTGTCCTTGAACAAGCTGATGAATTGGCCGACGATGGCTGGAATCACGGCTCGCAGAGCTTGGGGTAATACAATCAATCCCATCAACGTTGCCTCATTCAACCCCACCGCTCTTGCAGCTTCGTACTGGCCTCTGGGAATGGCCGCCAGTCCTCCGCGCACATTTTCGGCGGTGTAAGCTGCGCTAAAAAGTGTCATGCCGGTTAGCGCACGCATGACAGTGCCAAGACGTACCTCTGGTGGTAAGAAGAGCGGCAGCATAAGCTGACTCATGAAGAGCACACTGATGAGCGGAACGCCGCGGATGGTCTCAATATACACTGTGCAGAGCACCTTGATGACCGGGAGTTTACTACGGCGACCTAAGGCCAACAGGATACCCAGCGGGAATGAGGCGGTGATACCGACGATAGCCAGAACAAGAGTCAGTAATAATCCGCTCCAGAGGTCCTCCGAAACAGTTGGCAGGAACGATCTCTCTCCCGAGAAGCCCCTAAGCAGGAAGCCGATGAGGGGGAGTGATATCAACCAGCCGATCACCAACCAACGTGGCATCGAATTGTCTGTCGTTTTCCGGGAAATCCATGTAACAACCGCCAGGAGCACGACGATGCCTAGGCTGACCAGCACGCGCCATGCCTCCTCAGGGGGATAGCGGCCGATCATAAAGACCCTGAGGTTGGTAGAAACCACTTCCCAGCGAGCATCACGTACAACCCATGTGATGACGGCGCGTAATACGACGAAGATAAAAACTACCGAGAATATCGAGAGCACTCCGTTATACCACGTGCTGAACAGGTTCTTTCTCAGCCAACCAAGCGGGCCGACTTCTGTGCGAGGCGGTTTGAGTACTTCCGGTTGCACTGCCATTTTTATCTCTCCACGATCTGAATGCGGCGGTTGATAATGTTCATGATCAAAGAGATGGTCAGACTCATAGATAGATAACTGGCCATAATCATTATAAAGACTTCGACTACGCGACCAGATTGGTTGAGCATGGTATTAGAGACGGCATATAGATCCAGAAACCCGATGCCGAGCGCCAGGCTGGAGTTCTTGGTTAGGTTCAGGTATTGACTGATCAGCGGTGGAATGATCACCCGTAGTGCCTGAGGTAGGACGATCAGGCGAAGGATTTGCCCTTGGGTGAATCCCTGCGCCCTGGCGGCCTCTGTTTGCCCCTTCGGCACAGCCAGAATGCCAGCTCGAACAACCTCGGCGATGAAGGCGCCTGTGTAGATTACCAAACCGAACAACAACGCCGTGAACTCGGGTGAGAACGTTGTGCCGCCAACGATCCTTAAGACACCACCCGACATGGTGACCAGCTCTGGAGGGTCGAGGACGAGAGGGTTGCCGGGAGTGAATTGCCACCCTATCGCTGGTAAAACGACAAGTGGGACAGCTACCCACAGCAGATTAAACGCAGGGCGGCCTGTGCGCAGTACAGTGCGCCCTCGAATGAAGAGCAGTACCAGGGCTCCGATCAACGCTGCGAGGAGGAATGGCCATAAGAAGCCGAACAAGGGAGTAGGACGAAGCGCAGGAAACGCTACCCCGCGGTTGCTAAAGTATATAGGTCCGGAGAACTCTATTGCGTCCCGGAGGGCTGGAAGCTTCAGGATAACAGCGAAGTACAGGAAGAAGAGTTGAACCAGCAGTGGGGTATTGCGAATGATCTCGATGTAAACACTGGCGATCCTGTTGACAAGCCAATTGTCAGATAAGCGGGCGATTCCAGCGACCAGACCCAGGAGGGTGGCAAATATGATACCCAAACCTGCGACCCGGACAGTATTTACCACGCCGACCAGGAATGCACGTGCATAGGAGTCGGTAGGGCTGAACGGCAGTCCCTCTGCAAGATCAAAACTGGCTTCTTCATTAAGAAAAGCAAAACTGAAAGTGAGGCCACGCTCTAAGTAATTTGAGATCATCCATGCAGCCACGGCTATAACCAGGATCATGAAAACGATCTGCCCTAGCATTTTGAGAATACGTTCGTCGCGCCAGAATGGCACCGCACTATGGCGTTCCGCAACTGCTGCGCCTTCGCTCATCCTTGCTCCCTTCTACAGGGAATGCAGCCCGACACGGCCCAGGCGGACATATCGGGCTGCACCCACCTCTTCTATACCGGAACGATGTGTTCTAACGCCAGGCCATCGGATACAACAGCCCGCCGTTAATCCACAATTCGTTGGGCCCGCGCGGAATGTCTATTCCCGCCGGCCCCAAGTGGCGTTCATACACTTCCTTATAGTTGCCTACCTGTTTGAGCACGTTGACCATGAAGTCGTTGGGGAGGCCCAGAGAGGCGCCCACTTCACCCTCGACGCCTAAGAGACGCCTGACGGTTGGATTGGTGCTGTTCATCATCTCGTCCACGTTCTGGGAGTTGACGCCTGATTCCTCTGCTTCTATCATGCCCCAGGTCACCCAACGCACGACATCGTTCCACTGGTTGTCGCCGTGGGCGGTCAGGGGTCCTAGAGGCTCTTTCGACATCGTGACATCGAGGATGACGTGGTCTGCGGGATTGGCCATGGCTGAACGGAGTGCAGCAAGCTGTGACTTGTCAGAAGTCTCTCCGTCGCAACGACCCTCTTCATAGGCAGTGTTGGTGTCCTGCGTGCTCTCGAAGAGCAGCGGAGTGAACTCAACGTCTCTCATGCGGAAGGAATCGGTGAGATTCATCTCTGTGGTGGTGCCGGTTGTCGTGCAGATGGTGGCACCGACCATGTCTTCCAAAGTCTCCCATCCGGTATCCGCACGAACCATCATACCCTGGCCGTCGTAGAAGTTCACCGCGGCCCAATCCAGCTCGTTGGCTGTATCGCGTGTGAGGGTCCAGGTCGTGTTGCGGATCAAGACATCAATCTCACCGGTCTGAAGGGCAGGTAACCGCTCGGCTGCGACCAGTGGGCGATACTCTACTTTCGTGGCGTCGCCAAATACTGCCGCTGCAATAGCCTTGCAGAAGTCAACGTCGAAACCCTCAAACTCGCCGTTTGGGTTGATGAAGCCGAACCCGGGTAGCTCTTGGTTAACCCCGCAGATCAACTCACCTCGATCTTTAATCAGTTGGAGTCGTCCACCGGGTGCGGCGGTTTCCTCTGTCGCTTCTTCTGCGGCTGGTGCACACGCGGCCATCAACACTACGATCACGAGTATGCCCACCAACCATACGAATTGATTCCTCCTCATTTAATCTCCTCCATTGGAAATGAAATTATCACGGGGTGTAAATTATCTTCCATTCTTTTATCGGGATGGCACCTCCTTATATCTCTGTTGAGTAGCGTATGTGTCACCGAAATAGGATTGGTGTGTGTCTGAGATAAAGAATTGCAGAGATGAATTTTAAATCAATGGCTACTCACGTGTCTAGTCCATTCATCTATGAGGATATCATACTGGTCAAGAGGCTTTCTGAGGAAATTCTAGATAAATTCGGTCTTAATGTCAATCCGTGGCTGCCATCTCCATCCAACTGGATACAGGATAGATTACTCGGTGGACGTGTCTAAAAACAGGTAGTGTACAAGCAGAGAGGTGGAGGTGTTCGAACTCGAGAAGACATCGGGATCCTCGCAAAGGATAACGCTCAGCCTTCCCTACAACTTGACCCAAACAGTCTCGAGCCTTGACAGGCCAGCCTAGGAGTTGGTCGTGGATGAATTTCTCTGCAAATAAGACCACCGGCATGTCGTTCGTTTGTAGCTCATATGGCACGCTTGACATAAAAGCCGGGGTGGTGTAATACCTGTTTAGTTCCGAGCGTTTTGTACGTTCGAGGACCGGTTATGGCCGCTTTGGTAGACAAAATGCTGGATCATTACCACCTGCGAGAGGGAATTGGCAAGGGTGGAATGGCTACCGTATACCGTGCGGTGGACACTCGCACAATGCGCGAAGTTGCCGTCAAGGTGCTCTCACCAACGATCAGCTCAGATAGGCGCTTTCTCAAGCGCTTCCGACGCGAAGCACAGCTTGTGAAACAACATCTCACCCACCCGAACATAGTCCCCGTGATCGACTATGGGCAGGCGAATGGTTACGTCTATCTCGTCATGCCGTTTATCCATGGGGAAACCCTCCAAGATCGACTCGAAAAAGGCGATGTGGTAACCGAGGAATGCAAGAAATGGATCGATCGAATTGCCTCCGCTTTGGCTTTCGCACACGACAAAGGGATTATCCACCGTGATATCAAACCTTCCAATGTGCTCATCACTGGGAACGGCGAAGTGTTGCTCACGGATTTCGGTCTAGCGCGCCACATTGAAGGCTCAGATACGCTAACAGGTTCTCTCTTAATGGGTACGCCAGCCTATATCTCCCCCGAGCAAGGTCGGGGCGAGAAGCTCGACGCTCGATCCGATCAGTACTCGTTGGGTGTCCTGCTTTACCAGGTTGCGACCAGTCGCCTGCCATTCGACTCCGATAAACCTATGGGGACGGTCATGGCACATATCCAAGAGCCGGTTCCACGCCCGCGTCGTTTCAATCAATCTATTAAGCCGGATTTGGAGCGCGTAATTCTCAAATCGATGGCCAAAAGGCGTGAAGATCGTTTTCCCAGTATTCGGGAGATGAATGAGGCCTGCCAAGCTGCACTGGACGGTAAACGATTGCCGCAATTTCGATTGCCGCCGGAAACCTCACCTCAGATCCGCCTGGCTCTTGAGGCTATCCCTCAGTCACGAACAACGACTCCTCTTGAGCAGCAGACCGCCCCTGAAAAGAAGAGGCTCACGTGGTTCTTACCTGTGGGCCTCGTGATCGCTGTCGCTGTCGTGATTATTCTTATCATCAATCCTTCGTGGTTGGGACTCGGTGGCTCGGCAGATGCGACGGCAACCCCGTTTCCGGTCGTCACACTTATTGGGATTCCAATCCTCCAGACTCCTACAAAACCTGCGACTACAACCGCTATTCGGCCAACGCCCCAGGCTGCGGTAAGTTCGGAATTGTGTCCGGGCATCAGCCTTTCATTCCTTGGTGAGGAAGGAAACGATGTCAAGTGGTTATTGGATAATCAGACCGAACAATCGGTGAGCCTCCAATATTTAAGAGACATCTCATGGGATCTGGTGAAAGGTCAGTTGCGGGAGGTTCGTTTCGGAGATGAGGTGGTCTGGGAAGGCGATATTAAGCTGAACGATCTAGGGCAGGGGAAAGAACTCCAGATGAGGGACGGAAGTAACAAAACAATCCCTGCAACTCGATCAGCCATTATCACGTTAAATTTTCAATGGGGAGATCCTTCTTCGCAGGTCTTTACCTTTAATTTTGATCTAGACGCCGGCTGCACTTTAGGCGGCGTGTGGTGAATGAAGCACCGTATGACAGGGATCCTTTTGGTTTCATAAGAAAAATCTGAGGGATCTTTTCACATATTCCTAATATCTGGCGTGTTCGCTTCATAGGTGTCTGGTACTTCGAAAGTGCCGGGCATCTATCATTATTGGAATGCTGATTGTAATTAGAAGGTTTTCTCTATCGAGATGAACTCCTCCTGTCATGCTCCCTGTCCAGTGGGGGTATAATCCGGCACGACGATCCCATCCTTAATGACGGAATCCATTCTATTGCAGGAGACGTTTCTCATGCCAGACCCGCGCGTAGCCAACCTCGCCAAGATTCTCGTACAGTACTCGACCAAAGTTCAGCCGAAGGATGAGGTTGCGATCTTCTCACAACCCGCTGGCCTTCCACTCGTTCAAGAGATTTATCGGGAGATCATCCGTGCGGGCGGATATCCCTACATCCAACTCGGGCTACTAAAATCCCATGTCGAGTTGGAAGGCCTGGATTACATTCTCTTCACGGAGGGCAGTGAGGATCAAATCGTGCATGTGAACCGCTTCGAGGAAGCTGTGCGGTCTGAATTCGATGTGATGATCTCGCTTTATAGCTCCAACAATACACGCGTCTTGAGCAACGTCGACCCAGAGAAAATGAGTTTGCGGACCAAAGCCTATTCCGACGTAAAAAAAACATTCTTCCAGCGGTCTTCGACAGGCGATCTACGTTGGGTCCTTACGATGTATCCAACGCAAGCTTACGCGCAAGATGCAGAGATGAGCCAATCTGACTTTGAGCGTTACGTTTACAGCGCAATGTTTGCGGATACAAAAGACCCCATCGCCGAGTGGCAAGCCATTCACGACATGCAGCAAGGTTTGGTCGATTGGCTGAGGGGAAGGCAACACGTCGAGGTCAAAGGTCCTAACGTAGAGCTTACCCTCTCGATTGCAGGCCGAACTTTTTTCAACTCCGATGGCACTCGCAACATACCGAGTGGCGAAATCTTCACCGGTCCCGTGGAGGAATCTGTTAATGGTTGGGTGCGATTCACATATCCTGCCGTGAGAGGCGGCCGGGAGGTTTCCGGCATAGAACTTCACTTTGAAGAAGGCAAAGTGGTGAAACTGAGCGCTCAAAAGAACGAGGATTACTTACGAGGGATGCTGGATGCAGATTCGGGAGCCAGGTACCTGGGCGAATTCGCCATCGGAACCAACAAGCGCATCGACCGCTTTATCAAGAACATCCTCTTCGACGAGAAAATCGGTGGAACGATCCATATGGCCTTGGGCGCCGGTTATCCGGAGACGGGCTCAAAGAATGAAAGCGCTATCCACTGGGACATGATCTGTGATATGCGTGACGGTGGACAGAT
The DNA here is from genome assembly GCA_011772595.1 of Anaerolineales bacterium. Next base: position 72,387 of record WVZH01000420.1, read on the forward strand.
CTTTGTCGACGATGAATTAATTTACGAGTCTGGTGAATTCAAGATCTGAAAGGATTATTAACTCGCTCGAATTGTTAGGGAGGAACATCCGTGGCAGATCCAAGACTAGAAAATCTTGCCAAGATTTTGGTCCAATACTCTCTCGATGTGCAAAAGGGGGATCGCGTAGCTATCTTCGACCATTTTGTAGCCGAGGCGCTCATCCATACCCTTTATCGCCAGATCCTGCGCGCAGGAGGTCATCCATTCGTCTTGGCTTTCCATCCTGAGTGGCAATTTACACTCTTTACGGAGGCGAGTGATGAACAACTACAATTCGTCTCTCCTGTGACCAAGCTGGTTTATGAGGAGTTCGAGTGTTTCATAAGCCTTGAGAGTGATGTCAACGCTCGCAGCTTAACCAACGTCGATCCAACACGGCAAAGTCTACGCCATAAGGCGTACACGCCAATCGTTGAAACGTATATGCAGCGAACGATGAGCGGCGATTTGCATTGGGTGATTGGCATGTTTCCGACAGATGCTTATGCTCAGGACGCTGAGATGAGCCTTACAGAGTTTGAAGATTTTGTATTCTCAACCTGCTACGCTGATAGCGATGATCCGGTAAGCGCTTGGCAGTGAATCCGGAATGAACAACAGCGTCTTGTTGATTGGCTGGCGGGTAGGAAACAAATCGTTGTGAAAGGTCCAGACATCGACTTGACCTTGTCGGTAGATGGCAGGAAGTTCATCAGTTCTGATGGCAAACTCAATATGCCCGATGGAGAAATTTTCACCAGCCCGGTTGAGGAATCCGTGAACGTTTGGGTACGCTTCACCTATCCTGCCATCCGTATTGGACGTGAGGTTGAGGGTGTGGAGTTGCACTTCGATGATGGCCAAGTGGTGAAGGCTACGGCAAAGAAAAATAAGGCTTATCTACAATCCATGCTTGACACGGATGAGGGTGCGCGCTACCTGGGCGAGTTCGCGATTGGGACCAATAAGCGTATCAATAGATTCATCAAGAATATTCTCTTCGATGAGAAGCTTGGAGGCACGATACATCTGGCGCTCGGTTACGGTTTCGAAATTGCGGGTGGGGTAATAAGAGCGCCATCCATTGGGATATGATCTGTGACATGCGTAACGGAGGTCAGATCTTCGTGGATGGGGAACTGTTTTACGAATCCGGTGAAATTAAAGTCTGATCCTTTCTCTGATTGCATGTGCATGAACCGCCGGGTGCATCCGCGGCGGTTCTTTTTTTATGCCACTGCATTACAGCAGGGTAACAACGTACAACTTGATCGGTTCCTCAGTTGATCAAGAACTCCGCTCCTCGAATTGAAGCGCTTCAGCGATTCGGCTCTGTAAAGGTGGGTGGGAGTACAGCAGCACAACGACCCAGCGCTCGGGATCTACTTCCGCTAGGTTTTGATCGGCCAGCCGCGCAAGGGCGCTTGCGTATGTCCTGCCTTTGTTTGTGATATTTAGTGCATACTTATCAGCCATAGTCTCCCGCCAGCGCGAGAGGGCGTTTGCGAAAGGCATGGTGATCAAACCAAGGGTGGCGAATAGAAGCCCAAGGACAGGCAGTCCAGCAGGATCGGAGGCGCCGAGTAGATTCATGCGCGATACTGCAAGGTCCAAACCCTGAAAAGCGAGGAAGAAAGCCAGGAAGTTGAAGGCGCTTTGCACCAGGATTGAAAGCGGGATATCCCCGTGGACATGATGCCCGAGTTCGTGAGCCATAACCGTCTCGATTTCATCCGTGGAGAACTCCTCAATCAGTGTATCGCCCAGTAGAATCCTTCGACTCCCTCCGATCCCTACAAGAGCAGCGTTGGCGGTACGGGTCCGTCGGCTCATGTCGAACGTGAACACACCCCGGACACGTGTTTCCGCGCGTTTCGCAAGTCTTAAGAGTCGCTCGACAAGTTCAGCGTGGTTCTCATCCAGCGGCTTGAACTTATAAAAGATTGGCATGAGCAAAATGGGTGCGATCGCGGTGAGCACGACGGTCACGAGGCTGTACCCGCCAGCTGCCCACAACCACCACGCGGTAGGCGACAAGCGGATTGTGGTATAGAGCGCGAGAAGTAGCGGGGTACCGATGGCGAGAGAGAGGATTCCGCCTTTTACCAGATCGGTAAACCAACCGCGCAGCGTCTGCGTGGAGAGTCCATACCGATGGGGCAGTGTAAAGCTCCTGTAGAAGCTCAGTGGCAGAGAAATCAGGAGCAATGGGACTGCAAAGCCAAACGCAACCCCGATTAATACAGTCCACCAGGCAAGGCCGGTTGCATCGAATGCCTGCCTAAGCCGGATCGCCCAACCCTGCCACAACCAGATTGTGATGTACACGCCATCGATAAGCAAGCCAACAAGCCACAACCTGCGTCGTAGGCGTGCATACTCGCGTGCGCGAGTTTGACGTTGCTCGTCGATTTCTATGAGCGGCTCGATCATAATCCCATTGTACCGCGCCGTTGTGTGAGTGAGCTGCTGTATTAACGGTCAAGCGCCGGAATTGTGATCAGGAAAGGCGTAGCGCGCAGCACCGGCGTGTATGGGGAGCTGGGCGGAGATGCGATCAAGAGCTGGGGTTTGGTTGCATCCCTGTGTATAAACCGACGCGATTACCTGAAGGATCAGAAAAAATAGCGAACCAACCAGTATTCGGAATCTCGGTCTTTGGGGTAAGGGCTTTTCCTCCCAGCGACTCGATCGCTTCCAGTGTGGCTTGGATGTCACCGGTTTGGATGTAGACCAGTACGTCGCCTGCTTGGGTCGTTTCGCCATCGATGGTGTTAAATCCGCCACCAGGACCGGGTTCGGCAGCAAACATGTAGTAATCCATTTCAGAGGCATGTTCGATCTTCCAGTCGAACACTTGCTTATAGAACTCGCTCGCAGCCTGCGGATCCTTCGCTGAAAATTCGATGTGGACGACGGGGTGCTCTGTCATGAGGTCCTCCTTTGGGGAATGGATTGTGGTAAAGGCAAGAATAGCACACTTGTTCTAATCTTTCGAGTTCTATTATTTTTATCCGGATTAGGCTTTGGGGGTTCGACTTAGAGGCACATTATCAAGAGTGTCAGGCTAATGGTGTGAGCTTGATGAATCTCGACCGCCCGATAGATATCAATTCACGGAGAACGAGATCCCTCGTTACGACTGGGATGGCATTCAGTGTGGCATCTACTCTCCTATGTCATTCCGAGAGGCGCAGGAGCGAGGAATCTCGTATGCACATTAGTCCAAACCATACTGGAGAACGAAATCTCTCGCTGCGCGAAAGATGAAACGTTGTTCTTGCAAGCTACATCGCTTTGGTAAGGATCTCCTCCATCTCGTGCGCGGCGAGCTGGATAGGATTGCCCTTCATGCTGCTAGACCGGGATGCTTTCTCGATTAGTGGGGGGAAATCTTCCCCGGTAAGCCCATATTCTGCGAGACCAGGCACCTTCAATTCCTCGCAAAGTGCTTCCAACCAGGCGGTGCCTTCTTCTGCCATAGCACCTTCGCGACCGGTAAGGATCGTTGCGATCTCGTCGTACCGGCGCAACAACGGGTTATCGCTGTCTCTTTCCTTAAGTGCACGCAGGTTCACTTCCATCACAGCAGGCAATAATGCAGCGCAGGTTGCCCCATGGGGAGCGTCGAACATACCGCCGAACGGGCCCGCGAAACCGTGCACAGCACCCAGTCCAGCGTTGGCGAGCGCGAGGCCACCGAAGAGACTCACAAGCGCCATATCCTGGCGCGCGGTTGCGTCGTTTCCGTCGTGGTAGGCTCTTCTCAACGAACGCTCAGCGCGTATCATTCCTTCACGACATACCGAATCCACAAGGGGGTTCGCGCGATGAGAGAGAAAAGGTTCGATTACCTGCGAGAGCGCATCCAACCCGGTGCTGGCGGTGACGGAGGGAGGCACGCTGTGTGTAAGGTCTGGATCCACGATGGCTAGACTTGGTAATAGCAAATGGCTTCGCATGCTGACTTTCACGCGGTGTTCTTTGGAAGCCAACACGGCGTTGCGTGTCACTTCCGATCCCGTGCCGGCTGTTGTCGGGATTGCAATAAATGGTGCTGCGCGTTGGGTGAGTGGCTTGCCTCGGCCGATGACTTCAAGAAAATCGAGTGGGTCGTCGCCGTTTGTCAGCAACCCTGAGATGGCCTTACCCGTGTCTAACGCGCTACCACCTCCGATAGCGATCACAAGTTCGCATTTCTCCGTGCGAGCGATTTGGGTCCCTTCCCGAGCCTCTTCAACCGTCGGTTCCCCGCTGACATTGAAGGTAAAACATGCCACTCCGGCCTGATCAAGTAGGTCGATCAAGGGTTGCGCACGGTCATTTGATTTGCCAATAACGACGATCGCTCGACGTCCCAGGCCAACTGCGATGGTGCCGACTTCATTACTAGTCCCTGGACCGTACAAGATTCGATTGGCCGTCGCAAATTCGAAGTACATCGCCTATCCCCATCCCTGGTCATCGGGAAAGACGTTTCCGAATTTCACGCTTGAACGTGGCTCAGCCATCATCTCTGCAACGCGGTCGCGCCATATCTGGTAGTGTGCGGTCTCTTTGTGTTTGGCAGGGTCTTCCGCGGTGCGGTAGATCTCTACAAGGATGAACCGGGTTGGGTCATCCGCTTGCTGTATGAGATAAAAACGAGCCACGCCAGGCTCAAGTACGCTGTTGCGGGCATTTTCAACCGTGGCTTGTTTGAAGTCATCGACGCGATCGGGCTTGACGTGGATGTGGACATGAACTATGAGCATGATCGTTCTCCTTTCAGGGTCAAGATCCTCTTACTCAGGGCACATGGGAATAGGCTGTAATAGGCCACGATCGAAGCGTGACAGACCGTCAGGTCCAACGCCCTCGAGTGCAATCCTGACAACTTGTAGGTGGTCACGTAGTGCACGAACATCGATCCTGCGACATGTCTCAGGGAGTGGGTTTAGCCATTGGTAAACACGAAGCAACATCTTGATTGCGCCGGCGTAATTCTCACGGACGATATGAAGATAGGCCACTGAGACTTGAAGCAATGCGCGGTACAGGTATCCTTCATGCTCGGGAGACTCCATCCAAGCGCGCTCCAGGAACTCGTGGGCATCGTAGTACTCTCCGGCGTTCAAGTGATCGAGCCCCTCTTTCGCGAGCCCGGAGAGCTCACCCTTACAAGCGGTTGCCAGGGCCTCGTATTCGGGGGTCCTAACCCACTCCCGCAGTATTTGCACGATTGAGGTGTGTATTCGACCTCGAGTGAGGACGCGATCGGCGCCAAGGTCACTCGCCTGAAGAAATGCCTCCTTTTCGACGTGAGGACCGAATGCGAGGATCGGTATGCGGCGGGTTGCCGCGGATGTCTTCAGCACCTGTATCCAGCGTGCCCACGGTATGGAGCGTAGGGTGAGATCAACCAAAATCAGGGCTGGAGGTTGCTCGACTAGGCGCCGAACCAGCACGGCATCCGGTCCGACGAGTGGTTCCGTGAGCGGTGTCGTGCGTACTGCAGGGTCACCTTCGACGCCGAGTACATGAGGACGATCGACAACCAACACGTCGAATCCCAATGCCCGTGCGGCGTCTTCTAGGCGTGCGACGAAAATCAAATCCTCAGTAAACGCCAGGATGAAGTGCTTGCGCTTCTCAGTTTGTTGCCTACTGGGCTCAAAGACACCGTCGGACATTCGGAAATCCCGGGTTATGGATGAGCTTGAATTCGTTTCCAGTTACAATGGGGCGATTCCTCCCTAATTACATTTTAACCGCGTTCAGCGGGAGGACTAAACCAATGATGTCACGAAACGTTGTCCGCTTTACCGAAGCGCTACATGGGGATTTCTTTCAGGTTCACTCAGAGAAACATGGTTGTGGGTGGTGTTTTTGTGTTGCTTGGTGGGTAGCCACATGGGAAGGCTGGTCAGAGCGCTCGGCAGAGGAGAACCGCGATTTGCGTACGTCGCTCCTGAACCAGGGTCAACATGACGGCTATTTACTGTATGTCGACGGCGAACCTGTGGGATGGTGTCAGGTTGGACCACGCGATCGCCTTGAAAAGCTCGTTCACCAATTCGCCCTGGAACCCGATACGAATACATGGGCAATCACCTGCTTTCTCATCTCTCCGGCCTATCGACGCCGAGGATTGGCTTCGTTCATGTTGGCGGAGGTGCTGCGCGATCTGCAGGCACGTGGGGTACAACGAGTGGAGGCCTTTCCCAAGCATGGCGACGAACTCGACGAGAACGATTTGTGGAACGGCCCCGAATCCATGTACATAGCCAATGGTTTCGAGGTCGTCCAGATGGGCCAACAACGCTCCGTTCTAGCTCTTATGTTGATGTAGAGGGGGGAAGCAATACGACAACTCATGTCCCAAGTCCCTCTTGACTACTCTCATTTCATACTCCGTAGGCCACGTTACAGACTGCTTGTGTGCCTGTAATTAAGGTATCGCTATGCGTTGGGCAGGTTTGCTGNNGAAGATCCGATCGATCAACAGGGTAATGAGCCCTCGGAGTTGCAACCACCCGATGCGGACACATCCTCACGGCAGGTCTTGCCGGAGGAGGAGGGCAACGATTCGGCTTCGGTCCGCATCAACAATCGCCTCGACGACCCGAGAGAATACAGTTACGTCCAGCTAATCCCTTTCGATGGCATTCCCCCGATCTACGAGCCTCGATTTGTAGGAGCGGAAGAAGCACCCCTAAACGATGATGAGTTGGTGATCGGTATCGTTTTAGAGGAAAAAGCCAAGGCATACCCGATCACCGTGCTGCGCGCCCGCGAGATGGTCAACGACGAGTTGGCCGGGATCCCAATTCTCGTCACCTGGTGACCGCTTTGCTACACCGGTCTCGTGCACGACCGGAGGATCGACGGGGTTCCCCACACGTTTGGAAATGCGGGAGCGCTCTTCATGACGGCTATGACCTGGTGGGATCACGAGACGCAATCCATCTGGTCGCAGCCGTGGGGGCGTGCCATTCGCGGCACATACAAGGGCGTAGAGTTGTTCTTGCTGCCTTCCCAAGTGACGTCTTGGGAAAGTTGGAGGACCGAACACCCCGACACGTTGGCCATGATCAATGACATGCAAAGGCTCGGCTCAAGACGACAGACTTTCAGCCCGGACTTTGTCATCGGGTTGTTACTGGCTGGTGAAGCCAAGGCATATTATTTCCGCGATGCCGCCATGCAAGGGGTCATCAACGATCGGTTGGGACCTGCACCGATCGTCGTATGGGCTCAGGAAGATAATTTCCACGCCTATATCCGCCAGGTAGGGGAGCGCACGCTTACTTTTTCGCTGGACGGTGAAGCCTTGGTTGATGACGAAACGGGGTCGATTTGGGACATCGCACGTGGAAGAGCGGTTGAAGGACCACTTTCTGGCGAGGTTCTGCAACCTGTCCCCGGCTCGACAGCGTTTGATTGGGCCTGGGAGGATTTCTACCCCGACACCACCTTCTACACGCCGTAAGTTGTCCGTTATACTCCAAAATCCATATAAAATCTCACTCTTATCTCTGGGAAGGGGTCCAAGGGATGCCAAAAGACGATATCGTCACCCGCTACAACTATGATGAGTTTGTGCCAGATAAGTTCATGCCTTGGATGCGCTTCGACCAGAGCCCAACGTTAGGTGAACGTGGTCCTGATTTCCCGCTTTGGAATTTGGATGGGGATGACACGAGCTTACATGAGATCCTTTCACAGAAGGATTATACGGTTGTTGAGTTTGGCAGCTTCACCTGACCTTATTGTGGGATGGCGGCGCCATCCATGGATGCCATTGCCGGACGTTTAGCAAATCTCGGCTTGGGCTCAGTATTCCTGTATACCCATGAGGCACATCCGGGTGAGCACTATCCTCACTTGACTTCAATGGAGCAAAAGTTCAAGCATGGTCGGGACCTGAGGGATATTCTCGGTGTGAGGCGTCCAATTTTCCTTGACGCTCTGGATGGTGCCTTTCACCGGGCATACGGATCGATGCCCAACATGACCTGGATCTTCTCCCGCGCAGGGATTCCAGTTTACAAATCGGATTGGACTGACGCAAAAAGTGTGGAAAACGCTGCCGTGTATTTCCTCGATGTACTTGAGCGACGTCGAGGAGGCGAACGATTGGCTCCATTCCGGGTCGAGAGACTCGACTTTCGGGAACAGGACCGCGAGGCGTTTTACCGTGGATTGGAGCGTAACGGTCCCAAGGCGGTGGAAGAGTTTCGCCGGGCGTTCGGTTAATTTTTCACAGCACTGGTCTTCATGAATGATGCGAATCAATCAAAGCGCCGTTACCTTCAAAAGGCTGCCGGCGCTTTTGTGTATTATGAAAATGCTTTACCAAGTCAACAGCTTGAACTCAGAGCCTCGGTAAAACGATTTCCTGTTGCTTCTGATACTTTCCCTTCTTGTCCGCATAGGAGTGATGGCACTCCTCATCGGCCTCAAAGAACAATACCTGGGCGATTCCCTCGTTGGCATAGATCTTCGCCGGGAGCGGCGTGGTATTGGAAATCTCAAGCGTGACGAAGCCCTCCCATTCTGGCTCGAACGGTGTTACGTTCACGATGATCCCACAACGAGCATAGGTGGATTTGCCGACACAAATGGTAAGTACGTTGCGTGGAATGCGGAAATACTCCACAGTGCGCGCTAGCACGAAAGAATTCGGAGGGATGATGCAAACATCCCCTTTGAAGTCGACCATCGATGCCTTGTCAAATCGCTTTGGATCTACGATTGCCGAGTAAACGTTGGTGAAGATCTTGAACTCATCCGCCACACGGATATCGTATCCATACGAGGAGACGCCGTAGGAGATGACACCATCCCGTACCTGTTCTTCAGCGAAAGGTTCTATCATGCGGTGATCGTGCGCCATACGCACGATCCAATGGTCGGGCTTGAGACCCATCTAGCTCCTCCTGCATGTGGATTTGGTGTTAGCCGCCTCTTGGATCGGATTGCACTGGATTGCTCAGGGTTCCAAGACCTTCGATTTCAACACTCACTTCATCCCCGTCGAGCAAAGCACCGACACCGGAAGGTGTGCCGGTGAGGATCACATCTCCCGGGTGAAGTGTCATGATCGAGGAGACGAAGGTCACCAGTTGATCCACCGTGAAGACCATGTCGCGCGTAGATGCCATCTGGCGCATCTGGCCATTGACCGAGCAGGTGATTAAGGCGTCCGAGGGATCGAAATCTGTTTCGATCCAGGGACCAAGCGGACAGAAGGTGTCGAAGCCCTTGCCGCGCGTCCACTGGCCGTCGCGAAATTGTAAGTCGCGCGCTGTAACGTCGTTAGCTGCGGTATATCCCAGGATATACTCGTCTGCTTGTTTGGGACGGATCCAGCGGCCCTCCTGCGCGATGACCACGGCCAGCTCCGCTTCGTGCTCGACTTGGCTCGATTGCGGCGGTAGCAGAATTGTTTCGCCTGGTCCGATGATCGTCGTCGGCGGCTTGAGAAATAGCAACGGTAAATCGGGGACCTCAGCATCGTGTTCTGCTGCATGAGCGCTATAGTTGCGGCCGACGCACACGATCTTGCTCGGCGCAATGGGAGGCAGAATCTCGGCACTCTCCACGGGGTGAACGGCTTCCTCCCTGCGAAACTCCTCGAAGGGTGACCCATCGAGAATCCCAATATGATCGTCTGCAATCCATCCCCAGAGTGGCGGTGAATTGGGACTCTGGCGAAAACGGACGATACGCATAATTTCACCTTGTTCAAATTTCGAACATTTGGGTTTCGCCCTTGAGGTATGGGTGAAACCGGCAGGTTCTGTGGTTCAGTCCTGCATCCTACCATAAACTCGCCCTCCTGACATGCTGCCGAGTTGGGTTGGTTGAAGGTCAGGATTTGCCACCAGCTTGAGCGTTGATCTGAGCCACCGGATAAGCAAGAAGCTGTTCTATAATGTTCCCAAGTGCCGGGGCCTCGTCGCTCATAATAAAAGGGGATCGTTCATGACGAAAGAAGCGGACGCGCTCATTATTGGCGCTGGTGTTGTTGGGGCCAGCCTGGCGTATCACCTTAGTCAACGGGGGTTGAAGGCAGTCGTGCTCGAGAAAAACTTCCTTGCGAGTGGATCAACTGGTCGTTCGAGTGGCCTGGTGCGCATGCACTATGATCTTGAACCGGAATCGCGTCTTGCCTGGGAGTCATTCCATTATTTCCGCAACTGGAGCCAAATAGTAGGCGGCGATTGTGGTTTTACTCGAACCGGCTTTGTCCGCATCGTTGACGCAAAGCATAAAGAAGAGCTCACGGCGAACGTCGCCATGCATCAGCGCATCGGCATTCCCAGTTTGTTGATCAACGCGGACGACGTCAAGCGGCTTGCCCCCTCCTTTCAGTGTGAGGATTTCGAGGTCGCGGCATATGAACCTGAATCGGGCTACGCGGATCCCAATGGCGTGACGAGCGCTTTCCTCCAGGCTGCTCGAGACAGAGGGGCTGAGCTTCATCAGGAGTGTCGGGTGACGGGTATTGTCGAGTCGGGCGGTATGGTCACAGGAGTCGAGACGAGCAAAGGTACGTTCTCGGGACCTATCGTCATTAACGCCGCCGGTCCTTGGGCTGTGGAAGTGGGGCGTATGGTTGGACTTGAGTTGCCAGTCGATACGTGGCAGCACGACACCATGTTCATCCGTCGTCCAGCGCAGGTCGGTCCCTCCCACCCAGCTGTCATTGACGATATTTTCTCGATGTACTTCCGGCCCGAAACGGGCGCCTTGACCCTGGTCGGTTTGGAGGACGGGAATCCCATCGGTGAATCCCCCGACGGGGACACAGAGCGTGCCAAGCCTGGTTTCGTCGATCGCGCCGTGGAGCGTATATGCAAACGTATTCCGGCCATGGAGTTGGGCTCGCTGCACAGTGCACAGGGAGGGTACGACGGCATCACACCCGATCAGAGGGCAATCCTTGGCCCAGCGGGTCCCGTCGGCTTTTATCTCGTTTGTGGGTTCAGCGGGACAGGTTTTAAAATCGCACCGGCGGTCGGCGCATGCATGACCGAACTTATCCTTGACGGTCAAGCGAAGACAGTCGATATTTCTCCGTTCGGTTTCGACCGTTTCGCGGAAGGGAAATTACTAAAGGGCCAGCACGATTACGGCGACGTCTGGCGGTGAGCAGGTTTGATCCCTTGAGCATTAGCGACACTGAATTCGGCGGATTCCTTGTAGATGAAACTCTGGAAAATATCGACTTCCGAAGTCTGAAAGACTTTGGAAGTCTACTATCACAAAATCATTTCAAGCTCGATTTCATCCCGGATGGGAATGCCATAAACGCCTTCATGCGGGATCTCTGGCTTCAGCTTGCGTGCTTCAGTTGCTGCGTCCGTGTGGACGGCGACCAGTCTGAAGTTTCTTTTCTGATAAAAACGAAGCGCGGGTAGATTGTCGTTGGTGGTGATCAACCACAAGCGTCGACAACCTGCTCTCTTGGCCTCATCTGATACTGCCTCCATCAATGTGGTGCCGATCCTCTGACCTTCCACAAGACTGTTCAGTGAAACGATCTCACAATCATCACCATCGATGTGATAGGTCAGAAGGCCAACTCGTCTACCTCTCAATTCGGCAACAAAGCCAGGGAGTGTATCGGCCTCGTGGACCCGACCACGGCTCACGATCCGGACGGCACCCCAATGGGTGTTCAAGAGGTCGACCACCCATTCACAATCCGTTTGCTCTTTGGTTCGCACATTGATCACTGACATCGTTGCATCCTATGTGTGGAAGAATTATTTGCGTGAGCAATCCTCAATGCGGAATATCGAAACTATCAAGAGCGTATCACATTGTTCATAAAGTATTCAAGGAATTGGGATGAGGATGGTGAAGATAGATAGTCGTCCTGAGCGGAGGTCCACCCGTAGGGTGGACCGTAGTCGAAGGACGGGAGAACAAGAACACTGATAAAAAAATCC
>WVZH01000395.1 GCA_011772595.1 Anaerolineales bacterium
CGAAGATAGCACTCAGCAGCCGGGGTGCTGAGATCCACCGCCAGGCGCCAAGCACCCCGGGGACAACTCACGGGGTCGGGAGTCTTTTTCGCCTCCGAACAACACTGCATCGATGGATCGTGGGACTGGTGGCGAAAAAGACTCCCGACCCGAATGGCATTAAGATTTTCGCAACAGCGCATCATTTAGGAGTTAAGCATCGCTAGCGTAGCACTGGTGGCATGGAAAAAAGGGGCGTCTCCTCCGTATAGGAATTGTTGTGCAACGATTCCCAACAAAAGGAGGCGCCACCGATGCGTAGTATCACGGATGTCATCAAATACTTCAAGCAGAATTGGACGGAAGAACTTTCGAGTACTGCTATCGCCAAAGCTTGCCGCGATGCGGGTATGAGATGGCATAATTCTGTTCTCAATCCCATCACCACCATTCAAATCTTCTTCGTGCAGGTCTTGCACGGCAATACGGCGATTGAGCATCTTTCGCACCTGACGGGCATGACATGCACAGGGGCGGCTTACTGCCAAGCAAGGATGCGACTGTCTTTGCAAGCCCTCCATTTGCTGTTGGAACGTTGCGTGATAAAGTTGCAAGAAGATGCCTTTGATTCGGCATGTTGGCTGGGGCACCGCGTATTTCATATCGACGGTTCCAGCTTTTCGATGCCCGATACACCCCAGCTTCAAGCCTACTTTGGACAATCGGGTGGGCAGCGTCCAGGGTGCGGCTTTCCCACGGCACACTGGCTGGTTCTGTTGCACGCAGGAACGGGCATGATTGCGAAGATGCTGGCCGCGCCGCTGCGGACCCACGAGATGTCCAACACGGTTGACCTACACCCCGAACTGCACAAGGGTGATCTGTTGGTTGCCGATCGGGGATTCTGCTCTTATGCCCATTTAGCCCTGTTAATGAAGCGTGGCGTGCATGGATTGCTGCGGATGCATCAGCGCACAATCGTCGATTTCAAACCGGGCCGCCAGCATGTGCGTCCCAGTGGCGGCAGAGCAAATCGCAAGCAAGGAAAACCTCGCTCACGCTGGATCCGGCAGCTTGGTGTCACCGACCAGATCGTCGAATGGCTGAAACCGAAGACCAAGCCACGCTGGATGAGCGCCGAACAGTTTGCCGCGTTGCCCGAAGCACTCATGGTTCGCAAATTACGTTACACGATCCGTGAAAGGGGCTTTCGACCCAAAGAAGTTACGCTCGTGACGACACTGCTCAGCCCGGAACGCTATCCGTTGTCGAGTCTAGCTGAATTATTTCGCCAACGTTGGGAAATTGAAACCAATTTTGGACATCTTAAGACCACCATGAAGATGGATGTCCTCAAGTGCAAAACAGTCGATGGTGTGCTGAGAGAACTTCAGATGTTTGCCTTGGTCTACAACATGGTTCGACAAGTCATGCTGGAAGCGGCACGTCGTCAACACGTGGATCCTCGTCGCATCAGCTTCATTGACGCACTGCGTTGGTTACAAACAGCCAAACCGGGTGATGAACTGGCTCAACTTGTCGTTAACCCATACCGTCCCAATCGTCTCGAACCACGTGTGTGCAAGCGACGGCCCAAACCATATCCGCTCATGAACAAGCCGAGACGACAGCTAAAGAAAGACCTGGCACAACAATGACTTATGCAAATCTTAATGCCATTCGGGTCGGGAGTCTTTTTCGCCACCCGGACCACGATC
>WVZH01000530.1 GCA_011772595.1 Anaerolineales bacterium
GTGGACAAGTGCAATCCCATGTACCGTCCCTATTGGGACGCTTTCTCGTTTGACACACAAGCCTCTTCCGGCTATACTCGGCGTTATCAAAACCGAACTCTTATCATGCACGATCGCCGGATGTTTCTGAAGACCACGGGGCTGTTGCTTATGGGATGTTCCCTTCCTCGATCGAGTGGCAAATCCGGGGTCTTGACGCCCAAGCCACCTCTTTCAGATGCCAGTGAGCTTGTGGCGCTCAAGGCCCTTGCCCGGGGTATGAGCGACGATGCGATCATAGCCGCCGCCCGAAACGTGTCGGAAGCGGCGACGGACTTTTCTTGGCTTTCCCGGGGTGATACGGTCTTGATCAAGCCGGCTTCCAACTCGGCCAAGCGATACCCTTCTACGACCTCACCGCTTTCGATCCGAGCGATGGTAGGCCTTTTGAGGAAAAAAGGTGCGGGGAGGGTGATCGTGGCCGACAAACCGGGCGTAGAGCACGTCTATCAGGACAAAGAAAAGCAACGGAGCTCAAGCCGCAAGATAATGACCATAAACGGTTTGCACCAGGCAGCCCTGGAGTCCGGGGCGGAGGTTCATTACTTCGATGAGGCGGGCTACGACGCCTATTTCGGCGACCGGACAGTGCAAGATAGCCACTGGAGAGGCGAGCTGATCCTTCCGAACATCCTGAACCAGGTGGACCACGTGGTGCTTCTGCCCAGAGTGAGCCGTCACGTTCTGGCCGGAACGACTCTCGGGCTCAAGGCAGCAGTGGGTTGGCTCCGCGACGACAGCCGCCTGGAACTCCATCGCGACGCGAAGAGCTTCTTCGAGAAGACCGCTGAGATCAACGATGCCACGGTGCTCAGGCAAAAGCTCAGGCTGGTCTTGACCGTGGCCACCAAAGTGCAGACGACCTTCGGTCCGGACCGGGGCTTTGCGGCCGAACCGGATCCAGGCCTGGTCTTTGGTTCCGAGTCGCTCCTCGCTCACGACATGATCTCTCTGGGCTGGCTCTTGTGGAGCCGTGAATATGCGACACCCAAGGGCCAGATTGCTTGGCATCGGGACCCGTACCTGAGCTATCCAGGCACTTTCAACCGACTGTTCGTTGGGTACATCTGGGGGTTGCGTCAGTTGTTAAGGTCCGAGACCTATGGAACCGTGCCCATCCGGTCGGTTCGCACCGACCCCGTAATCTCACGGGCCGCCACAATCTGGGATGGCCTCCCACGACTCGAGCTGGAGGATGTGGGGGGTGATCTGGATGGGAATATCAGAGCCTATCTCGAGGATAAGGCAGGTACGTAGTATATCATGGAGAAGATCCTGCGTCGGATATTGACATTCTTTTTAGATCGGCTAATATGGGTTTGAAACGCTTTTTGAGCTGTAGCTAGAAATTGGGCGGAGTGAAAGCAGAGTGGATTTAGAGCCCGTTCTTCGGAATGAAGGGACGGGTTTTTTATTAACTTGATAATTCCCCGCAGCTTGCTGCGGGGTATATCCTCATGCTAAGCTCGGTGCATGGCAAATGAGAAGGTTAGATTGGCAGATTCACTATCACATTGTGTTTCCTGTGAAATACCGAAAGACATTGTTGGATTCTGAGGTTACCAATATTATCCAAGAAACAGCCGAGGGCATTGCCGAGCGGTATCCCATCGAAATGGA
>WVZH01000308.1:0-1556 GCA_011772595.1 Anaerolineales bacterium
GCTCAGGACGATGAGATACGGATTGGGACAATCACAGGAAGGAATTCTCTAAAACCTGATCCTACATTTGGAGTCAAACCCAACTTTGGGCTATGATTACCTAAAGGACCACGTAGGGGGTTCGATGACGTTGTTCTGGCTCGGCTTGGTGTGGCTCGTCGGAATTGCTGCCGGACGTGCGGCTTCCCTCGCTGCTTGGCAATGGCTCGTCCTTGCGGCGTGCTCACTCACTGCATCCCTCGCTTTCAGAAAACATCCCCCATACCGCGCCTTGTTCCTCGGCCTGCTCGTGATCTCCCTCGGCGCCGCACGTTACCAGGGGTCCCTCCCCACCCTCGGCCCCGACCATGTCGCCAACTACAACGACAGCGACTGCAGAGTCTCCCTCACGGGCGTTATCGTCGCCTCGCCGGACGTGCGCGATCGATACACGGGGTTGCACATCAAAACCCAACGGTTGTTCTGCCGCGAGACTGGGACTGCCCAAAGTGTGCAGGGTCTCGTGCTCGTGCGTGCTTCTCGCTTCGAAGAATACGCCTACGGGGATAAAGTGCGTGCCACGGGTTACCTGGAAACGCCTCCGGTTTTCGATTCCTTTTCCTACCGGGACTATCTGGCCCGCAAGGGCATCCACAGCCTGATGGCCACAGCGGAGATCTCTCGCCTGGATCACCGACAGGCGACTCCCATCCTGCAGACAATCTTCGACTTTCGAACGCACGCCTTGGAGACCGTATACCAGCTATTTCCAGACCCGGAGGCCTCCCTGCTCGCGGGGATTCTACTGGGCGTGGAAAGCGGCATCTCCGCTGACGTTCGATCTGCCTTCGACGCGACTGGCACCACGCACATCATCGCAATTTCTGGTTTTAATATCACCATCATCGCCGCCATCTTCATCTCACGCTTCGGTATCTGGCTCGGTGCCCGCCGCGGCGCGCTGACCGCAGGACTGGCCATCGCCATCTACACCATCCTTGTGGGCGCAGATGCGGCTGTGGTTCGGGCTGCCATCATGGGCGGGCTGGTCCTGCTTGCCAACCGATTGGGCCGGCAAACCCACGGCATGGCCTCACTCGCCGCCGCGGCGATCCTCATGACCGCTGTCAACCCTTCTGTGCTCTGGGACGTGGGCTTCCAACTCTCCTTCGCAGCCACCCTGGGGCTCATCCTCTACGCCGAACCCCTTCAGGCGTGGTTCGTGCGCAAAGCCAGCCGCTGGATGGACGAAGAGCGCGCTGAGCGGCTCGCTGGTCCGGTGGGAGAATTCGTGCTCTTTACCTTCGCAGCCCAGGTGACCACGCTGCCGCTGGTCGCCTACTATTTCCGCCGCCTCTCACTGATCTCCTTCCTGGCCAACCCGGCCATCCTACCCGCCCAACCCGCGGTGATGGTGTTGGGCGGCATAGCGACGCTGGCCGGCTCCCTGTGGCTTCCGCTTGGGAGACCGCTCGCTTGGATCACGTATCCGTTCGCCGCCTATACGATCAAGGCCGTCGAGCTTTTCGCCCGTTTGCCCGCGGCCAGCATGCCACTCGGTCCGGTCCGCCTGCCGG
>WVZH01000308.1:1577-1864 GCA_011772595.1 Anaerolineales bacterium
TTCTTCGAACGCCTCCATGCGCGCCTGAATCAGGTGCGTTTACCCTCCGGTGTTGGCTTGGCGACGCTAGCGTTGCTCACCGGCCTCACCTGGCGTTTCATCGCCGATCTACCCGACGGGCGATTGCACCTTACCACTCTCGACCTCGGTGGCGGCGATGCCGTGCTGATCGAATCCCCAAGCGGCAGATTCGTGCTCATTGACGGTGGACCGAGCCCCATCGCCTTGTCGGAAGCGCTCGGGAGGCGCCTACCGTCGCTCGATCGTCACCTCGATTGGATCGTGAT
>WVZH01000308.1:1912-2176 GCA_011772595.1 Anaerolineales bacterium
CAGTAGGCGGGGTGCTACTCTCTGGTCCACCCGGCCGCAACGCATACCGTAGATTGATCGACGGTCTCATGGAGGCAGGCACACCGATTCATCCCGCGCAACCCGGTCAAGCGCTCGATCTGGGCGGCGGCGCCCACCTAGAAGTGGTGGCGGTGGGCGAGCGCGGTGCCGTGTTGCTGCTCACCCACGGCCACTTGCGGGTCCTGCTCGCCCCCGGCGCCGACCCTGACCTCATGCAGGAATTGGCGGGTTCCAAGTCGATCG
>WVZH01000308.1:2259-7161 GCA_011772595.1 Anaerolineales bacterium
CCGGGAATCGTCGTGGACTGCCTTCCCCGGAGGTACTTGAGGCGCTCCAGGGTACAACATTACTCCGCACCGATCTGAACGGTTGGATCGAGCTGACAAGCGACGGGGAGCGGATGTGGGTGGAGGTGGAGAGGAGATAGGAGGAAAGAGCGTCAAACCCCAGCTTCTCACCCTATTATGAGGATAAAGCGCGCGCCCAAAGCACCTGTTTTTGGCGGCAAACATAGGTTTGACGCAATCTAAGAAAATCCAAAGGCATCCGGGATAAAAGTATACGCGGAATATAGCCATATAATAATAGTTGGGCGGCAAACATCAAGGAGATACCAAGGAGTGCCGATTTCAATTGAACTGGCGTGGGCCATCCAAATCGGATCAGGAATCCTGTGGACGTTGACCTATCTCTTGATCATCAAACGGGGTTTTCAGGATCGTACATATGGTATGCCTTTGCCTGCTCTAGCTGCAAATCTGTCTTGGGAGTTTATCTTCGCCTTCATCCTGCCACATGGCAACCCTCAAATTTATATCAACATAGCCTGGTTCATCTTCGATGTGATCATTCTGTATCAAGCGCTTCGATTCGGGCCAGCAACCTTTGGTGGCTTATTGGGGAAATGGTTCTACCCTGCCTTCGTCATTGGGATCATCACAGCCTTTGGAGCCGTTTTGTCCGTTACGTTTGAATTTCAGGACTGGGAAGGCAAGTATGCCGCCTTTGGGCAGAATTTGATGATGTCGATCCTGTTCAATGTAATGTTGTTTCGACGCACTGACGTGAAGGGCCAATCAATGTATATTGCGATTTTCAAGATGTTAGGGACATTGTTGGCATCAATTCTCTTTTACATTTTCTATCCATCGTCTCCACTATTGAACTTTCTCTTTGTCACGATACTGTTCTTTGATTGTACCTACATTGTTCTCTTATATCGGAAACACAGAGAATGTGGAGTTAATCTTTGGCGGCGGGTATAGCAGACTGCTTTAGTCTTTTCCGCCCAACCAGTCGCTACAGCGGACGTGCCACCGCGCTGGCGGTCGAGGTAGTCTCTCGTCGGCCCATGCTCAGGTAGGTGGCACGCCGCTGAACTTCACCATTAGCCGCTTCTAAAATTCTTGGTGTCGATAAAACAAGCGGATGCACCTAAGCAATTCTGAAATCTTAGTTGAAATTTCGCGTCGCATATAGATTTGACGCAATTTTTTCCCTCAGTCAAGGAATTTGAAAAAGAACCCGACCTCCACATGTAGATGGGATTTGAGGTTAGATAATTGTACGCAATTATTGAGGAGGTTTGCATCTTGTCAGCTGATGTACACTGGTTTGAGGATTGAGTGAGCTACGTTGGCCTAACGCCCTCAGGTTTGAGTTTTTACTTACTTGATCTCCCTTTACTATTGAAGTGCATCCGGAATTAAACTATGATTTATTTGGTTTATGGATTGAGAAGGCTATTCCGCGTAGTATCTCTATAGGAATATAACGGAAATTTAGCTGTGTAGCCCACCCAATGAGGGGTTTTTGCGAAATAGATTCCACCAAAAATCCCCCCAGAGGGGATAAAGGGAAATACCTCTAGATAAGCACATTTTATACGGCTTCATAAGCGCTTTCCTTTGATCTCTAGCCCCTAATCAACGGTACTCAATCAAACGCGCTTATACCAACCTCCAGAAATTATCGATCTATCGAATTTGCCATCCAGACAACTGAATATCAACTCTAGCAAGGTCATTCGTTGATTGGAATTTGGTAGGTGACTCCTTTACGGACCTACTTTAGATAGCAGATCTTGGATATCGCGTCAAAAGCTGTTCGATAGAACACGCCGAGTTACATTGAACCTCACCCGATCTGGCGCGCGCAGGACTAAACACATCCATAATGGAAGGAGATACGTACGATTAACGCTGGTATGCAAGGATTTGACGGAACAACAACCGAAGGATTCAAACCATATCAGAGCACATCCATCCCTCTTCTCCGACACTGCGAGGTCCAAATGTCAGCACCTGAGGATAAGCACATCCTGGCCATTGATTTAGGTACATCCGCTGCCAAAGTGGCTCTTTTCACCATCTTTGGGGAGGTGATCGGCTGGGAAGCGGAGGACATAGCTCTCCAGATCTTGCCCAATGGTGGCGCCGAGCAAAACCCAGAGGATTGGTGGAGCACCATCATGCGAACCTCAAAACGGTTGCTCGGAAGAGATCTGGTTCCAAAGGAAAGCGTGGTCGCCGTCTGTGCGGTTACATCCGGCTGTGGAACCCTTCCAGTCGACCAGGATGGGAACCCCCTCATGAACGCCATGTTGTGGCTTGATTCGCGAGGATCAGAATTGGTAAAGGAACGAATTTCAGGCTGGATCAACCTAGAGGGTTACAACCTTTTGAAAATGTTCCGCTGGATTCGGATCACCGGTGGAATGCCATCCCCTTCCGGCAAAGACCTCGTCGGCCATACACTTTACATCAAGCACGCATTCCCCGAAATCTATCATCAGACGGACAAGCTCCTCGATGTTCTCGATTACATTGATTTCCGCCTCACAGGGAGATTAATCACAACCGGGGACGTCAAAGCCATCGGTTGGGTTGTCGACGCTCGAGACCCTGAGAATATCACCTACCACGATGGCATGCTGAAAGAATGGGGAATCGAACGCCAGATGCTGCCGGAGATCAAACGCTGCGTTGACGTGATCGGTGATCTCAAGCCGGATGTGGCGGATGAATTGGGGCTCAATCGAGAGGTTAAAGTTGTTGCCGGGTCGTTCGATCTCCCAGCTGCGGCGGTAGGTTCAGGCGCGGTCGAGGATTTCGCTGCCCATTTATCGCTCGCGACCTCGGCGTTCATCACTGTCCACGTACCCTTCAAAAAAACCGACGTCTTTCATTCGATCGCTTCACTGCCGTGCGCGATCCCCAATCGATATCTCTTATTGGTTGCACAAGAAGCCGGTGGGGTTAACCTCACCTTCCTGCGGGATAACATCCTCTTCCACAGAGACGCACTCTTGGACGTGGATAAGCCCGAGGATTTCTTTCAAGCATTGAACACCATCGCTGAAAGTGCTCCACCAGGATGCAAAAGACTGATCTACACACCTTGGATTTATGGTGAGCGTGCACCAGTTGAAGATCCTACAATCCGCGCCGGTGTTCACAATCTTTCCCTACAACACACTCGTGCTGATCTTGTCCGTGCGGTTCTTGAAGGCGTGGCCTTCAACAGTCGATGGGTGATCGATGCGGTGGATACATTCTGTGGACGTCCCATGAACCCAATCAATGTCGTTGGCGGAGGTGCCAATTCAAATCTTTGGTGTCAAATTTATGCCGATATCCTCAATCGGACAATCCGACAGGTTCGAGATCCGCTCCAGGCTACTGCGCGCGGTGCGGCATTCATCGCCGCGGTTGGTCTAGGGTACCTTCAGTTTGAGGATATCCCCAAGCACATCCAATTTCAGCACATTTACGAGCCCAATCCCGAGAATCGGAATTTGTACGACAAAATGTTTACTGAATTTGTCAACATCTACAAAAGAAACAAGGGGATATATAGACGACTCAACCGTATGCGGATATAAAATTCCAACGAGTGAAAACATCCATTCGATCTGGAAAGAAGCATCCTAACCACCGGAGAGCGTCGTTGATGTGATGGGATTGACCGGAGGGGACCATGAACCCGGAAGCGTCAGCTGAAATGTTCGAACAGGTGGAGCGAATCTTAAAACCCTATCAAGAGGGATTTTTACGTTTCACCTGTCTTCCTGAAGAAGGTCTTGATCGAGCACGAATTCTTGAGGAAATGCATAAATTGAGATCGATCGAGGAATCGACCTGGAAAGAAGGATATGCATCGGGAGCTGTCTATCATGGTCATCAGGAGCATATCGAGTTCCTGAACCAAGTTTATGCGATCAACTCCCAAAGCAACCCACTCCACCCCACGCTGTTTCCAAGCGCCACCAAGTTCGAAGCGGAAATCGTCTCAATGACCGCCAAGATGCTCAGTGCTGGTGAGAACTCAAGCGTATGCGGGACTGTGACCTCAGGCGGGACAGAGAGCATCCTGCTTGCTATGAAGACCTATCGGGATTGGGCTGAAGCAGAGAAAGGTATCCAAAAGCCCGAGATCGTCGCCCCATCTACTGCCCACGCTGCGTTTGATAAAGCTTCACGCTATTTCAAGATGAAACTGAACCGCATCTCCATTGGTCCTGATTTTCGAGCTGATGTTGATGAAGCCAGGAGCGCCGTGACGGAAAATACGGTTGTCATCGTCGGTTCCGCTCCCCCCTACCCGCATGGCATCGTCGATCCGATCGAGGAGCTCTCTGAGATCGCACGGGAACATGAGATCGGTTTTCACACGGATGCTTGTTTGGGAGGATTTATCCTCCCCTGGATGGAAAGACTTGGATATGATGTCCCTACCTTCGATTTCCGATTACCTGGCGTGACCTCTATCTCTGCCGATACGCATAAGTATGGGTACGCTGCCAAAGGGACCTCCGTCATTCTCTATCGAAATCCGGAATTACGACATTATCAGTACTACTCCACCACAGAGTGGCCAGGCGGCCTTTATAACTCCCCCACCCTGGCCGGGAGTCGACCGGGAGCTCTGAGCGCAGTCTGTTGGGCGTCTTTGGTCTCCATGGGTGAACGAGGCTACCTAGAAGCCGCCAAAAAAATCATGGAGACGGCAGCGTACATCCGGCGTGAAATCGAGAGCATTCCTGAATTGAAAGTCCTCGGCGACCCAACCTTCATGATCGCTTTTGCTTCGGACACATTGAATATTTTTCAGGTGCTCGAGTATATGACCCGCAAAGGTTGGGGGTTGAACGGCCTGCACTTGCCTCCCAGTATTCACATATGTGTTAC
>WVZH01000308.1:7221-7668 GCA_011772595.1 Anaerolineales bacterium
CCTGACCTTGAAGGCTTCGTAACCGAGGTTCTGAATTGGTTTTTGGATACACAATTCAAGGTTTAGCAAAATATAGAATTATTTGTGAACAGGATTAAAATAGCTAGAATAGATATTGAGTTCCTGAGGGGGAAGCACTCCACCTCCTATAAGAACTCAATTTCTCATCTCGCAACGTCACACCTTCGCTTACATTCCACATATCCCCACGAATCGGAATGATATGTATAATCATTTCCGCATAATCAATAGTTATATCAGCCCTACTTCTCGTACGATTTCGAGGATAGTGAGATGTTGGTCAATCCGGAAAAGGATTTCCTAACCACAGCGCTAGACCCGGATCTACTGTCAACTCCTTTCGGCGTGCAGACCAACTGGCATGTGATAACGGGGGCACCCAGCTGTGGCAAAACAACCCTGATTGATCAGTTGGCCGACAAAGGG
>WVZH01000308.1:7674-8542 GCA_011772595.1 Anaerolineales bacterium
GGGATCGAGCATGAATTGCAGGCGAATGAAGTGATCTTTCTCGACCGTGCCCTCCCAGATTGCCTCGCATTTGACCGATATCTAGGACTGGACCCGAATCGGATGCTATTGGAATGCTTCTACCATCGTTATGCTTCCGTGTTCATTCTCGACCCACTTCCCTTTCAAGAGAATGGCATTCGGGACAATGACTCTGCCGTCGTAAGTTATCTGGATGAGTGGCTCGCCCGTGATTACACCGCCTTGGGATATCTCGTTGTGAGGGTACCCGTGCTACCGCCTCAAGAGCGGCTCGCGCTTGTCCTCGAGAAGCTTTCCTAGTAAGGGCTGATATAACAACTCGCTGGAGCGGACCGGGGATGCAGCGGCAGAAGGAAATGGAGCTTCTAATGCGGGCACCTGACAAAGCATGCGAAGCGTCAGCCCCCGGCCGCTCAGCTCGTAGCCGTTATACGGCTTCATATGCGCTTTCCTTTGATCTCTAGCCCCTAATCAACGATACTCAATCAAACGCGCTGATACCAACCTCCAGAAATTATCGATCTATCGAATTTGCCATCCAGACAGCTGAATAACAGCTCTAGCAAGGTTATTCGTTGATTGGAATTTGGTAGGCGACTCCTTTACGGACCCGCTTTAGAAAGCGGATCTTCGATGTCGCCTCAAAAGCTGTTCGATAGAACACGCCGAGCTACAATGAACCTCAACTATTCCGGCGCGCAGGTATGAACACGTCCATAACGGAAGGAAATACGTACGAGTAACGCTGATATGCCAGGATTTGAATGAAAAACGAGGGAATTCCGTCAACCCTACTGCATGCTCATGCAGCAGCGCGTAGGAAACAGAAGCGGCGAGAGCATCTGAC
>WVZH01000482.1 GCA_011772595.1 Anaerolineales bacterium
TCCCCGAACCCCGGGCCGGCGAGGTTCGGGTGAAGGTCCTGGCCGCCGGAGTCTCCGCCTACGATCTCATGTTCCGACGCTCAGGTTCGCTCCCCGGGACTCCGCGCGTGCCGTTCACCCTGGGCGAGGACGTCGTCGGCGTGGTGGACAAGCTGGGCGAGGAGGTGTCGACCGTCGAGCCGGGGCAGACGGTTGCCGGCGCGACCTTCTGTCTTGGCGTCGGTGGCGGCTACGCGGAGTTCATCTGCCTGCCCGCCAGCGAGTTGGTGCCCGTCCCCTCGGGCGTGGATCCTGCCGAAGCCGTCTGCGTGGTGGTGAACTACCTCACCGCCCACATGGCCATGCACCGAACCGCCAACATCCGGAGCGGCGAGCGCATCCTCGTCCACGGTGCGGCGGGAGGCGTAGGGACCGCTCTGCTCGAGCTCGGCAAGCTGGCCGGGCTGGAGATGTACGGCACGGCGTCCAAGTACAATCACGAACTCGTGTCCGCACTCGGAGCCACGCCGATCGACTACCGCACTGAGGACTTTGTCGAGCGCATCCGCAGCCTCACCGGCGATGGGGTGGATGCCGTATTCGACCCCATCGGCGGCGCAAGGCAACTCTGGCGTTCGTACCGAGCCCTGCGCAAAGGCGGGCGGTTGGTGTGGTTCGGTGTGGCTGCGACGAAGAAGGAGGGGCTGCGGGTCATTCCCCTCACCCTGCTGATGCGGACTCTGCTGGCGCTCATTCCGGACGGCAAGCAGGCGCCTTTGGCCCCGGATCTCGGGAAGGACAACGCCTGGTACCGCGAAACGCTGACGGAACTCCTCGATTTGCTGGCAGCGGGCAAGATCAAGCCGGTGGTGGCGGAGCGCATCCCGTTGGCTGAGGCCGCTCGTGCTCACGAGCTGCTCGAGCGCGGCGGATACGCGGGCAAGGTGGTTCTCGTTACCAGCGCATAGTCAGGGTCTCTGAATACGGGTCGGTAGGGCGGCGGCCGCAAGTGATCGCGCCTGGACACGCGCTCACCCCCAAGGGGACTCTCATACCTAACAGCGGTGAGGGCGGTCGTTGGATCAGACCCCTGGGTCGCATTGTCGAGGCGCTCGTGTTGTCACTGTTCGTGCGCCAGAAGTTGCGCCCGTTTGTTTCGTTTGCGACGAATGAGGACCTGGTTGATCTGAAGGAGCTCATTGAAGCCGGCAAGGTGACACCGGTCATCGACAGAACGTACCCGCTGAGCGAGACCCCTGAGGCTATCGGTTATCTCGGAGAGGGACACGCCCGAGGAAAAGTAGTCATCACTGTGGAACATAATAACAAATGACAACCCGTACCGCAGAAACATCGCCACTTATTTATGCAAGAGTCGCAGGGTTGCGCGCACGCCACAAGTGATAAAAACTGAAGTAGCCGATATGTAACACTGTTTATTTTCATTCATAAAGGAGGAGATTGAATTATGGTAGATACGAGGATATTACTTTCGGGTTTATGGGTAGCTCTAGTGTTAAATAATCTTTGGGGGGATGTGCTGCGAATAATGGCCGGTGACGTTAAACTGGGAGAAATCGAAGGTGTGGTACCAACTCAGGGAGTGTGGTTGGGAATCGCAGTTTTAATGTTGATTCCGATTGTTATGGTTGTGCTGACCCTGACGTTGAAGTATCCCGCGATTCGCTGGGTAAACATCATCGTAGCCATATTCTTTTTTGTTATGAATCTCATTGGATTGCCTGGCTACCCTGGAGCTTATGACAAATTTTTGATCATTGTAGGACTAGTGTTTAATGTACTGACTGTTTGG
>WVZH01000024.1:0-5206 GCA_011772595.1 Anaerolineales bacterium
GAGTCCTTCCTTTTAATTCTTTTTAATTTCTTTTGGGTGGTTGGTGCAGGTATAGGGATTCTCGTGCTTGCCTATGGGGCTATTATCCCGTTCCTTCCCTATGTCCTTCTCGGGTTGCTCCTGCTCATACCCTGGCCCATCGTAACCTTAGGCCTTTTTTATGCTGTCTACGAGATCGGACAGGGCAGGGCGATCGGATTGCGCACATTCTTTGCTGGCGGTTGGCGGGTGAGGAAGCACGCTTATCGATGGGGACTTCTAAATCTTTTTGTGATGATCATCTTGGGTTCCAACATCCGTTTTTACTCTAGCCCGGAGACGCCCCTCGGTGGCACCAATATCGGTGCCGTCCTGAGTTCCTTCTTCTTGTCACTGACGGTTCTCTGGTTGGTTTGGCAACTATATACGCTTTCCATGTTCCCTCGGATGAAGGAGCCTAGGTTGCTCCTTACGATGCGTCAAGCTGGGTTGCTGGTTTTACGTCAGCCTATCCCCTCGTTTTTCGTGGCCATCCTTGCTGTGCTACTGGGGTTGGCGAGTTTCTTTTTACCGATCCTTCCATTGCTTCTCACGTTCTCTGTGATCGCAGTTCTGGCCAATCGGGCGACCGCGGAGATTCTTGGTGAGGGTGATGATGAACAAACTACTTAAAACCCTTGTGTGAATAATCCATCATTCTTAGTGAGGTCTTCATGAAAAAGTCACTCCTTAAAAAGTCACTCCTTCTTTGGGTTGTAACTGCGGTGCTCGTTCTGAGCGCTTGTGTTTCACAAGAACAAACGGCATCGCCGACGAGTGAACTTAAGGCGACGCCAACGGAAAAGGTTGCACTCGCTGAAGACGTGCTCTATCTGAACCTGGTCTGGCACCAGCACCAACCGCTCTATTACAAAAACGAGCAGGGTGTCTATACGCGCCCTTGGGCGCGTGCCCATGCCACCAAGGATTATTACGACATGGCGGCGCTGGTGGCCGAGTATCCAGAGGTTCACGTTACCTTCAACTTGACGCCAGTGCTCATTCGCCAATTGGACGACCTGGCTTCCGGGGCGAAGGATTACTATCGCGTGCTGTCTGAGATTCCAGCCTCAGAGTTGAATGAGGAACAGAAGCGATTTATCTTGACGCGGTTCTTCGATGCGAATTGGGATCACATCATCGCCCGCTTTCCTCGATATCTTGAATTGTTGAATAAACGCGGTCGCTCCGCGGAAAGCGAGACCATTGAGACAGCATTAAACAACTTTGCGGAGGAGGATTTTCGCGATTTGCAGGTTTGGTGGAATTTAGCCTGGTTTGATCCCAGCTTCCTGGCCGTCGAACCTTTAAAATCCCTGGTTGAAAAAGACCGTGGTTTCGGCGAGGCGGATAAGGGCGTCTTGTTCGCAGAGGTGGACCGTGTAGTCGCCAGCGTCATCCCGTTGCATGCGGAACTTCAGGACCGTGGTCAAATTGAAGTGATCATCACCCCGTACGCACATCCGATCTTGCCGTTACTTTATGCAACAGACCTAGCGGAGATCGGCGATCCGGGTGCCTTGCTACCTGAGCGATTCTCCTATCCAAATGATGCCATCGCACAAGTTCAAAAATCGGTTGAGATTTACCGGGAGCATTACGGCCGTGCACCGCGCGGCATGTGGCCTGCGGAAGGCGCCGTCGCTGAGGAAATCGTCAAATTTATCGCTGATGCTGGGTACACTTGGATGGCGAGCGGCGAACATGTCCTAGCGAAAAGCCTGGGCATGGACGGCTTTACGCGCGATTCGAATGAGACGGTGCAAGAGGCCGATGCCCTATATCGCCCCTACTACGTTCAATTCCGCGAGGGGCCGAAGGTGGCGGTTGTTTTCCGTGATCTGCGCATCAGCGACCTCATCGGATTCGAATATTCCGGCGACCCGGGAGAGCAAGCTGCGCAGGATTTCATGGTCAGATTGGATGCCATACACACACGCTTGAAGGAGGAAGGAGCTGAAGGACCACACCTGGTGAGTGTAATCCTGGATGGCGAAAATGCGTGGGAGCACTACGATAACGATGGGCTGGCGTTCCTCAACGCGTTGTATCGAAATCTTCAAGAGAGCGACACAGTCGTAACCGTCACACCGAGCGAATATCTGCGTCACTTCCCGGAGCAGCGCGAGATTGAAAACCTTTGGCCAGGTGCGTGGTTCAGTAGCGATTACGGGACCTGGATCGGTGAAGAGGAAGAGAGAATTGCCTGGGATTACCTGCGTGAGACGCGTGAAGATCTTGCACCCTATGATATGTATGGAAGGGAAGAAACGAGTCCGGAAAATCTCGAAGCCGCTTTGGATTTTATGTATCTGGCAGAGGGATCGGATTGGTTCTGGTGGTACGGAAGCGACCAGGATTCTGGCACGGATGACTACTTCGATGAAGCTTTCCGGGCGTTGTTACGAGGTGTCTATGAGAGCTTGGGGGAACCTGTGCCCGATTTTGTCAATGTGCCCATCATACCCGCACGAGCTGCGCCGCCAACGCAAGCTGTTCAGGGGATCATAGTGCCTGAGATCGATGGAATAGCGGTTGAAGGAGAGTGGGCAGATGCCGGCTACTATGAGGTGCGAGGTGGCGCGCAGGCACGTGCGGAGGATATCCTGGGAGCGCTGTATTACGGTTATGATGCGGCTCACTTCTATATCCGCGCAGATGCGAATCGCGCGTGGGGCGAACTCGGAGAGGGTGTGCTCGGCATTTATCTAGGACGCAGTGGCGCCGAACCCACGATTGCGTATAGCCGTCATGGAGATGTCGACTCCCTGATTGGATACGGCGCCTTCGCGTTGATAGAGATTCATCTGGATGTGAGCGGTGGGTTTTCCGCTGCCTTGAGTACACCAGGACCTTTGGGGAAGTGGGGTGATCCAGCCCTGTCAGAAGCATTGGATGTAGCGCTTCNNCCCGGAGATATGTTTAACGTCAGGATTGTGTGGAGTGAGATAGATGAAATGGTGGGGCACGATGTTCAATTCGTGCCAGCCGATGGCCCTGCACAATCCATCCTGCCTGACCTGACGGTTATCGATTACTTCTTAGTGGTGGGTGACCCAGCAAATGACGACTTCGGAATTGGAACCTATATCTACCCACTCGATGCCGTATTCGAGCCAGCGGTGTATGATGTGAACACGTTCAGCGCTGGTGTCGATGGTGATGAGTTTGTGTTCCGCTTCGATTTAAACGGGCCGATTAATAATCCTTGGGGATCGGGTATCAACCTCTCTGTTCAAACTTTTGATGTGTATGTCGACTTTGATCCTGGCGCCGGCACAGGAGCACGAATGTTGTTAGAAGGGCGTAACGCAGCGCTTGCAGCCGAGCATGGCTGGGACATGGCCGTATGGGTTGAAGGCTGGCACCAGAAGGTCCTTGTCCCCGACGAGAACGGAATTCCCCGAGAGGTGAGCGGCGATACCATTCGAGCGATCGTCGACCCCAACGGCAGCATATCGCTGCGAGTCGCCGCGAGCGCCGTACCCACGTTGGGCGCAGTTGCGGAGGGGGATTGGGGTCTCGATCCTACGAGATTCGGATTCGTCGCTGCAGTTCTTAGTCAGGAAGGCTTTCCCAGTCCAGGTGTGCGCCGTGTGCGCGATGTGGAAGCGGAAGCAAGCCAATGGCGAATTGGAGGAGGTCCGGAGGACAGCAATCACACCCGCATTATGGATCTCGTATTCCCAGATGATCAGGCGGCGATTCTGAGCGCCTACCCTCCAAGCCAACAACCGGTAGGTGAGCTCGGCCCGGACGATTTCGCGCAAATTCCAATGTTGATCGTGGAGTAGGGCAATTCATGAATTGCCCTACTGGTAATGTTTTGGGCGGTTCGCGAAACGCCTCAACGAAACCACTGTGAGGGTACTGGGTTTATGGATAGGGATATGATCGAGTTTTCAAGTGGCAATATCCGTTTAGGTTTTTCCAGAATAACCGGGGAACTCTATCGTTTAGGCTTCTCAGGTGGTGAGAGCATGGTGGGGTATGGCGCGGACGGTTGTGCTCTGGATGTCCGTCTGGGCAGGGATCGATGGCTTTCGCAAGATCACTCACCGGTGGTTGTTGGACATGGGCAGAATGATACCAGTATTCACTTGAGGTTGCAGTTCGGCCCCGTCCACGTCCGTGATGAATACCATATCGAAGGTGATCGGATCGATCGACGAGTAGCCATTCAAAACAATTCCGAGGGGGAGATCCAGCTCACGCGTGTGCATTTGCACCTGCGAGGTGTGCAAATAGGCGATCCTGAGGACTGTAATTTCGAAGCCCCTGCCTCCGCCATTCGTCCAAGGCTCCCACTCAATGTCGCGATGCGGCAATCGATCGGCGGTCCATACAGCAAGACGTTCGCCCCAGGCGCGGCGGAGCGCTTCGGTTGGGCAATCGAAGACGCCCCTGATGTCACCCCCGGTTTACTTGCCATACATAACCCTGAAAAACTTGAGTCTCTCCTCGTTTGGTATTACTCTGAGGTCGAAGCGGGCTCTCCGCTGGTTTTCGGAGATGGTACATCCTTGATCCTCGGGCACGAGATCCACCTGGCTGGATGGATGTCTCCTGGTGAGGAAATCGAGGGGGGAACGCAGATCATCCTGCTGCATCGTGGCGAGTGGAATGAGGCCTTGGAAGGCTTTCGAGAGGCGTACCACGTTTTGGGCGTCGAACCCCCAATCTATGGAGTGCCTCCTGACTGGGTGCGGGAAGCCGCTGTTTATGAGGTTCATCCAGGTCCCTTCGGCGGCTTTCGAGGGTTGGCCTCTCAACTGCCGCGCATCCGAGAAATGGGGCACACAGTGTTATATCTGATGCCCGTGATGACCTTCGATAATCGCAGTGGAGTCGCATGGGATGAGAATTGGATCGGTTCAGGTTCTCCCTACGCGATGAAAGACTTCGAGGCTTTCGAACCTACTCTCGGGTCAGAGAAGGACTTCACCGCATTGATAAAAGAAGCCCATAATCAAGGCATGAAGGTCTTAATGGATTTCGTCACCCAAGGGTGTGCCATCGACGCGCGTTATGTGCACGAACATCCTGAATGGTTTTCACGCGATGAAGGTGGGAACTTGGTCTCATCTCATGGATGGCTGGATACCTACTCATTCGATTGGGCGAATCCCGAGTTTCAGGCGTACATGTTGGATTGGGCGCTGCGCTTCGTACGAACCTATGGTATTGA
>WVZH01000024.1:5225-12149 GCA_011772595.1 Anaerolineales bacterium
AACCTGCTCGAAAGGTTGCAGGAGGGGATCAAAAGTATCAATCCTGAAACTGCTTTGCTGTGTGAATTGTTTGGACCCGTGTTCGTAAAAACTCATGATTTTCAGTGTGATTACTATCCATTCGCCAATCTTTTTGCTCTTCTTCGCGGCGAGATCACTCCTTATGAATTTGGAGAGTGGTTACGAGATTACTGGGCTGTGATGCCACCGTCCGCGGTCCGGGTGAGCTTCACTGAAACGCATGACACTCGCAAGGACTTCTCAGCCTATGCCTGGCGGGGATCGAAAGCCGAAAAGGCGATGTATGCAATCCTTATCATGGCAGGTTTTGTGCCCATGATGTGGTCCGGACAAGAGGTCGGCGCGGAAGATTTCTACCGTCGAATCCTCAGTGCGCGGTCCCAGAGCCAGGCCATACTGTTCGGAGAACGTCAATTCAATGCGGTGGCATGCGATAACCCGCATGTTCTGTCCATCATTGCGCGGGAGGGTGAAGAGAGGATCTGGGGTGTCGTCAGCCTGTACGCAGAACGCACACCCCTCACATTCGACCTTACATCGTTCTTTGAAATCGATTCATCCAAAATCTACCGGCTCCATGATCTTATCGCACATCAAGAGTGGAATGAATATGGGCAAAGGGAATGGACCGCGGAAACGCTGCGATCCGTAACGCTTTCGCTGGTACCATTTATGCCTTATTTCTTCGAGATTGTCTCATAAACTCATACACATTGAGTGGGCTCTGATTCCAAGACTATAGTGCTCTTGATCTCGTCGTTCGAATTTGCACAAGATACGACTGTCCAAATCATGTGGCCACACTCGGAGCTTTCTTAGAGACAGGAGAGGCCATGAGGGATTTTTGGAAGGTGTTGAATGTTTTACGCTTTATTGGTTTAAGGCAATTCTCGCGCTTCGTGCGATATGCCGTCCTGCGGGATATCTATAATCGTCGCTGGGGTGAGAGAGTGCCATCCACGCAAGGAGCTGGACCGAATAATGTTCATGGTCACGTGGTTTCACGAAGTGGGGCACGTTTTCAATTCAGGGAAATGGGATTAGACATACACTTCCTTACGCCGGACTTTGTGAGGATCACCTGGACTCCGGGTTCCCTTCCCGTCGGCTATGCACTGGAAGAAACGGAGTGGCCGCAGGTAGACATCGAAGTCCAAGATACTAAGTCGCGAACAATACTCAGCAGTTCAGAGATGGATATCGTTTTGAGTGAAGACGGGTCGTTGACCTATCGGGCCGGCACTGGTCAATCCCTTCGCAGGGAGGCTCCACCGCAGAGAGTGGGAGAGGCTTGGATCCAGCAAATAGACCTTAAACCTGAGGCGCAGATTTTTGGCCTCGGTGAACGAGCAGGCAGCCTCAATGTACGCGGTCGAAGCTATCGTCTGTGGAACAGCGATGCGGGTGGAAGTTATGGCCCAGGCAGTGATCCGCTCTATCTTACAATCCCGGTGTACGTCTGTCTCCAAGAGGAGGGAAGCAGCCTGATCTTTTATGAGAATAGCTTTGATGGCAGCGTCTCCATGAACGACAGGCTTACTGCTCGATTTGAAGGCGGCGTGCTGCGTTATTACATTGCTTTTGGCGCCTTGGAGCATCTCTTTGAACGCTACACGGCACTGACGGGTCGGCCGCCTCTTCCACCTCGATGGGCGCTCGGTTACCATCAATCTCGTTGGGGATACAAGACGGAGGCGGATGTTCTTGATGTAGTGGAGGGCTTCGCGAAGCATGATCTTCCGTTAAGCGCGATCCATCTTGATATTGATTACATGGACGGCTATCGGATTTTTAGCGTAGATCAGAATCGCTTCCCAGACCTTACCAGGCTTGCGAGTGAACTCAGGGAAAAAGGAATCCGCCTCGTGACCATCATCGATCCGGGCGTGAAGGTCGATTCGGAGTATGAGGTCTATAAAGAGGGAATTGCTGGAGATCACTTCTGTAAACTGCCTGATGGCAGCGTACTTCAAGCGCCTGTATGGCCTGGCTGGTGTGCGTTTCCTGATTTTACGAGTTCCAAAGCGCGGGCTTGGTGGGGAAGCCAGTATGCTCGCTTGCTCGATCAAGGTATTTGTGGGATTTGGCACGATATGAATGAGCCCACGACGTTCACGGCTTGGGGGGAGATGACCTTTCCGGAGGTCACACAACACGATCTCGAGGGTGTCAGGAGCGATCATCGACAAGCTCACAATCTCTACGGATTGCTTATGAATCAGGCGGGATTCGAAGCATTGAGAATGTTGCGTCCGGACCATCGGCCGTGGCTGGTCAGCCGCTCTGGCTGGGCGGGACTACAACGCTACGCATGGAACTGGACTGGCGACACGGAGAGCACCTGGCGTGCGTTGCGGATGACCGTCGCCACGGTTCTGAACCTGGGTTTTTCGGGGATCCCGTATACGGGTCCGGATATCGGCGGCTTCAGTCATCATCCAGACGCCGAGTTGTACACTCGCTGGTTCCAACTAGCGACGTTCTTGCCTTTTTTCCGGACGCATTCCGCATGGGATACGTCTCGGCGCGAGCCGTGGGTGTTTGGCGAGCCGACACTGTCTATCGTGCGGCATTTCCTCGAACTTCGATATCGGTTGATGCCCTATCTCTATACCCTGGCATGGGAAGCGAACAAGTTCGGTTTACCGCTTGTTCGACCACTGTTCTGGTCTCAAGAAGCGGACAGCGATTTGTGGTCCATCGACGATGCGTTCATGCTCGGCGAAAAATTACTTGTGGCGCCCGTGCTGGAGGAAGGTGTGCAATCGCGAAAGCTTCGTCTTCCCCAAGGTCATTGGTACGATTTCTGGGACGGCACTTTAGTCCAAGGAGGGAGCGAAGTTGACCTGGATGCACCGCTGACGCGTGTTCCGATACTGGTTGCAGCTGGTTGTGTCCTCCCGATGGAGGTAGAAGATCGCCTGATCTTGCACCTATATCCACCCATCGAGGGGGATGCGGAGAGTCGCCTCTTTAACGACGCTGGTGATGGTTATGGTACGTGGCGTGTGGATCGTTTCGAGACGGTAATGGAGGAAGGCAATCTGAGGATCACCCGTTCATCAGAGGGTGATTATCCATTTCCTTATACTGAGGTGGAACTCGTCCTTCATGGTATTTTTTGCAGGCGTGCATGGGTCGACGGCCGTGAGACGGCCGTGCGTGACAATCGGTTTGTTGTTGTGAACTTCAAGATGGTTGAGCTCGAGATTGAGGGTGCTTGAGTCTCAACCTGCTTTTAGTGTTTCTAGCCACTTCTCCTCAGATCGTTGACAATTATCTTCCAAGGAAGGATCTTCACGGTTACCAGCCGAATTCCCTAGGCGAACGTGAATTTATCGTCAGGATTCAGACATGAAGCGCTATTTCACGCGCTCCAGCGGGGTTTCAATTCCTGCTAAACTTCTAAATCTTTTCCCAAACGCGAAGGCGAACTGCTTGAACCGCAGGATATGCCTTTGAACGAAGGACCGCCGCCACAGTGTTCGGATACCTTTGATCTCGCCTGACGTCACAGTGAGAATACTGAACCTCGCTTTGAGGTAGAGTGATGTGCTTTGCGTGACAGTAGCTTGAAGGTCAGGCGTGCGAACAAGGGAAGAGGAAAATCGTGCTAAGAATTCATTTGGGGTGGTACTGGAGGGGGCGACGAAACCCAGGGTGCTCAATGCACGACGGATGCTCTTGTACTGCTCCTGAGCCTTCTCACGCGGCGATCTTCGAGCGAAATGGACGCGATCGACGATGATCTTGAATAGGCCAATCCCCACGAACAACGACAGGACCAGTGATGCCAGATAGAGCCATCGTCGCTGGATGAAGATGGTGGGTTTGGATCGGGCTGTGTCGGGTGTACTCCTGAGGGTATCTTGGGAAGTACTCTCTCGTGAAAAAGTCGAACGCGCAGGGGTGGGTTCGAATTCCACCCAACCATAACCTGAAAAGTAAACCTCCACCCACGCGTGGGAATCTTCTGCACGCACCCGATAAACGCCCTCAGAAGGGTCATATTCACCCATGGCGTAGCCGGTAACGACCCGAGCAGGAATCCCCTCAGCTCGAAGCATTACCACCAATGCCGATGCGTAGTAGCTGCAGAACCCTCCCGGCGCATCGAAAAGGAAATAATCGACCGCATCGCGTCCCTCGGGTACCGGAGGTACGTCGAGTGAGTACGGGTAGTTATTCCGCAAATAGCTCTCAATTCGCTTGGTTTTTTCGTAGGTCGTCTCGGCGCCAGTTGTGATCCTTGCAGCAAGTCTGCGAACACGATCAGGCAGACTTGCTGGTAGTTGCAGGTACGAATTCGCGATCTGCGCAGGGTACTCAAGAGGCGCAGAAATTAATTCCTGAGCGGTTACGTCTGTTGCCCATGACATGACAATGTATGCAGAGCTGTCGCCAAATAATAATGTGTCATCGGATGCAATCAGGGTGATTTGAACCTCTTCGTTGCCTGCGACGGGGTGGTTGACAGCGTAGAGCCGGTCGTCGTGGGTAGCAAGGATATGAAAAACTTGCTCGAGTGCGTAGCGTCCACGAGGAGGGTTGGATGGAAAGGTGAGAGTATCTGCCGTTTGTGGGAGGTCCACGGGTTCCCAACCCCAACCTGTGTACTTACCAAATACACCACTACGCCAGTAATGCTTAGGTGGACGTGGTCCAGCAACTTCTGGTAGTGGTGGTGGCGGATCGCTCAAGCTAACGAGCATGATGGTTTCTAACCCTTGATCGATGGGCGTTCCAATCGTGGACACGTCTGGGGTGCGGGCAGTCGCCTCACCGGAGCTCCCCTCTGGAGCACTACCTTCTACCCCTTGCGAAGAAATTCTCCTGGGTTCAATTTGAATACGATTTATGAAATCCGAGATCGCTCGCCAACCTTTATGTGTGGTGAAGATGGGAAGTGTGATCGACAGCATGGTGATGGCAAATGACAACCAGAATCCACTGTACCCCCACTCCAGACGAAGATCAGGGTGATCCACCTTACGACGAATCCAGTCCAAATGGTTACGTTGATAGACCATGTACACTGTGAGAAAAACGCTCAACGCTACAAAGAAGATCAATCGTGCTGATGATTGATCGCTGAGGTGTATGTTCAGCCCTAGGATCAACCCTGGTGGGATAAGCCCTGCGATGACTTGTTTCTTTCTCACTAAGGTCCAGGCCAAATATGCA
The DNA here is from genome assembly GCA_011772595.1 of Anaerolineales bacterium. Next base: position 10,431 of record WVZH01000024.1, read on the forward strand.
AATGTATTCCACAATAGGAACACCAGAAATAGGAGCAGCCAACCGTCTTCAAGATTTATCTGACGTTCGAGTATAGACTGGACCCAGCCACCTATGCGCTCAAGCAAGGATAACAATCGTAAGTGCATAAGCCATACCGTATTTCCACCAGCTGCGGTAAGGCGTAGCTCAAGAAAGGGAAAAAAACGCCCGACGCTTTCAGCTGAAAAGATGATTGCTAGGAACGTGTTGTAAGCGAAGGCAAACCTGCCTCGGAAACGGGATGCAGCCAACATCCCGCCAAAAATCGTACCGAGTAGGATTGCTAGACCAACCCACCGGGCGTCACTTAACCATTGAGCCTGCTGGATGCTGCGCGCAACGGTGCTGGCGATCAGTGAGAGTAGCAAGGCTGGNNGTCTTTCCCATGCCGAAGGTGATGAATTCCCAACGTCGGAGATCACCATAAGCAGCGTGGAGCGGTTGGATCTCTTGTGGCGATACGAAGCGCGTTCGGATTCCGTGCTGTGAGAGATTAACGGCACATGCTTCTGCCCTCCCCATCCTGCCTGGGGAGAACGGCTCAAGGAGGATCGCCAGGACGCCGCCACCACCGGATCGTGAATGGGCTCTCATTTCTAGGGCCCAGTCCGAAGACAGAGAGGGTGTGATTACGACGACTAAATGACGAGGAGAGAGGATTTTGTTTATTGATCGAAAGGAATGTCTGAGGGATTGTTTTCCGGTCGCATGCAACGGGGCAAGGCCACGTAGCAGTGGCCAGAAATGGTGTAAACCTCGATGCGGCAAGACCACGGTTGTATTATCTGCGGGAGCGACAAGGCCAACCGCTAATCGGCGACACAGATAATCGTGTGCGAGTGAGGCTGCAAGAGTCACCATGGCTTCTTCTGTTGACTCAGTTTCCGAGCCAAAATGTACTGTCTCGTCGAGGTCGAGCACAATCCATACGGTGGAGGTGCCTTCAGGTTCGAATCCCTTGACGTAAGTCTCCGCCCTTCGGGCCGTTGTGGGCCAATGAATGTGCCGAAGTGGGTCGCCGGGTGTATACGACCGAACGGTCACGGCGTGCACGGTATTGGCATGGATCGGGTGTTGTAAGGGGAGATATTCCCCTTGGGCACCGCCTTCGGGGAGCAGATTGGGGGGAATTCGTGCAAGCGGTGGATACACAAGGATTTCTTCCGGCTGTTGGAAGATATGACGCACACTGAAAATACCGAGTGGATCTCCAAGGTGTAGCTCCCAGGGTCCCAGGTTGAATAACCCACGTCGATTGCAGATAGCTCCGACCCGCCAGCGGACAACTCCTCGAGGATCCGTCGAACGAACGCTAGAAATGGTGTAGCCAGGAAGATCTGAGCGATCCACGAATTCTGCCCACAGGATTGGAAATGATGAATCATTCTCCAGTTCAACGAGTTCCTGGAGTTCATCGCCTACCTGTAAAGCCGTGTAGAGCAGTCTGCGTGTCCCCGTCACCCGCAGCGCCATAGCACGTGCCCACAGGTAAGCGGTCACTAGAAATCCGCCGATCGCCGCTAGGCCAACCGCTGACTCATATGAGAGTGTAGACAGATGCACTACGAAGCAGACAAGGAAGGCTAGAAGTGGGAGCTTGGTGCGAAGCTGTAAGATAACTTGGTGGTTCTTTTCGAGATCGCGTTGCAGGATGACGGGCGTGGGATGGAATAGGGAACTCAACGCATTTATCTTCAT
>WVZH01000024.1:12157-66175 GCA_011772595.1 Anaerolineales bacterium
TTCCGCTTGTTGAAGTGCCAATCTTCGTCCCATGAGCTTGTATCTCGCTTCTTGCACTCCGATCTTTCCTTACTTACCCTTCTCGTAAGTATGGTAGACTCACGCGTCGATCGTTTTCAAGCGGCGCGATCTAAATCTCCCATGCGGAATTCTTACGCTGGAAGAGGAGGATGCGATTAATGCTCAGGATCCAGTGTAATCATGCGACCTCTCCAGATCTAGCTACTTGGGAAAGCAAGGGATGACGACACAAAACAAACTGCGTATCTGGCTCATGGCGATGCTTCTATCAGGCACGTCAGTGGCTTGCCAGCCGGCGACAGATATACCAACCCCGACTCAAACCTCGCAGCCCGCCGTTGAAAACACCGCCACAATACCTCCTGCAGACATTCCTATCGCCACAGAAGCCGGTTCATCTTTACGTGGCACGATACGGATTTGGTTGAGTTGGAATGTCCAGGAACTTAAAAGCCTGGAACGAGCGATTGAGGTTTTCCAGGAGAAGAACCCGAATACAAATTTAGCAATTTCATATTTCCCTGAGGGCGCTCTACGGTCCGCCCTAGAACAGATCAGACAAGGTGGAACTGCGCCTACCGTGCTCTTGGCGCCATCTAGCTGGGGGGCATGGTTGTGGCGGGAGGGTTACTCCCTCGACCTCTCAAGCCGTATTGATGCGGAGCTCGAATCAACGATCCATCCCCTCGCATGGAACCAAGTTACCTATCAAGACGTGAAAATCGGAGTACCACTTGAGGTGCAGGGTGTGGTACTTTTTCGCCATCGAGCACTGATAGAGGAGCCGGCTACCAGTGTCGCTGAATGGGTTCGGATTTCTCGAGAGCTCAAAGACGAACAGATCATCGGTTCTGCGCTCGATTTGGGGTTTGATTTCACGGCGTCACAAATCGCAGCCTGTGCAGGCGCACTTTTCGACGAGCTAGGCCAGATTACACTCGATAGTCCTGAAGGGTACTGTTGGCTCGAGTTGATGGCAATCTTGCGGCCCGCGGGTAGGGTGACCATGAACGATGATGACGATGTCGCCTTCTTCGAAGCGGGACAGGCAGCATGGATTATCGATGGCACGTGGAATATGCGTCGCCTGGAACAGGCTGTTGGTGCGGAAAATCTTGCCGTCGATCCCTGGCCCGTCTATCAAGAAACCGGAGAAAGGTTGGCGGGTTTTGTATGGACCGAGAATGCGTATTTGTTGCCTACATCCGCACCTATTGATTTAGAGGCCACATGGGCGTTTGTACGTTTTTTGATGACTCCCGAGGCGCAATTAATCCTAAGTGAACCCGCAGGCGCGGATCACCTCACAGTCCTTTCTGGTTTGGAATTATCAGACGCGCTCCAAGTGCAGTTACTCGCGGCACTCTTCAACGGAGTGCCACGGCCGTTGCGTGAGGATTTGGATCTCTTTAGAGGTCCGATTGAAGTTGCAGTTGATTCGGTTGCAGTGCAGGGAGCCGACCCAGGACTCGCCATCGAAATTGCATTGACAAAGATCCAACAGGCATCCTCTGAGATCACCAATCCCGAGTAGGAACCTTGCGAGGAACCGTGGCATCCTATGATTCGCGCCAGCCACGTATGAATTCCTCTTGAATTGACGTTCTAATCCTCCTGTGGAGAACCACGATGACAGTCCCTGATTGGGTCCCAGATAGCGTTTTCTACCAGATTTTCCCGGATCGCTTCGCCAACGGAGATACAAGCAACGACCCGCCGAACGTCCGACCATGGGGAGAGAAACCCACAAAATGGGGCTTCCAGGGGGGAGATCTGCAGGGTGTGATTCAACACTTCGACTATCTGCTCGACCTCGGCGTAAATGCCATTTATTTCAACCCTATTTTCCTTTCAACGTCCAATCATCGTTACAACACAGTTGATTACTTTCTCATCGACCCCAAATTAGGAGACATGCAGACATTTCATTCTTTGCTGGACATAGCTCATCAGAATGGTATTCGCATTGTCCTGGATGGCGTGTTCAATCATAGTGGACGGGGATTCTTCGCATTCAACGATATTCTTGAGAACCAACAACATTCGCCTTATTTAGACTGGTTTCACGTGCGTGATATGCCATTGAACGCCTATGAGTTGGAGAAGGATTTCAACTATCTTGCTTGGTGGAACATAAGAAGCCTCCCAAAATTCAATACCGATAATCCCTCTGTCCGTGAGTACCTCCTCTCGGTCGCTCGCTATTGGATCGAGCAAGGCATCGACGGCTGGCGATTAGATGTTCCCAATGAGATTGATGATGATACCTTTTGGGCTGAATTTCGGGCGATTGTCAAAGAAATCAATCCACAAGCATACCTACTTGGGGAAATCTGGGAGGTAAACCCGCGCTGGATCGGAGCAAGTCACTTCGATGGATTGATGAACTACCCGATGCGGGACGCCGTTCTCGATTTCTTGGCTAAGGGACTGACGACTCCATCTGTTTTCGATCAGCAGATTAGAGCCCTTCTGGATGCCTATCCTGAAGAGCATACCTTCAGTCATTATCTCCCATTGGGCACACATGATACGAAACGACTGCGTACGCAGTGTGGGGAAGATGGTCGCAGAGTGCGTCAGACGTTCCTGTTCCAATTTACTTACCCTGGTGCTCCGGCGATATATTACGGCGACGAGATCGGCCTTGCTGGCGGAAAAGATCCTGCGTGCCGGGGAGCGTTCCCGATGAATAAGGCGAGTTGGGATCAAGATCTGCGTGCGTACGTAAAGAAGCTCGTTCATCTGCGCGGAGAATTCACGGCCTTACGCAGGGGTGTATTCAAAACCTTGAAAATCGACGACGGCGCGGGGATTTACGCATTCTATCGTGTTTTGGATTCGAACGTTGTCGCGGTGGTTCTCAACGCCTCTGATCAAGAACAGTTCGTCGTTTTACCTATTGCTGACCTAGGGTGGGAAGATGGCTGGACGATTAATGAGGCAATTGGGGAGCAGGATGTCATCGTCTCGCAGAGCGAAGTGCGGTTGAAATTAACTTCAAGAGCAGGTGCCTTACTTCACCCATCCAACTAGGAGTTTCTGAGGGGGGAGCGACATCCTAATCTTCTAGCAGTCTTAGGGACTGAGCGATGGTGACATAACTTCCAGCGTTTATTCATAATTTCTTTTCAAATGTCTGGGAGTTTTTGGTAAATGTGTACCCCATAGCTGTATAAAACGCATGCGCGTCTTTTCGTGCCTCCCCGGAACGCAACCAAAACACTTCACAACCTCGCTCACGCGCCCACTGTTCAGCGTGGTTCATAAGACGTTCTCCGATGCCCAAGCGACGCGAGGAGTCATCAACAACCAACCCACCAATGGTTGCGCCCAGTTCTGAAATGAGCAAGGGTTGAAGGAAAACGTGGATCCAACCGGCAACCCTGCCGTCCTCGAGTGTGGCTACGAAAACGGCATGCTCTTGCCAGGACTGCAGCCTGTGAAAGCGCAGCGAGAGCTGTTCTTTCAATGTTGGATAGCCGAGTTGGGTGTTGAGATCGGCGAGGGCGTCAATGTCTTCGACCGTGGCGGGGCGTATCTTCAAAGATTTATTGCTATATCGTTCTGTCATACCGTTGAATCCCCTCCTAATGCTAAAGGCCGTGATATGAACCATGCCCGTCAGTCGGGGTGTTTATCCCTTGAGGAAATTATATGCTTTCCGAGGCAGTATGTAAGGTGACGTGATCGGAAATTAGACCCTTCTACTATGGGCTTATCACACTATACAGCATCTCATATTATTCTGTTCCTGGGGATGTTTGGGAGTCGAGGTAGGATTGTAGTGTGAATGCGTTCGGGAGCTCACCTCAATCGAACGTGATTCCTTGGCCCATTGTATAATCGCTAGTATGAAAACAAGGCAGTGCCCCAGAGAATGTGTGCCTGACCAGAGAGATTAAGATCTGGAAGATAGGTGATAGGCGATGCATTTGATCCTCACCCACGAACAGGCTGATTTCGACGCGATTGCGTCGCTACTGGCTGCGCGGCTTCTTGAACCGGAAGCGTTGGCAGTTTTGCCGCGTCGGCTGAACCGCAACGTGCGTGCCTACTTAATGTTATATGGTGAGGGATTACCTTTCATCGAGTTTCGAGATCTGGCGCGCAAGCGTGTCGAACAGCTGACCCTAGTGGACACACAATCTCCTGTGTCGGTCAAAGGGGTAAGCCGGCGTACAAGTGTTCACGTGGTCGATCATCACCCCGCCGATCAAGATCTCGAGCGCTCTTGGACGACGCACATCGAAGAGGTTGGGGCGACAACGACTTTGTTGGTCGAGGCTATTCAAGAGAGTGGGGTGGAGCTAGACCTGATCACCGCAACGCTTCTCTTATTGGGAGTCTATGAGGATACCGGCTCGCTTTCCTATCCAGGCACGACACCACGCGATATCCGCGCTGCAGCTTGGCTGCTGGATAACGGCGCAAGCCTCGATATCGGCATAGACTTTCTCAACCATCCCCTTTCACCGGAGCAGCATGAATTATTCAATCAATTGTTCGAGGCCGCAGAAACCTTTGAGTTTCACGGAGTTTCGGTCGTCATCGCTTGTGGAACGGCCGAGGGTTTGGTGGACGAGATCTCCACCCTTGCGCACAAGCTACGTGACATTTTCGATCCGGATGGCCTGATCATACTGGTAGCCCTTGATGGAAACATACAATTCGTGGGTCGGTCCTCAACATCGCTATTAGACATCGGGCAAGTGGCCGAGCATTTTGGTGGTGGTGGTCATGCTCAAGCCGCTGCCGCGTTGATACGCGATGAGAATCTGGAAGATGTCTGCCGCGAACTACATGATTTGCTCCCCAGAGTGGTCGAACCAGCAGTGACTGTCGGTGAAATCATGTCGCGCGGTCCGCAGATTCTGGATCCCAACCAGCGCATTAAACAGGCAGCCGAGCGTATGCAACGCTTTGGTCACGAAGGCTATCCGGTCGTCGATGAGGGTGACGTGCTGGGTTTGTTAACGCGAAGGGCAGTTGATCGTGCCATGTCTCACGGGATGGAGGATCGTCCCGTATCCACGATCATGGAGGCGGGAGGATTGGTCGTTCATCCAAGTGATTCGATCCAACATCTGCAGCGGGTCATGATTCAATACGGCTGGGGTCAGGTCCCCGTGGTGGAACCGGATAGCGGGGAGATCATCGGGATCGTCACCCGCACGGATCTCTTGAAGACGTTGGGCGCCGATGTACAAGAACCTTCTGTTGTTAGCCTGGCACACCGTCTCGAGAATGCACTACCTGCAGGGCGCTTGTCGTTGATGAAGTCGATCGCACAAGAAGCTATGGCGCACAACGCGGCGTTGTACATCGTGGGCGGTTTTGTACGCGATCTTTTACTTGGCGCCCCCAGTGTGGATTTTGACCTGGTTGTTGAAGGCGATGCGATCGGGTTAGCTCGAAGGCTGAGCGAGAAGTTTGGGGGTCGTGTGAGCAGCCATCGTAGGTTTGGAACTGCTAAATGGCACCTGGATTTGGAAGATCGACGTCTGCTTGAGGGATTGGATGTATCCGCAATGGGAATGGACGACATTCCTTCCGTGTTGGATTTTGTTTCCGCACGCACGGAGTTTTACTCACACCCGACGGCGCTGCCGTCGGTCGAGCGCAGCAGCATCAAACTCGATTTGCACCGCCGGGACTTCACCATCAACACGCTTGCCCTTCGCCTCGATGGTCGTTACTACGGTCAATTACTCGATCACTGGGGTGGCGGCCGTGACTTGCGTGAGCATCAGATCCGTGTTCTGCATTCTCTGAGTTTCGTAGACGATCCCACAAGAATGTTGCGTGCCGTTCGCCTCGAACAACGCCTAGGCTTTGAGGTTGAGTCGCGAACTTTGGAATTGCTCGGGCAAGCTTTACCCTTGTTGGGTCGTGTGAGTGGGGAACGTATTCGCAGCGAGTTCATCCAAATATTCGATGAAGAGCGCTTGTCTGCGATTATGGGCCGTCTACAAGAACTTGGATTATTGTCGGCTATCCATCCTTCGCTCGTCTGGGATAAATGGTTGGAGGACAAATTTCATCAGGTGAAGGCCTTTCAGCCACCAGAGGAGTGGCAGTTACAAGAACCGCCGTCGAGAGAATTCGTTCTGTATGCCCTTCTCTTTATGCGCATCCCTCTGGAAGAGGTGAAAGGAATCTGTCAGCGTCTGCATTTTCCTGCTGGTATGACGGCTGAAATCCTCGATGCTGCCGCCCTCAAAATCAAGCTTCCAGATTTAGTGGAGCGCGTACCTGCAAGCGAGTTGGTAGCTCGATTGGAGGAATGCCGTGAAACCTCCGCTGTGGCAGCATGGTATGCACTCGATGCGCAGAAGAAGGCAAGAGAGGTGATCGAGCAATACCTTTCAACATGGCGTTTCGTCGCTCCGAATACTGATGGTGACACGTTACGCACTATCGGGTTACCACCCGGCCCTGCCTATAGCCGTATACTTTGGTCGTTGCGTGCAGCTTGGATTGACGAGGACATTAAGAGTGTGGACGAGGAGCAGGCCTTATTGCTGCAACTCGTGGAGGAGATGCAAGCGAATGGTTGAGGCCTTGCACATCCACGTTCGACTGGCGAAGGGATCGGACCTGGAGGCAATGGAGTGGGAAGGTGAGTACCGCCGGTACCGAAGAGTGTATCAACGTGCCATGGCGGACATGAGACGTGGCCGACGGATTATCCTCGTTGCTGAAGTGGGGGAAGAACTCGTTGGACAGATCTTCATCCAGTTACATATCCATCGTCGCGAATTCCGGCGAGGGGTTTCCAGTGCGTATATACATGCCTTCCGCGTACGCCCAGCCTATCGGAATCGGGGTGTGGGAACTCGTTTAATCCTCGAAGCGGAGCAGGTGTTGAGGGATCATGGGCTTAAGCGTGCCGTTATCGCAGCGGCGCATGCGAACCCAGATGCCAGACGGCTTTACGAACGACTGGGATTCCGCAAATTCATGAGCGATCCGGGTCATTGGTCGTACGTCGATCATCTCGGTCGCCTTCAAAACGTTCATGAGCCGTCCGACATCCTTGAGAAGTGGCTAACGGACTAGCTGCTTGTTTCCAGCATCTCGATATGTCGTCTAGATAAAAGTTGGAGGTAATGGTATGGCGAATAGCCAAGTCTTCGACGCGCTCGAATTTGCAGTTCAAGCACATCGAGGTCAATTCCGCAAAGGGACATCGATTCCCTACGTCGTTCACCCGATCGGCGTTGGCAGGATATTAATCGAAGCTGGTTGCGCAGAGCATGTAGTAATAGCAGGCATTTTGCACGACACTATGGAAGATGCTGGAGTCTCTGACAACGACTTACGCAGCACGTTCGGGGATTCGGTCGCTGAGCTCGTCTCTGCAGTGTCCGAGATCGATAAATCCGAGCCGTGGGAGGAACGAAAGCGAAAAACGTTGGAAGCGTTAGAATCCGCCTCTGAGGATATCCTCGTGCTCGCCTTGGCGGACAAATTGGATAACATCCGATCCATCCGTGATAGTCTGCGATTTGATGGTGATGAAGTTTGGCTGCGGTTCCGACGGCCTAAAGATGACCAAGCGTGGTATTACAAGTCCTTGGTGGCCCTCTTCGAAGGACGAATCAGCCGTAAACCAGGTCGCGAATTGTTCCCGGAATTTCAAGTGCTCGTGCAAAAGGTCTTCGAAGAGTAAGATATGTTCTGCTTGAAGATCTATGGCATGAATCTTGAACCCTTGGATCAGTCAAGTAGGGAGAACGATTTCCCTTCTTTCGCCGTGTTCCACAGTGTTGGTTCTACTCCCAACGCTGTCTGCCAACCAAGTTCTTAAAGGATTGAGAGGGCGTTGCTGTCGTGAAGGAACGTCGCTTCTCACAGGGTGTAATGTTGTGGCTCTTTCTCTTTGGTCTCGTCTCAGGACCAATCGCTTGTGCATTGCCTGCAGTGTTCGTGCAACTTGACGAAGAAGTTACACCGCAGAAACCGCACTCTGTCCCATCCATGCCAACGTCGACCCCAACGCAACATCCGCTACTTGCTTTGCTCCCCCCCACCTACAAGCCAGGTGAGGTAATCCCTACCCCCACACCCGATCCCGAGCGCGAGGCACCAACCATCCGCACGGAAATTCTTTATCACGTGGTGCAACCGGGTGAAACATTGGGCCTTGTTGCTGCCAATTACGGGATTTCGATCTCCCAGTTAAGTGCTGTGAATCGCATCTACAATCCTGACCTGGTTTCAATCGGTCAGGTACTGACGGTCCCGGCACCAGTGCGCCTTGCTCGAGGGCCAAACTTCAAGATTATTCCGGATTCAGAGTTGGTGTTTGGTCCCTCGAGTGCCCTCTTCGATCTGAAAGGTGAAATCAACCACCGACAAGGCTATCTTGCATCCTATACACAGGAGATCGAGAACCGTATTCTGAGTGGTGCAGAAATCGTGCAACTTGTCGCCCAGCGCTACTCTGTGAACCCGCGTCTGCTCGTGGCGCTTCTCGAGTTTCAAGGAGGTTGGCTGACCAACTCGGAATTGTCTTGGGAGAAGAAGGTCTATCCGATGGGGTATTATCGTCCGGATTGGGGGGGACTGTTTAGCCAATTATCTTGGGCCGCAGATCAGTTGAACACAGGCTACTACCTATGGCGGGCTGGGTGGACAGGTCCTTTCAGCTTCGCCAGCGGTGATGTCGTGGTCCCAGGAGCGGGCGTTAACGCTGGGACTGTAGGCGTTCAGAATCTATTCTCGCAACTCTATCCAGTGGAGGCGTGGCGAGCAGTCGTCGCCGAAGGAGGTTTTTACGAAACGTTGATCTCTCTTTTCGGAAATCCCTTTGAGCGCGCGACCGAACCACTCGTTCCGCAGAACCTTGAGCAGCCACAGTTGCAACTGCCATTCGAAGAGGGGAAGTCCTGGTCGTTCACGAGTGGAGCGCATTCTGCCTGGGGAGAGGGTGCTGGTTGGGCAGCACTGGATTTCGCTCCGCCTGGACCCGCGTTAGGATGTATACCTTCAAATGAATGGGTCGTCGCTATTGCCGATGGATTGATCATACGTGCAGATAGCGGGGAGGTCGTCCAGGATATAGACGGCGATGGATATGAGCAGACGGGTTGGGTGGTGCTCTATATGCACATTCAAAGCCATGAACGTGTCCAACGGGGTAAAATGGTGCGCGCTGGCGATCGCATTGGGCATCCCTCCTGCGAGGGTGGTATCGCCACTGGAACGAACTTGCACATCGCGCGAAAATTCCGAGGGGAGTGGATTCCTGCGGACGGTCCGTTGCCATTCACCATGGATGGATGGGTTTCGGCCGGTGACGGAATTTCATACAGTGGAACCATGAGCCGAGGTCAGGAGACGATTGAATCCTGTGCCTGTCGCAGTGAACTAAATCAAATCAGTCGGTGAGATGATTTTGAGAGACAAGTATCGTACAACGAGCACACGCGTTCTCCTTTTCGTGGTCGCGCTGCTTGCGACCACGCTGGCGTGCGCACGTGCCGATGTACCAGCCCAAGTCGCCATCGGTTCGGGAAGTTTGCCCAGTCCCACCATGACGTTGACAACACCGGTACCGGAAACGTTCTCCACACCGGTAAATAGCACGCCCGGACCGAGCAGCACCCCAGCGGAACCTGAACCAGTGGTATCTCCTACCTTCCCTCCGACGCCGACGATACAATCTCTCGAGGAAATCGAGACCGCACTCTACGAAGCCCAGCCTGGGGACGTGCTTCGAGCCGTCGCGGTGCACTTTGGTGTGGTGCCTGAAGACGTCACCTCAACGGAACCCCTACCCGAGGCTCGCGGCCTGATCGATCCCGGTCAATTGCTCTTCATCCCACAGCGTCTGGAAGAGACAGGACCGGACGAAAAACTCGTTCCGGACAGTGAAGCAATTTTCTCGCCCCACGCCACCGATTTCGATGTTTTCGGCTTCGCGGAAACCTACGATGGCTACATCACGATCTATCGAGAATCCATTGGTTCGCGTTTTCGCTTCGGCCCTGAAGTGGTTGCGATTGTTGCGCGTGACAACTCTGTCAACCCGCGCTTGTTGTATGTTTTGTTGGAGATGCAGTCTGGTTGGGTCACGGACCCGACGGCTCCGACTGGGAATGCTTTCAAATATCCGATGGGGCATATGGTAGAGCAGTCGCCTGGTCTTTACCGTCAATTGGGTTGGGCAGCGAATGAATTGGGGAACGGATATTATGGATGGCGGGCGGGCACCCTTACCGAGCTTGTATTTGTCGATGGTACGAAACTTCGCTTGGCTCCAGACCTCAATGCTGGGACAGTCGCTATCCAGTACTTTCTGTCATTGAACAATACTCGTTTTGAATGGGAAAACGCCTTACAAGAGTTTAAGAACACATACCAGGATTTTTTTGGGGATGCATGGAGTTACCAACATCCATTGTACGAGCGCGGGTTAGTCCAACCCGAGTTGATCCTCCCCTTTTGGCGTGGCCAGGTTTGGGCCTTCACGGGTGGCCCTCATGGAGCCTGGGAGCGTGAGAGTGCTTGGGCGGCATTGGATTTTGCTCCCGCTTCCACCGAAACTGGATGCGCAGTATCCGAGGCCATGGTGGTCGCCGCGGCACCCGGGCTTGTCGTACGCAGCGAGGATGGTGTGGTCGTGCTCGACCTGGATGGGGATGGGCGCGAACAGAGCGGATGGGCGCTTTTGTACCTGCACATCGCTCAGGAAGGTCGAATTAAGGCAGGCGAGTATGTGGAACCTGGCGACTCGATCGGACATCCTTCCTGTGAAGGCGGATCAGCGACGGGGACTCACATCCACATTGCGCGCAAGTACAACGGGGAATGGATCCTCGCAGATGGACCGATGCCGTTCGAACTTAGTGGTTGGGTCGCAGTGGCTGGCACCAAACCCTATCAGGGAGCACTCGTCAAGGGGGATCAGACTGTACTCGCATGCCCATGCGCCTCGTATCAGACCTTGATCCAAAGATGAAAAATTGTTCACTTCGTTCCTTGGGGTCGCTGGCTTTAGCAGCCGTCTTGATCAGCGCTTGTGCGCCGACATTGACTGACTCAACGCCAGTTCCGGTCATACACTCACCAACGGTGGAGGCCGGTCCCACCCCATTACCGGATCGTACTCGACATCCCCCTGGCGAACTTTTTGAATACTCTGCACAAAGCGGCGACACGTTGCCCGCGCTAGCGGCACACTTCAACACGAGTGTGGAGGAAATCCTGGCAGCCAATCCCGATTTACCTGGTTCGGTGACAACCCTGCCGCCCGGATATCCGATGCTTATCCCAATGTATTATGTCCCCTTGCTGGGTTCCCCTTTCCATATATTGCCGGACAGCGAAGTGATCTATGGTCCTTCGGCTTCGGAGTTCGATTTCTCTAAGGAGATCCGTCAACGACCCGGTTTCCTTGCAGGCTTGTCTGATTTCGCCTATCAGAAGCAACGCCCAGCGTGGGAGGTTGTTGAGGTCATTGCTCGTAATTATTCGGTCAACCCCAGGTTACTGCTGGCGTTGATGGAGTACCAAACCCAGGCACTTTCACAGCCATTCCCCGCGGGGGATGAGGATATTTATGTCTTGGATGTGCGTGAATCGCGGTACACGGGTTTATTTTGGCAGCTCATTTGGGCAGGGGAGCGCATCAACGATGGATACTACGGCTGGCGGGCGGGTACGCTTCAGGAGTTCGAACTTAAGGATGGTCTTCTGGTGCGCCCTGATCCCTGGCTGAATGCAGGCACTGCCGCGATACAGTTCGTGTTCGCCGGCTTGTATGGAAAAGAAGGGTTTGACCACGCTGTAAGTCCAGAAGGTTTTTTCCAGACGTATACACAGCTTTGGGGGGATCCATTTGACCAAGCCATCGAACTCATCCCTACAAATCTACAACAGCCCGAAATGACGCTTCCTTTTCTTCCGAATCGAATTTGGGACTTTACCGCTGGACCGCACTTTTCCTGGGGTAAAGCGCTTCCGCTGGGGGCTTTAGATTTTGGTCCCCCAGCCGAGGAGAGCGGTTGTGTCCCATCCATGGAGTGGATCGCCGCTCCTACAGCCGGGTTAATCGTGCGCAGTGGAGAAGCGATTGTGGTCCTTGATCTTGATGGCGATGGGGACGAGCGCACGGGCTGGGCGCTTTTCTTCTTCCATGTCGCCACGCAAGATCGTATCGAGGAGGGTATGCAGGTGCTCCCCGGAGAGCCGCTTGGTCATCCCTCCTGTGAGGGCGGTCGGGCGACGGGAACGCATTTTCACCTTGCCCGTCGTTACAATGGTGAATGGATTCCCGCTGCGGGAGTTATTCCCTTCATCCTCGAAGGCTGGGTGACGGCGTATGGTGATGAGCCATATCAGGGCACGCTGACAAAGGGTTCCAAGGTTGTGCCCGCAAGCGAAGTTTCTACATTTGAAAACCGCATCTTATACGAGCTCCCTGGGTAAAGGGCGAGCAGATCCAGGGTGGCTTTTTGCGGCCTGCGATGAAGTAACCCCCGGTAATGGAAGTCTGAGGATCGGGGTTGTGGGGACTTTTCCAAAAATTACACTTGCGGCCAGTGATTAAAAGAAATCGCGGTTGCGAAGACGCCTTTATTAATCGCAGGATTATCCCCGCGAAGAAGCAATCACCTTCGCATGTCATTGCGAGGCACCCTTCGTCAAGCTCAGCGTAAACTCCGGGCCGTGGCAATCACCAACTCGCGGCTTGGGGATTGCTTCGCCCCCCGTCGGGGCTCGCGATGACATACGTGAAAGGATTGCTTCACCTTCGAGTCGCAGTGACAAGAAGAGAGGCTGCCGTATCTAAGTCGGGCCATAAAATGAATATATTGGTCCGAAGTACCGTAATACTGACTAAGATTTCTTGGACCCACTCTTGCTTGATCGCCTGGAGCGACTTGGGGTTGATTTCGGCGATCTCTTTCTGGTTTCTGCAGTCGATTTGGCCTTCGATTCTGGAGGTTGCTTCGGTTGTGTCTTGAAGGTTGGCTTCTTAATAACCGGGGACAGTGCGGTAACTCTATTTCCTTCTTTAACTTCGAAGAGCAGTTTACCGCCCCCTGTGCGTACGCGCCGCGGGGCGTTGGAAAAGCGTATCGATCGGGCTGCACCTCTAGCTACATGCGCAATTGCGCGGTCATCCGGTTGACCCATGATAGCGCCGGCCAAGTGAACTTCTTCTCCTGATTTCCAAGCCAGTACGCCTTTCCCATAACGACCTTGGCGAGGGAATTGGCTCATCGCGCTACGCTTGGCCAAACCGTTCTGTGTGATCAGGAAGAGATCACTCCGCGGTTGAACCACGCCCATGCCTACGACACGTTGGTCTTCTCCCATGCGGACGCCAAGTACACCGGCGGCCGATAGTCCCATCGGTCGGACTTCTGATTCAGAAAAGCGAATGGCCATACCGAAGCTCGTGGTGATGCATATGTCGTCATCCCCCCTTGTCAAACTTACCCATCCCAATTTGTCGTCCTGCCCGATCTTTACGGCTTGGAACGTCCTTGCTGAGGGGCCCGGTAGCACCTGGAGACTGGTTTTTTTAACCATGCCCTGTTGCGTACAAAATACCAAAAATCCATCTGAGCCATCTGTACCAACTTTCTCAGGGGGTAGAGCTATACCGGCGACGATTTCATCCTCGGGTTCAAAGGGTGTGATCCCTGCAATCGAAACTCCATCTTTCAGGTCGTCACATTCGGGCAATGTGTGGACAGGTAGGGCGGCGGCGAACCCCTTCGTATCGAATAAGTAGAGCGTATCGCGCACACTGGCACCGATGACAAGCCTAGGCGCGCCTCGCCCTCCGAGACGAGGTATGCGCGCAGTCGGGGTGCGCGCGACCAACCCGTCACGCCGGATCGAAACCCAAGTCTCCTTTGCCGGAGCGAGGTCGGTGGCGGTGAGTACGCTTCGAGCTCTACGACCCACGCCCGTTTCGACGATTTGTGAATTCCTCCGGTCACCGTATGTGGCTTTGATTTGGGTCAGCTCTTGGGCGATAAGAGATCGCATTTTCTTTGAGGAGCGAAGGAGTGCCTCAAGCTCTTTGATGCGCGCCATCACGTCCTTGTATTCTTTTTCGATCTTCCTGCGTTCCAAGCCGGAAAGCCTTCGCAAGGGCATATCCAAGATAGCGGTCGCTTGCTCCTCACTTAATTTAAGGCGTCGTATCAGCCGGCTTTTTGCCTGAGGGACGTCTTTTGCAGTGCGGATCATCTCAATGACTTGATCGATGTTTTGAAGCGCAATACGCAGTCCTGCAAGGATGTGCGCCCGTTCGCGAGCTCTTGCGAGCTCGAATTCGCTGCGCTTACGGATGACTTCCAATCGGTGTTCGAGGTATACGCGCAAGGCTTGTTTCAAACCCAGTAGGCGGGGTTCACCGTCTACTAGGGCCAGCATGATCAAGCTAAATGTTGTCTGCATGGGTGTGCGCCTATAAAGTTCGGCGAGCAGTTTCTGCGGTTCAGCGGTCTTCGAAAGTTCAAGGACAATGCGCATACCTTGACGGTCAGATTCGTCACGAAGATCTGCCAGCCCTTCAAGTTGGCCACTTCGCGCTAAATCGGCGATACGTTCAATCAAGTTCGATTTATTGGTTTGGTACGGCAGCTCAGTGACGATGATGCGTGATCGACCGCGGCCCATCTCTTCGATATGGGCTCTTGCTTGAAGGGTGATCTTTCCTCGACCACTTCCGTAGGCTGCGGCCAGATCCTGACCCTTATCCCCTCCATGTAGGATGATGCCGCCCGTTGGGAAATCCGGACCTTTGACGAATTTCATCATGTCGTCGAGGCTGATCGCATCCATGCGCGACCAGTTTTCAAGCATAAAAATCAACGCATCACAGATTTCCGCCATATTGTGTGGAGGGATCGAGGTTGACATGCCAACCGCGATTCCTGTGGCGCCGTTGACGAGCAGATTAGGAAAACCGGCAGGCAGTACTGTGGGTTCCTGCAACGAACCGTCAAAATTCTCATCGAAATCCACAGTATCTTTCTCAATGTCACCCATCATCTCCGCGGATAGTGCCGCTAATCTGGCTTCGGTATAGCGCATAGCCGCAGGCGGATCACCGTCCACCGATCCGAAGTTGCCCTGGCCCTCAATAAGGGGGTAGCGCATGGAGAATTCTTGCGCCATCCGGGCCATGGCGTCGTAAACTGCCATGTCGCCGTGAGGATGAAACTTGCCGAGTACCTCACCGACGATGCGCGCGGATTTCTTGAAGCCTGTCTCTGACCGGACGCCCATGGCGTGCATGGCGTGTAGGATGCGTCGGTGAACAGGTTTGAGGCCGTCACGAGCATCCGGGAGTGCCCGTGAAACGATGACACTCATGGCGTAATCGAGGTAGGATTGTTGCATTTCGGTATCAATATCGATGCGCCGCACAAGGCCAACTTCCATCTCTGCACCTCAAGATCAAGTTTGCTTCCCGCAGGTATGATAAAGGGTAGGCTATTTGACGTCAAATACTACGTCTCCTCGAGCGAGGGTAGGTGTGTTGAGTTGTACGTGTCAACATCGAGATGGTGGGTTGAGGATACTCAACTGACTGTTGTGCCAGGTGAGCCATTTTCCAAACGCATGACAGATCGGTGAAGCAAGGTTCGTGGTGCGTGTGTGGGTAGAGAGCTGCAGGGGCTTCAACTTCTCATCCTACCTATCTGTGCGTGGATTCGGGTGGTATACACACTTTGATCTCATCCCCCTTGCAGCGGGTTTGTCTCTATGCTAGAATCTGG
The DNA here is from genome assembly GCA_011772595.1 of Anaerolineales bacterium. The sequence continues at coordinate 27,934 of WVZH01000024.1, forward strand.
TACGCAGGGTTCCGAAAGAGAGGTCATGTGGAAAAGTGGGTGGAGCCCACTTTTTCTGCATATAGGAGTGTATACGACCCTGGTAAGGAATAGAGATCGATGAAGAGTGAATTTGCACTTGCGTTTAATGAAATCACTGAAAGATTCAGTCTCCCACGAGACACGGTGATGGAGGCATTAGAAGCGGCGATGGTTTCGGCTTATCGGCGCTCTGTCAATGCTTCCAGCGCCCAGACGGTGGAAGTCAAGATCAATCCGGAAACAGGTGAATTCCAAGTGTTTGCGGAGAAAGAAGTTGTTGAGGAAGTCGAAAATCCTTCCACCGAGGTTTCGATCGATGAGGCTCACCAGGTGGAGCCCGAGGCAGAATTGGGTGGTGTGGTGATGGTTGAATCGACACCAGCCGATTTTGGTCGGGTGGCCGCGCAAACGGCGAAACAGGTAATTCTTCAGCGGCTACGTGAGGCTGAACGAGAGGCGCAATATGCGGAGTTCATCGAACGCGAAGGTGATATGGTGCATGGGACGGTGCATTCCATTACACCCCAGGCGGTGACGGTCGGTCTACTCGGAAGGGCGGAGGCGATTTTACCGCGAAACCAGCAAATTCCTGGGGAGCGCTTCCGGGTCCGCGATCGCATCCGTGTTTACGTGTTGGAGGTGCGTAAGTCCTCACGAGGTCCTGTCATCGTCGTTTCACGGACACATCCGGCCATGCTACGGCGGCTTCTAGAGATGGAAGTGCCGGAGATCAACCAGGGACACGTCGAGATCAAGGCGATCGCACGTGAAGCGGGAAAGCGCGCCAAGGTGGCGGTCGCTGCACTACGTGACGGCGTTGATCCGGTGGGGGCTTGTGTGGGATTACGCGGTGTGCGCATCCAATCTGTGGTACGTGATCTTAATGATGAGAAGATCGACGTCATTGAGTGGAGTCCAGAGTCCGAGTCGTTTATCGCCAAGGCTCTCAGCCCGGCACGTGTATCCGGCGTGTACTTGGATGATGATCTGGATCGTGGCAGAACAGCGATGGTCGTTGTACCTGAAGATCAACTTAGTCTTGCCATCGGTCGCTCGGGCGTCAACGCTCGGTTAGCTGCGAAGTTAACTGGATGGCGTATTGATATCAAGAGCCTACCCGAGGCTGCTGGCGATTCCATCAAACTCCTACAGTCGGAGGTCGAGTTTGTGGACATCGCCGAGGGGGAGAAAGAAGCGATTGAAACTGTGGAGGCGATCCTGACGAAGAAAGCCGAAAATCGCCCCATCACACCTGAGGAATACCAGCTCGTCAGAAACTTTGTCGATCGCGTGCAGATGGAAGTTGTTTCACGGCGCCTTGCGACACGCCAAGCCAAGCTTGAGCGTCTTGAAGAAGTTCGCAGCACCTTCCCGACCACAGCGTATGACGTGGCCCTGGAGGAAATCGGTCTTTCGACCCGAGTTCACAACTTGCTGACCGAGGCGGGTTATCAAACCGCCGGAAAATTGCTTGAGCAGCTGGGCATGAATTCCGAGGACATTCTCAACCTTTCTGGCATCGGACCCAAAGCGATGGTTGAAATTCAAGAAAAACTCGACGGCTATGAGTATCCCGAGCCTGAGGTCATGGTTGAGGAAGAAGTAGAAGAAGTCGAGGAGCTGGAACCTGAAGTTGTGGCTGAACCGGTTTTGGTGGACGAAGCAGTTGAGGTTGCCGAGGAGGAGGAAGTCGTCACGGTGATCGAGCAATTGGAGGAGCTCGAGCCGATAGTTGCTGGGGAAATTGAGGCTGAAGTAGAAGAGCCAAAGATTGAAGAACGCATAGAACTCAAGCCGGAGGTCGAGTTGGGGGAACCCATGACAGCTCTTGAAGCCGCATTTCGGGCTGCCGTCGATGAACTCGACTCCGCAGCTGAGTTTGAAGAAGAAGTTGAAGAGGGGGACGAAGAGGAGGAAGAACTCTTCCCAACGACGAAAAGGCAGAAGAAACGCAAGAAGCGTGTTGTTGAGTATGATCCTGAGTCTGGAGAAATGATCGTCACGCGGAGGCGAAAACGCCAGCAAGACGATTGGGAAGATGCTGAATATTAGGCCACGACCGGGAAACGTTCGGCATAGCGAGGATTAGCATTGGCATCGAGGAAGCGACGGCGACGCCACGTCCCTCAAAGGACTTGCGTCGGTTGCCGACAGGTGTTATCGAAACGCTCGCTAATCCGTATTGTGCGTGGCCCGGATGGCGTGAAAATCGACTTAAACGGTAAGGCGCCTGGTCGCGGAGCTTATCTTCACGACCAACGAACTTGTTGGCAGGAAGGTCTTCGCGGCTCACTTGCCCGGGCTTTACGCACGGACATCTCGCCTGAGGCTCGGCAGGAATTGGTAGCCTTTATGGATCGTTTCGTGGACGAGCTGCATGGCTGAGGCGAGCCAATATTTTGGAAACGCCGAAGTGCGAGTGATGCGAAGTACGTTTCTCCCCTAGCCCTGTGGGCCACTCGCTCGACGCAGCCGCAAGGCTCGTACCGGAGGTGCGCTATGAGTGAGAATGGCCACAAGGTCGTTGAAATCCCTGAAAGCCTGACTGTTCGAGAACTGGCGGCACGAATTGAGGCCAGCCCCATCGATGTGATCAAGCAGTTGATGGCGAACGGGGTCATGGCGAATATCAATCAACAGATCGATTTCGATACTGCAGCTATCGTGATGGAGGAATTCGGCTTCGAGGCGCGGCAGCTGTTGCCCGTAGCTGGGGAGGAGGCAGAAGACGAGACCGTCGTTCCCGATTGGCGGCGGATGATCGGTGACGAGGATCCGAAGGCACTAATTGACAGGCCGCCTGTAGTGACCATGCTTGGACATGTCGATCACGGTAAAACCACGCTTTTAGACGTCATCCGTGAAGCGAACGTCGCCGAGGGAGAAGTCGGTGGTATTACGCAACATATCGCGGCCTATCAGGTAAGCCACAACGAACGTTTGATAACCTTCCTCGACACGCCTGGCCACCAGGCTTTCACATCCATGCGCGCTCGTGGCGCTCAGGGCGCTGATATCGCCGTGCTGGTCGTCGCTGCAGACGATGGTGTCATGCCTCAAACACGTGAAGCGCTTGCTCATGCTCGCGCAGCACGAGTACCGATTGTGGTGGCCCTTAATAAGATTGACCGCGACACCGCAAATCCCGACCGTGTGAAACAGGAATTGACAGATATCGGACTACAACCTGATGATTGGGAAGGGGATACGATGGTTGTGCCGGTATCGGCCAAGCTACGTACTGGTATTGAGGACCTGCTTGAAGCCATTCTGTTAGTAACCGATTCTACGGAGATCAAGGCCAACCCCGGGGGAAAGGTGCTTGGGACTGTAATCGAAGCAGAATTAGACAAGGCAAAGGGCGTTGTGGCGACGTTGCTGGTGCAAAACGGCACATTGAAAGTCGGTGATGCCGTTGTGGTTGGCGACAGTCATGGGCGTATCCGTGCGATGTTCGACTATCAGGGAAACGCACTTGAGGAAGCACCGCCTTCGACACCTGTCTCAGTCTTAGGACTTTCTGGTGTTCCCATGGCTGGTGAATTATTTACGGTTGTGGGCTCAGAGCGGGAAGCGCGAAGCATTGCAGAGGATCACAAGTTGGCAGCAGAGGGATTAAAAGAGAAGCCACAAGCGATTTCGTTGGAACATGTGTTTGAAGCCTTTCAGGCAGGCGAGACGCAGGAGCTTAGACTGGTGATCAAGGCGGACGTCCAGGGCTCTCTCGAACCGATCACGAACTCGTTGGCAGAGTTGAGCGCTGGGGACATCACCGTCAACATATTGCACGCCGATACTGGAAACATCAGTGAGAGCGATGTCATGCTGGCAGCTGCATCCGATGCGATCGTGATCGGATTTAACGTCACACCCGATCAGGCTGCCAAACTTACCGCTGAGAGTGAAGGCATCGATATCCGTGAGTACGATATCATCTATCGGCTGACGGAGGATATCGAGAAAGCACTCAAGGGGATGCTGGAACCGGAGAAGCGGCAAGTAGTCCTTGGGCACGCTGAAGTACGTCAGATTTTCCGAATCCCGAAAATTGGAAACATCGCAGGATGCATGGTTCTGGATGGTGTCATCCGCCGTAACGCCAGTATGCGTGTCTTGCGTGACAAAGAAGCTACTTTCGCAGGACAAATCTCTTCCTTGAAGCACCTTAAGGATGATGTTCGCGAAATCCGAGAGGGATTTGAGTGTGGTATCGGTCTGAAGGGGTTTACGGAATTCGAAGAAGGAGATGTGCTCGAGTGCTTTACGGAAGAGACCGTTGAGGTCGAATAGGGGGCAGAAATGGTGAGCCATGCACGCGCACGCCGGATCGGTGATCGCATTCGTGAAGAGTTGGCGCTTCTCCTACAAAGAGAAGTAGACGATCCTCGCCTTATCATGGTGACGGTAACCGCGGTTGATGTCGATCGTGAGTTGGCGTATGCGACGATTTATGTCACCGCTATGGGCGGTGAGGAGCGTCGGGATGAGGTCATGACAGCGCTTAGAGGGGCGCGCGGGTTCTTGCGTCGTGAGCTGGCAACAAAGATCCAATTGCGGAGCTTCCCACAACTGCGTTTCACTTGGGACGCCTCTCAAGAGCGCGGCGCTCGCATTGATGAGTTACTCGACATGCTGGATGCAGAGAAAGGGGACGAGGGGGGATGAGTGAAACCCGAATTCGCTGAAGTGCGAACCTTATTCGATCGCGTGAGCAACATTGCCATCATTAGTCACCTGCGTCCGGATGGGGATGCGATAGGTTCACTCCTGGGTCTAGCTAGAAGCCTGCAACTGACTGGTAAGCGCGTGACATGTGTGTCGGTTGATGGGGTGCCCGAAAAACTTCGGTTCCTTCCAGGGGCTGGAGACATTCAGAGAAAGCTGCCTGCTGAGTTTGACGCATTGATCGTGGTTGATGTTTCTAATTTTGACCGCATTGGTATTCCCAACGAACGCCTTCCCCGGAAGCCTGATTTAAACATCGACCATCATCCGACCAACACTCGTTTTGCTGTTCTGAACCTGGTCGAACCTGAGGCTTCGGCCTCAGCTGAGATTCTTTACGATCTCCTTTTGGCGTTGGGTTTCCCACTGGATGTCGATGTCGCAACCAGTTTGCTAACAGGGATGATCACCGATACGATCGGCTTCCGGACAGCGAATGTGTCCGCCCGGACGTTGAAAGTTGCAGCAGAACTCGTTGAGCTGGGAGCTCCATTGTCAGAGATCTACGAGCTGTCTCTGTATCGGCGCAGTTTTGAAGCGGCGCGCTTTTGGGGATTGGGTCTCTCTAAGTTGGAAAGACAAGACGCAATGTTGTGGACGACCCTGACGCTGAATGATCGTCACCGCTCTAGTTATCCGGGCAGAGATGACGCTGACCTTATCAATATGCTGACGACAATCGAGGACGTTGAGGTTACCATCGTCTTTGTTGAGCAGGATGGTGGTAAGGTCAAGGTTAGCTGGAGATCTCGGAGCGAATTGGACGTCGCCAGCCTCGCTGATACTTTTGGGGGAGGTGGGCATCATATGGCGGCTGGGGCTATAATCACAGGCGATTTAGACTCAGTGAAAGCAAAGGTCCTGTCTGCGACAAAGGCAGTCTTGGATCCCGTGATGGAGATGGGGAAATGAGCGTTTTTGGTTTGTTGATCGTGGATAAACCGGTTGGCCCTACTTCGCATAAGATCGTAACCCTGGTTCGCCGCGGGATGGGAATTCGCAAGGTTGGTCACGCAGGGACTCTGGATCCGCGCGCTTCCGGAGTTCTGGTACTATGTCTTGGTCCGGCCACTCGATTGAGTGAATACCTTTCAACCTCATCCAAACGTTACGAAGCCGTTGTGCGCTTTGGTGCAGCCACCCAGACCTATGACTCGGAGGGTCAGATCATTCGCAAGACTGACAAGGTGCCGACACGAGCTGAAGTCGAAGCTTTGCTACCGACGTTCAGGGGCGAGATCGAACAGGTACCGCCACCTTTCAGCGCCATCAAGGTTCGCGGGAAGAAGGCGTATGAATTGGCGCGTCAAGGAGAAGATGTCGATCTCGAACCCCGTACGGTCACGATTCATCTTCTCGAGATTCTTAGCTACAAACAGCCGGATTTGGTCCTCGATGTCGAATGCACGGCGGGTACCTACATCCGGTCGCTAGCTCACGAATTTGGTGAGCGACTCTCTTGCGGTGCACATTTAGCAAAATTACGGCGTACGAAAGCTGGGCCATTCACACTGGAGGACGCTGTTCCCTTGCCCAAGCTCGAGGTCGGGTTTCTGACCGGGAAATGGGAGCAATATGTGCGGCCAGCCGCAGATGCCTTGCCAGACACTCCTATCATAAGTCTCGATGGCGAGAGGTTGGAAAGAATTCGTTTTGGGCATCGTATCCCAGCCGATCATGGTGCTACGGGAATTGCTCGCGCGATCGACACCGAGGGAAAACTGGTCGCTATCTTAGAGGCCGTCGAAAACGGCGAGGAATGGCATCCCCGGAAGGTATTCCAGGGGTAGCCAACGCCATGCAACATGTTCATGATCTGAGTTCGCTCAATCTAGACGGTTGCGGGCTGACGATAGGTTCATTCGACGGTGTGCATCTTGGTCACCAAGCCCTCGTGAAGGCAATGGTCGCGGATGCGCGTACGGTGGAATTACCTGCGGTTGTCGTAACCTTCTTCCCACGACCCTCTGTCGTTATCCGTGATCAACTTCAAGCGTACTATGTCACCCTCCCTGATGAGAAGGCAGCTTTGCTTGGTGAATTGGGAGTCGACTACGTTATCACCCAACACTTCGACAAAGCCCTCTCGCATTTCCGTGCGGATGCGTTCTTGTCCTCACTCCAGAGGCATCTGCGATTTCGACGCCTCTGGATCGGGGAGGATTTCGCGCTAGGCTATCAGCGGGAGGGCGACCGTGCCTATTTGAAAACTGCGAGCGAATCATACGGTTTCCAATTGCATGTGTTTCCACCCATCAAAACAGGCGAGCAAGCAATCCGTTCCTCTCTGGTTCGCCAAGCACTACAGGCGGGAGATGTCTCACGCGTTCGTGGTTACCTGGGGCGTTCATTTGCGTTATCAGGCAAAGTTGTGATAGGAGCGGGTAGGGGAAAAGAGCTTGGCTTCCCCACTGCCAATCTCCAAATTCATCAGGAGCAGGCTTATCCCGGTCCCGGTGTTTATGCCTGCTTCGCGGAGGTTTCAGGAGAACGGTGGGTGGCGCTGACGAACATCGGCGTAAGACCCACGTTCGAGATTAGCCAATCTGCGCCCACGATTGAAGCGCACTTGCTGGATTTCACTGGTGATCTTTATCAGCAGGAGATGCGACTAACGTTTATCGAAAGACTGCGCGATGAACAACGCTTTCCCGGTCCTGAGGCTTTACAAGTGCAAATCAGGCACGATATCCAACGAGCGCATACAATTTTAGTTTCCGAGCTGGAAGGGGAAGATGTCTGAGGAATTTCAACGCCGTGTTTACCTGTTATCCCCCAAAGATCTGAGTCCAGAAACAATCGCAGTTACCTTTGCGAAAACCTCGCGTTCGCCGCTCTCATTCCGGGAAATTGCTGAGGAGTTGAGCGACGAAAAGTCGGCAGCATTCCATGAAAAATGGGTTGTGGGATATGGGCATGCGTCGGTGGCGGAACATGCGGTACTGCATGTCGCTTTCGAGAACGTGTCTCGGCTGGCGATCGAATGNNGATGGGAAGTGGGGGGCTATCATACGCCAATCGAGGTCCTCAAGGCAAAACATGAAGAACTGTATCGGCAAACATGTGATCATCTTTTTCATGCCTACCACGAGTCGTTGGAGCCGGTACGCAATGTGATTCAGGCAAGTCTTCCGCGCAAGGAAGACGAGGATGATGCTCAATGGGACCGACGCCTTCGCTCGAGGTATGTGGACGCCTGTCGATTTTTACTTCCAGCTGCGGCGCTGGCAAATGTCGGCATGACCGCAAATGCGAGAGTGCTGGAACATGCCATCCGAAAAATGCTTTCGCATCCTCTGGCTGAGGTGCGCGAGATTGGACTGGCTCTGAAGCAAGCGGCCCAAGCGGAAGCCCCAACGCTGGTTAAATATGCCGACGCTGTCCCGTACTGGATCAAAACTGAGAACGAGCTGGCAGATCACGCAACAACGCTGATTACTGAACCTGGAGAAGGTTCTCTGCGTCTGATTGCATACACTCCTGAAGGAGAGCTTCGTATACTGGCTGCAGCGCTTTATGCCCATGCGGGTTGCTCTTTCGATACTGCCCTTGACCACATCGGCAAGCTAGATGAGAAAGAGCGTCAAAATTTGGCTGAGACCCTTCTGAGTGGGAGGGGTAAATATGATGCACCTCTGCGTGCTTTGGAACATGCCATTTATACATTCGATGTGACGATAGACCAGGGGGCATATTTCGAACTCAAGCGTCACCGGATGATGACACAGTCTCCACAGAAGCTGACGACAGATCTGGGCTTCGCAGTTCCGCGGTTGATCTTAGAAGCAGGGATAGAGGATTCCTATCGCCAGGCCATGGAGCAGGCAAAGAGTGCCTTTCGTACGTTATCGGAGTGGAACCCTTGGATTGCGTCCTACGTTGTTCCAAATGGGTTTAATCGGCGTGTGCTCTGCACACTGAATCTACGAGAGGTATATCATCTGTGTGAGTTGCGAGCACAACCAAACGCCCATTTCTCGATGCGCAGGTTGGCCCTGCGTATGGCGGAGATGGTGCGAGAAGTGCACCCATTCTTAGCCAGCTATTTACGTTTACCGGCAAGCGCAAATTGGCGGTCGATCGAGGATGAGCATTTCGGCCAGGTTTGAGGACGGCAGGTGCGAATGATTCGAGGTGCTCTCAAGCAACTCGCTGCCAAAGAAAAATGATCAGCAGCGCTCCTAAGGTCCACGTAGCCGTGGCGGAAAGGAGCGATGGGGCTAGTTTGAAGCGGGGGACAAGAGCGTAGAGGGTGAGCATGTAAAGTAAATATGGCAGGATGGAGACCATCCCAAAGAGGATGGTTTTTTGTAATTCCGGGGCGGTCCGTTCAGTGCCGACGATGAAATGAGACAGGAGTGTGAAGGTGGGGAAGAGAGGGACCAGGCGGTCGATGTAGAAGCTTTTCGACTTCGCTAAGAGTTGGATCAAGAGAACAAGCGCAGCTCCAATCAATGTCTTTGGGATGAGTCCCACTGACACACTCCTATTCAATGGGCTGGGCTTCGAATATCACCAAACCGATGCGGTCATCCATCTGGACGCATGTTTGAATGGCGAGGTGATGAGGGCCGGCATAGTGACGCCATCGGAGATCACGCACGGAAAGGTCGAATTCACATTGCGTGCAAGTCCAGGATCGAAATGGACCTGCAAATCCCTCGCCGGAGTAACTCTCTGCCTCATACCAGACACTCCCCGAGGCGGAATACCACGCAATCCCGCCATCCCCGGAGATGAGGGCAATCATCGCTCCCAGGTCAAGATCGTAGATTCTGGTTCCGCCCAGATGGTTGTGAATTAGCAGGGCAGTGACTCCATGTGCTGCGGCCCATTCGTATGTGGAGGCCGTGTTGGGCTCTGTGGGTACGTAGTTGCCAACACCCGGTACCACTTCGAAAGCCATATGCCCATCGATCCATATGCCGGTAATCTGACCAGCATCTCCGTTCCAGACAGACAAACGGAAAGTCTCAAGTGTTGGGACGTCTTCGTAGAGTGGAGTTGACGGCGTGGAAAGCGTTTGGGGGTGGAAATGGGGACGGGTTGAATGGACCGTCGGGGTTGGCGCAAAGGCCTTGGAGTGCTCGCCATGTTGGGTGTTTGAGATGTCATTCGAGGAGGGACTGAATTGCGAGTAGGATGCTGAGGTATGCTTGCCAGTTCGATACTCGGCTGTTAATGGGCTAGCGTTGGTATGCTGGGATCTTGAAAAATCCAAGCCTATATACGCGACTAGAAGTAACGAGACGAGCGAGAACAACAACAGACACAGTCTTCGCATCCGATCCTCAACCGTTCAACCTCCAAAGCCAACCCTAAACCTTCCCCATCTGATTATGTATCAGCAGGCCTATTTCCAACCTTACAAAGAACTAACGAATAAAGCTGGCCTCAGACCCTACCTATGAACCAGATAGCTCAATTGATGCGAGAATGGGCAAATGCCTGAAAAGAGGCGGGAGCATTCGAGCCTTCATTTGAAAGTTTTGGGGAATTCGGGGAGCCTGATGGATTGGATGGGGGATTACGTGGAACGGAGATTCGGTGTTCGGAAGGAAGGGAGGTGGGTAAGCTTTTCTAAAAAATGGCACCCATGGAGGTGAGTAAACCTATCGACAATCCATACTGTGCAAGGTGATAGGTAACCATCTCAAAGATTCGACCGCCGGGGTGAGGTCCTACGAAACGATTCCAAGCAATCGCAGCATCGGACACGAAGAACAGGCTGCCTCCAATTGCTGCGAAACTTGCAGCCAGAAGAGACCATTCTGGACGCATAGTAGTTGTAGTTGCCGACCATAGTGTCAGGCCGAGGACGATTGCGTAAGCGATGAATGGAGCGATCATCGACCTGCGCCCTCGATCCAGCAAGCTCGTTATCAGACGTCTCAAGATGATGATCGCGATCAAGGCGATCAGCCCTGCAAGTATGGAAGATTCGAGGTTAAGCACAAACCCTTGCGAATTGAATGCCACGATATACGCAATGTGAGCGAGGAGAAAGGCGATCAAGCCTTTTAGGAAGTGTCGCGTGTGCAGCATCAGAAAGATGTCTCCGAGCAGTGAGAATCCCAGACCGATGAGAAATGCGACNNGCAATCAGTGTCATGGGCTTAGCCAGGTACTCGAGACGGCGATTCTTTTGAATTACGGCCGCCCAGTCGGTGACGGCGAATAAGACACTGATAATCAGAAGCAAAATCATTCTTCCGTTCCTTAAACATCCGTGAGGGTGGGTTTGAGTGTTCGAGTAAACCAATAAACTCCGCCCAGGATCGCAATCGCGGCAAAAGAAAACCATTGAATGGTGTATGCGAGATGGGGTCCTTCAGAGAGATCGATTTCGCTGTCAGGGATTGGCATCGTAGCGGTTACCATGGGTGGTTCAGTCTGTTCGATGTAGATCGAAAGCAGTGGATAGGGGATCTGATTTTGAATGCCTTCGATGTTCAGTACTCGCCAAGCCTTTAATGGGGGTTCGTTGGGGGCTGGAATTGGATCGGCCAGGAAGGATCCAGGCTCTGGCTGGGATAACCGTGCGATCCCGGTTAGATCCTGGATTCCGTGGAGGATAAATCGTTGGCGCTGGTCGTCTCCGGCAGCTTCAATGGAGATCCAGCCGCGATCCACCAGCACACTCTCTTCGCTGCCCTCAATACGTAGGGGTGTGACCAGATGGTAGCCTGATTGGCCATTGTGCGATCTGTTTTTCAGCATGATCTCATGCTGGGCGTCGAAGGTGCCACGCACAGTAACGTGACGAAATGCAATTTCCTCTGGGGTCAGACCAGGTGACGGGAGATCGAGCGCTGGATGTTCCAGTTGACTCAGGATATAGGCGTTTTGGCTACGGCGTTCGTTCAACCTGGAAATCTGCCAAAAAGCCAGACGGATACAGACCACAGCGACGATTAGAATCAGGCTGATAAAAGCCCAATCCCGGGCTCGCAAGCGTTTCACTTGACGTCCTCAGTTGTTTTGAATCGCTTGCGAATTTGTGCGGCGATGGTGGAGGCTCTCTCCGGCGCCAACCCAAGATAGGAACGCGAGTCTAAAAGATCACGAATTCGAACCGGTTGAAGAAATTGAAGCAGACTGGTGTCGGAGGCGAGTTGGTCTGGAAGCGGGTTTGGTTTACCTTCCTGGATCGCTTCCCAGGCGCCCAAGCTGTGCTGGCGTAAGCGGTCGTACATTTCCTGACGATCCGCACCAGCCCGAACGAGAGCGGTCAGAAGACGTTCGATCGCGACAAAGGGTCCATAAGTCTCCAGTTCATGTTCGCTAGCGCGTAGATCCACTTCCAAGTCGCGAACGATGTCGATAGCGGAGTTCAAAATATGATCGCAGGCCAGGAAGGATTCAGGGATCAGTGATCGGCGAATTCCCTTATCGTCGAGTGTGCGTTCAAGCAGGTTGACAGCTGCATTTTGCCACGCGATCTGTACCCCAGATACCAAAGAGCGGGCTAACGAGCAGATATTTTCCGCTTTGACAGGGTTACGCTTGAAAGGCATGGCACTAGATCCGACTTGCCGTTCTCCAAATGGTTCGCTGGCGGCACGAAATCCGGGGGATTGCATGAGCCTGAGATCGAACGCGAATTTATGTAACGACGCAGCCAGAGCTGCCAAATCGCTGAGCAGAAGGAAATCTTGAATGCGCGGGTAAGTCTGGTTGGTAATAGGGAAGGCTTCGATCCCAAGCGTTTGCATTACTGTGGCCTCGAGTGTGGCGTGCGTGACGGGAGAATCTTCCAGCATCTCGATAAAAGAAGCTGCGGTGCCGACGGCGCCTTTGATACCTTTTCCCCGCAGACTCATGCGACGACGGACCAGGGTCTCGAAGTGGAGAAGCAGGTCTTGTGCGTAGCTGCTCAGGCGATATCCAAGAGTCGTCGGCACGGCAGGTTGTAGGTGGGTATATCCGAGCAGGGGTGAATTCGCGGTTCCTTCGATACGGTCCGCAAAATGGAGAAGCAATTCGCGTAAACGTTTGAGTAGGATCGCCAGCGCTGCCTTCTGTCGGACAACATCGGCGTTGTCTTCGACATCCGCTGAGGTCATGCCCCAATGCAGGACGGCGCCGCCTTGAGGACACTGTTCTGCGAAGGTTTTCAACTCGGCTACAAGATCGTGGCCGATTTCGGCTTCGATCTCTCTGGCGCGGGTTAGGTCGATATCGAGCGCGTGGGATTTTATATCGTCGATTTGTTCAGGCGTTACCAATCCTGCGGCGGCTTGCACNNCGCATCTCATCGGATCCATAGCGGATGCTATAAGGGGATTGATATCTCATATCACCACCTTCAAGAGAGGCGAAACGGATTTATTGGGGATCACTCAGCTGGAACCTCTTGTAGTCGTTTCAGGGCTGTATGGAAGTATTCCGGGTTGTTCTCATACCCCAGATAGCGACGTCCCGTGTTCTGTGCAGCCAGACAGGTTGTTCCCGATCCACAGAACGGATCGAGGACGATGTCGTTGTCAAAGGTGTAGAGCTGGATCAAACGGCGCGGCAATTCCTCGGGAAAGGGAGCAGGATGCCCCACTTTTCGAGCTGACTCAGCGGGGAAGGTCCAGATGCTTTTCGTAAACGAAAGGAATTCGTCGCGGGTGATCGTGCTGGCTCGGTCTTTTCCCGGACGCGAAAAGGTATCTTTTGAAAAAACAAGGATATATTCGTGCACGTCGCGTAAGACAGGATTTGCCGCAGAAAGCCAGGAGCCCCAAGCTGTGGATGGGCTGGCGCTGGTAGATTTATCCCAGATGATCTCTCCACGCATCAGAAATCCGAGCTCGAGCATGTCTTGTATCAGGTAAGCGTGCAGAGGGAGGTAGGGCTTGCGACCCAGATTGGCAATGTTCACACATGCTCGCCCTCCAGGGACCAGAACGCGGTGTGTCTCACCAAATACACGACGAAGGAAGCTGAGGTATTCATCGAGCGTAAGATCCTTGTCGTATTCTTTCTGCACGTTGTACGGCGGGGAGGTGACCATCAGGTGGACGCTGCAATCCGGTATTTCCGACATTTCCTCCGAAGATTTCAGGTAGACACGATTGAGTTGGTCGTGTGGGATGCGATTCTCGAGATATTGAACTTTCCTCTCCGAGGGGCGGCCTTCGTAAAGGCGGCTCTTGTAAAAAGAAGAAGAGTCGTGGCTGATGCGGCCAGGGGCGCCAAATGAGCTGGTCTTGGTTGATCTTCTCTTTCGTTTTCCCACCAATTCTCTGCTCCTCGGAAATCCGTTATTTATTCTCTGGGTCGAATCCCATGCGTTTGAGTGCTCTTTCGTCGTTCCTCCATCCCTTCATAACCTTCACCCGGATCTTCAAGTAGACTTTTCTGCCGGACATGACTTCGATTTCTTCTCGTGCCCGTGTACCTATTTCGCGAAGCATTGTCCCGCCCTTACCGATGACAATTCCTTTCTGAGAATCACGCTCGACGAAAAGAGTGGCCTCGATGTAGGCGCCGTGTTCGTTGCGGTCCTTGTATTCGTCGATCCGCACGGAGATGGCATGAGGTACCTCATCTCTGAGCAAATGTAGCGCCGCAGCACGAATTAGATCTGCGGCAATGTCTCGTTCAAAAAGATCGGTGATATCCTCCTCTGGGTAGTATTGAGGGCCAGATGGAAGCATCTCGAGGATGCGCTCTAAGAGTAAATCGCGATTGTCGCCGTGCGTGGCTGACACTGGGATTATCTCCACTCCGGGGAGCAAGTCCTCAAAGGCTGCGCTCCGTTGGACCAAGTTTGCCGGTGAGACCAAGTCGACTTTGTTCAGCGCTCCTAGGACCGGTTTTCCGTCTTCCAGTGCTTTAATTCGTTCCGCCACACGCCGATCATCGTCGGTCGGCGGGATGCGCATGCTGAATACGACCAACACCAGATCTGCATCCTCGAGCACTGACTGTGCTGCAGCGTTCATTTTTTCGCCAAGCTTGTGCAGGGGTTTGTGAATCCCGGGTGTATCGATGAAGATCACTTGTGCCGTAGGCAATGTAAGGATGCCAAGTTGGCGACGACGTGTCGTCTGTGGTTTGGGAGATACTGCTGCAATTTGTTGACCTAGATAGGCGTTGATGAGCGTGGACTTGCCGACATTCGGACGACCAGAAATAGCGACGAAACCCGATCGGTGTTCTTGGGGTGTGTCAGCAAGTGTCATGCCTTTATTGTGATGTCAAGCGCGCGCGCTGTCAAGCAGCCGCTTAGGAACCCCATGGAAGGCCGCCACCCCGCACGTCGACTTCCGGGGGAACCATTCGCTCATCGCACGGGTAAACTGAGAACCAGCTTTCAGGCTATAATAGCGGGCAAATATTCTCGGGCTAGAACTCGTCTGTTCGTGACGACTTCAAATCGGCGAATTGAGTCNNCCGGGTCCCCAAGTCGAGTAGTGGCCCTGACGAATTGCAAGGATATTTTGGATGCGTATCTTTTCCAGGAAAAAAGCGAACCGGTTTCTTGAGTTGATCATCAAACAGTCGGAGCACACTGTTGAGGGCATGCAAACGCTCTTGGAGTATGTCAAGCAACCTGGGGAAACACTCGCTCAAAGGGTGACGACGATCGAGAAGGAGGCCGATGAAGTACGTCGCATCCTGATCGACGAACTGAATCGCACTTTCGTCACACCAATCGACCGTGAGGATATCTTTGCGCTCTCACTGACGATCGATGATGTGCTCGATTACGCTGAGTCGACGGTTGAAGAGATGTACCTGCTTGACGTGGAACCTAATCCATACATTGAACGCATGGTTTCTCTGCTCTCGCAAGCTGCCCGTGAGCTAAATCTGGGTGTGCTCCGTCTTGAAGACCATCCCAATGTGGCCAACGACCACGCGGTGCGCGCGAAGGCTCTTGAGAACCGTGTGGAGACGGTTTATAGGGAAGCAGTCGCGGATCTCTTCCGCATGCCGCGTGACATCGACCATGTGGTTGAGATGTTGAAATTGAGAGAGATCTACAGGCATTTATCCAACGCTGCGGATCGGGGAGATGCAGCAGCGAACGTTATCGGTGACATCGTAGTAAAAATGATGTAGAACTTGACGGAGACCATGTGTTTTCGGTCAATCCGTCGAGGACCATCCTTGGGAAACCGCCAGGCGGTCCAGTTTATTTCCTACCTCGCGCCATTGGATTTTCGATATCCCCAGTTTCTGCCGAATGCGATCCTTTTCCACGCCAGATCGATAGTCGATCAGCACCGAGGTCCAGCGACACATATCGAACGATAGGTGCTTATCCAGGTTTGCCACCTCGCCGATGTCTTCGAGCAGGTATTCCAGACGTCTGGGTGACCATGGGAAGAGGCGTTCTGTGGGCCGATACTGTTTCATGTACTCACGGTAGGCTCTGATCCAGGATTTCGTAAGTGGTAATTTGCGTTCCTTGTAACGCTTACGAACGTCACCGTAACGCACGAACAGGAACGGTCCTTCCGTCGCATGCAGCTCGATGTGATTGAGATGGATTCGCAGGCACTCACCTTTCTTTATCGCTGTATCAAGGAGGAGCGCAACGAGAGTGAAGGGGCGAGCGTCGGGCTTATCGCCCTTACGCATCGCCTCAGCAGCTTGTAGCACAGCGTCTAGTTCCTCGGGTGTGAGTACGTTAGGCAAAGGGCTAAGGACGGTTTGCTGTGGAATGGGGGAAGCTGGATTTTCCGCGAGGATCCCGATATCGACGAGCCAGCGAAAGAAGGCTTTGATGGAGGTTATCCTCCGTGCGTACGTTTTCGGACTACAGGGCACACCTCGTTTGTTTTGCATCCAATCGAGGAAATTCTTCAGATCGTGGGTCCCTATGGAAAAGAGCGCCGTTCCAGCGCCGACGAATTTTGCCATCAGGCGAAGATCACCAGTGAAGGCTTTGATGGTGTTCACCGAACGTCCACTTGCTTCGAGCGCCTCTCCCCAGGCGTTGATTGCGGCGCTCAAACTGGTGTCTGGGCGAACGCCATAGAATATGTCCTCCTCAAGGCTATCCGCTCCTGCTGAAAAGAGGGGGAGATTCTCTGTTGAATCGGTCATGAATTCCTCCAAGATCTCGCCTTCGTATAGCCAATGCTCGAGTATCCTAGACTCAGTCGGCTGAATTGTCAAATACGGGGAGATTGATATACATATACCGCATAACGTGCTATAGGGGAGTCCCACGTTGCTATACAAATCGCGGAGTAGGGGCGGTTCGCGAACCGCCCCTACTCTAACATTAAATGGCGGAGATTCCCGCGAGGTGTTTATGGAGCGATGGCAGCTCTGATCATCGCTTGAATCCCTGTGCGGTCAGGAAGCAGGACCGCTGCGCCACTATAGGGAACTCGGAAAGACGATGCCAAGCTTGGGTCGATGGTGAGCCGTTGGATAAGAGATGGATCGGAAGCCAGGTTTGCTCCCAGAGGCACGAGTGGCAGAATTCCTTCCAGGGTCAAGTTGGTCTGAACGAGATAGTTGAACTGATTGTACAAATCCGGCACCCTCGATAGGCCATCCAAGCTGAGTACTCGGTTGAATATCGCCTGTACGACTTCTTGTTGACGACGTAAACGATCGAAGTCGCTGGTTCTCTTACGCATACGGACATAGCATAAAGCCGTGTAGCCATCCATATACTGTGTTCCGGGACTGTATGAGTAATCGAAATCGCCGCAACGATCGTACAGTGATTTGCCTACCTGAACGTAGATACCCCCGAGGGCGTCGATTGCAGTTATGAAGCCGCCAAAGTTTACGCGCACCCAATAATCGAGTTCTATACCGAAGTTGTAGCGGACCGCATCGAACACCCACTGCGTTCCTCCACGCACATCGGCCGTGTTGATACGATCCACGCGCCAACCAGGGATGAACACGTAAAGATCGCGCGGAATGGAGAGCATTGTAGCTTTGCCATTGTCCGGATCGAGCATAAGGATCATCATCGTGTCGGTCCGAAAAGCACCGTCCTTTGGTCGCTGATCGGAACCGAGCAGGATGATGTTGATGGAATTTTCCGGTTGTTGGATGAGAGGCATCGGTGGTGGGATTTCAATTGCGGAAGGTTCGCTGGGAGGAGCGAACGAACCCCAAGGGAGCATGTTGGTTGGCGATGGAGCAGGTGTCGGGGTGTATGTGGCAACTGGGGGCGAAGTTGCTGTAGGCAAAATGGGGATAAAGGGCGTTGGGGTTTCAGATGCCAATGGATCGGCGGTGACAAGAGGCGCGCCTACCCCAACGGCGCCAGGGAATATGGCCCCCATGGAATTGCAGGCGCTTACTACGCCAAGTAAAAGCAGTAAGATCGTAAGCGGAGAGCACCTTGAGAGCTTATTGAGCGCGTTATGAATTCGATCCATCATCATCCTTGAGACGTGTCTGTGTGCCTGTTGGTTCCATCTCCTGACTCATTCGCCACCTATTTCGGTTTCAAGATTTGTGCCTGATTCAAGCTTGTTGTATGGAAAAAATATGGTTGTTTATGAAGATGCCGTGGGTTCCGGTGTTTCATCTGCAGATGGAGGACCTGCCGAAGGTGTCTCAACGCCATGATCCGTAGCCGTCGCAGTTGGTGTGGTCAAGATTGGAATAAAGAGGCGTTCGCCCTCTGATATCGAGTGACTGGGAGTAAGGCAATTTGCCTGACGCAGCGCCTCTTCAGCGATATCAAATCGCCTCGCCAGGATCTTCAGGTCTTCCATAGCCTGGACGGAATAGAATCGCCAACCCTGTGGTGGACCACAGGCACGCTCTCCATCCCGTAGGTCTAACGGTGGGACGAATATGGTGTCTCCAGGTTCAGGCGCGTCAGTGAGGCAATTGGCTTCTAGGATGTCATCTTCGCCAGCGCCCATAGATCTTGCGAGATCCGCAAGTGTGTCTCCCTCTTGAAGCTCTACAGCGAACCAATTCAATGGTCTTGGACAAGACAAAGTATCTTGAGAATCAACCGAGGGTAAGGAGACGACAAGGAGGCCTTCGGCGAATGTGGTAATTAGGGATACGAACACAATGGAGAGAAAAGCAAAGGCCACAAGGACACCGGACACCACCTGTTTTAGGAAGGTCATACTTCCGTCTCTGTGGTGGTCGTAGGTTGCGTAGTTAAATTTGCAATGGGAAGAAGGACGGTGAATGTGCTACCAACACCCTCTTTACTGTCGAACCATATGCGTCCCCCGATGGCATCGACCAGCGCATGGACGATCGAGAGACCGATCCCGTTGTCTCCTAGCCCCTGGATGGGGACATCGCTTGCTTCGTAGACTCGTTTGAAAACCCTTCCAATATCTTTGGATGGAATCCCTTCTCCTGCATCGGAGAAAGTGAGCATCAAGAATTGGGCCTCTTCTGCCTGTTGGATGCGAGCAGCGACGATGATTTCCTCACTTTCCGGGGAGGCTCCAATTGCATTGTTGATCAAGTGGACCATGATTTGCGTCACAGCGTCTTCGTCCCCGAGGACCGGTGGAAGTTCCTCAGGCAAGTCCATGCGCAAGGCTAAATTCTTCTCACGTAGGGTGGTGCTCGCTTGTGAAATTGCAACCTCGATACAATTCAGCAGATCGACTGGGCCAGGGGAGAGACTAAGGGCTCCAGTTTCGATCGCTGTTACTTGGATCATATTATTTAGCAAAGTCCCCATACGCTCTATACCGTTTCGAACACGGTCCAGGAATTTACGCTGCATCGCCCCGAGCAATCCGACGGATTCGCTGAGTAACAAATCGGTGTAGCCAAGAACGGAAGACATGGGTTGGCGAAGTTCCTGTGCTATCGAGGCGATAGCGTCCATATCGTGTTTCGCCGCTTGATCTTCAACGCCGCCGTCACTTGCCGCTTGCAGAGTGGATAATCTTGCTCGTGACTCGCTCAACTCCTCCAGGGCCTGCTGAAGCTCGCTCGATAGTCGCTCGATCTCAGCTTCGAGTGTTTGGATCGTTCTTTGCGCCTCCTCATGCAATTCGAGTAGCGCTGCAACACTGTCAGGATCTTCCTGGTCGATTCGTTCTTCTGTTGTTCGTAATTGCTCTCTAAGGCGTATGTTTTCCTTCTCGAGCCTTTCGATATGACTTCTAGCCTCGGTAATCGATGGTGCCTCTGTCGCTACTGCAGGTGAAGGTTGCATTGTATGTCGAAGTTGCTGGAGGCGGTAAGCCAGGTGCTCGGCGATGTTTTCCAAAGTCCGTTGATCTTCTGATAACCATCGACGTCTGGAGAATGGGGATAGCAATAAGATTCCACCCTCCAGATCGCCATCGTAGACAAGGGGCACGAGTAAAACCGGTCCGGTGGTATCGATGTTCAATACTTGCTGTAAGAATTTCAAATCTGGAGAGTGGCTAGTGGCGGGAAGCGATAACGTGCGATGGCGTGAGAAAGCGGTCGCCAGCACAGGGCATTGTTGACTGTTGAGAGCGGCACCGGCTAGCTCAATTTCCATGATCAAATCGTATCCAGTGGCGATGGAAAAATCGCCATTGGAATCGGGTGGCGTAAGTACGAGGCATAGCTCGGCTCTGAAGCTGTGTGCAACTGCCCTCGCTGCGGCTTTAACAAGTGTTGCGGGGGTCTCTGCACTGATCATTGGCGTAAGGTCGATCCAAGCAGGGGGAACGGGGATAGTTTCGTCGACTTGGATCGAGTCAAGCTCTTGGACGGGTTCAATCCTTTCCACGATAAGTGAGCCCGAGAATACGCGTGCTATCGCTACGGTGAGCAGAGGGTAGGCCGCCAATTCAGTCCAGCGCACGAAGCCTGGTAGCGAGCCATTCTTGGGACCTAAAGCGAGGTGGAACGCGTACCCTAGGGCTACGAGACTGAATGCGCCTGCAGCGAGGTTCCATTCAGTGGGTCTCTGCGTGAATAAAATGATCGTAGTAATAATCGCTATCAGCAACCCCGCCAGGCCCCAGATTGCATCGGCGATCGATTGGTTGAATGGACCATCGCTCCCGCCTGTTGCCAGGATCGCCACCGTGGCGATCAGTCCTAGCGTGGCAATGATGAGCGTGGCCACGAGTATGATGTTCAAACGGCGTGGGGAGAGAGGGAAAAGAAAAGCCCAGGCGAGGAAAGCTAAACCGATGAGCCCGATAAATCGATCTGCTGGAGGGAGGATCCAGTCTCCTTCAAAAATCGCCGTTAAGACGAGCACTGCGATCACCATATAGAGTATGCGACAAAACAGGAGCAATCCAGCAGCCTTGCTCCAACGGGATGCGGTCGGATCCGTGGTCTTTGCGTAATGAGCGCGAGCGATCCCGAAGAGCAACGCCAGAGAGATCGCCAGCGTCAGGTGGTAGACCAGGCTGCCGGGAGCTGTTATGAGAACCGAAATCGCTTCTGAGAGAATCATATTCAGCTCAATCGGAACCGGTCGCTGCGGATTATAGCACGCCCTTTGGTTTTGAACCTGTAGCTGAATTCAACGGCGAACTTTCGGGTTCAAATAGGGTAGCGAGAATTTTAGCGGCTTCGCGGTCCACAACTGCCAGTACCTCATCGCCTGCCCGGATTGTTGTCACTCCTCGGGGAACGATCACCTCACCTGAGCGAATGATGGCGGCGATGACGCAGTGTTCAGGCAGATCTAAATCTTGGATGGTAACTCCGATTGCGGGTGCGTTGGGGGGAACCTTTTCGGTAATCAATGAGTATTTCCCCTGCTTGAGCGTGAGAAGTGGCATCATGTCGCCCAACGTCAACTCTTCCTGAATCAAGTGGGCGAGCACATCGGCGGCGTTCAAGGCGACATCGACGCCCATATCGGGGCGGAACAGCCAGGCATAGCGTGGATTGTTGACCCTGCCGATAATGCGTACTACTTCGAACTCGGCCTTCGCCAAGTAGGATACAGCTAGATTGATGGCGTCATCCGCCATGGCGGTAACAAGGACATCCGCTTGGCGCACTCCGGCCTGCTCAAGGACACGCAAATCCAATGGATCACCGACGTGGAGCACTTCGGTAGGGATCTCGCGATGTAATCTTTCGATGACCTGAGCACGATTTTCAATCAAGCGGACTTTATGACCAAGTTCGATTAATAAGGTTGTAAGTTGTGAACCAACACGTCCACCACCCACGATCATTACGAACATCTCAGGTCTCCATCAGACCGACGGTACGTTCTAAATTCATCAAATCGGATGCCTCGACGGCAACAACCACCAAGTCGTCTTCTTCGAGCACAGTGTCGTGAGAGATCAGACGAGCTTGTCCTCCACGCACATATGCTGTCGGATAACATTGGCATGTCTGCATTAGATCGTCAGAAGATCGGCCAACATGCTCCTTGGGGATGCGAATTTCCACAAGCACTACGTCGCCGTTGCCCACGACGGCTAACTCGGTCAGACCAGGGTGTGTAAGTAATTGTTCGACGCGATGTGCGCTCCAGGAGGAAGAGATCACGGTCTGAAGACCGGCAAGCTCGAAGGGCCTCGCATGCACTGGGTCATACACGCGTGCGACGACATTGGGCACGTCAAAAAGGCTGCTTGCGGCCCGAGACACCACGAGATTGAGTTCGTCGCTTGGGGTTACAGCTGCAAGTCCATCTGCATGCTCCACGCCCGCTCGCATGAGAACCTCGCGTTGGCGGCAATCCCCTTGAACCGTTCGACCTCGGAACTCATGACCAAGTCGCTGAAAGGCTTGAGGGTTGCGATCCACGACGACGACATCGTGCCCCTTCTCCGCGACGTTGTGGGCTAGTTCAGAGCCAACGCGGCCACAACCTACGATAATCAGATGCATAGCTATTCCTCCATCGATGGCAATCCGGCGAGGTGGTAGGGAACGTCGATGACGATATAACCCTCACGTAAGAGTAACGCCAAACGGATGAGCCAGGCATTTTGATTGTGAAGAAGGTTTTCCCACCAACGAGCGGGGACGAAGTGGGGAAGGATGATCGTGATAACATCGTTGGGTTGACGTTCTTCTTCGAGTTGCTTGAGATAGCCTACGAGAGGGCCGATAACAGAGCGATAGGGGGAAGGGATGGCGACCAGGCGAGTGCCATCGCCCCATTTCTTCCATTTTTGGCGCACCTTCTCACCCTCTTCTTTTGAGGATTCGACGTAAACTGCCGTAACATCAGGCGAGAGGGAGCGGGCAAATTCGAGCGCTTTGAGGACGCCCCGGTGGACGCCACCGATAGGCATCACGACCCTCGCATGACGCATGCGGTATGGTGCTCCATATTCCTCCAACGATAGCTTCGAAGCCACCTCGAGATAATGGTGCCTGATCCTCAACAGAGATGCTACGATCGCAGGGATAAGTACCACGACGATCCATGCTCCTTGTGTGAAGCGGGTGGTAAGAATAATTAAAAAGACTGCCAGTGTCGTGAAACCGCCAATCAGGTTGATCATAGTGTTTGGCAACCAACCTGGTGATCGAAGTCGCAACCAGCGGCGAACCATGCCCAGCTGAGAAATAGTAAATGAAATAAACACACCTACCGCATACATTGGCAGGAGACTGTGAGTGTCACCGTTAAAGGTCAAAATCAGGATAGAGGCGATTGCAGCGAGAAGTATGATTCCGTTTGAGTACACCAATCGATCGCCCAGATTTCCCATCTGACGAGGCATGTATCCATCGCGAGCCATGAAATACGACAGGCGAGGGAAATCTGCGAAGGCAGTGTTGGCCGCAAGTAAGAGAATCAGCGCGGTGGCAATTTGAACCCCGATGTAGAGCGGACCTTCCCCGAACAGTGCACGACCAATTTGTGAAAGTACGGTCTCGGCGTGGCTGGGGGTAGCCCCGACCTGATTTGCCAGGAAAGTTATTCCGAGGAACATCGTTGTAAGGATGGCGATCATCGTGAGCAGGGTTTTCGCTGCATTGTCTGCTGCAGGGGGGCGAAAAGCCGGAACACCGTCGCTGATAGCTTCGATCCCCGTCAACGCAGTGCAACCGGCGGAGAAGGCTCGTAAAAGCAGGAAGATCGAGATACTAGCGAAGGTGAGTTCGGAATGTGCCGGTTGCAAGACTTCAACCTGCGGTAGGCTTCCAGCGATGAGCCAGCGAGCAAGACCGTATATGATGAGCGATAAGATACCGGCGATAAATAGATAGGTCGGTGCGGCAAAAATTGTGGCCGATTCGCTCATACCTCGCAGATTGATGATGGTAACGATGGCCACAGCGGTCACAGCCAGTATGGCACGGTAGTGTAGTAGTCCGGGAAGCCATGATGTGATTGCAGCAACACCTGCGGAGATACTTACCGACACAGTGAGGGTATAGGAAAAAAGAAGCGAAGCGCCAGCTACGAGCGAGATTATCGTACCCAAATTGTCTTTGGCGACGATATACGCTCCACCCCCGGCCGGATAAGCATGGATTGTTTGCTGATAAGAAATCCCAACGATGATCAGCAAGGCTGCGATGGCAAGTGCTATGGGGATGGAGAAACCAAATGCCGCCGAACCTACCGCCACAAGGACAAACAAGATTTCCTCGGTCGCATATGCGACCGAGGAGAGCGCGTCGGAAGAAAATACCGCCAGCGCTTTAATCTTCGTGAGCTTCTCGTGCGCCAATTGAGAACTGGCAAGCGGATCGCCCAACAGGAATCGTTTTAAAGAAAAAGATCTAACACGCATGGGACTCTTATCTTACGAGCATTATGACATCGGATTGAACTCTAGCCAAGAGAATCATACCGTGATCGCCAATGATGGATTCGATAACGTATGATACCGGCTCCCATGACCATGAAATTACTCATGGAAGAAACGGAGTCTTAATGGCGAGGAAATGCATATCTCCTATCCTCAGTTCTCAAGTGGAATTGGGATGGCACACCTGCTGAGTGATTAGTGAGATGCTACAGAGTTGTTTGGTTTGGAAACAGGTTCCCTGGGGGGGTTCACGTGAGTGGATTGGTTTTGTGTTTTTAAATGTGGATTTGGGTTGGCGGAGACAGTAGAAGGTAGAGCGGATTTTCGTGGATAGTAACCAACCCAACGTATAGCGATGATCCCGTAAGCCATAAACAACCAAAACGTAATGCCACGGTAGGCGAGGGAGATAACAGCTGAAGCGGCAAGAGGAACCTGTAATTCGGTAAGGTACACGGTCATGGCGCCCTCTACGAAACCCACCCCAGAAGGGGTGATGGAGGCGATTGTGAACAAGTAACTCGTTGTAAACCCAGCGATTAGTGTGTCGAGATTGAGAGGGTGTCTGAACGCCATGGAGACGAGATACAGGATGACCATCATCATTGCTTTTCTGGCTAACGCAAATAAGGCGGGAAGCAGAAGATTTCCTGGTTTGCGTTGAATGTGTTGCAGGCCCTCAGAAACGTTGCGAGCGAAGGATTTCGCACGGTCGTCTTCTATCAGATTGCGTTTCATCAATGGATATAGGATCCGGTTTCCTAGCCTGATGAGCCAGAGGATGACTTTACCTAATTTCTGGTTGGATTGTATTCCCAACACGGTGAGAACGATGAGTGTCAAACCGATGATGATGGAAAAAACTGATGCGGCAATCAACACGGTATCAAGAACACCGCGTCGATAAAGGATAACAACTCCGACCGATAGAACGAAAATAAAGCCGAGGTAATCGTAGACCAGGTAAAGGATTGCGGCGGTCGAAACTTTAGCGGCGGGTTTCTTTCGTTGGCGACCGTCAGCGATCAAGACTGCCAAGGCCCCCGCCCCGTAGCTCGGAGCTACAACGTTGACAAAGTTTGCGGCGGTCGTCAAAGGAACGAGCCGGTCTAAGTTTTCGTGGATCCCTACTAGTCGGTAGGTCGATTGTAGGGCTGCGCCGATGACGACGATCCAGATCAATCCAGCTCCTATAGCTGCTAACATCCAGCGCCAATCGCCTTGGCCTAAGACCTCCACAATCAACTGAAGCTCTTCTCGATGGGTGAATATGAAATAAACCGCAAGGCTTAGGAGGAGGGCATAAAACAGTCTGCGCATCGAGTTACCACACTCTGCTGGAAATATGCGTGAAGAAGACGATTTGTTTGTTGCTCATGGCAGATTCTTCCATCTATATACCCGCGATGTCTGATCTAATCGCCTTCCCTATTAATGGGATCGTGAGGAATCAATGCATCTCATGGAACGCTGCGAGGCTTGTGGGAGCGTCGAGCGTCATTCCAGCGGCTGAGCGTTCAATTCTACGTATTAACGAGGTTAGAACATTCTTCGGACCGAGCTCGATAAAAGTTGTCACACCGGAGTCGAGCATCGAGCGAATTGATTCTGTCCAACGCACCCTCGCGGTTAGTTGAGCGCTGAGATCTGCACGCACTTCGACCGCGGAATGCAGAGGTTTAGCCTCCACATTTCCGACGATGGCAATCTGAGGATCCTGAATTTGGGTGGTTTGTAGTGCTCGATCGAAATCGTCCAACGCTGGTTTCATCAATGGCGTGTGGGAGGCTATGCTCACGGCGAGACGGACGACTTTCTTGGCACCTCTATCAAGTAAGTGCTCGCTAGCGGCTGAGAGCGCGCCCTCATCGCCGGAGATGACGACCTGACCTGGACAATTGTCGTTGGCGACCCAAACTCCACCACCACTGTTTCTGGAAACCTGTTCGCATACTTGATCTACGTCCTCGACTTCAAGACCCAGGACGGCAGCCATGCCTCCAGGTTGTCGTTCGCCAGCCGCCTTCATCGCTTTGCCACGAGCTTCGACTAGCCGCAAGGCGTCTGGAAAAGTCAAAGCTCCTGAGGCGACAAGTGCACTGAATTCGCCCAATGAGTGCCCAGCGGTGAAAGCCGGTTCAAAATCCGGATACTGAGCTTGGAAAGCTCTCAAAACAGCCACAGAATGTGTGAGCAGGGCTGGTTGGGTATGAAGGGTGTCATTGAGTTTCTCATCCGGGCCTTCCCAGCACAGTTTCGAGATCGAGTAGCCGAGGATGTCATCCGCTTGAGAGAACACCTGTGCGGCAGCGTGATCTTCCTCGGCAAGTGCTGCTCCCATACCGACGGTTTGAGAGCCCTGGCCGGGAAAGACGAAAGCTGTTTGTGCTGGGTTAATAGGCATGAGAATCAAAAGGCCGCGTGAAAACACACGGCCCTCCTAAGGGGCTAACTTCTTTCGATCTCGATGATCTCGCGCCCGGCGTAGTGACCACAATTCGGGCACACGCGATGGGGTAGGTGTTTCTCGCCACAGTTGGTGCACACGTGCAGGTGACGAGGTGAAAGGGCGTCGTGCGCCCGACGACGGTTTCGCCGACCCTTTGAGAGTTTTCGTTTTGGCAGCGGCGGCATGGTTTCTACTCCTAGAAAAAGGCACAATACGGCCTGCCCAACGGGCAGGCGGTAACATTATAGCAGGCTGGTTGTTCGTGTCAAGATATCGTGAAACTGGGAATCATGGGTGCATTCGTAGCCTGGCTCTTGGGTTTACTTGGTACCGGTTCGCCTTGCGACAACCAGGATTCGCTTGTCGCGCCAGATTTCGAGCCGGTATAATGAAGCTATGAAGAAAAAAATGACCCATCTGGATATGAGTGGGCGTGCCCGTATGGTGAATGTAGGACAAAAACCAAAGAGCGAACGCTGGGCGAGGGCTCGTGGTTCGGTGATCATGGCGACCGACACGTTGGCGCTGGCTCGATCCGGGGATCTCGAGAAAGGTGATCTACGCGCGGTTGCTGAAATCGCCGGCGTCCTGGCTGCCAAACGCACCTCAGATCTTATCCCATTATGTCATCCACTTACGCTGACGGATATAAAGGTCGAGGTCGTCTTCTCGGACGAGCTCCCCGGCGCAGATATTTCAGCGAGTGTGCATGCTACAGGTCCTACGGGTGTTGAGATGGAGGCACTAACAGCGGTGAGCGTCGCTGCTCTGACAATATACGACATGATCAAATCCGTCGAGCGGGGCGCGCGCATCACGGATATCCGTCTTGTTGAGAAGCACGGCGGCAGCAGTGGGGACATTTTGTTGGAGACTTGAGGCGATGGTAGTGACCGTGCTTTACTTCGCTACGCTGCGTGATCGAGCAGGAGTCCGAGAAGAAAAGCTCACCTTGCCGGACGGAGCTGTCGTGACGGATCTGCTGGAGGCGGTCCAGGCAC
This sequence comes from Anaerolineales bacterium, assembly GCA_011772595.1. The sequence goes on from WVZH01000024.1 coordinate 55,767, forward strand.
GACATTCGCAACTTGAGCCAGCCATACCTTCTACACTTGTGTCGATCAATCGCGAATACGCTTTTGCCCACGACGCGCTGCAGGATGGAGACGAAGTGGCCCTCTTCCCTCCAGTGAGCGGCGGTGAGGACGAGGTTGGGCCAACAATTTTTAGAATAACACGCGGACCATTAGATTTGAACGCCATTCTGGAAGAAATCATCCTTCCTTCTACCGGTGCTGCGTGTGTGTTCACTGGCGTGGTCCGCGGTCGCACGGAGCGGGAGGGTGAGCGGATAACGGAGTATCTCGAGTACGAAGCTTATGAGCCCATGGCGAAATCGAAAATGAGCCAAGTGGCAGACGAGATCCGTCAGCGATGGCCCTCCGTAGCGGGAATTGCTATCCTGCAGCGTGTCGGACGTCTTAGTCCTGGCACACCCACGGTATTAATCGCCTGCACGTCCGGTCATCGGGACTCTGGTGCGTTCGAAGCGGCTCGCTACGGGATCGATCGGCTCAAGGAAATTGTGCCCATCTGGAAGAAAGAATTTGGGCCCGAGACAGAAGAGTGGATTGTAGGGGAGTATCATCCCACGGAGGATGATCGCCAGCAATGACGCCCGACGCTAATCAGGCCGGCCTTGGAGAATGGGGCTGGCCATTTGTTTGCACCGGATGCGAAAAACCTTATGAGGGAAAGGATATCCTTTTCTGCTGTCCGGGCTGCGGAGGGATTTACGATTTCGATTCACCGCTGGCTTATTCTCCGGTGTCAACCCGACTCCCATCCAGGCCAGGGTTGGATCGCTACCGCCTAACCTATCCCTTACCACCCGGTGCTCCCCTTTTCGATCTTGGAGAGGGGGGAACCCCTCTCCTGGGATATACCATCGAGGACCGCCAAATCTACTTCAAGTGTGAGCATCTGAATCCTACAGGTTCCTTTAAGGATCGAGGAACCATGGTTTTGGTGAGTGCACTCCATGCAGCAGGTGTTTCACAAGCGGTGGAGGATTCTTCGGGCAATGCTGGAGCTTCCTTTGCTGCATATGCTGCGCGTGCCGGGATCACGGCGCGTATATACGTGCCTGCGTACGCCTCCGGACCTAAAAGATCCCAGATCGAAGCCTACGGTGCGGAGGTCGTATCAGTACCGGGGCCTCGTTCTGCTGCCACGGACGCGGTGCGACAAGCGGCTGATGGCGGGGAGGTATACGCTAGCCACGCACACCTACCGCATAGCCTGGCAGGTATGGCCACGGTGGCGTTCGAAATCGTCGAGCAACTTGGAAGCTCGCCGGGAGCGGTGATTATGCCTGTAGGTCAAGGGACATTGTTTCTTGGAGCGTATCGCGGTTTTCAGGCGCTGATTTTCGCTGGAATTATCGATCGTGTCCCACAAATGGTAGCTGTTCAAGCCAAGGCGTGCGCGCCGCTATGGGCGGTCTTTACGGGTGGTATGACAGGTTTGGAACGGGTGAGTGAGGGGGATACCATCGCCGAGGGAATACGGATATCGCATCCCCTCCGCGGCGATGCTATATTGGCGGCGATAGAGGAGTCCGGAGGGAAGGTTGTCGTCGTAGACGAAGACGCGATCCTTGCCGGGCGCGACGCGCTAAGCCATTTAGGGTTGTACGTAGAGCCAACATCTGCTGTTGTTTGGCCAGCTTTACATTCTGTGCTAGGAGTACTTCCGAATCCGGTTGTAGCAATATTGACTGGCATCGGTTTTAAGTCAGTCTAATCAGAAGACCTCACCTGGTCGGCGAGTGGGAAGCGGAGGGGAGCATGGGTGAAAGACGACGTGTCGTGGTGACAGGCATGGGCAGCGTCAATCCACTTGGTTTGGACGTTGCTGAAACCTGGGAAAATACAATCCAGGGAAAATCCGGCGTTGGACCGATAACTTTGTTTGATACTTCCGAATTCAATGTCAACATCGCCTGTGAGGTTAAAGATTTCGATGCGACAAATCATATGGATCTCCGTGAAGCGAGACGGCGCGACCGTTTTGAACAATTCGGAACCGTCGCTGCGGGGGAAGCGATCTCCCAAGCAGGTCTCGAAGTGAGCGATAAAAACGCCGGGAGAATCGGTGTGATCGTCTCATCCGCCGTAGGGGGTTTAAATACCGTCCAGGATTCTGTGCGGACGATAGACAAAACAGGTCCGCGGCGAGTCAGCCCGTTCATGATCCCCATGTTTATGCCCAACGGGGCTTCTGGCCTCGTTGCGATCGACATTGGTGCGAAAGGCCCATGCTATTCACTGTCCTCCGCATGCGCATCGGCGGCAGACGGCCTCGGCCAAGCCGCCTTTTTGATCCGTGCAGGTGTGGTTGACATCTGTATCGCTGGTGGTGCCGATGCAACGATAACCGAACTCGGTGTAAGCGCTTTTGACCGCTTAGGGGCGATGTCCCGCAAGAGGGAAGAACCTTGGAACACACCCAGGCCATTTGATAAACACCGCGACGGGTTGGTCATGGGGGAGGGCGCCGCCGTGATGGTACTTGAAAGCCTGGAATCTGCCAGGTCGCGCGGCGCAACAATCTTAGCAGAGTTGGTGGGTTATGCCGCTACAGGGGACGCTTATCACATTACTGCACCTTCGGAAGATGGGGTTGGGGGTGCCTCCGCAATACGAGATGCATTGCGCGATGCAGACCTAAAACCTGAAGAAGTCGATTATATCAACGCGCATGGCACAGCAACGGAGTTGAACGATATTATGGAAACAAAGGCCATTAAGTCTGCCCTCGGAGAGTTCGCAGCGCAGATTCCCATCTCGTCCACAAAGTCTATGACGGGTCATATGATGGGTGCTACGGGTGCTCTGGAGGCGATCTTTTGTGTGCTCGCGATTCGTGACAGTATGCTTCCACCGACGATCAACTATGAAACGCCAGACCCCTTATGTGATCTGGACTACATCCCCAATCAATCGCGCCAAGCGGACGTGAGGGTGGCGCTGAGCAACGCATTCGGCTTTGGTGGCCATAACGCGGTGCTGGCATTTCAGGCATTCTCGGATTAAAATAGGCGTTGTAAACAAAATAGATCAGAACTGGTGGTACGCGGAAAACTCAGGCCTTCTTGAGTTTGCGGCGTTCCCCAAGTTCGTGGAGCAGTCCATGTCGCCAGAAGAGTTTGCCCTGCAGGCGGGGCTTAACTTTAAAGATTCACACTTGCTACGAAGGGCATTGACACATCGTTCTTTTGTCAATGAAAACCCTGAGGTGTTAGAAGACAACGAACGCCTTGAATACCTCGGGGATGCGGCACTCGATTTTCTTACCGCGGCATGGCTGTACAAACATTTCCCAGAGATGAACGAGGGTCAGTTGACGCGTTTGCGCTCTGCGCTGGTGAGGACAGAACAACTTGCTGCATTTGCGGAGGAGATCCACCTCGGGGAGGCGCTCCTTCTTGGTCGCGGAGAAGATTCTACTGGCGGACGAGGACGTCCGGCTTTACTGTGCGCTGCCTTTGAGGCGCTTATTGGCGCCTTGTACCTCGATGCCGGTTTAGAAGCCGTAATCGAATTCATGGAACCTCGTCTAGAGGCGGCTTCCGACGCCGTGCTGGACGATAGATCCTTGTTCGATGCGCGTAGCTTGCTACAGATATGGGCACAGGCCGAACTCGGAGAAACTCCACGCTACCACACAGTCGATTCGTATGGACCTGACCACGCGCGCGAGTTCGTCGTCGAAGTCACTGTGGGAAATGGGATCCGGGGTCGAGGTCGGGGTAGGAGCAAGCAGGACGCCGCCCAGGAAGCTGCCGTGGATGCCATGGCGCAGGTCGACCAAACTGCCTTCTGGGAATAGGATGGATTGAGGTGTCTTTTACTGACGGTGCAGCCTCGCGACTGAAATCTCTAGACCTGCAAGGGTATAAGACCTTCGCACTCAAAACGGAGATCGCTCTCGCACCGACCATTACCGTCGTCGTTGGACCGAATGGTACGGGGAAGTCCAACATTGCCGACGCAATCCGTTGGGTTTTAGGGGAGCAATCTTATTCGTTGCTGCGCGGCAAACGGACGGAAGATATGATCTTCTCGGGTTCAGAGAACCGACCGCGAGCAAGCATGGCGATGGCGACGATCACCTTCGATAACAGTGACGGTTGGTTGCCCATCGAATTCTCCGAGGTGAGTATCTCACGCCGAGCGTACCGCGACGGTCAGAACGAGTATCTGATCAACGGACAGCGGGTCCGATTGCGGGACGTCACAGAGTTACTCGCAAATTGTGGACTTGGGCAACGAACCTACACGATTATTGGACAGGGGCTCGTGGATGCGGCGCTTTCGTTGAAAGCCGATGAGCGGCGGCGTCTTTTTGAGGAAGCCGCGGGGATCGGCTTGTATCGTAGTCGTAGAGAAGAAGCCCTCAGGCGTTTGGATCACACTCGGCGTAACCTCGAGCGGGTACAAGATATCCTCGCCGAATTGCAGCCCCGTTTGCGGAGCTTGAAGCGGCAAGCAAAGCGTGCCGGCGAGTATGAGCAGGTCCAAAGCGACCTCGACGCTGCCCTGCGCGTGTGGTATGGCTACCATTGGTACCATTTGATGGAAGTCGTCTCGACGGCAAAAGCAGACTCGGAAGAGAAGCGGAAGGCTCGTGATGGATTGCGCCAGGAACAGATGTCAGCTGAGCGTGAATTGGCCACTACGCGCACCCACATCGATACGCTCCGCTCGCAACTCCAAACGTGGAGCCAACAGGTTTCAATGCTGCACACCGATCGTGAGGTTATGGGTCGAAATCTAGCAGTGGCAAGGGAACGCCTTCGTTGGCTGGCGGATCAGGAAACCTTGATCCAATCGGAGTTGTCGTCGCTGGAGCGAACTCGTGAAAGCTTGGAACAGGATCTGTCCCAAGCGCGTGAATCCGAGCAAGGCAAGCGTGAGACGCTCGAGCTGGCACAGATCGAGTTGCGTGATCTGGGACAAACGGAGCGAGCAGAACCCGAACACCTTCAGGCACATCTCGACCGAGTAGAAGAACTGCGAAAAGCATTGGAGGTCGTGGCAGCAGAGCAAGCCGCCTGGCAGGCTCGCTATTCGCTGATCGAAGAGCGAGTTGAATCCTTGGAGCTACAAAGAGTATCTCTCACCTCGGATCAGGAAGTGAGTGAAAGCGCTGTCTCTGAAGCACAGGCAGGGGTCACGGAGCTCGAAATTGAGCATCGCAGAGCAAAACAGGATCATGAGCAAGCGGTTGAGAAATACACTGCAGCTCAAAACGATCTCGCTGAGATCGAAGCCGAGCGGATCCGAGTACAGGATCGTCTCTCCGATTTACAGTCACAAGATGCCAGGCTCGCTGCGCTATTACAGGTCCGGCGCGTGGCGCTCGAAGCCCACGAAGAGTTCCTCAACCAAATCCGTGGAGGTGCGAGTGAGGGGCAAATCGAGGGATTCGCGGGGATAATTTCCGATCAGTTGAAAATCTCCGCCAAGTATCAAATGGCGATTAACGCTGCATTAGGTGAATTTCAGAGATCACTCGTTTTTGGGACGATCGAAGAGCTACTTGCAGCACTGGTGTGGCTAGAAACGAAGAGCAGCGACGGCCATGCCGCACTACTCGCGCTCGACGCAAATCATCGTCCCCCTCGCATTCAGGTACCATCCGATCCGGGATGCTTGGCCGATGCCGCATCGCTTGTCCAGGCGGATGAACGCTTTCAAGCGGCGATCGATGTTTTGCTTGGGCAGACTCTGGTGGTCACCGATATCGGAGTGGCTCAGCGCATCCTGCCTGACCTACCTGCATACGCACGTGTCGTTACTTTGAAAGGGGATCTTTTCTACCCTTCGGGACAGGTATTGCTCGGTAAGGGATCCTCCGATGAGAGAGACCGTCAATCCATAAGCCAGATTGAAGCGGATAAGCTCGCCGTAAGCGAGGCGCTAGCGGACATCCGTAGGCAACTAGAACAACATTCAATGGAATTGAAAATAACCAGGGAGAAACTTGAGATCTCACAGCAGGCGGTAGATCGGGCGCGCGAGGTAGAGCATCAAGCAGCCTTGGCATACGAGCAGGCTGGGTTGACGCTCAAAGACGCGCAGGATAAGTTGACGAAAACACGCCATCAAGTTCAGGCTCTTGACAAGGCCTGGATGGAGATTCAGCAGGAGAGGGAGCTTCTTGAGGACCAACGACCTACCTTCGAGCAAGACCGTTTGCACTTGGAGAGGCAATTGAAGGAAGCGGTCGATGCTGTAGGAGGCGCAGATCCCCATCTGGGGTTGGCTCGTGTTGAGGGGCGTCTTGAAGTCGCTCGCCTTGGATTGGATGATGCACAAAGCCGGGCCTCGGAGCTTTCGAAGCGCCTGCTGGAGGTACAAGCCCAGCTGGATGAATGGACGAATCGCCTGCAGACTACAAAGGCAGAGCAAGGCACGGTAGGACAGCAAGAGGATGAGGCAGAAAAGGGCATGGATGAGCTCGAAGGTCAGCTGTCCGCGCTTAAGGGGCAAACCCGACCAGCAGAAGAATCACTGCTGGCGACAGAGCGAAGGCGGAACGAGCTTGAAGCCGAAGAGAATCGTTGGCGCGTTTCACTCCAAAATACCGAACGGCAGCATTCGCACGCTCAGATTGAGCTTGCCCGCCGTCAGGAGGAGTTGGTCAGTCTGAGAAGAAGAATCGAAGACGATTTTGGACTGGTTGCCTTCGATTACGGGTCTGATGTAACAGGTCAGGACCCCTTACCGTTTGAAGGGTTGGTCGAGCGGTTACCGCGTGTGGAAAATCTGCCACTCGAGTTGGGTTCGCAGGTCAATCATCTACGGGCGCAAATGCGGCGTATGGGAGCGGTTAATCCTGAAGCACAGCGTGAGTATGAGGAAGTGGATCAGCGGGTTGTGTTTTTAACATCGCAGGTTGGTGATTTGAGGAAGGCAGAGAAGCAAATCCAGGAGGTCATCGCCGAACTCGACCTGCTGATGGAGCGTGAGTTTCGAAAAACATTCGATGAGGTTGCCGCTGCATTTCGTGATGCCTTCAAGCGTTTGTTCGGTGGAGGCAACGCGCGTCTGCTCCTGACCGATCCGAGCGATCTAACCCAAACGGGGATCGATATCGAGGCCCGGCTACCCGGGCGGCGCTCACAAGGACTGGCAGTCCTCTCCGGCGGTGAACGCAGTCTCGTCGCGACGGCGTTGATCTTCGCATTGCTGAAGGTTTCGCCCACGCCATTCTGCGTCCTTGATGAAGTGGATGCGATGTTGGATGAAGCCAACGTAATTCGTTTCTGTGAGATGCTGCAGGAGCTCAGCCAGGATACGCAATTCATGGTCATCACGCACAATCGCTTAACCGTGCAGGCTGCAGAGGTGATTTACGGCGTAAGTATGGGTGCGGATTCGGTCAGCAGGGTGATAAGCCTGAAACTCGACGAGGCTGAAAAGGAACTGGTTGCCTGAACTGCGGACGGGCAAACGACGACGCCGTTGAGGAATGGGTAGATTTAACACCTTCCGTTGACAATTGATCGGCATCGGGTAGAATAGCTCAGCACGCCGAAGTGGCGGAATTGGCAGACGCGCTGCGTTCAGGGCGCAGTGAGCTTTACGCTCATGCGGGTTCGACTCCCGCCTTCGGCACCTCAAGCCCCTCAAAGGGGTTTTTTGTTTACCACTCCCGGTGTCATTGCGAGGGGTCCTTAGGCAGGCTTAGGATAGACTCCGCGACGTCTGACATGTAAGAAGTCGAGAGCAACAATCCCCCCAACTTCACACGTCATTGCGAGGCCCCCTTCGTCAAGCTCTGGGTGAACTCCGGGCCGTGGCAATCCCTTACCCGCGTGTTGGGGATCGCTTCGCCCCTGTCGGGGCTCGCGATGACAGATGGGAGAGCTAGGGGATCGCTTCGCCCCTGGCGGGGCCCGCGATGACATGTAGGGGGGGTAGGGAATCGCATCGCCCTTCCGGGGCTCGCAATGACAGAAAGGGGAGCTTCACCATGTAGTCGTCCAACGTCTAACGACAATCTCATAAGACCATGGAGCCATCACTGAGGGATGGCGCTTCCATCGTGGCTGTCACGAGCATTTGCACACAAGTGCGATTTGGGTGTAGAATGATGTAGGCGTTCCCGGATAGTGATCTTAGAACGCCTCGCCCTCGTCGTATGCCCTATGGCGAGGGCGTTCCCTATTGTGGATTGAACGTCATTCCCGTCAATGCGCTAACGTCTGTGGGTATACGATCTTCATGGCATTGAACTTGCAGGCTGATTGGTGCTCGGGTAAGATGGCGGCTGAGATGCACGACGACCAAACAGGTAGAAACCGACCTCCCTTAATCTGGGTCCTGATCCTTCTTGTGGCCGCCATCCTTATCTTGGGCGATCTCAATCGTCGCATGGCGGAGACGCGCCGCCTTGAGCGCGATGCGCAGGATTTGCAGAGCGAGGTGGCGGCAAAAGAAACGGAGAACGCCATCTTGAAGACCCAGGTTGCGGAGGCGACAAGCGAAGAGCGGGCGATGCAATGGGCTCACGAGCACGGCGGTATGGTGCGGCCGGGGGAGATCCTTGTCGTGCCAATCACACCTCCTGACACGGAAATTGGCCCCACAGCGACTCCGACGCCAGTTCCAGAACCTCCGAGCAACTGGGAAGTGTGGTTTGCGTTGCTCTTCGGGGAGTGATTCCTTGACGCTGAAGAGTCCGCTGTGATATAATCCGCAACGCCTAGGGGGAAATGTTAAATGAGCGTTGCGGGGTGGAGCAGTGGCAGCTCGTCAGGCTCATAACCTGAAGGTCCTCAGTTCGAATCTGAGCCCCGCTACCTTTTGAGGAAGCGCCCGAAAGGGCGTTTTCTTCCTTATAAAGGCAGTTTTGAGGAGTGCCATTCAAAATTCGGCCAAAGGATCCCTAGGATATTCGCTGGGAGGCTTGGATTCTTACAGGTTTCTCAGAGCCCTCGGAGAAAGGTAAGGACAATGTGCTTACATCCGATTCAGACGGGTAGACCTTGGTCGCGATCCCACTCCCCTCTTACACTGGAGGAGGGGCTGCGCCTCCTGGCGAACTCCTACTGTAGCGTATGATTGTGACCATTCGATTATGCATTGCGGATTTGAATTTCCATGATCCACCCATCGCCTTCGAAACTTCCATTACTGCATCCCGCGTCCAATCAAGCTCCTCAATTGATCGCCAATTCCCTTCTCGCCATGTACAGAATGTCTGTATCTCCTCACCATAAATTGATGGGATGGTGACTATGTGAAATCCCCAATCCTTCTTGATTCTAACCTTGTAGACAACCTCGAGAAATTTCTATCTTAAATCGGCATCCTTGGTTTCACTTTCTGTAATCAGTCCCGACGGATCAATGTAATTTATCGGATTGTTTTCTACATATATGTAACTGGCAAGCGACTGAGGATTGCGAATATCTCCATGCAGAGGATCGGGGCTTATAAATCTTGCATCTTGAGACGCATAATATCTCGCACGGAGATATAACAATCCAGAACCTGTATCCACCCACTCACCGGCAAAACTGTAACTCGTCACGACCGGGCCGCTGCTGGCCATGGTGCCGCCAAACGGCTCATAGGATCTCACCAGCGTCACTGACACTTCGGCATCTGCCAGCTGTCATACACTGCCCAAGACATCTGGCACATGGTAAGCCCAGCGCGCAGGTTGCTGCTCGCCGACACGATCCAAACCATATAAGTAGGCATTCGTCCCGTCATCGAGCACCTGCGTCAGGTCGGAAACTAAATCGAGTGTGTAGTAAGTCGGAGTTCCGTTCACCGTCTGCCTCAGGCGATCCCCAAGACCATTGTAGGTGAAGCTATAAGTGTCCGCACCCTGCACCACGCCTGTCAGGCGGTTGGCGTGGTCGTAGGTGTAGGTGCTGACGCCATCCGAGAGCAGATTGCCGTTGGCGGACCATGTGTAGGCTATGCCGTCGACTTCGATCAAGCGATTGGCTATGTCGTATACGTAACTGTTCGACGCTTCGTGCGTTTCCTGCGTCAGGCGATTCCCGACCGCGTCGTAGGTGTAGTGGAAGTATTCACCGGTGGAGTAGTCCGCCGCCGTCAGGCGGTAGAGCGGGTCGAAGGTGTAGTCGACCGTCACGGACTGCGGCGTGGTCTCACCGCCGCCGGGCAGCTCAACCGTGGCCTAGAGGCAGCCTGGAACAGCACAGTGATCCGTCTCGCCGGACCAGAAATGCAAGCCATCGTAGTCGGCGCGGAAACGGTAGGCGCCTTGCGGTAGAGTCAGGCTCACCTGACCGCTGTGGCTTACCCTATAATCTTGCCGGGCTTAGTACCATATCTTTGCCGATTGTACAGCGAATTGCCCCGTAGTATCTCCTGTATGTCCTCAAAACATTTGAGACAAAACAAGCATTTCACTAAGAGAGTCTTTTCGGATC